>NZ_JBAKHT010000001.1:0-607150 GCF_036906755.1 Micromonospora sp. CPCC 206171 | reverse complement strand
CGGCACGCCGGGCCCGTCGGGACGGCCACCGGGACCGCCGCCGTAGACGCCGCCGCCCCCGGGCGCCCGGCCCGGGGCGGCACCGGCCGGCCCGGGGCCGCCGTAGACGCCGGCCGCCGGAGCGCCGCCGTAGACGCCAGCGCGCGGACCGCCCCGATCGCCGGGGCCGACGCCGTCGTCGGGACCCCGGTCGATCGCCCCGGAGGAGAACGGATCGTCGCCGTCCCGGCTGTCGTCGGCCGGGGCGGGCCGGCGCCGGGACCGCAGGATGCCGACGATGCCCGCGCCGACCAGCAGCGCGCCGAGCACGCCGATCGCGCCGATCAGGTACGTGATCTGGTCCAGGCTGAGCGAGTCGTACCAGGACTTCTCGGCCACCGGCTTCTTGGCGCCGTCGGCTCCGGCGAGCGCCTCGGCCCCGGTCGTCGACGGGGTGTACGCGAGGATGTCGATCGGGTCGTCGTCGTTGAGGGTGCCGCCGTCGGAGACGGTGACGAAGGTCTTCCCGTCCCGGGTGTACGAGATCGCCTCGCCGAACGGATCGTCCAGCGGAGTGACCCGGGGCTTGCCGGTGGTCACCGCCGCCACGATGTCGTCGCCGGTCACGCCGTACTCGAAGGCGTCCGCGTAGGTGCGCAGCACCACCTTTGAGCCGTCGGGCGAGCGGGCCGCCCCGGTGATCGACACCCGACCGAAGATGTTCATCGGGTTGTCGGTGGTCGTCTCCGGGAGGCTGATCTCACCGACCTTCTTCATCGGGACCGGATCGGTGTCACCCTTGGGCAGCTTCCCCGTCGGGGTGTAGATCTCGGCCTTGCCGCTGGGCACCTTGGTAATCACCAACGGCAGGCCGTCGGCGCCGATGAGCAGCGCCTCCGCGTCGCGCTGCTTCTGGTCCGGGTACGACATCCGGTGCAGCACCGGCTGCTTACCGCCGTCGATCGGCATGCTCCACACCGCGATCCGGGGGCGCCGGTCCGTCCCCGGGTTGTTCCCGATGTCGGCGATCCAGAGCGTCTTCCCGTCCGGCGAGACGGCCAGGTCCTCCGTGTCGAAGGGGCCCGAGCCGGTATAGCTGACCTCCTTGATGACCCGGCACTTCGTGTCCAGGTAGAAGATCCGCTTCCGGTTGGCCTGCAGCGAGCCGTCGTTGACCACGATGTAGCCGGTCTTCGTCGCCACCAGCCCGGAGAGCTCGTCCAGCCGCTCGTCGGTGACCGTACAGCGCTTCTTCGGGGCGGGAGCGGAGGTCGCCGGTGCCGCCAGGGCGACACCGGCGGACGCCACGATGGCCCCCAGCAGACCGAGGGCAACCGTGACCGAGGAAACAGCGCGGCGCATTGCGCCAGTGTCGCATGCCGCGGTGAACGGGCGTGTCACGCCGGGAGCGCTACCGCGCCCCGGCCACCGCCTCCACCGCGGCGTACGGCGCCAGCTCGGCGGCGAGCGCCGTACCGACGCGCACGTGCAGCAAGGTGCCCTCGGGCAGGTGGGAGGTGCTCAGCACCTCGCCCTGCCGGTGCAGCCGGGCCACCAGGTCACCCCGGTCGTACGGGAGCACCGCGCGGACCTCCACCGCCGGGCGGGGCAGCCCCTCCTCGACGGCCTGGCGCAGCCCGTCGATGCCGCGCCCGCTGTGCGCGGAGACGAAGATCGCGTCCGGCCAGAGCCGCTTGAGCCGCAGCAGGGTGTCCTCGTCGGCGGCGTCGGTCTTGTTGACCACCAGCAGCTCGGGCAGCCGGTCGGCGCCGACCTCGGAGAGCACCTCGCGGACCGCCCGGACCTGCTCCTCCGGGTCCGGGTGGGCGCCGTCGACGACGTGCACCACCAGGTCCGCCTCGGCGACCTCCTCCAGGGTCGAGCGGAACGCCTCGACGATCTGGTGCGGCAGGTGCCGGACGAAACCGACCGTGTCGGAGAGGGTGTAGAGCCGGCCGTCGGCGGTGGTGGCCTTGCGCGTGGTCGGGTCGAGGGTGGCGAAGAGCGCGTTCTCGACCAGCACGCCCGCGCCGGTCAGCCGGTTGAGCAGGCTCGACTTGCCGGCGTTGGTGTAGCCGGCGATGGCGACCGCGGGCACGGCGTTACGGGAGCGCCGGGCGCGCTTGGTCTGGCGTACCGTCTTCATGCCCTTGATCTCGCGGCGCAGCCGGGAGATGCGGGTACGGATCCGGCGCCGGTCGGTCTCCAGCTTGGTCTCACCGGGACCACGCAGACCCACGCCGCCGCCGGCGCCGCCGCCGCGACCGGAACCACCGGTCTGCCGGGACAGCGTCTCACCCCAACCGCGCAGGCGCGGCAGCAGGTATTCGAGCTGGGCCAGCTCGACCTGCGCCTTGCCCTCCTTGCTCTTGGCGTGCTGGGCGAAGATGTCGAGGATCAGCGCGGTCCGGTCGACGACCTTGACCTTGGTGCGCTGCTCCAGGTTACGCAGCTGGGACGGCGACAGCTCACCGTCGCAGATGACGGTGTCGGCGCCGGTGGCGAGGACCATCGCGCCCAGGTCGTCGACCTTGCCCCGGCCGATGTACGTCGCCGGGTCCGGGCGGTTGCGCCGCTGGATCAGCCCCTCGAGCACCTGCGAGCCGGCCGTCTCGGCCAGCGCCGCCAGCTCGGTCAGCGAGTTCTCCGCGTCGTTCTGCGTGCCCTCGGTCCAGACGCCCACCAGGACCACCCGCTCCAGGCGCAGCTGCCGGTACTCGACCTCGGTGATGTCGGTGAGTTCGGTGCTGAGGCCGGGGACGCGCCGCAGCGACTGACGCTCCGACAGTTCCATCTCGCCGGTGGTGACATCGAGCTCCTCGTCCTCGAAGGGCACGAAGCTCTCCTGGTTCCGCAAACCGGTCTCCTGTCCGTTTTTTGCCGCTAAGGAAAGTAATCCTGACATGTGGCAACGCCGGACGCACCTGCTATATGCCCGCCCCCGGGGTGGCAAAAGTCGGGGGCGGATGCCGGGCGACCTCGGCAGGCGGGTAGAAATGCCTGGCGAGCCGCTCAGCGTCGACGGAGGGACCCCGTGGCAATCACCCGACTACCGAGTGCCGGATTCTCGATCACGATCCGGATCGCGGTACCCGCGGACGCCTCCTCGATCGGCCGGCTGACCACCGCGGTCGGTGAGGCCGGGGCGATCGTCACCGCCCTCGACGTGGTCGACTCCGACCCTGCCAGCGTCATCGTCGACCTCACCTGCGACACCGCCGACGCGAGCCACGCCGACCAGGTGGTCGACGCGCTGACCGCGCTGGACGGCGTGGACGTGCGCAAGGTCTCCGACCGGACGTTCCTGCTGCACCTCGGCGGCAAGATCGAGGTCAGCCCGAAGGTGGCGCTGCGCACCCGCGACGAGCTGTCCCGCGCGTACACCCCGGGGGTGGCCCGGGTCTGCATGGCGATCGCCGAGAACCCGGCGGACGCCCGCCGGCTGACCATCAAGCGCAACACCGTCGCGGTGGTCAGCGACGGCTCGGCCGTGCTCGGCCTGGGCAACCTCGGGCCGGCCGCCTCGCTGCCGGTGATGGAGGGCAAGGCGGCGCTGTTCAAGCGCTTCGGCGGGGTGGACGCCTGGCCGGTGGTGCTGGACACCCAGGACACCGACGAGATCGTGCAGATCGTCAAGGCGATCGCCCCCGCGTACGGCGGGATCAACCTGGAGGACATCGCCGCGCCGCGCTGCTTCGAGATCGAGGCCCGGCTGCGCGAGGCGCTGGACATCCCGGTCTTCCACGACGACCAGCACGGCACCGCGATCTGCGTGCTGGCCGCGCTGACCAACGCGCTGCGCGTCGTGGGCAAGCAGCTCCCGGACGTCCGGGTGGTCGTCTCCGGGGCCGGCGCGGCGGGCACCGCGATCATGAAGCTGCTGCTGCGCCAGGGCGTGGGCGACATCATCGCGTACGACCGGCAGGGTGCCCTGCACCGCGGCCTGACCGGGCTCAACCCGGCCTGGCAGTGGCTGGCGGAGAACACCAACAAGGAGAACTACGCCGGCGACCTGCCCGGGGCGGTCCGGGGCGCGGACGTCTTCATCGGGGTGAGCGCGCCGAACCTGCTCACCGGCGACGACATCGCCACCATGGCGAAGGACGCGATCGTCTTCGCGCTGGCCAACCCGGACCCGGAGGTCGACCCGCGGGAGGCGCGCAAGCACGCCGCGGTCGTCGCCACCGGCCGCTCCGACCAGCCGAACCAGATCAACAACGTGCTCGCCTTCCCGGGCGTCTTCCGGGGCATGCTCGACGCGCACGCCGAGGAGTTCACCGAGGAGATGGCGCTCGCCGCGGCTCGGGCCATCGCGGACGTGGTCGGCGAGGACAAGATCAACCCGACGGTGATCGTGCCGAGCGTCTTCGACTCCCGGGTCGCCCCGGCGGTCGCCGCCGCCGTCCGCGCCGCCGCCCAGAACCCGGCCACCGCGCCGCGACCGGCCGCGGACTCCGGCCCGGCCGACCTCCCCGAGATCGCCGCCAACGCCTCGGCGACCCCCTGACCGACATTCCGGGTGCGGTTGTTGTCGCTGAAGCGACAACAACCGCACCCAGACCCACGCCTCACGCGTTGATCATGAGGTCGGCCGCACCGAAATAGAACGAAACGACCAGTCAACCTGATGATCGCCGCAGCGCCCGGGGCCTGCGGCGTTGATCAGGAAATTTTGCGTCGACGGGCCCGACGGCTCAGGGGAGCAGGGTGGCGGGGGTGATGGTGCCCGTGGCCACCAGGACGGCGGGGCCGGCCAGCCAGCAGGAGTCGTCGGTGACGGTCACCGTCAGGCGACCGCCGGGGACGTCGACCGCGACCGTGCCGGTGTCCCGGGCGGCGTCGCGCAGGGCCACCGCGGCCACCGCACAGGCGCCGGTGCCGCAGGAGAGCGTCTCGGCCGAGCCCCGCTCGTAGACCCGCATCAGCACGTGCCCGTCGGTGCCGGCGACCGGCTCGGCCGGCGCGATGAACTCGACGTTCACCCCGGCCGGGAAGACCCCGGCGTCGTACTCGGGCGCGTGGGTCAGGTCGAGGGTGGTCAGCTCCAGCCCGGCCGGCAGCGCGCAGACCAGGTGCGGGTTACCGACGTCCACCGCCGCGCCGGGCAGGGTCAGTCCGCCCAGGGTGGCGGTCGAGGCGTCGTACACCCGGGGGCGGCGCATCTCGACGGCGATGGCGTCGGCCTCGAAACGGGCGCGCACGACGCCGGCCCGGGTGGCCACCGGCAGCGCCGCGCCGGCGGGGGTGGCCAGCCCGGTCTCCAGCAGGTAGCGGACGAACACCCGGGCGCCGTTGCCGCACATTTCCGCGAACGACCCGTCGGAGTTCCAGTAGTCCATGAACCACTCGGCCTCGGCCGCCAGGGCGGCGCCCTCCGGATGCTTCGCCGCCCGCACCACCCGCAGCACGCCGTCGCCGCCGACGCCGCGCCGCCGGTCGCAGATCGCGGCGACCAGCCCGGGCGTCAGGTCGAGCGCCCCGTCCGGATCGGGCAGGATGACGAAGTCGTTGCCGGTGCCGTGGCCCTTGGTGAACTCCACGCCCCCATCATCCCCGATGGTCGGCGACGATCCGCAGCGCAGTGTCGACAACCGCCGGCGAGGCCGAGTCGAGCCAGTGGATGCGGGGGTCGCGGCGGAACCAGGAACGCTGCCGGCGCACGAAGCGCCGGGTGGCCCGGATCGTCTCGTCGTGCGCCTCGGTCTCGGTCAGCTCCCCGGCCAGGAAGCGCAGCACCTGCTGGTAGCCGAGCGCGCGGCTGGCCGTGCGCCCCTCGGGCAGGCCGTGGCCGACCAGCTCACGGGTCTCCGCGACCAGCCCGTCGGCCCACATCCGGTCCACCCGCAGCGCGATCCTCTCGTCCAGCAGCGCGGTGTCCAGGTCGACGCCGAGCTGCACCGACGGGTAGTACGGGGTCGGTTCGGGCAGCGAGGCGGTGAACGGTGCCCCGGTCAGCTCGATCACTTCGAGGGCCCGGACGATCCGCCGGCCGTTGCCGGGCAGGATGCCGGCCGCGGCGGCCGGGTCGGCCGCCGCCAGCCGGGCGTGCAGCGGGGCCGGTCCCACCGCCGCCAGCTCCGCCTCCAGCCGCTGCCGCACCACCGGGTCGGTGCCGGGGAACTCGAACTGCTCCAGCACCGCCCGCACGTACAGCCCGGAGCCGCCGACCAGCAGCGGCACCCGGCCCCGGGCCAGGATGTCGTCGACCGCCGTGCGGGCCAGCCGCTGGTACTCCGCGACGCTGGCCGGCTCGGTGACGTCCCAGATGTCCAGCAGGTGGTGCGGCACGCCCTCCCGCTCGGCCGGGGTCAGCTTGGCCGTGCCGATGTCCATGCCCCGGTAGAGCTGCATCGAGTCGGCGTTGACCACCTCACCGTCGAGCGCGTGCGCCAGGGCGATGCTCAGCGCGGACTTGCCGGCCGCGGTTGGACCGACCACCGCCACCACGGTGCCGGTCACGCCGGCTCCCAGGACGCCACGACGTAGGCAACGCCGTAGGGCGCCGAGTAGTGGCGCACCTCGCCCCGCCAGTCGCCGCCCGCCGCGCGGGCCGCGCCGGCCAGCATCTGCCAGGGCGCCCGCCCGGCCACCCGCAACTCTTCCGACAGCACCGGGTCCAGGCCGAGCAGGGCGTCGGCGTCCGCGTCGGCCAGGGCCCGGGCAACCCCGTCGTCGTACGCCTCGGCGCGCGGGTCGTCGTAGCCGGGCGCCTGCCGGCCCCGGCACGCCGACCCGTCCCCCAGCACCAGCAGCGCGACCCGGCGATCGGGCTCGCCGACGAGTGCCGCCCCCAGCTCGGCGCAGTCCGCCGGCGACGCGTCGGTCGCCACCGACCGGGCCAGCCGGGGCAGCGGGGTTCCCGACCGGCCGATCAGCCAGGCGCCGACCGTCAGGCTCAGCGGCAGCCGCTCGCCGCCGGCGCAGTTGGTCTTCCAGAGCGGCACCTGCCGGTCCAGCCCGTACGCCCGCAGCGAGCCGACGTCCGCGGCGTCGAAGGTGGTGGTCCGCGGCCCGGCGCCGACCAGCAGGAGCACGTCCGGCGCGGCGGCGAGCAGCCCCGTGACGGCGGCGTCACAGGCGTTGCGGAGGTCGTCCAGCTCGACGGCGGCGGCGCCGGCCAGCTCGGGCACGATCAGGGGCGGGTGGGGGCAGACGGCGGCGGCGACCAGAGGCACGGGTTCACGGTAGCCGGACGCGCCGGTGCGTCCCCGCGCCGATCCGGTCATTGCAGCGGTAGGACACCGTATGGTCACGGTCGACGACAGGCGCTTCACACTCACGGGGGCGGACCTGTGACAATGCCGGGAGTAACTTGGCTGCGCCGTGGCGGCGTTCGCGGGGTCCGTCCCGTCGACGCCGGGAGAACGAGGATGGGCACATGAGCGACTGGACTGCCTTCGGACGGGTGGACGCGGACGGCACCGTGTACGTCAAGACCGCCGAGGGCGAGCGGGTGGTCGGATCCTGGCAGGCGGGTGCCCCCGAGGAGGGGCTGGCCCACTTCGCCCGGCGCTTCGCCGACCTGGTGACCGAGGTGGACCTCACCGAGGCCCGGCTCAACTCGGGCGCGGCGGACGCCGGCCACTCCCTGACCACGATCCGCCGGATCCGCGCCTCGCTGGCCGAGGCGCACGTCGTCGGCGACATCGACGCCCTGGCCGCACGGCTGGACAAGCTCGCCGGCGTCGCCGAGGAGAAGGCCGGTGAGGCCAAGGCCGCCCGGGACGCCGCCCGCGGCGAGGCGCTCGCCCGCAAGACCGCCCTGGTCGAGGAGGCGGAGAAGCTGGCCGCCGAGTCGACCGGCTGGAAGACCGCCGGTGACCGGCTCAAGGAGATCCTCGACGAGTGGAAGACCATCCGCGGCGTCGACAAGAAGGCCGACGGTGAGCTGTGGAAGCGGTTCGCCGCCGCCCGGGACGGGTTCACCCGCCGCCGGGGCGCCCACTTCGCCTCCCTCGACCAGCAGCGCAAGCAGGCGCAGACGGTCAAGGAGGAGCTGGTCGCCGAGGCGGAGAAGCTGACGGACTCCACCGACTGGGCGGCCACCGCCAACCAGCTCAAGGAGCTGATGAACCAGTGGAAGGCCGCGCCGCGCGCCTCGAAGGAGGCCGAGCAGAAGCTCTGGGAACGGTTCCGGGCCGCCCAGGACGCCTTCTTCAGCCGGCGTAGCGAGGTCTTCTCGGCCCGCGACAACGAGCAGCGGGCCAACCTGGAGCGCAAGCAGGCCCTGATCGCCGAGGCCGAGGCGCTGGACGTCGACGCCGACCCGAAGGGCGCGCAGGCCAAGCTGCGGGAGATCCAGGCGCAGTGGCACGAGGCCGGTCGGGTGCCGCGGGAGGCCGCCGCCGGGCTGGAACGGCGGCTGCGGGCCGTGGACGACAAGGTCCGCGAGGTCATGGACTCCGCCTGGCGACGGACCACCAAGGAGGACAACCCGCTGCTCGCCCAGATGCGGGCGCAGGTGGCCGAGGCCGAGGAGCGGCTGGCCCGGGCGCAGGCCGCCGGGGACGCCCGCCGGATCAAGGAGGCCGAGCAGGCGCTCGCCTCCAAGCGGCAGTTCCTCCAGCTCGCCGAGCAGGCCGGCTGACGCCGTAGCGTTCCGGGAGCCCCGGTCCCTCGACGGGACCGGGGCTCCCGCGCATCCCAACCCCGCCCTGCCCACCCCGCCTCTCGCCCCCAAGATCCACGCACATACAGAGAAAGCGGCCTCATTCTGCGACGGATAGGCCCGCTTTCCGTGAAAGTGCGCCCGGGTGGGACCCCGGGGTGGGGGGTGGGGTGGGTCGGGGTGGGTGGGAAAGCGTGGTTCTGGTGGGGCGGTTGACGGCATCGAGGTGTGCTGATCAGAATGGGCGGCAGAGCCAGGTCAGGCTCCGGCGCGAGGGCATCGACGGTGGACACCACCGTCGGGAGTCGCCGGTGTCCGTAGCGAGTGGAGGCGTCTTCGGGACGCCGTTTGTCGCGCACTGTCCGCGTACCCGGGGAAGAGCGCGGCCACCCGACCTGGCCTTCCGCCCCTCGCGCCGCCTGACCACGGCGCGGCGGGGCATCCGAAGTGGAGCTCGCATGCACCGACCCACCGCCCTCGGCGGCGCGCTCACCGCGCTCGCCACCGCCGCGGCCGGCGTCCTCGTCGCCGCCGCCGTCAGCGCCACCCCGGCGGCCGCCGCCGTCGGCGGCACCGGCACCGGCTACCTGCACACCAGCGGTAACAAGATCGTCGACAGCACCGGCGCCACGGTCCGACTCACCGGCATCAACTGGTTCGGCATGGAGACGGACAACAAGACGTTCCACGGGCTCTGGTCGAGCAACCCGTGGCGCGGTCAGCTCGACAAGATGGCCAGCCTCGGCTACAACACGCTGCGCATCCCCTACTCCAACGACGCGCTGAAGCCGGGGGCGACCGCCAGCGGGATCAACGACTTCGTCAACCCCGACCTGGTCGGGCTCTCCCCGTTGCAGATCCTCGACAAGGTGATCGACTACGCCGGCGGCAAGGGGATGCGGGTCATCCTGGACCGGCACCGGCCGACCGCGGCCGGGCAGTCGCCGCTCTGGTACACCTCGACGGTCTCCGAGGCGACCTGGATCAACGACTGGAAGATGCTCGCCCAGCGGTACGCGGGCAACCCGACGGTGATCGGCGCGGACCTGCACAACGAGCCGCACGCAGAGGGCACCAACCCGGCCGCCACCGGCGCCTGCTGGGGCTGCGGGGACACCGCCCGGGACTGGCGGCTGGCGGCCGAGCGGGCCGGCAACGCGATCCTCGGGGTGCAGCCGAACTGGCTGATCTTCGTGGAGGGGGTGAGCTGCCCCAGCGGCGGGCTGTCGAACGTCTGGGACGGCGACACCAGCAACGACGAGGACTGCGGCTGGTGGGGCGGCAACCTCACGAAGGCCAAGGACTTCCCGGTCCGGCTGAACGTGGCGAACCGGCTGGTCTACTCGCCGCACGAGTACGCCACCTCGGTCTACCGCCAGACCTGGTTCGACGCCCCCGACTACCCGGCGAACCTGCCGGCGATCTGGGACAAGTACTGGGGCTACCTGCACAAGCAGAACATCGCGCCGATCATGATGGGCGAGTTCGGCAGCACCCTCGCGGACCCGAAGGACAAGGTCTGGCTGGAGAACCTGATGGCCTACACCGGCACCGGGGTCACCGGGATGTCCTTCACCTACTGGTCCTGGAACCCGAACTCCGGTGACACCGGCGGCATCGCGCTGGACGACTGGACCAACATCAACACCACCAAGCAGGCCATCCTCCAGCCGTACCTGATCCCGCCGGTGGGCGGCGGTGGCCCGTCGCCGACGCCGACCAGCCCGGGCCCGACGCCGACGACCCCGGCGCCGACCGGCGGCTGCACCGCCAGCTACAAGCAGGTCAACGCATGGCAGGGCGGCTTCCAGGGCGAGCTGACGGTGAAGAACACCGGCACCGCCGCGATGAACCCGTGGTCGGTGACCTGGGCCTGGCCGTCCGGGGTGACCCTGGCCAGCGGCTGGAACGCCACCGTCACCCAGTCCGGCACGACGGTCACCGCCGCCGCGCCGGACTGGTCGCGGTCCCTCGCGGCCGGGGCGTCGGTGACGATCGGCTTCACCGCCAACGGCGCGGCGTCCGCGCCGGGCACGGTGAAACTCAACGGCACCGCCTGCTGACCCGTCCCCGACACGCCGACGGCCGGGGCCTCCGCGGGGAGGTCCCGGCCGTCGGCGGTGGCGTCAGTGCGCGGCGCAGCCGGTGGTCGGCGCGGGCGCCGCGGCGGGCGCGCCGACCGTGGGCAGCCCGAGCAGCACCCCGGGGGTACGCGGGGGGCGGCCCGCCTCGGCGGCGTCGCCGGCCCGGGTACGCCGGTGCGACAGCGGCTCGCCGTCGGCGTTCAGGTGGTGCGGGGCCGCGTACGTCACGGTGGTGTGCACGATGTCGCCGGGGCGAATCGACCCGGCGTACGAGCCGGCGTCGAAGTGCACCAGCCGCCCGTCGCGGGCCCGGCCGGACAGCCGGCCGGTGCGCTCGTCCTTGCGCCCCTCGCCGACCGCGACCAGCACCTCGACGGTCTCCCCCACCAGGCGCTTGTTCTCCGCCCAGGTGATCTCCTCGACGCAGGCGATCAGCCGCTCGTAGCGCTCCTGCACGACCTGCTTGGGCAGCTGGCCGTCCATGGTGGCCGCGGGCGTGCCGGGGCGCTTCGAATACTGGAAGGTGAACGCCGAGGAGAACCGGGCCTCGCGGACCACGTCCAGGGTTCGCTGGAAGTCGGCCTCGGTCTCGCCGGGGAAGCCGACGATGATGTCGGTGGTGATCGCCGCGTCCGGCATCGCCGCCCGGACCTTCTCGATGATCCTCAGGTACTTCTCGGACCGGTACGAGCGGCGCATCGCGCGCAGCACATCGTCGGAGCCGGACTGCAACGGCATGTGCAGCGAGTGGCAGACGTTCGGCGTCTCGGCCATCGCGGCGATCACGTCGTCGGTGAAGTCCTTCGGGTGCGGGCTGGTGAACCGGACCCGCTCCAGCCCGTCGATGTCACCGCAGGCGCGCAGCAGCTTGCCGAACGCGTACCGGTCGCCGAACTCGACGCCGTAGGAGTTGACGTTCTGCCCGAGCAGGGTCACCTCCAGCACGCCCTCGTCGACCAGGGCCCGCACCTCGGAGAGGATGTCGCCGGGGCGGCGGTCCTTCTCCTTGCCGCGCAGGGAGGGCACGATGCAGAACGTGCAGGTGTTGTTGCAGCCCACCGAGATCGACACCCAGCCGGCGTACGTCGACTCGCGCCGGGTGGGCAGCGTGGAGGGGAAGACGTCGAGGGATTCGAGGATCTCCACCTCGGCGGCGGTGTTGTGCCGGGCCCGCTCCAGCAGCACCGGCAGCGAGCCGATGTTGTGCGTGCCGAAGACGACGTCGACCCAGGGGGCCTTGCGGACGATCTCGCCGCGGTCCTTCTGGGCCAGGCAGCCGCCGACGGCGATCTGCATGCCGGGGTGCTTGTCCTTCACGGGGCGCAGATGACCCAGGTTGCCGTAGAGCCGGTTGTCGGCGTTCTCCCGGACGGCGCAGGTGTTGAACACCACCACGTCCGGGTTGTCGTCGACCTCGGCGGCGCGCACGTAGCCGGCCTGCTCCAGCAGGCCGGAAATGCGCTCGGAGTCGTGCACGTTCATCTGGCAGCCGTAGGTGCGCACCTGGTAGGTGCGCGGGCTGCTGGCGGCTGCGGTAGTCATGACGTGCACAGCGTATCCGGGCCGACCGGGTGGACCCGAACGAGGAGGAGCCATGTGCCGAAGCATCAAGACCCTGCGTGAGCCGTACGTGCCGGAGGTGACGCCGGCCGACATCGAGGCGGCGGCGTTGCAGTACGTCCGCAAGATCTCCGGCTTCCGCGCCCCGGCCGCACACAACGCCGAGGCGTTCGACGAGGCGGTGCGCGCCGTGGCCGCCGCCACGGCGACCCTGCTCGACCAGCTGCAGGTCCGCGGCTCCCGCCCGACCCGCACCGCCTGACCCCTCGACCTGCCCGCCCCCGGTCCTGCGCCTGCACTTTCAGGGAAAGAGTGGCTGTTCCGGCCTCGACAGCCGCGCCTTCTCTGAAAGTGCGCGCGGAGGGGCGGGCGCGTGGGGCAGGGGGCGGGGGTCAGGCCGCGGCGAGGGCCGGGTTGACCGAGTCGGGCGCCCAACGCGAGCGGTGGCACCGGGACCAGCCCCGGCAGCCGGGATGGGCCAGCGTGCAGAGCCGCTGGTTGCTGAGCACCTCGCCGTCGTCGGTCTCGGTCACGTCGAAGTGCACCGGGCGGATCGTGCCGTCCGGCGCGACCAGCAGGTGCCGGCCGGCGTCGAGGGTGTCGTCGGTCAGCAGGCAGTTGCGGTCCAGCAGCCGGGCCAGCGCGGCGATGCTGGTGCGCTCGTTGAGCCGCTCGGGCACCCCGTAGCAGTCCACCACCGTGCCGAACTCCCCCGGCGCCTCCCACACGTCGCAGATCACCGCGTACGTGGGCAGCCGGGCCGGGTCGGCGACGGCGAGGGGCATCACCACCCGACCGAGCGCCTCGGCCAGCGCGGGGTACACCTCCACCGGTGCCGCCCCGTCGATTCTCCAGTTCCACAGCTCGGTCATGCCGCCTCCTCGCTGCGTTCGTCCCACCGGCCTCCGGATCGGGCCTTACTGACGATGGTGGGGTGCATTTGACCTCAGCCGGGGGCAAGTTACCGGTCTGTGACCATTACGGGCAAAATTTCCTCGGGCGTCGTTGCACCGAGTAGCGGGAAGGTGACAGTTTATCGGGTATGGTACCCGATCCGGGTAACCGGGGCCGGCGGGTTCGTGTCGGGTTCGCGCAGCCGCCGCTCCTCCTCGGGGGCCGGCGGGCGGGGGTCAGCGGAGCAGTCCCGGGCGGACCGGTGGGCGGGGTCAGCGGAGCACGAGGCGGTGCTCGCCGGCGGGCAGCAGCTCGCCGACCACGGTGCCACCGGGGACCTCCCCGGCGACCAGCAGCCCGCCGGAGGTCTGTGCGTCGGCGAGCAGCAGCCGGTCCGCCTCGTCGGTGGACCCGAAGTCGGTCCACGGGGTCACCCAGTCCAGGTTGCGCCGGGTGCCGCCGCTGACGTACCCGTCCCGGACGGCCTCCCGCGCGCCCGGCAGGTACGGCACCCGGGCGGTGTCGATCGCGACGGTGAGGCGGCTGGCCCGGGCCAGCTTCGCGGCGTGCCCGAGCAGGCCGAAACCGGTGACGTCGGTGCCACAGCGGATGCCGGCCGCGACCGCCGCGCGGGCGGCGTCGGAGTTGAGCGCGGCCATCGAGGCGACCGCCTCGGCGAACCGCTCGCCGGTCCGCTTGTGCCGGGTGTTGAGCACCCCGACGCCGAGCGGCTTGGTCAGCGACAGCGGCAGGCCGGCCTGGCCGGCGTCCAGGGTGATCAGCTCCTCGGGGCGGACCACGCCGGTGACGGCCAGGCCGTACTTGGGGCCGTCGTCGTCGACGCTGTGCCCGCCGGCGAGGTGGCAGCCGGCCTCCCGGGTCACGTCCTGCCCGCCGCGCAGCACCTCGCGGGCCAGCTCCAGCGGGAGCACCTCGCGCGGCCAGCAGAGCAGGTTCAACGCGACCAGCGGGGTGCCGCCCATGGCGTACACGTCGGAGAGCGCGTTGGCGGCGGCGATCCGGCCCCAGTCGTACGGGTCGTCGACCACCGGGGTGAAGAAGTCGGCGGTGCTGACCAGCCCGGTCCGCTCGTCCAGGCGGACCACCGCGGCGTCGTCGCCGTGGTCCAGCCCGACCAGCAGTTCGGCGGTGCCACCGGCCGGGCCCAGCCCGGCCACCATCGCCTCCAGCTCCCCAGGAGGGATCTTGCAGGCGCAGCCGCCGCCACGGGCGTAATCGGTCAGGCGGACCCGGTCGGTCATCCCCACATGATCTCGGCGAAGCGCCGCCACCGCTACTCGGACTCCCCGCGCAGGGGCGGAATTCGGACTCCTGGGCACGGCCGGCAGTGGTGTTACCGCTCCGTGACCAACCAGGTTGCGTTCCGCCACTTCACCCCGCCTACAGTTGCCCAACCGGGGGTCGACCGACCCCGCTTCCGGGACAGACGACAGGGACGGTGTACGACGTGACGACGGGCGAACCGCTCATCGTGCTGGACGGGGTCAACAAGTACTTCGGCCCGCTGCACGTGTTGGACGACGTGTCGCTCTCCGTCGGCAGGGGCGAAGTGGTCGTGGTGATCGGCCCTTCCGGCTCCGGCAAGTCGACGCTCTGCCGGACGATCAACCGGCTGGAGCCCATCGACTCCGGCACCATCACCTTCGACGGGCAGCCGCTGCCCGCCGAGGGTCGGGCGCTGGCGAAGCTGCGCAGCGAGGTCGGCATGGTCTTCCAGTCGTTCAACCTCTTCGCGCACAAGACGATCCTGGAGAACGTCACCATCGGCCCGATCAAGGTCCGCAAGGAGAAGCCGGCCGCCGCCCGCGAACGCGGCCTGGCCCTGCTGGACCGGGTCGGCATCGCCAACCAGGCCGACAAGTACCCCGCCCAGCTCTCCGGCGGCCAGCAGCAGCGCGCCGCGATCGCCCGCGCGCTGGCCATGCAGCCCAAGGCGATGCTCTTCGACGAGCCGACCAGCGCGCTCGACCCGGAGATGGTCGGCGAGGTGCTGGACGTGATGACCTCGCTGGCCCGCGACGGCATGACCATGGTCGTGGTGACCCACGAGATGGGCTTCGCCCGGCACGCCGCGAACCGGGTCATCTTCATGGCCGACGGCCAGCTCGTCGAGGACGCCCCGCCGGCCGAGTTCTTCGCGAACCCCCGCAGCGAGCGGGCCAGGGACTTCCTCTCCAAGATCCTCACGCACTAGGCGTCCGTACGTGGAGCACGCCGTTCTCCGGCGGGCTCCGTCCAAGAAGGAGATGAGTATGCGTATCAAGCGCGTAGCCGCGCTCGCGGCGGCCGCCACGCTGGCGCTCGGCATGGCCGCCTGCGGCGGCGATTCCGACGAGGGCACCGGCGCCGGCAGCAAGTCTTTCGCCGCCGGCAGCACCATGGAGAAGCTCAACAAGGCCCAGAAGATCAAGATCGGCACCAAGTTCGACCAGCCGGGCTTCGGTCAGAAGGGCCTGTCGGGCAAGCCGGAGGGCTTCGACGTCGAGATCGCCAAGATCATCGTCAAGGAGCTCGGCATTCCCGAGGACAAGATCGAGTACGTCGAGACGCCGTCGAAGGTCCGTGAGGACGTCATCGTCAACGGCACCGTCGACCTCGTCGCGGCGACGTACACGATCAACGACAAGCGCAAGGAGCGCATCGCCTTCGCGGGCCCGTACTACGAGGCCGGCCAGAACATCCTGGTCAAGAAGGACGACACCACGATCACCGGCCCGGACTCCTTCAAGGACGGCACCAAGAAGGTCTGCTCAGTCACCGGCTCGACCCCGGCCGAGACGATCAAGCAGTACGTCAAGGACGTCGCCACCCAGCTGGTGCTCTTCGACACCTACGACAAGTGCCGCGACGCCCTCAACGGCGGCCAGGTCGACGCCGTCACCACGGACAACGTGATCCTGCTCGGCTACATCGCCAAGAACGAGGGTGCCTTCAAGCTCGCCGGCGACAACTTCACCAAGGAGCCGTACGGCATCGGGGTGAAGAAGGAGGACACCGCGTTCCGCAACTTCATCAACGACACGCTGGAGAAGGCGTTCGCCGACGGCAGCTGGAAGAAGGCCTGGGACGACACCGCCGGCAAGTTCGGCGCGGAGCTGGGCACCGCCCCGACCGTCAACCGCTACTGATCTGATCCTTCGATCGCAGAGGGTGGGGAGGAACACCGACCCGTGAACGTGCTCATCGACAAGTTCGACGTCTTTGCGGGTGGTTTCTGGCTCACCCTCCAGATCTGCGTACTCGCCGCGATCGGCGCCCTGCTCCTGGGCGCCGTCGTGGCGGTACTCCGCATCTCCCCGGTGCCGCCGCTGCGCGCGGTCGGCACCGGGTATGTGAACGTCTTCCGGAACATGCCGCTGACCGTGGTGATGTTCTTCGCCGCCTTCGGCCTGCCGGCGCTCGGCTCCAACGCCGACTTCCTGCGCATCCCCGGCCTGGACGCGGTGTTCAGCCGGCTCGACACCGACCTGCCGTACTTCCGCTTCGCCCTGATCGCCCTGGTGCTCTACACCGCGGCCTTCGTCTGCGAGGCGCTGCGCTCCGGGGTGAACGCGGTGCCCGCCGGGCAGGCCGAGGCCGCGCGGTCGCTCGGCCTGACCTTCGGCCAGAACCTGCGGTACGTGGTGCTGCCGCAGTCCTGGAAGGCCTCGGTGGTGCCGCTCGGCTCGGTCATCATCGCGATGATCAAGAACTCGGCGCTGGCCGGCTTCTTCGGGGTCGTCGGCGACCTGTCGGCCACGGCCGACCAGCTCACCGGAGCCGAGGGCTACGCCTTCATCCCGGTAGCCATCGGCATCTCGATCGGCTACCTGATCATGACCGTGCCGCTCGGCGCCCTGCTGGACCGGATCGAGAAGCGACAGGCGGTGGCCCGATGAGTCAGCAGACCAGCGTCCTCTACGACGTCCCCGGCCCCCGCCAGCAGCGGATCACCCTGATCAGCAGCGTGATCGCCGGGGTGGCCCTGCTCGTCGGGGCGTACTTCCTGATCTACCGGCCGCTGGACGAGAAGGGCCAGTTCTCGATGGAGCTGTGGGGGCCGCTGGTCGACCCCTCCAACGAGAACTTCTCCCTGGTCTGGGAGCGGATCGGCCTCGGCTTCAAGAACACCCTGATCGCGGCGGCGCTGGCCATCGTCGCGTCGCTGGTGATCGGGACCCTGCTGGCCGTGCTGCGGATCCAGCTCAAGAGCCTGACCCGGCGCCGCTTCACCGGGCTGGCGACGCCGGTGGCGTACCTGCTGCGCGGGCTGAGCCTGCTGCTCTCGGCGGTCACCCGGGTCTGCGTCGAGGTGTTCCGCGGCCTGCCCGTGGTCATCACGATCTTCTTCGTGGCCCGCGGCTTCCCCGAGTTCGGCGCCTCGTTCGACACGCTCTGGTACCTGGTGATCGGCCTGACCATCTACAACTCGGTGGTCATCGCGGAGATCCTCCGCTCCGGCATGGAGGGGCTGCCCGGCGGCCAGGCCGAGGCCGCCGCCGCGATCGGCCTCTCGCCGATGCAGGTCACCCGCATGATCCTGCTGCCGCAGTCGTTCCGGATCATGCTGCCGGCGCTGATCAGCCAGTTGGTCGTCGTGCTCAAGGACACCTCGTTGGGCTTCATCATCAGCTACGAGGAGACGCTCAACATCGGCAAGCAGATCATCGGCGTGCTGGGCAACCCGATCCAGGTCTACGTCGTGATCGCCGTGCTCTTCATCGTGGTGAACTACTCGCTGTCCAAGCTCGCCCAGTACCTCCAGCGACGGCTCTCCCAGGGCCGCAAGACCGCCAACACCCCGGCCCAGAACCCGCCGCCCGCGGCGCTCATCTCGCAGGCCGAGGGCGGCGGAGGCGGCGGAGGCGGCGCTTGAGCCGCGCCGCACCGACCATCAGGGCCGCCCCGAACGATTCGGGGCGGCCCTTCGGGTAATCCACTCGGCCCGCGCTGCGCGGGCCGCCCGGACTCAGCGGGCGATCTCGGTGACCCGGGACTCGCGGACCACGGTCACCCGGATCTGACCCGGGTAGGTCAGCTCCTCCTCGATCTGCTTGGCCACGTCCCGCGCCAGGACCGCCGCGCCGATGTCGTCGACGTCCTCCGGCTTGACCATCACCCGGACCTCGCGGCCCGCCTGCATGGCGAAGACCTTCTCCACGCCGAGCTTGCCGGCCGCGATCTCCTCGATCCGCTCCAGCCGCTTGACGTACGCCTCCAGGCTCTCCCGCCGGGCGCCCGGCCGCCCGCCGGAGCAGGCGTCGGAGGCCTGGGTGAGCACCGCCTCGATGGTCTGCGGCGGCACCTCGTTGTGGTGCGCCTCGATGGCGTGCACCACGTCCTCGCTCTCGCCGTACTTGCGGGCCAGGTCGGCGCCGATGATGGCGTGCGAGCCCTCCACCTCGTGGGTGAGCGCCTTGCCGATGTCGTGCAGGAACGCGCACCGCTTGATGGTGGGGATGTCCAATTGCAGCTCGGCGGCCATGATCCCGGCGATGTGCGCGGTCTCCACCAGGTGCTTGAGCACGTTCTGCCCGTACGACGTCCGGTAGCGCAGTCGGCCGAGCAGGGTGACCAGCTCCGGGTGGATCTCGGTGATGCCGACCTCGACCAGGGCGTCCTCGGCGGCCCGGTGGCAGAGCTCCTCCACCTCCTGGCGGGCCAGGTCGTGCACCTCCTCGATCCGGTGCGGGTGGATCCGACCGTCGAGGACCAGCTTCTCCAGGGTGAGCCGGCCGACCTCCCGGCGTACCGGGTCGAAGCAGGACAGCAGCACCGCCTCCGGGGTGTCGTCGATGATCAGGTTGACCCCGGTGACCGACTCGAAGGCGCGGATGTTGCGCCCCTCCCGGCCGATGATCCGCCCCTTCATCTCGTCGCCGGGCAGGTGCAGGACGCTGACCACGCTCTCCGCGGTCTGCTCGCTGGCCACCCGCTGGATGGCGTCCACCACGATGTGCCGGGCGCGCTGCTCGGCGGTGTTGCGGGCGTCGGACTCGATGTCCCGCACCAGCAGCGCGGCCTCCCGCTTGGCCTGCGTCTCGATCGCCTCGATCAGCTCCGCCCGTGCGGCGTCGGCGGTCAGCCCGGCCACCCGTTCCAACTCACGACGGCGCTGCTCCTCGGCGGCCGCCAACTCGGTCTCCCGCTCCACCAGCCCGGCCTCCCGCCGCGCCAGCTCGGCGCTGGCCACGGTGAGCTGCCGTTCCCGCTCGGCCAGGCGCTCGACCTCCTCGGTGTGCAGCCGCTCCCGCTCGTCCATCCGCGCGGCCCGGCGTTCCACCTCGGCGGCCTGCTCGCGGGTGGTGGCGGCGAGGACGGCCACCTCCCGCTCACCGCTACGCCGCGCGGCGGTCCGCAACTGCTCGGCGTCGGCCTCGGCCTGCCGGTGGGCCCGCTCCAGGATGGTGTCCGCCTCGGCCCGGGCGTCGTCTAGCACCCGGCGGGCCTCGGCCCGGGCCGACTTCGCCTCCGCCTTCGCGGCGGCCGCCTCGGTCCGGGCGGCGGCCGCGGCGGACTTCGCCACGTCGATGGTGCTGTTCGCCTCGTCGGCGGCGCTGCGCAGCGCCGCCAGGGACTGCTCCTGGCGGTCCTTCTCGGCGATGAAGGCCGGGTCCTCCGGGGCCGGGGCCGCACGGAAGCCGCGGAGCGCACGGACGCCGAAGAGCACCGCGCCCACGACGACCAGCGCCAGCAGCAGCACGGCGACGAGCAGCACCACCTCGACGCCGCTCATCTCGGCGCCCCGTCACTGCCGTGCGCGAGGTCGGACCGGTCACTACCGCGCGCCAGGTCGGACCGCCCTACGCCACCGGCGAACCCCCGACCGCCGACACCCCCTGGGGACCCGTGGTCCCTGTGCCGCCCCGCCATGGCCGCCTCCCCTGAACGTCGACACCGTGGAGGTTTGTGCCGGCGGGCACGCGCCTCCACGGCCCTGGACGCCCGACCGAGCGGCTGGCCGCGGGTACAGCTCTCCGTCGGCGGTGCCCCGCAGGGCATCGTCGACCGCCGGGTGCAGTTGTCGGATCGGCTCCGGACCGGCTGTCCGGAGCGACCGTCAAAGGCCGGTGGAGCTGGCCAAAGTGATGCTGTTCTGTTACGCGATCTATGTTGTGCGCTTAGCCTGCGCTGGTCGGGCAATGTGAGCCTGTAGGGCGAGGCTAGGTCGCGGAGGGCCGTTCGGTCAAGAACTCATGATCAAACCCCCCGAACGGAGCGAAGTTGAGCCGTCACCCGCTGCCGATGGCATGACGGACAGCAGCGGACAAACGACCCGGCGAGCCGGGTGCGCTTCCCCTTCCGGACCTGCTCACGGCCCCGACGGGGGCGCCGCCAGGGAGCGCGGGATCTGGAGGCGTCGGCGGCGGTTGGTCGGTAGGCGCCGACGGCGGGTCGTCGGGCGCCGAGGGCGGTCAGAAGGCGCCGAGCGCGCAGTCAGCAGGTACCGGAAGCGCGGAGTTCAGCAGGCGCCGAGGGCGCGGGCGGCGGCGACCAGGGCGGCGTTGTCGGGGGCGGGAGCGCCGTCCGGGAGGCCGAGGCTGTCCTCCAGGCCGATCCGGGTGTCCAGGCCCCGGCGTACCGCCTCGGCGAGCACCGGCCAGGCGGCGGCACCCTCGCCGTGCAGCAGCACCGGCGGGCCAGCCGGGGCGAGCAGCGCGAGCATGGCGTCGGCGTCGGCCAGCGCCCGGGCCGGGTCGTCCGGGGTGCACTCGACGAGGATCCGCCCGACCGGCACCCGCCACGCCCGGTGGGCGCGGACGGCCTGCGGGGTCCAGAGGCCGGCCTCGACCAGCACGCCCCGTTCGTGCAGTGCGGCGGCGACCGCCTCCGCCCCCTCCTCGTGCGCGTTGACCGAGGCGAAGTCGGGCAGCACCGTCCAGGCCCGTACGGCGGCGACCCGGGCGGCCGGATCCGGCTCGATCCACGCCCCGGTGCTCACCCCGACGGGGAGCCCCGGCCGGGCGGCCCGGACGGCGGTCACCGCGTCGGCGATCACCGCCGGCGCCATCGACTCCACGCCCGAGGCGTCGCGGGGGTGGACGTGCACGGCGGCCACACCGAGGTCGGCGCAGCGGGTCGCGTCGGCGGCCAGCTCGGCCGGGGTGACCGGCACGCCGGGATGCTCGTCGCGATCCCGGCCGCCGTTGAGACACGCCTTCAGCACCGGGTCATCCTTCCCCGCCCGGACGGCACCGGCATGATCAAGGCGGCGGTGGGGCCGCGGTGCTGCTGGTGGCAGCGCGTCTCACGGACGGATCGGGTCAGCGGGTGGCGGGTCAGTCGACGGCGCGGGGGTCGCGGTCCAGTTCGCCCTCGGCCTCGGCCAGGGCGTCGGCGTCGATCTGCTCGGCGAACTCGGCCGCCTCGGCGCTCTGCGCGGCCAGCGCGTCCTTCACCGCGCGGATCGCCACGCCCGGCGGGTAGCCCTTGCGGGCGAGCATCCCGACCAGCCGGCGGAACACCGCGTCCGGTTCGCCCCGGGCGGTGCGCAGCTTCCGCTCCACCAGGGCGCGGGCGGTCTCCGCCTCGGTCTCCTCGTCCAGCTCGCCGAGCGCCTCGCTGGCCACGTCGCCGTCCACGCCGCGCTGGCGCAGCTCGTTGGCCAGCGCCCGGCGGGCCAGGCCCCGGCCGGTGTGCCGGCTGGAGACCCAGGCGCGGGCGAAGGCGGCGTCGTCGATGATGCCGACCTCGTCGTACCGGTCGAGCACGTCGGCCGACACCTCGTCGGAGATGCCCCGCTTGGCCAGCGCTCCGGCCAGCTCGGCCCGGGTACGCGGGCGCACCGCGAGCTGCCGCAGGCAGATCTCCCGGGCCACCTCGGCCTCGTCGCGCGGCGGGGCCGGGGTCGCCTCCGGCTCGGTCTCGTCGGACCGGCCACGACGACCCCGACGGGGCCGTGGGGTGGTGCCGTCACCCGCCCGGGACGGGCTGGCATCCCAGCCCCGCCCCGTGCGGGCGCGTCGTCCTGCCACTTAGCCGGCGGCCGATCAGAAGTCGACCGGCGGCAGCTCCGGGCCGCCGGCGGCGTCGCCCGCGCCGACCCCGACGCCGAGCTTCTCCAGGATCTTCTTCTCGATCTCGGCGGCCACGTCCGGGTTCTCCTTGAGGAACTCCCGGGCCTTCTCCTTGCCCTGGCCGAGCTGGTCACCGTCGTAGGTGTACCAGGCGCCGGACTTGCGGATGATCGCCTGCTCCACGCCGACGTCGATCAGCGAGCCCTCGCGGGAGATGCCCTTGCCGTACATGATGTCGAACTCGGCCTGCTTGAACGGCGCGGCGACCTTGTTCTTCACGACCTTGACCCGGGTCCGGTTACCGACCACGTCGGTGCCGTCCTTCAGGCTCTCGATGCGGCGCACGTCAAGTCGGACCGAGGCGTAGAACTTCAGCGCCCGACCACCGGTGGTGGTCTCCGGGCTGCCGAACATCACGCCGATCTTCTCGCGGAGCTGGTTGATGAAGATCGCCGTGGTGCCGGTGTTGTTGAGCACACCGGTGATCTTCCGCAGCGCCTGGCTCATCAGCCGGGCCTGCAGACCCACGTGGCTGTCGCCCATCTCACCCTCGATCTCGGCGCGCGGCACCAGGGCCGCCACCGAGTCGATCACGATGATGTCGATCGCGCCGGAGCGGACCAGCATGTCCACGATCTCCAGCGCCTGCTCGCCGGTGTCCGGCTGGGAGACCAGCAGGGCGTCGGTGTCGACGCCGAGGGCCTTCGCGTAATCCGGGTCGAGCGCGTGCTCGGCGTCGACGAAGGCGGCGATGCCGCCGGCCCGCTGGGCGTTGGCCACCGCGTGCAGGGCGACCGTGGTCTTACCGCTGGACTCGGGACCGTAGATCTCGACGACCCGGCCGCGGGGCAGACCGCCCACGCCGAGCGCCACGTCGAGCGCGATCGAGCCGGTCGGGATCACCGAGGTCTGGACGACCGGCCGCTCCCCCAGCCGCATCACCGAACCCTTGCCGAACTGCTTGTCGATCTGAGCGAGAGCAAGGTCTAGTGCCTTCTCCCGATCGGGCCCTGCGGCCATGTTTGCCACCCCTGCCTTCGCCGGCGTCTTTCCTGAGCTTCGCGTCACGCGGGACACGCTAGGCGCTGGGTCCGACAGAAAACCAGCCGACGGGCCGTGAGCTGTGGACGAGCACCCCGCTGTGGACAATAGCCGAACAGGTGTACGAGTCGGCAAGCGACACGCGGAAGTGACGAAAGCGCCGCTCAGCGTAGCCGGGCGGGCACCCGGTCGGGGTAGGCGGCGACCACGGCCCGCCACACCACGTGGGTCTGCTCACCCGAGGCGAGCGCCTGCTCGATGGTCCGCCCGCCCAGCTGGGACAACACCTGGTCGCGGGCGATGCTGGCCGCGTAGCCCGGCCCGAAGGCCTCGTCCAGCCGGGCCCAGAAGTCGGTCAGCCGCACGTGATCAGTCCTCCTCGTCCGGTGCCCCCACCGGCACCGGACGCAACGCTAGCGCCACCAGGGGCACCACCGCGATCGCCGCCAGCAGGGTCAGCACCGGATAACCCGCCGCCCGCATGACAAACCCGCTCAGGGCGGCGGCACCGGCGCCGGCCAGCCCCATCGTCAGGTCGGAGAAACCCTGCACGCTCGGCCGGACCGCGGCCGGCACCGACTCCGACAGCAGGGTGGAGCCGGCCACCATGGTGCCGGACCAGCCCAGCCCGAGCAGGGCCAGCCCGACCGAGAGCCGGGGCGTGTGGTGCCCGGCGGTGCCGGCGACCGCGCACGCGGCCAGCAGCAGCCCGACGCCGCCGAGGACGACCGCGCGCCGCCCCAGCCGGTCGGTGAGCCAGCCCACCAGCGGGCTGAGCGCGTACATGCCGGCGATGTGCAGGCTCAGCACGATGCCGACCACCCGCAGCACGTCGGCGTCGCCGTGCGACTCGCCGAGGCGTACCGGGGTCATCGACATCACCGCGACCATCACCACGTGGCCGACCGCCACCGCCGCGATGCCGAGCCGGGCCGCCGGGCGGGCGCGTACCACCTGCCAGGCCGCGCGCATCCCCGCACCGCGCCGGGCGGTCGCCGCCGGCGCGGCGACGGCCTCGGCCGGCGGGGTGACGTCCGCGGCGGCGGCCGCCACCGGGGCGTCGGCCGCCGCCAGCCGGCGCGCGGTGAGCAGCGGGTCGGGCCGCAGCAGCACCAGGAGTACGACGGCGGCGAGCACGAACGCGGCGGCGCTGAACGCGAACGGACCGGCCAGCGGTGGCAGCCCCCACCCGCTGGTGGTGCGGTCGGCCAGCGCGGCGAAGTTCGGCGCGGCCACCGCGCCGATGGTGGTGGCCCAGACGATCAGCGACAACTGGCGGCCCCGGCGGGCCGGCTCGGCGAGGTCCACCGCGGCGTAGCGGGCCTGGAGGTTCGCCGCGGTGCCGCCACCGAAGAGCAGCATGCCGAGGAAGAGCAGCGGTACGGAGCGGGTGACCGTGGCGAGCACCACCAGCACGGCGCCGACGGCGCCGGACAGGTAGGCGACGGCCAGCCCGGGTCGCCGGCCGTGCCCGTTCATGATCCGGGTGACCGGGACGGCGAGCAGCGCCCCGCCGACCACGGCGGCGCTCTGCGCCAGGCCGGCGACGGCGGTCCCGGCGACCCGGGCGGCGAGCAGCGCCCCCACCGAGATGCCGATGGTGACGCCGATCCCGCCGATGATCTGGGTGGTGAACAGCAGGCGCAGGGTCCGTCGCTGAATCGGCGCGACGTCCGGCCGGGTACGGGCCGGCGTGGTCAGGTCGGTGGCCATGCGGCCTCCTCGGTAAGGGCTCAGACGCGGCCCCATCCTTGCAAACCGGCCCCGCCCCCGGGGACCCGGTTTCGCTAAAGGCCGAGCCCGCGCCCGATGATCTCCTTCATGATCTCCGTGGTGCCGCCGTAGATGGTCTGCACCCGCCCGTCCAGCCAGGCCTTCGCCACCGGGTACTCCAGCATGAACCCGTAGCCGCCGTGCAGCTGCACGCAGCGGTCGGCGACCTTGTTCTGCAGCTCCGTGGTCCACCACTTGGCCTTCGCGGCGTCGGTGACCGAGAGCCGGCCGGCGTTGAACTCGGCCACGCAGTGGTTGACGAAGGTACGCGCGATGGTGACCTCGGTGTCCAGCTCCGCCAGCAGGAACCGGTTGTGCTGGAACCTGCCGATCGGCCGGCCGAACGCCTCCCGCGAACGGGCGTAGTCGAGGGTCACCGCGAGCAGCTTCTCCGCCGCCGCCACCGCCGCGACGGCGATGCTGAGCCGCTCCCGGGGCAGGTTGGCCATCAGGTGGTAGAAGCCGTGGTTCTCGGTGCCGATCAGGTTCTCCGCCGGCACCCGGCAGTCGTCGAAGAAGAGCTCGGCGGTGTCGTTGGCCTTCAGGCCCACCTTCGCCAGCCGCCGGCCCCGGGTGAAGCCGGGGGTACCGGTCTCCACCGCGACCAGGCTGACCCCGTGCGCGCCCTGGTCCGGCGCGGTACGCACCACCACGATCACCAGGTCGGCCATCTCGCCGTTGGTGATGAACGTCTTCTGGCCGTTGAGCACCCACCCGTCGCCGCCGCGGACCGCGCTGGTGCGGATCCCCGCCAGGTCGCTGCCCGCGCCCGGCTCGCTCATCGCGATCGCGGTGACCAGGTCACCGGAGCAGAACCCGGGCAGCCAGCGCTTGCGCTGCTCGTCGGTGGTCAGCTCGGTCAGGTACGGCGCCACCACGTCGTTGTGCAGGCCGAAGCCGAGCCCCGAGCAGCCCGACGCGACGATCTCCTCGTCCAGCACCGCGTTGAACCGGAAGTCGCGCTGCCCGCCGCCGCCGTGGTCGGTGTCGACGTCCATGCCGAGCAGTCCGGCCGCGCCGGCCTTGCGCCACACCTCGCGGTCGACGATGCCGTCGGCCTCCCACCGGGGGTGGTGCGGCACCGCCTCGCGGGCCAGGAACTCCCGGCACAGGTCGCGGAACTCCTCGTGGACCGGTTCGTACAGATGCTGCTCCATGGCGGCCAGTGTGGCACCGCTCACCCGCGCTGCCCAGGGGGCGGTGGCCGGCGTTGTCAGCGGCGTGCCCGGGTCAGGGTGCGGGCGGCGAGCACAAGCACGACGGCGAGGACGAGCCCGAAGACGGCGGCGGACCCGGGTCGCTACCCGGCCAGCGCGCGGGCGCCGACCGTCAGGTCCTGCACCAGCCCCGCGTACGCGGCGTCCTGGTCGTCGGCGCGCAGCACGGCGGACGGGTGGATGGTGGCCAGCAGCTGCGCGGCCGGCGCGTCGGCCACCTTGCCGGCGCTGTCCACCGGGACCCGGACGAAGTCCTCCGGGCGTTGCGCGGCGGCCGGCCACGGCAGCAGCTCGCCACGCTGCTTGGTCACCCGGAAGGTCGGGCCCAGCAGGGCCTTGGCGGCGGTCGCGCCGAGCACCACCACCAGGTCCGGACGCAACCGGGAGAACTCCGCGACCAGCCACGGCCGGCAGGCGGTGATGTGCACCCGGTCCGGCGTCTGGTGGATACGCCGCTTCCCGCGCAGCTCGAAGCGGAAGTGCTTTACGGCATTCGTCAAGTAGATGTGCTTCGGGTCGATTCCGGCGTCGTCGACCGCCCGCCGCAGCAGCCGGCCGGCCGGGCCGACGAAGGGCAGTCCTTTCTGATCTTCCATGTCGCCGGGCTGCTCGCCGACCAGGACCACCCGGGCGCTCTCGTCACCCCGGCCGAAGACCGTCTGCGAGGCGTCGCGGTACAGCTCGCAGCCCCGGCAACCGGCGGCCGCGGCGCGCAGCTCGTCGAGGGTGTCGGCCTGCGGCGGGATGAACTGCTGCGCACCGGGCGCGGCGTCGGTGTCGGCCATGGCGAACTTTATATACCGGATTCGCTGGCGACGCCGGGTATGGCGCGGCCGCGCCGGCGCGCGTCAGTAACCCCCGCCACCGTCGCCACCGCCGCCCATGGCCATCGCGATCAGGATAACGACCACGATCACCGCGATGGCGATGGCGATCCAGAGCCCCGTCCTCGACCTGGGTCCAGCCATGACCGGTCACCTCCCGGCCGCGCGCTTACCCTCCGGAAGGTCGCCCATGCGCGGGAGGCCCAGCCGGATCACGCGGTGAACCGGCCCGGCGGGGCCGGCCGGAGCGCCCGCGCGACGGCGTCGGCGACCGGCACCAGGTCGGCGTCGTCGAGCGCGCTGACGGTGATCCGGATGCCGGGCTCGGCACCGATCCGGTAGAGCGCGCCGGGCGCCACCGACCACCCGGCGTCGCGCAGGGCGGTGACCGCACTGGTCTCGTCCGGCACCGGCAGCCAGATGTTGATGCCGCTGCGACCGCGCCCGGCCAGGCCCCGGGCGGCGAGCGCCGCCAGCAGCCCGGTCCGTCGCCGCTCGTACTCCTCGCCGGAGCGGCGGACCAGCTCCGCGGTGGCCGGGTCGCGCCAGAGCGACAGCACGAGCCGTTGCAGCACGGTGGAGACCCAGCCGGCGCCGACGCGGGCACGGCCGGCGACCCGGGACACGGTGGCCTCGTCGCCGGCCAGCACCGCCAGCCGCAGGTCGGGCCCGAACGGCTTGCTCACCGAGCGGACGAAGGCCCACGCCGGGGTGGCCCCGGCGAGCGGGTGCAGCGGCACCCGGGCCAGCTCGGCGGCATGGTCGTCCTCGATCAGCAGCAGGTCGGGGCGGCCGGCGAGCAACTCCCACAGGGCCCCGGCCCGCTCGGCGGAGACCGCGGCACCGGTCGGGTTCTGCGCGCGGCTGGTCACCACCAGCGCCCGGGCGCCGAGGGCCAGGGCGTCGCGCACGCCGGCCTCGGTGGGCCCGTCGTCGTCCACCGGTACGCCGATCGGCCGCAGCCCGAGCGCGGCGACCAGGTCGAGCAGGTTGGCCCAGCCCGGGTCCTCCACCGCCACCGCGTCACCGGGCCGCAGGTGCGCGGCGAGCAGACGCTCGATGCCGTCCAGCGCGCCCCCGGTCACGGTGATCTCCTCGGCCGGCACGCCGTCGGCGGCGAGCCGGCCCCGGGCCGCCTCGGCGAACGCGGGGAGCAGGGCGGTCGAGGCGTACCCGACGGGTGGGCCGATCTCGGCGGCCAGCGCGGCCAGGTGCGGGCCGAGCGGGGGCAGCAGCCGGGGGTCGGGGTACCCCTGGGAGAGGTCGCGGGTGCCGGGGGCGGGCGGCGGGTGCAGCGCGGCGCGCCCACCGGCGACCGGGGGCCGGGGGCGCACCCGGGTGCCGTGCCGGCCGGCGGTGACGACCAGGCCCCGCCGGCGCAGCTCCTGATAGGCCCGGGCGACGGTGGCCGGGCTGACCCCCAGCTCGTCGGCAAGCGCCCGGACGGCGGGCAGCGGACTGCCCGGGGCCAGCGCGTCGGCCCGAATGCCGCTTTCCACGCTCGCCGAAATGGCGGCCGACGTGCTGCCACTGATCTGATAACGTACTGCCACAGTCGCAGAATTGTACTAGAACAAAGGTGGGATGTCGCATGTACGCCCCGACCCCGCGCACCACGGCCAGCCGCTCCCGCGACCGGATGAGCTACGACCCGGCCGCCGTGCACGCGGTGCTCGACGAGGCGTACCACTGCGTGCTCGGGTTCACCGTCGACGGCGAGCCCCGGCTGCTGCCCACCCTGCACGTGCGCATCGGCGACACCCTCTACCTGCACGGCTCCACCGGCAGCCGGCCGCTGCTCGCCGCCCGCGGTGACGGCGGGCTGCGGATCTGCGTCACCGTCACCCTGCTCGACGGGCTGGTCTACGCCCGCTCACAGTTCCACCACAGCGCCAACTACCGGTCGGTGGTCGCGCACGGCACCGCCCACCTGGTCACCGACGACGCCGAGAAGTCACGGATGCTGACCGCCCTGGTGGAGAAGGTCGCCGCCGGTCGCAGCGCGGACAGCCGCCCGCCGAGCCGCCGGGAGCTGGCCGAGACGGCCGTGCTGGCGCTGCCGCTGCGCGAGGTGTCGCTGCGTTCCCGCACCGGTGGGGTCCGCGACGACCCCGCCGACCTCGACCTGCCGTACTGGGCCGGGGTGGTGCCGCTGCGGCTGACCGCCGGGCTGCCGGAACCGGACGCGGGCGTCACCGCACCGGTGCCGGCGGGACTGCGGACCGCCGGTTCGCCGTGGCGGGAGGCGGCGACCCTGCGGGGCGAGCACGTGCTGCTGGAGCCGCTGGACCTGGCCCACGCCGACGAGCTCTTCACCGCCACCGCCGAACCGGAGGTCTGGGCGCACCTGACCCACCTGCTGCCGACCGACCCGGCCACCATGAGGGAGATCGTCGCGGGCGCGCTGGCGGCCGGGCACCGGGGCGAACGGGTGCCCTGGGTGCAGCGCTGCGCGCGGACGGGCGCGGTGGTCGGCACCACCTCGTACTACGACATCGACCCCGAGCGGCGGGCGGTCGCCATCGGCCACACCTGGCTCGGCCGGCCCTGGTGGCGCAGCGGGATCAACACCGAGGCCAAGCTGCTGCTGCTCGGCCGCGCCTTCGACGAGCTCGGCGCCGTCCGGGTGGCCTGGCACACCGACATCCGCAACACCCGCTCGCAGGCGGCGATCGAGCGCCTGGGCGCCACCCGGGAGGGCGTGCTGCGGATGCACCGGCAGCGCCCGGACGGTTCCTGGCGGGACACCGTCCAGTACGCGATGACCGTCGACGAGTGGCCGAACGCACAGGCCAGGCTCCGGGAAAGACTTCGCCGTACGGCACCCGTGGCGTGATGATGGCGGGCGTGCTGGGCATCACCGACATCTGGACGTACGTGCTGGGGACCGTGGCGATCATTCTGCTGCCGGGGCCGAACTCGCTCTTCGTGCTCTCCACCGCCGCCAAGCGGGGTGTGGGAGCCGGCTACCGGGCGGCGGGCGGGGTGTTCGTCGGCGACGGGGTGCTGATGTTCCTCTCCGCCGCCGGGGTGGCGTCGCTGCTCAAGGCGTACCCGCCGCTCTTCCTGGTGATCAAGTACGCGGGTGCGGCGTACCTCGGCTATGTCGGGCTGACGATGCTGCGCGGGGCCTGGCGGCGCTGGCGCGACCGCAACGACCCGTCGGCGCCGCGGCTGATCGACGCCGCGGAGCCGGCGGCGATGCGCAGCCCGTTCCGCAAGGCGCTGGTGATCAGCCTGCTCAACCCGAAGGCGATCCTCTTCTTCATCTCGTTCTTCATCCAGTTCGTCGACCCCGGGTACGCCTGGCCGGCGCTGTCGTTCCTGCTGCTCGGGCTGATCGCCCAGGTCACCAGCGCGCTCTACCTGACCGCGTTGATCTTCATGGGCACCTTCCTGGCCGCGCAGTTCCGGCGCCGCCGGCGGCTGGCCGCGAGCGCCACCACCGGCGTCGCGGTGCTCTTCCTCGGCTTCAGCCTCAAGCTCGCCACCGCCTCGGTCTGACACCGCCCGGGCGGCGCCCCGGTTGCCGTCGCCACCGCCGGGGTCTGGCGATCAGCTGCCGCCGCTCCCGCCCCGGTCGGCGCCGGCGCGGGGCGATCAGGTGCCGTCGCCGCCACCGCCGCCGATGCCCCCGCCCCCGGCGGTGCCGCCGAGGCCGTAGCCGGGCGCGACCGGTTCATCGGGATGGCGGCTGACGTGGGCGGACTCAGTGATCTTGGCGGACCAGTCGGCATGCGAGGCGGCCGCCGCGTGCCGGTTGATCGCCGCGCGCAGCCAGCCGTCCACGACGGTCACCCAGTCCCGCTGATCGGCACCGGTGTGCCAGATCCGGAAACGGCTGATGCTCTGGTGGCTGATCCCGGTCAGCGACAGCCGGCGGTCCAGCCAGAGGACCACCTCCAGGCCGGCCGAGTTCGCCACGAAGATCACCTCCAGCTCGGTGATCGGCCCGGCGTAGAGCGGTCCCACCCAGTAGCCGAGGCGCTGGTGCACCGGCAGCGCCTGCTCGACGCCGGGCAGGCGGCCGTGCGACAGGCCGGCCTGCCGGATCAGGAAGCCGAGCGTGTCCAGTGCGGCGAGGATGTGCTGCTGGGTGGGGAGCGGATGGACGAAGACCGGCACCATCGCCCCCTGGTCCAGCTCGGGATCGACCGACACCTCGGTCCGCAGCCCGGTGCGCATGCTCATCAGCGGCACCCCACCGAAGATCGTCACCGGGGTCTCCCAGGGCAGCGGCAGGGCGAAGTCGATCGCCCGGCGTCGCCCCGCCGGCACCACGAACCGGCCGCCGATGGGTACCTGGTGGTACTGCACCAGTCGCCGTGGACTGCGCGGATCGTCCGATTCCGCGGTGGCGACCAGGCCCAGCCGTACGTGCCGGATCGGCACGTCGTCCGGCCCGGCGGCGAGCGTCACCCGCCCCGGCAACCGCAGCCCCGGCCGGGTGCTCGGATCGGTCAGCGTGGTGCTCACCGAGAGCCCGGTCCACCCGGACTCCCGTGCCACCCCGGTCAGCCGCACGCCCGCGCTCCCCTCGCCCCTGGCCTGGCCTCGCCCGGGCTTTCCCACCCCCCGCGCCCCGACACTCCCCGCCCCCGCGGCGGCCCGCCGCGCACTTCGCGGCGGTCCGGGGCGCACTTTCAGGGAAAGAGTGGCCATTTCCCGCCCGATGGCCACGCTTTCTCAGAAAGTGCGCGGATCTTGAGGGGGCCGGGGCGGGGGCGGGGGCGGGTGGAAAGGGGGGGTGGGGACGAGGCCGGACGCCGGGTCACGGGGACGCCGGCGGCCGGGTGGGTGGGTGGGTGGGTGGGGCGTCAGCGGAGGCGTCGGCCGCGCGGGACCGGGTCGGTCTCGTCGTCGAACTCGCCGATGACCTCCTCCAAGAGGTCTTCGAGGGCCACGAAGCCGATCGGGCGGGTCGGGCCCCCGCCGTTGCGGACCAGCGCTAGCTGGGCCTGGTCGGCGCGCATCGCGGCCACCGCCTCGGTGACCGAGGAGGTCGCCGGCAGGGTGAACGCCCGGGTCATCAGCTCGCCCGCCGTCGCCGGCCGGCCGGTGGTGACCGCCCGCACCGCCTCCCGCACGTGGACCAGACCGCAGACCTCGCCGCCCGGGTCCAGCACGGCGAGTCGGGACCGGCCGCTGTCCCGGCTGACCTGCTCGATCCGGTCCGCGGTGTCGTCGCGGCGGACCGTGACGATCTCGTCGAACGGCTCCATCACGTCGCGGACGGTGGTGCCCTGCAACTCCAGCATGCTGGTCAGCAGGTGGTGCTGTTCGGCGCCGAGCAGCCCGTGCTCGCGGGACTGCTCCAGCAGGATGCGCAGCTCGTCCGGGCCGTGCACCTGCGCGAGCTGGTCCTGCTGCTGCACGCCGAACAGCCGCAGCACCACGTTGGCCAACGCGTTGAGCGCCGACAGCACCGGCCGGGCCACCCGGGCGAAGGCCCGGAACGGCAGCGCCAGCAGCAGCGCGGACCGCTCGGCGTCGGTGATCGCCCACGACTTCGGGGCCATCTCCCCGACGACCAGGTGCAGGAAGGTCACCAGCGCCAACGCGAAGACCAGCGCGACGGCGTGGCTGGCCGCGTCGGGCAGCCCCACCGTGTGCAGCAGCGGGCTGAGCAGGTGTTCGATCGCCGGCTCGGCGAGCGCGCCGAGCCCCAGGGTGCACAGCGTGATGCCAAGCTGCGCGCCGGCCAGCATCAGCGACAGTTCGCGGACGCCGTCCAGGGCGGCCCGGGCCGCCCGGCCGCCACCGGCGGCCCCCTGTTCCAGGCGGTAGCGCTTGCTCGCCACCAGGGCGAACTCGGCGGCCACGAAGAAGCCGTTGAGCGCCAGCAGCAGCGCCGAGACCAGCAGTGCGACGCCGGGGCTCATGCCGCCACCTCCCCGCCGGGCGCCTCGCCGGCCATCCGCAGCCGCACCGAGTCGGCCACGTGCCGGTCCACCACGAGCACCTCGACCAGGGCGCGCTCGCGCGGCTCCTCGCCGTCGGCGAGCAGGCTGATCTCCAGCCGGTCACCCACCTCGGGCACCCGGCCCAGCTCCCGCATGACCAGCCCGGAGAGGGTGTCGTACTCGGGGGCCTCGGGCAGCGCGATGCCGGTGCTGTCCGCGACCTCGTCGATCCGCCAGCGGGCCGGCACCACCCAGGAGCCGTCCGCCTGCCGGGCGGGGGCGCGCTCCGGCGGGTCGTCCTCGTCGCGGATCGGGCCGACCAGTTCCTCGGCGATGTCCTCCAGCGTGATCACGCCGGCGAAGCCGCCGTACTCGTCGACCACGCAGGCCAGCTGCCGGTGCCCGGACCGCAGCCGGTCCAGCACCGTCGGCAGCGGCAGCGTCTCGGGCACCAGCAACGGGGGTACGGCCACCGCGCTGACCGGGGTGGTGGCGCGCCGCGCCGGGGGTACGCCGAGCACGTCGGCGATGCCGACCACGCCGACCAGGTCGTCCACGCCCTCGGCGCCGCGCACCGGGAAGCGGGAGTGGCCGGTGTCGAGCAGCTCGACGACCCGACTGACCGGCTCGTGCGCCCGTACGGTGTGCACGTCGACCCGGGGCACCATGGCCTCCCCGGCGGTCAGCTCGCGGAAGTCGAGGCCCCGGTCGAGCAGGTCGGACATCTCGGCGTCGAGGTGCCCCTCCTCCCGGGACTCGGCGATGATCTGCTCCAGGTCCTCCGGGGTGGCGCCGCTGGGCAGCTCCTCGATCGGCTCGATGCCGACCCGGCGCAGCAGCCGCACCGCCGCCCGGTCGAAGAGCGTGATCAGCGGGCCGGCGACCTTCAGGTACATCAGGGTGGAGCGGCTCAGCGCCCGGGCCAGCGGCTCGGCGCGGGCGATGGCCAGGTTCTTCGGGGCGAGTTCACCGAGGACCATCTGCACCACGGTGGCGATGAGCAGGGCCAGCACCACCGACAGCGGGAGGCTGACCGCGGTGGAGACACCGGCGCCGCCGAGCAGTTCGGCCAGCCCGGCACCCAGGTACGGCTCGGCGACGTAACCGACCAGCAGGGCGGTCACGGTGATGCCGAGTTGGGCGCCGGAGAGCATGAACGACAGCCGGCCGGTGACCTCCAGGGCCCGGGCGGCCGCCTGGTCGCCCTCCTCGGCCTGTTGCTTGAGCCGGCCGCGGTCCACGGCGACGTAGCCGAACTCCTGGGCCACGAAGTAGCCGGTGGCGGCGGTGAGAACGATGATGAGTACGAGACCGACGACGATCAACACGGGTCGCTCAGGGCTCCCGGGGACGTCGGGGCGATGGGATGCCGGGCACGACCCGGCTGGCTACTGCTGCCCTCCTGGGCAGAGGAGTCGATCATGCGCCAATTCTATCCGCGGTCGCTGAAAGCCCGCTGAAGGTGGGGACAAAGCCGCCGCTCATCCCCTATTTCCGGTGCTCGGCGAGTTCATCCCGGTCCAGCAGGGTCCGGTCCACCCGCCCCGACCGGTACGCGGCCCGCCCGATCATCTGTGCGGTCACCGGCGCGGTGGTCAGTTGGAAGACGGCGACCAGCGCGATCATGCCGAGGTCGGCGGGACTGCGCAGCCGCAGCGCCAGCCCGAGCAGCAGGAGCAGCGCCCCGAGCACCTGCGGCTTGGTGGCGGCGTGCATCCGGTCCAGCACGTCCGGGAAGCGCAGCACCCCGATCCCGGCGGCGAGGCTGAGCAGCGCCCCCGCCACCAGGGCGACCGCTCCCAGCCAGTCGGCGACCGTACCCGCACTCATCGGGCCACCTCCTCGCTCGCGACGGCGGGGCTCCGCTGCGCTGCACTCCTCGCGCTCACCGGGCCACCTCCGGTGCGGCGTCGCGGCACCGCACCGGGCCCGGCCACGACTGCGGGCACCCGGGCCGGGGCATGGCGGGTCACGCCTGCTCCCGGACGGCGAAGCGGACCAGAGCCACCGAGCCGACGAACCCGAGCAGCGAGAGCACCACCAGCACCGGCAGGGTGGTGCCGTGCCGGTTGACCGCGGCCTCCGCCCCCACCGCGCCGAGCATGATGGCGAGCAGCAGGTCGGCGGCGATCACCCGGTCCAGCAGCGACGGGCCCCGGTAGATCCGGGCCAGCGCCAGCAGCGCGGTGACCGAGAGCAGCACGGTCAGGACGACGGTGAGGACGACGGTCATGTGGACCTCCGGTCGACGGGATCGGTGGCGAGCAGGCGCACCTCGGCGTCGGAGCCGACCGCCCGGACGACGCGTTCCTCGACGGCGAGGACCCGGTCCCGGCTGTCGGACAGGTCCTCCGGACGCCGGACGTCCAGGACGTGCACGTAGAGGACGCCCGCGTCGCGGTCGACCTCGAGGATCAGGGTGCCGGGGACCAGCGAGAGCAGCTCGGCGGTGAGCGCCAGGTTGAGGTCGGTGCGCACCCGCAGGCGTACGCCGATGATCGCCCCGCGCGGCCGGTAGCCGGGGCGGACGGCGATCGCGGCGACGTGCACGCTGGCGTCGACCAGCTCGACGACGAACCTCGCCAGCAGCACCAGCAGCGCCCGGGGCCGCAGCCGGCCGCCGAAGGAGACCGGCGGCAGCGGGAAGAACAGCAGCACCGCGACGCCGACCAGCGCCCCGCCGAGCAGGTTGCCCCAGGAGATCTCGCCCCAGAGCAGGTTCCAGACCGCGATCAGCCAGCCCAGGGCGATGGCCTGGTCGCGGCGGCGGCCGGCGCGCCCTGTGGGCGGCGACCCGGCGGTGTCCGGGGTGGTCACGGGGCACCGCCGGGCAGCACGGCCCGCACGTACGGGGTGCGCTGCCGCAGGTCGGCCGCGGCGTCGGCGGTGACGCGGAACAGCGGACCGGCGGCGAGCGTGAACGACAGGCCCAGCACCACCAGGGCGGCGGTGGCGCCCACCATCAGCTGCGGCAGCCGGACCACCGGTTCGTCGGTGGCCAGCCGGGGGGCCCGCCAGAACGCGATGTTCCACACCCGCGAGGCGGCGTAGAGGGTGAGCAGGCTGGTCGCCGCGCCGGCGGCGACCAGCACCCAGGGCAGCGGCCCGCCGACCGCCACGCCGGCCTGGAGCAGGCCGACCTTGCCGAGGAAGCCGGAGAAGGGCGGGATGCCGGCGAGGTTCATCGCCGGGACGAAGAAGAGCACCGCCAGCAGCGGGGCGATCCGGGCCAGGCCGCCGAGCCGGCGCAGGTCGGTGCTGCCGGCGCGCTCCTCGACCAGCCCGGCGACGAGGAAGAGCGTGGTCTGGATGGTGATGTGGTGCACCACGTAGAAGATCGCGCCGGAGAGCGCGGCGGCGGTGCTCAGCGCCACCCCGTAGATCATGTAGCCGATGTGGCTGACCAGCGTGAACGAGAAGAGCCGCTTCATGTCCGACTGCGCCACCGCGCCGAGCACGCCGACCACCATGGTCAGCCCGGCCACCGCCATGAGCAGGTCGGAGACCTGCCCGCCGGGGAAGAGCAGCGTCTCGGTCCGGATGATCGCGTAGACGCCGACCTTGGTGAGCAGGCCGGCGAAGACCGCGGTCACCGGGGCCGGCGCGGTGGGGTAGCTGTCCGGCAGCCAGGCGGAGACGGGAAAGACCGCCGCCTTGATGCCGAAGGCGAGCAGCAGCATCAGCTGCAACCCCAGCCGTACGCCGTCCGGCAGCGCGTCGAGGCGGGTGGCGAGCTGGGCCAGGTTGAGGGTGCCGGTGGCGGCGTACACCAGGCTGACCGCGACCAGGAAGATCATCGAGGAGAGGATGCCGACGACGACGTAGATCGAGCCGGTGCGGATCCGGACCTCGGTGCCGCCCAGCGTGATCAGCACGAAGCTGGCCGCCAGCAGCATCTCGAAGCCGACGAAGAGGTTGAACAGGTCCCCGGCGAGGAAGGCGTTGGTGATGCCGGCGGTCAGCACCAGGTAGGTCGGGTGGTAGATGCTCACCGGCGCGGATTCGCTGGTCTCGCTCCGGCCCTGGCCGATGGAGTAGATCAGCACGCAGAGGGTGACCGCCGACGAGACCACCAGCATCAGCGCGGCCAACTGGTCGGCGACCAGCACGATCCCCACCGGTGCCGGCCACCCGCCCACCTGCGTCACCACCGGCCCGTGCCGGTACGCCTGCACCAGCAGCGCCACCGCCACGACCAGGTTGCCGGTGAGCGCGACCACGCTGACCGTGCGCTGCAGCCGGGGCAGGTTGGCCAGGATCAGGGTCAGCGCGGCGCCGAGCAGCGGCACCACCACCGGCAGCGGCAGGAGCCGGTTCACTGCCGCCCACCCCGTCGGCGCAGCCGACGCCGGGCGGGCTCCGGGTCCACCTGCTCCGGGTCGTCGTCCGGCCCCTCCCCGCCGAGGTCGCCGTCGAGCGCCTCGTTGCGCTCGGCGAGCTGCATGATCTGGCGGTCCTCCAGGTCGTCCTGCACCTCGTCGTCGCCGCCGAGATACCAGCTGCGGTAGGCGACCGCCGCGAGGAACGCGGTCAGTCCGAAGGTGATCACGATGGCGGTGAGCACCATGGCCTGGACCAGCGGGTCGCTGAACTCCGCCACCTCGGCGGTGCCGACCACCGGTGCCGCGCCGGACCGGCCGCCGAGCAGGATGAGCAGGTTCACCCCGTTGCCGAGCAGGATGACGCCGAGCAGGATCCGGGTCAGGCTGCGCTCCAGCAGCAGGGTCACCCCGGTGGCCGCGAGCACGCCGACGGCGAGCACCAGCACCAGGGTCGGCCCCGCGCCGCCCTGCCTCACCCCGACTCCCCCTCCCGCTCGACGACGAGCCCTCGCTCGGACCTGCCGGCCGCCTCGATGTGCCGGTCCACCTCGGCGCCGAGGCTGCGCAGGATGTCCAGCACCAGCCCGACCACGACCAGGTAGACACCGACGTCGAAGAAGAGCGAGGTGACCAGGTACGGCTCGCCCAGCCAGGGCAGCGGCAGGTTCACCTTGGCGCTCGCCAGCACGTCGCCGGTGGTCAGCAGGGACACCACGCCGCCACCGACGGAGATCGCCAGCCCGGCGCCGAGCACCGTCCCCGCGCCGACCGGGGCGCCCTCGGCCAGCTCGTACCGGCCGCCGGCGAGGTAGCGCAGGGTCAGCGCGAGGCTCGCCACCAGGCCGCCGGCGAAACCGCCGCCGGGGGCGTTGTGGCCGGAGAAGAGCAGGAAGAACGAGAAGAGCACCATGGTGTGGAAGATCAGCCGGGTGACCACCTCGAAGACGATCGAGCGGCGCCGCTCCTGCAGGGTCGGGCCACCGCTGAGCCAGACCGGCCCGGTGTCCCGCCGGGGTGCCCGCGACGGTTCGCCCCGGCGCGGTCGAGGGCCGGTGCGGGACCGCTCGAAGATCAGGCTGGCCACCCCGGTCGCCGCCACCACCAGCACCGCGAGCTCGCCCATGGTGTCCCAGGCCCGGATGTCCACCAGGGTCACGTTGACCACGTTGCGGCCGTACCCCTCGACCACGGCGAGGTCGGGGAAGGCCAGCGAGATCGGCGCGGCGGTCCGGGAGCCGGCAGCGACCAGGGCGAGGCCGGCGAGGACCACTCCGACGCCGACGCCGACCAGCCGCCGTGCCCACCGGCTGCGGCGCAGCGGGCGGGCGGAGAAGCGTTCCGGCAACCGGCGCAGCACCAGCACGAAGACGGCGATGGTCGCCGTCTCCACCAGGAACTGGGTCAGCGCCAGGTCGGGCGCGCCGTAGAGCACGAAGAGCATCGCGGTGCCGTAGCCGGTCACCCCGACCAGCAGCATCGCGGTCAGCCGCCGGCGGGCGCGGACCGCCAGCAGCGCCGCGACCGCGACGACGAGGGTGACCACCAGCTGCAACGGGCTGTCCCAGAGCGCGATCCGCTCACGCCAGGGGCGGGCGGCCAGCAGCGTCGCGCCGGGCACCAGCACCAGGGCGAGCAGCATCGCGCCCAGGTACTGCGGCAGGGAACCGCGCTGGGTGGCGCCGGTGACCTCGATGGCGAGCCGGTCGAAGCGGTGGGTGACCCACTCGTACCCCTGGTTGCCGCCGACCGGGGCGCGCAGCCGGGCCAGCGCGGGCGCGAGCGGGCCGCGCACCGCGTGCAGCAGGTAGCCGCCGGCCAGCGCCACCGCCGACAGGCCGAGCGCGGGGGTCAGGCCGTGCCAGAGCGCCAGGTGCTCGTGGGGTGCGCCGAACAGCTCCGCGTACGGGCGCAGCGGCCCCTCCAGCCCGGCCACGGCGGGACCGGCGACGAGCCCGCCCACGGCGAGCAGGGCCGGCGGCAGCAGCATCGGCACGGGCACCGGGTCGGGCTCGGTCGGCTCGACGTCCGGCCGGGTGGCGAAGGCGCCCCAGATGAGCCGGATGCTGTACGCGACGGTGAGGGTGGTGCCCACGACCAGGCCGGCGAGGACGACCGGCCGCTCGGCGAGCGCGGTGAAGACCGCCTCCTTGCCGACGAAGCCGAGCAGCGGCGGCACGCCCGCCATGGAGGCGGCGGCGAGCGCGGCCACCGCGGCGAGCACCGGCGTCCGTCGCCCCAGGCCGGACAGCTCCCGCAGGTCACGGGTGCCGACCTCGTGGTCGATGATGCCGACGACGAGGAAGAGCGCCGCCTTGAACAGGGCGTGCGCCAGCAGCATCACCACCCCGGCGAGCGCGGCGTCCGGGCTGCCGGCGCCGAGCACCACCGCCAGCAGCCCGAGCTGGCTGACCGTGCCGTACGCCAGCAGCAGCTTCAGGTCGCACTGCCGCAGCGCCGCCCAGCCGCCGGCGATCATCGTGACCAGGCCGAGGGTGAGCACCACCGGTCGCCACGGCCCGACGTCGGCCAGCACCGGGGCGAGCATTCCGATCAGGTAGATCCCGGCCTTGACCATGGCCGCCGCGTGCAGGTACGCGCTGACCGGCGTGGGTGCGGCCATCGCCACCGGCAGCCAGGCGTTGAACGGCACGATCGCCGACTTGGCGAGCGCGCCGGTCAGGATCAGCAGTACCGCGACGACCAGCGCGGACCCGCCGGGCAACGGCGCGCCGGTGATCTCCGACCAGCGGTAGCTGCCGGCGTGCTCGCCGAGGATCAGGAAGCCGACCAGCATGGCCAGGCCGCCCAGGGTGGTGACGGTCAGCGCCTGGGCGGCCGCCCAGCGGCTGGCCCGCCGCTCGGTGCTGTGGCCGATCAGCAGGTAGGAGAAGACCGTGGTCAGCTCCCAGAAGACGTACAGCAGCAGCAGGTCGTCGGCGAGGACCAGGCCGAGCATCGCGCCGGCGAAGGCGACCAGCACCCCGACGAACCGGACCAGGCCGGCGGAGTCGGGGGCGAAGTACCGGCCGCAGTAGACCAGCACCAGCGCGCCGACGCCGCCGACCAGCAGGGTCATCAGCCAGGAGAGCGTGGTCAGCCGCAGCGCCACGTCGAGGTCGAGCTGGTCGATCCAGTGGTACGTCTCGACGACCGCGCCGCCGTCGCGGACCGTCGGCGTACGGGTCAGCGCCCAGCCGAACGCGGCGGCCGGCGCCAGCGCGAGCGGGTAGCAGGCGCGCGGACCCCACCGCCGGACCAGCAGCGGCGCGGCGAGGGCCGCCGCCAGGTGGAGGAGCAGCAGTACGAGCACGCGTCCTCCCCGGTCGAGGCTGGCGGCGCGCGCCGGGAGGAATGTCCCGGTCTGCACCGATCAGACGCCAGATCGCCGGTGGATGGGGCGTTTTGCGGAAATCGCCCGCCGTCGCCGTACTCAGGGCGAGGGTGGCAGAGGCTCCCGCCGCCCCTGTCGAGCTGATGTCGTGAGCGACTCAGCCGCGCGGCTGACCCTCTCGGCCGGTCAGCGCAGCGCGACGTCGCCGGCCGGCACGGCGGCCTCCCGGGACGGCCGGTCCCGCCGGGTCTCCACCAGCAGGTCGGGGCGGCCGAGCTGGACGACCACCTTGTTGACCACGCGCTGGGCGGCGGCGAGCGAACGGACCGAGAGCAGGTTGCCCCGGCTCTCCCGGCGCAGGACGAAGTAGTGCACGGCGGCCCGCACCTGACCCCGGTCGGCGGCGCTGGCCTGGGCGGTGGAGACGACCAGCTCGCGCAGGGAACCGGCGAGCCGCTCGGCGAGCTCCAGCTCGGGGCCGCGCAGACTGCCCCGGACGGCCGCGAGGTGACTGTCGACCTTCCGGATGAGCACGTCGGTGGCGGGCGCGAAGCCGGGCTCCTCGACGGTCATCCGATCCCCTCCACCCGACGCTGCGTTGCGAGTGAAGTTACTTTATGTTGCGCGTCACAAGCAAGCAGTTAGTTAAGACGTAACACGCAAGGCACTCATCCAACCCGTAAGCAGCCGCAGCCGGACAGACCACGTCCGCGTGCCGGCCGGATGTCACACCGACCGGGCAGGATGGAAGGCGTGACAGAGCAGGTGGGCGGGGCCGACAGCGCGCGGGTGATGGCCGGCTTCGGCGCGGCGACCCGGGAGTGGTTCACGGCCGCCTTCGCCGCGCCCACCCCGGCGCAGACCGGCGCCTGGCGGTCGGTGGCCGCCGGGCGCAACGCGCTGGTGGTCGCGCCGACCGGTTCCGGCAAGACCCTCGCCGCCTTCCTCTGGTCGCTGGACCGGCTGGCCAAGGAGCCGCCGCCGGCCGAGGCGCGGCAGCGCTGCCGGGTGCTCTACGTCAGCCCGCTCAAGGCGCTCGCGGTCGACGTCGAGCGCAACCTGCGCGCCCCGCTCGCCGGCATCCGCCAGGCGGCCACCCGACTCGGCATCGCACCCCCGGAGATCACCGTCGGGATGCGCACCGGCGACACTCCCGCCGACGAGCGGCGGGCCTTCGCCCGCACCCCGCCGGACATCCTCATCACCACGCCGGAGTCGCTGTTCCTGCTGCTCACCTCCGCCGCCCGGGATTCGCTGCGCGGCGTCGAGACGGTGATCGTCGACGAGGTGCACGCGGTCGCCGGCACCAAGCGCGGCGCGCACCTGGCGCTCTCCCTGGAACGCCTCGACGAGCTGTTGGAGACCCCGGCCCAGCGGATCGGCCTCTCCGCCACCGTCCGCCCGATCGACGCGTGCGCCCGGTTCCTCGGCGGTGCCCGCCCGGTCGACGTGGTGCAGCCGGCCAGCACCAAGACCATCGAGGTGAGCGTCCAGGTCCCGGTGGAGGACATGACCCGCCTCGACGAGCAGGAGCCGCCGGAGGACGACCTGGGCGGCCCGGGGCCGCGCCGGGCGTCGATCTGGCCGGCCGTCGAGGAACGCGTCTTCTCGCTGATCCGGGCGCACCGGTCGACCATCGTGTTCACCAACTCCCGGCGCAGCGCCGAACGGCTCTGCGCCCGCCTCAACGAGCTCGCCGCCGACGAGCTGGCCGCCGCGAGCATCCCCGACGGCACTCCGGAGGCGGGGTCCGAGGCGTGGGGCGGGCCGGTCGGGCCGCTGCGGGCCAACCGGCCGCCGGCCGAGGTGATGGCCCAGTCGGGCGGGGCGGTCGGCGCGCCGCCGGTGATCGCCCGTGCCCACCACGGCAGCGTGTCGCGCGAGGAGCGCAAGCACATCGAGGAGGCGCTCAAGTCCGGTCAGCTCCCCGCCGTGGTGGCCACCTCCAGCCTGGAGCTCGGCATCGACATGGGCGCGGTCGACCTGGTGGTGCAGATCGAGGCGCCGCCGAGCGTCGCGGCCGGCCTGCAACGGGTCGGCCGGGCCGGGCACCAGGTCGGCGCGGTCTCCCGGGGCGTGGTCTTCCCCAAGCACCGGGGCGACCTGCTCTCCTGCACCGTGGTCGCCGAGCGGATGGCCGAGGGCGCCATCGAGGAGCTGCACTACCCGCGTAACCCGCTCGACGTGCTGGCCCAGCAGGTCGTCGCGATGGTGGCCCTGGAGCCGTGGCGGGTCGGCGACCTGGCCGTGCTGGTCCGCCGGGCCGCCCCCTTCGCCGAGCTGCCCGACTCCGCGCTGCACGCCGTGCTCGACATGCTCTCCGGCCGCTACCCGTCCACCGCCTTCGCCGAGCTGCGCCCCCGGCTGGTCTGGGACCGCGCCGCCGACGTGCTCACCGGCCGGCCCGGGGCCCAGCGGCTGGCCGTGACCAGCGGCGGCACCATCCCCGACCGGGGGCTGTTCGGGGTCTTCCTGGCCGGCGCGGAACGCGCCGCCCGGGTGGGCGAGCTGGACGAGGAGATGGTCTACGAGTCGCGGGTCGGCGACGTCTTCCTGCTCGGCTCCTCCTCCTGGCGGATCGAGGAGATCACCCCCGACCGGGTGCTGGTCTCCCCCGCCCCCGGTCAGGCCGCCCGGATGCCGTTCTGGAAGGGCGACCAGCTCGGCCGGCCGGTGGAGCTGGGTCGCGCCATCGGTGCCCGGGTGCGGGCCCTGCTGCGGCAGAGCGACGAGACGGCGGTCGCCGCGCTGCGCGCCGGCGGGCTGGACGACTGGGCCGCCGGCAACCTGATGGCGTACCTGCGCGAGCAGAAGGCCGCGACCCGCTCGCTGCCGGACGACCGCACGGTGGTGGTCGAACGGTTCCGCGACGAGCTGGGCGACTGGCGGCTCGCCGTGCACAGCGTGCTCGGCGCCCGGGTCAACGGGCCCTGGGCGCTGGCCATCGGCCGCCGGCTCGCCGAGCGGTACGGGGTGGACGCCCAGGTCATGCCTTCGGACGACGGCATCGTGGTGCGGCTGCCCGACACCGCCGAGGAGCCGCCCGGCGCCGACGTGGTGGTCTTCGAGCCCGACGAGATCGCCCAACTGGTCGAGGAGTCGGTCGGCACCTCCGCGCTCTTCGCGTCCCGGTTCCGCGAGTGCGCCGCCCGGTCGCTGCTGCTGCCCCGTCGTGACCCGCGCCGCCGCCAACCGCTCTGGCAGCAGCGGCAGCGCGCCGCGCAACTGCTCGACGTCGCCCGCGAGTACGCCGACTTCCCGGTCACCCTGGAGGCCGCCCGGGAGTGCCTCCAGGACGTCTTCGACCTGCCGGCCCTGGCGGAGCTGATGCGCGACCTGACCGCCCGCAAGGTGCGCCTGGTCGAGGTGGAGACCGACCGCCCGTCGCCGTTCGCCCGCTCCCTGCTCTTCGGCTACGTCGGCGCCTTCCTCTACGAGGGGGACGCCCCGCTCGCCGAGCGCCGGGCCGCCGCACTCGCGCTCGACTCGGCCCTGCTCGGCGAGCTGCTCGGCCGGGTCGACCTGCGCGAGCTGCTGGACCCGGCGGTGCTCGCCGAGACCGAACGGCAACTGCGCTGGCTCACCGAGCAGCGCCGCCCCCGCGACGCGGAGGACGTCGTCGAGCTGCTCCGGGTGGTCGGCGACCTCGCCGAGGCGGAGCTGGCCGAGCGGGGCGCGCCGCTGCCCTGGCTGACCGAGCTGGAAGCCGCCCGCCGGGTGCTGCGGGTCCGGGTCGCCGGCGAGGAACGCTGGGTGGTCGTCGAGGACGCCGCCCGGCTCCGCGACGCGCTCGGCGTGGCACTGCCGGTCGGGGTGGCCGAGGCGTACCTGGCGCCGGTGGCCGACCCGCTCGGCGACCTGGTCGCCCGGTACGCCCGCACCCACGGGCCGTTCGCGGCGGCGACCTGCGCCGCCCGCTTCGGGCTCGGGGTGTTCGTGGTGGAGCAGGCGCTGCGCCGACTCGCCGCCACCGGGCGGGTGGTCTCCGGGGAGTTCGCCCCGGACACCGTCGGCACCCAGTGGTGCGACGCCGAGGTGCTGCGGCTGCTGCGCCGACGCAGCCTGGCCGCGCTGCGCCGGGAGATCGAGCCGGTGCCGCCCCGGGCCCTCGCGGCGTTCCTGCCCCGCTGGCAGCAGGTCGGCTCGTCGGCGCGGGGCGTGGAGGCGCTGGCCGCCACCATCGAACAGGTGCAGGGGGCGGCGGTGCCGGCATCCGCGCTGGAACGGCTGGTGCTGCCCGCCCGGGTCGCCGACTACTCCCCCGCCCAGCTCGACGAGCTCTGCGCCAGCGGCGAGGTGGTCTGGGCCGGCTCCGGAGCGATCTCCGGCGGGGACGGCTGGGTCACCCTCGCGTACGCGGACACCGCGCCGCTGCTGCTGCCGCCGCCGGACGAGGCGCTGACCCTCACCCCGCTGCACGAGGCGGTCCTCGACGCCCTCGCCGAGGGGCAGGCGCTCTTCTTCCGCGCCCTGTCCGACCGGGTCGGCGCGACCGACGACGCGGCGCTGACCGGCGTGATCTGGGACCTGGTCTGGGCCGGTCACCTCACCAACGACACCCTCGCCCCACTGCGGGCCGTGCTCGGCGGCGGCGGGGCGCACCGGTCCCGGCCGGCCGCGCCGCGCACCCGCTACCGCCGGCCGGGCCGGGTCGCGCTGCCCACCCGGGGCGGCCCGCCGACGGTGGCCGGGCGCTGGTCCCGGCTGCCGGAGCGGGACACCGACCCGACCCGACGTTCCGCCGCACTGGCCGACCTGCTGCTCGAACGGCACGGGGTGGTCACCCGGGGCGCGGTGATGGCCGAGCAGGTGGTCGGCGGCTTCGCCGCGGTATACCCGGTGCTCTCCGCCCTCGAGGAGCGCGGCGCCGCCCGGCGCGGTTACTTCGTGGAGGGGCTGGGCGCGGCCCAGTTCGCCGTGCCCGGGGCGGTGGACCGGATCCGAGCCCTGGCCGACCCGATGGACGGGGCGCGGGGCCGGGGCGGGCCGGCGGTGGTGCTCGCCGCCACCGATCCCGCCAACCCGTACGGGGCGGCGCTGCCCTGGCCGGAACGGGTGGTGGACTCCGGGGACGGGGCCGTCCCGGCGACCGGGCACCGGGCCGGGCGCAAGGCCGGTGCGCTGGTGGCGCTGGTCGACGGGGACCTGGTGCTCTACGTGGAGCGGGGCGGCCGGACGATCCTGTCGTTCACCGACGACGCCGAGGCACTCGCGGCGGCTGGCAAGGCGCTCGCCGACGCGGTGCACTCCGGCGCGCTGGGGGCGATGTCGGTGGAGCGGGCCGACGGCGAGGCGGTGCGCTCCTCGCCACTGCGCGACGCGCTCACCGCCGCCGGTTTCCGCGCCACCCCGCGCGGGCTGCGGCTGCGCGGCTGACCCCGGGCTGTTCCGCCCTGCCCACTGCGATGCGACGGACGGGCGCTGCCACCGCCGCCTTTCCCCTGCCACCGCGATGCGACGGACGGGCGCTGCCACCGCCGCCTTTCCCCTGCCACCGCGATGCGACGGACGGGCGCTGCCACCGCCGCCTTTCCCCTGCCACCGCGATGCGACGGACGGGCGCTGCCACCGCCGCCTTTCCCCTGCCACCGCGATGCGACGGACGGGCGCTGCCACCGCCGCCTTTCCCCTGCCACCGCGATGCGACGGACGGGCCGCACCGCGCTGGCATGCCCCCTGGGCCGGCGGCCGACACGCTGGGCGACACCCTCACCCGGCACTCCTCTACCGTTCTGGGGCCGGCGGCGGTCGGCACGGCGACCGTGATACCTCAGAGGCATATCGATACCTCTGAGGTATCACGCTCACGGGGAGGTCCGCCGCCGGCGCAGGCTCGAACCGGTGACCGGTGACCGGTGACCGGTGACCGGTGACCGGTGACCGGTGACCGGTGACCGGGGCGGATCGACGGCCAAGAGCAGGTCCGCTGCCGGCGCAGGCTCGAACCGTGCTGGCGGCCGGCGCGGCGCTGCTCTGCGCGCCCGAGCTGCTGGAACGGCTGACCGGGTGGGATCGACCGCCAGGAGCAGGCCCCGCCGCCGCGGCCTCGAACCGCTCACCGGCGTCCGGCATGGACCGATCGCCAGGAGCAGGGCGCGGACCCCGCCGGCACCGGGCGTCCGGAACCTGGCGTCCGGCCCCGGACGGGCACCCCGGCGCGGCGGTCAGCTCAGCTTGGTGAGGACGTCGTTGTACCGCTTGCGCTCCGCCGCCCCGGTCTTCGTGCCCAGGTAGCTGAGCACCACGGCACCCTTGCGGAAGGCGTCCCCACCCCAGACGTCCATCTGGTTGGTCGCGTTCGCCTCGTTGGGGAAGACGTACACCTTGACGGCATCGGTGGTCAGCAGCTCGGCGCAACCGATACCGGCACCGTCCGGTCCACAATCGACCGTCCGGTTGCGCAGGTTGGTCACCTTCAAACCGGCCGTCTTGAAGGCGTCGACGACCTTCCGGGCGCCCGGGGTGCCGGCCGCCTTCGTCGGCATCCGGAACGCCGGGGTGGACGGGCTCTCCGACGGGGTACGGGGCGCCTTGCCGTTCGTCGGGGCGGCCGGGTCCTCGGGCGGCGGCGCCTCGCTGGTGGCGACCGCCTTCGGCGAGCCGTTGGCCCAGGCCGGGTCACCGGGCTCCGGGTCGTCGCCACAGGCGGCAAGCCCGAGGGCGAGCAGGATCGTCACGGCGGCCGGGAGGAGGCGAGCGCGTTTCGTCACCCCGGCAGTCTGCCGAACGCGGTGACCGGACGGCACCGGCCGGTCGGCCGACCGGCGTTCTCCGGTCAGCGCCGCCCCCGCACCGGCTAGCCTGCTGACCATGGCCCCGACCGCCTGGATCTCGCTGACCACCGACTACGGCCTCGTCGACGGGTTCGTGGCCGCCTGCCACGGGGTGATCGCCCGGCTCGCCCCGGCGGTGCGGGTCCTCGACGTGACCCACCTGGTGCCGGCGGGCGACGTACGGCGCGGGTCGGCGGTGCTGGCGCAGACGGTGCCGTCCCTGCCGTACGCGGTGCACGTCGCCGTGGTCGATCCGGGTGTCGGCACGGCCCGGCGCGGGATCGCGCTGGTCACGCCGGGCGGGCTGCTGGTCGGGCCGGACAACGGCCTGTTGCTGGCCGCCGCCGAGGCCCTGGGCGGGCTCACCGCAGCGGTGGAGCTCACGAACCTGGCGTGGCTGGCCCCGGAGGTGTCCCGCACCTTCCACGGTCGGGACGTCTTCGCCCCGGTCGCGGCCCGGCTCGCCCTCGGCGCCCCGCCCGCCGACGCGGGGCCGCCGGTGGACCCCGCCACCCTGGTCCGTCTGCCCGAACCGGTGCTGCGACGGGACGCCGACGGATTCACGGCCGAGGTGCTGACCGTCGACCACTTCGGCAACGTCCAACTCGCCGCCGGGGCCGACCTGCTGGCCACGGTGCCTCCCACCGCGCGGGTGGCCGGGCGGGCCGCCGTACGCGGGCGGACCTTCGGCGACGCGCCGGCCGGGGCGCTGGTGCTCTTCGTGGACTCCGCCGGCCTGCTGGCCGTGGCGGTGAACGGCGGCCGGGCGGCGGACCTGCTCGGGGTGGCGCCGGGCGACGTGGTCACGGTGTGCGGGAAGCGCTGACCCTGCCGCCGCGTCGTCCGGTGTGGAATGCTGCTCGGCGTGGGTGAGCTCTGGGTACCGATCGCCTGTCCCTGTTGCGCCGCAAGGACCGGCGGGGGCACCTGTCCGATCTGCTTCTGGACCGACGACGGCCAGGCCGACGCGGACGCCGACGTGGTACGCGGCGGCCCGAACGGCGACCTCAGCCTGAGCCACGCGCGGCTGAACTTCGCCGTCTACGGCGCCAGCCACCCCCGCTACCAGGACATGGTCCGTTCCCCCCGTCCGGACGAGCGGCCCTGACCGCACCGCCCTGACCGCACCGCCCTGACCGGGCGACCTGGACCGGGCGACGGGGAGCCCGCGGAACCGGCGGGACGTCCGTGCCCCGCCGGGCAGTTGCCGGGTCAGCAGAGCGAAACGGTCCCGCCGTAGACGGCGGAGATGTACGCGTGACTGACGTACTGGCCACCGGCCAGCCGGTTCCACCGGTTGGTGGTGCGGTACGGCCCGGTCACCGTCTGCCCGACGACGTAGCACTGGATCGGCACGTTGGCGTACCTGGCGGCGAGCCCGCGCACGCCGTACCCGGTGCCGGGGCCGGTACGGACGTTGAGCGGCCCGTCGCCGACCACGCCCCGGGGTCCGGCCCCGGTCCACAGGTACGCCACGTCGACCCAGGCGTTGTCGGTCAGCCGCAGCCCGTCGGCGAACGTGCCGTCGGCCAGGTCGATGCCGGCCGGGTTGCGCACGGTGCGCCCGAACTGGTCCCGCCCACCGTTGTAGCCGGACTGGTACGCCGCCTGCGCCTCCGGCCACCCCTGCGGCAGGTCCTTCCAGTTCTCCCGGACCGCGCTGGGGTTCCAGTAATCGTCCCGGGTGTTCCACGGCCCGACGTCCCAGACCGGGGCGTACTCGCAGCGGCTGCCGCTGGTGGTGCAGACCCGTACCGTGTAGTCGCCGGTGTTGAGCGGGGCGAGCCCGCGCCGGCTGGGCAGCGCCACGAAATGGTCCCGGGCCTGGATGATCCGCCCGTTGGCGGTCTGCCCGCCGACCGAGCCCTGGCGGGTGGCGAAGACCCGGTAGACGAGGCCGGTGGTGGCGGCCGAGACGGTGGCGACGGTGTCGGCGGTGAGCTCGACGGCGCGTACCGACGCGGTGGCGCGGGGGTCGCGGGCGGTGAGCAGCACCCGGGTCTGGACCCGGGTGACCGGCCGGTCGAAGACGGCGCCCGCGCCGGCGGCCTCCCGCCACTCGGTCCAGCCGGCGGCCCGCCAGCCCCGCACCTGGGCCTGCACCCCGCCGCCCCGCGCCACCTCGGCGGTGACCTGGGCGCGTACCCGGGTGGCCGGGCGGGCCAGGGTGCGCGCCGCGGCGAGCAGGGCGCCCTCGGCGACCGGCCCGCCGACGGCGGCGGGGCGGGTGCGGGCGGCCGGCCGGGTGTCGGCGAGCCGAAGCCGGCCGGCGTCCCAGCGGACGTTGACGTCGTCGCCACCGGCGACGGCGAGGTCCACGGACCAGCGCTCGACGCCAGGCACGGCGGCGGTGGCGGCGGGAACGTCCGCCGGAGCTGCCAGCGCCGCGGCGGGGACGAGACTCGCGGCGGTGGCGGTCAGCACGCCCGCGAGCAGGGCGGACAGGGTACGAAATGGGGAACAGCCCATGGCATTCTCCTCAGAACCTCCTGATAGTGCGTTGTCAAGACATGAAGGGGAAGCACCGTACAAATAGCGACACATGCGAATTCGGCTCGACCGAGGGAGGATGGTGGGGTGCCCGAAGGCGACACCGTCTGGAACACCGCGCGCGTCCTGCACCGGGCGCTGGCCGGCGCTGCCCTGACCGGCAGCGACTTCCGGGTGCCGCAGTTGGCCACCACCGACCTCACCGGATGGACGGTGCGCGAGTCCGCCAGCCGCGGCAAGCACCTGCTGCTGCGCCTGGCCGCGCCAGAGGGGCGGTCGGACGTGCGGCACTGGACACTGCACTCCCACCTACGGATGGACGGCGCCTGGCGGGCGTACGCGCCGGGGGAACGCTGGGGGGCGCGGCCCGCGCACCTGATCCGGGTGGTGCTGCGCGCCCCCAGCGCGGTGGCCGTCGGCTACCACCTGCACGAGCTGGCCCTGTTGCCGACGGCCGAGGAGGAGTCCCTGGTGGGGCACCTCGGCCCCGACCTGCTCGGCCCGGACTGGGATGCGGCCGAGGCGGTCGGCCGGCTCGCCGCCCACCCGGAGGCCACCATCGGCGAGGCGCTGCTGGACCAGCGCAACCTCGCCGGGGTGGGCAACCTCTACAAGTGCGAGGTGCTCTTCCTACGCGGCGTCTCGCCGTGGACCCCGGTCGGGGCGGTGCCCGACCTGGCCGGCACCGTGGCGCTGGCCCAGCGGCTGCTCGCGGCCAACCGGGGCCGCTGGACGCAGAGCACCACCGGCTCGCTGCACCGGGGCGGGACCAGCTACGTCTACGGCCGGCGCGGGCAGCCCTGCCGGCGCTGCGGCACCGCGATCCGTAAGGAGGAGCTGGGCGAGCGGGTCACCTACTGGTGCCCGAGGTGCCAGCCGGCACCCGACCCGCCACAGCCCTGACCCGACAGACCCGACCCCGCCGACCCGACCCCGCCCGACCCGACACGCCGGTCCGACAGGACACGTACCGGATTGGGACGATTGGGTAGTTCCGAACCGGCCTCCCAGGTCGCATGCTGCGGTTGAGTGCTCACCGCTCGTCACTGCCGGGCGCGACCACCCGCCACGTCGAGGTGGCGGCCGTCGTGCCCCCAGTCCCCGGGGAGAGCCATGGCCCTGTTCCGCAGACTGCGCTCCAGTTGGCCGGTCCGCGCGGTCCGCACCGACCGCGCCGGTGGACCGACGGTGCCGACGGCGCGTACCGGCGAACCGGCCGGACCGGCACCGGCCAGCCTGGACCCGGCCGCCGTCCCACGCTGCTTCGGGCCGGTGCCGAACTTCGCGCACAGCCCGCTGCCGGCGCTCGACGGGCACGGCCGGGTGGTGCCGGGCACCGGAATCCGCAAGTTCGTCGACGCGCTGCCGCTGCCCGGCCCGCTCGGACGCAACGGGCTGGGCGCGCACCTGCCCGTGGCCGTGCCGGACACCATCAGCTACCCGGGCTGCGACTACTACGAGATCGGGCTCTGCGAGTACACCCAGCGGCTGCACCGCGACCTGCCCACCACCCGGCTGCGCGGCTACCGGCAGCTCAACCTCGGCACCGACCCCGACGGGCACAACACCGTCGCCCCGCCGGAGCGGCCGTACCACCTGGGGCCGATGATCGTCGCGCGGCGGGGGCGGCCGGTGCGGGTCAAGTTCATCAACCAGCTGCCCACCGGGCGGGCCGGCGAGCTCTTCCTTCCGGTCGACACCACCCTGGACGGTGCCGGCATCGGGCCGCTGGACGGGCCGGCGCCGTACCCGCAGAACCGGGCCGTGCCGCACCTGGCCGGCGCGCAGACCGGCTGGACCAGCGCCGGGAACCCGTGGCAGTGGGTGACGCCGGCGGCCGAGATCACCCCGTACCCGAACGGGCCGGGACTGAGCCACGTGCCGGACATGCCGGCCCCCGGCCTGGGCGCCACCACGCTCTACTTCCCGAACGAACAGAGCGGGCGGCTGATGTGGCTGCACGACAACACCCTCGGGATGTCCCGGCTGACCGTCTACTCCGGACAACTGGCCCCCTACCTGCTCACCGACCCGGCCGAGGAGCGGCTGGCGGCCGACGGGGTGGTGCCCGCCGAACAGCTCCCCCTGGTGATCCAGGACAAGACCTTCGTCCCCGACGACGCCCAGCTCGCCGCCGAGGACCCGACCTGGGACCGGGACCGGTGGGGGGCCCGGGGCAACCTCTGGCACCCGCACGTCTACCAGCCCCGGCAGAACCCGTACGTCGCCTCCGGGCGCAACCCGACCGGGCGGTGGGACTACGGCCCCTGGGTACCCGGTTCGGGCGGCGACGACCCGCTCTGGGTCGGCCCGGTGGACAACCCGCACCACGATCCGGTCGCCGCCCCGGAGGAGCCGCCCCGCGCGCCGGGCCTGCCGCACCCGAGCGCGGTGCCCGAGGCGTACGGGGACACCGCTCTGGTCAACGGGATCGCGTACCCGTACCTGAGGGTGCAGCCGAAGGCGTACCGGTTCCGGATCCTCAACGCCTGCGCCGACCGCAGCCTCAACCTGGCGCTCTACCGGGCCCGCTCGGACGCCGCGATGTGGCACCCGGACGGCGCGCTGGCCGACGCCGGGGCCGGTGAGGTGCCGATGGTGGAGGCGATGCGCGCCTCGGGACGGCCCCCCGACTGGCCCACGGACGGGCGGGAGGGTGGCGTGCCCGACCCCCGGGCGGCCGGGCCCCGCATGATCCGGATCGGCAACGAGTGCGGCCTGCTCCCCGCGCCGGTGGTGGTGCCGAACCGGCCGGTCGGCTACCGCTACGACCGCCGCGACCCGACGGTGCTCAACGTGGACACCCACGCGCTGCTGCTCGCCCCCGGCGAACGGGCCGACGTGGTGGTGGACTTCTCGACCGTCCCGCCCGGCGGCACGCTGATCCTCTACAACGACGCCCCGGCCCCGCTGCCCTGCTTCGACCCCCGCTACGACCAGCACAGCGACGCACCGGACCGCAGCGCCGAGGGCGGCGTCGCCAGCACCCGCCCCGGGTACGGCCCGAACACCCGCACCCTGCTCCAGTTCCGGGTGGCCGGCACCCCGGCCGAGCCGTACGACCTGGGCCGGCTGGTCGAGCGGTTGCCCGCGGCGTACGCGGCCAGCCAGCGACCGCCGATCGTGCCGCAGCCGGAGTACGACGCGGCGTTCGGCACCCGTACCGCCGGGCGGACGCTGGTGCCGGTGCACGCCACCACGGTCAGCTTCACCCCGGCCGGCGCCACCGCCCCGGTGACCCTGCCGATCCAGGTGAAGACGGTCGGGCAGGTCTTCGAGCCGGGGCACGGCCGGCAGGCCGGGCGGCTCGGCGTCGCCCACCCGCACGCGGGGCCGCTCGGTCCGGCGTCCCTGCCGCTGGGCCCGGTCGACCCGGCGACCGAGGTGCTGGTCGCCGCCGAGCCGGACGGGCCGCCGGGCGCGGCGGCCGACGGCACCCAGGTGTGGCGGATCAGCGGCACCGGCCGGCAGACGCACGTGGTGCGGATCAGCGGCTGCGACGTGCAGCTGGTCAGCCGGGTCGGCTGGGACGGCACGGTCCGGCCGCCGGAGGGCGGGGAGCTGGGCTGGAAGGAGACCATCCGGGTGAACCCGGCCGAGGACGTGGTGGTGGCGCTGCGCCCGGTGGTGCCGCCGTTGCCGTTCAAGATCGGCGACAGTCTCCGGCTGCTCGACCCGACCCGCCCGGCCGGCGCCCGGGTCGGCTCCACTCCGGTCAGCCCGCTGGACGGGCGCCCGGCGACGGTGGTCAACCAGCTGGTCAACCTGGGCTGGGAGTACCGCTGGTCGAGCGGCGCGGCCGGCCACCGCGATCTGGGGATGAGCCGGCCGCTGGTGCTGCGGGTCGCCCCCCGGGGGCCGAGCGGGCTCACCGCGACGCCGCTGCCCGGCTCGGCGACGGCGTTGCCGGCGATCGCCCTGGCCTGGACCGGCAACGGCAGCCGCCCGCCGGCCAGCAGCCACCTGCTCCAGCGGGCCACCGACCCGGCCTTCATTGAGGGGCTGACCACGATCACCGTGGCGGCCACCGCCACCCGGTACACCGACGCGACGGTCACCCCCGGCGTCACCTACCACTACCGGATCCGGGCGGAGAACGCGGTGAGCTGCTCGGCCTGGTCCAACAGCGTCCCCGCGTCGGTACGGCTCAGCGCGCCGACCGGGATCGCCGCCGCCGTTCCGCCGGCCGCGCCGCTGCGGATCGCGCTGCGCTGGACGAACCGCTCCTTCGCCACCGGGATCGACGTGCAGCGGGCCACCAACCCCACCTTCACCAGCGGGCCGGCCACCACCGCTGTCGGCGTGGCGGACAACCACCTCGACCCGGCCGTCGCCCCGGACACCACGTACTACTACCGGGTGCGCACCACGTACCTGGGCGCGGCGTCGCCGTGGTCGACGGTGGCGACGGTGACCACCCCGCCGGCTCCGACCGTGCCGACCGGGGTGACCGCCACCCCGAGCGCCCCCGCGCCGGACACGGCCACGGTGGTGCTGAACTGGGCGGCGGGTACGCCGAACGGGCCGGGCGCGGGCTTCACGGTGCAGCGGGCGCTCGACCCGTCCTTCACCCGGGAGGTGGCCACCTTCACCGTCACCGGTCGGGGCTTCACCAACACCGGGCTGGCCCGGGGCGTGACGTACCACTACCGGATCCGCTCGTTCAACGTGGTGGGCAGCTCACCGTTCACCGGGCCGATCCCGGTCACCACGCCGGACTGAACCGCCCGGGCGGCGGCGTGCCGGGCGGGTCGGTCAGCGGGTGGGGGCGCGCAGTGGCTCGCCGACGGCGCGCAGCTCCGCCAGGGCCGACGCCACGCCGTGCAGCAGGTCGGTCGCCTCGGTCAGCCGGGAGGCGGCCGGGTGCTCGGTGCTGGGGCGGGCGTCCTCCGCGACGTAGCCGGCGGCCGCGGCCACCAGCCCCTCGTACGCGGCCACCCCGCTGTCGAGCTGGCCGATCAGCGTCCGGTGCGCCTCGGCGAGGCGGGGCCGGGCCTCGGCCGGGGCCAGCTTGAGGGCGCGTTCCACGCTGGCCGCCCGGCCGGCCAGGTCACGCAGCGAGCGGTCGGCAGCGGCGGCCTCCAGCACCGCCGGCTCGGCCAGCCCGGTCAGCCGGGGCGCCATCCCGGCCAGGGTGAGCGCCGCCCGGTCCAGCCGGGCCCACGCCTGCGCGGCGGTGGTGCCGCGCAGCGCCAACCGGGACCGGACCCGGCGCACCTCGGCCAGCACCCCTGGGCCGACGGGAAGGCGTTCCACGGCGGCGACCAGCCGGGCCCGGGAGCGGGCGGCGGCCTCGACCGGGTCGAGGGCGGCCGGCGCCGGCCGGGCAGCGAGGGCCCGCAGGTCGACCCAGCGCCAGACGGCCAGTGCCACCGCGCTGCCCGCCGCGCCGGCCCAGGCCGCGTCGGGCAGCCCAAGCCCCGCGTACGGGGTCAGCACCGCCGCCGCGCCGCCGAGCCCACCGGCCAGGACGCTCCACCGTCGGGCGGAACGCCGCAACCGGCGCAACCGACGGAAGTGTCGTGCTCGCTCGTCCGCCACCCGTACCTCCTCGTGCCGTCCGCTCAGCCGGCGGCGGTGGTGTCCCCCGTGCCGCGGTCGCGGGTCATGCTCGCCCGGATCTCGTCGAGCCGGGCGGCGGCGGCCGGGTCGGCCGCCGGGGCGGCCGGCTGGGTCTGCTGCTGCACGGCCGGCTGCTCCTGCTTGCCGAGCTGGTCACCGGCCATGCTGGCGCGGATCTGCTCCAGCCGGGACGAACCGGCGCTGTCCAGCGTCGACTTCTGGATCTCCAGCATCCGCCCCTCGACGGAGTTGCCGGCCAGCTCGGCGCGGCCCATCGCGTTGGCGTAGCGGCGCTCGATGCGGTCGCGCACCTCGTCCAGGGAGGGGGTGTTGCCGGGGGCGGTGACCGCGGACATCGACTCCAGCGAGCGGGCCACGCTCTCCTGCATCTTGGCCTGCTCCAGCTGGCTGAGCAGCTTGGTGCGCTCGGCGAGCTTCTGCTGGAGGATCATCGAGTTGTTCTCGACGGCGCGGCGGGCCTGGGCGGCGGCGCCGAGCGCCTGGTCGTGCAGGGTCTTCAGGTCCTCGGTGGCCTGCTCGGCGGAGACCAGCTGGGTGGCCAGCACCTGGGCGGACTGCTCGTAGCGGCCGGCCTCGGTCTCGTCGCCCCGGGCGCGGGCCTGGTCGGCGAGGACCAGCGCCTGCCGGGCGTTGGCCTGGAGCCGTTCGACCTCGGACATCTGCCGGGAGAGCTTCATCTCCAGCTGGCGCTGGTTGCCGATCACCGCGGCCGCCTGCTGGACCAGCGCCTGGTGCTGGCGCTGCGCCTCCTCGATGGCCTGCTGGATCTGGACCTTCGGATCGGCGTGCTCGTCGATCTTGGCACCGAAGAGCGCCATCAGGTAGTGCCAGCCCTTGACGAACGGGTTCGCCATCTCCGCGGTATCCCCTCAGTAGCGTCGCTGCGCCTCGACCGGAGCCGGCCCGGCCGGCCACGCGGTGTGCTCCCATCGTCGCAGCGGGACGCCAGTCGGGCATCCGCACCGCGGGAGTGCGCCGTACGGCCTGCGATCAACCCTACGCGGCGGGGGCGAGCCCGGCCATGCGTCGCGGCGGGCGGGAGGTCAGGCGGCGCAGACCACGTCCCGCTCGGCGGGGCGGACCCGGGTGCTGCGCAGGGTGGCCTTCAGCGGCGAGTCCTGGCGGACCGAGACGGCCACCTTGCCGTCCGAGGTGACCTGGCGGACGCCCCGGTTGGTGGCCTTGCGCACGGCCACCGGGGCGGGCGTCGGCTCGGCCGGCTCGTCCTGCATCGGCACCAGCACGCCCGGCAGCTGCTCGGCGAGGGCCACCGTGTCGCTGACCTCGCGCAGCAGCTCGGAGAGCCGGGCGCCGAGGGCGTCGCAGATCGCGGCCAGCAGCTCGCTGGAGGGCTCCTTCTGGCCACGTTCGATCTCGGACAGGTAGCCGAGGCTGACGTTGGCGGCGGTCGAGACCTCACGCAGGGTGCGGTGCTGACCCTGTCGGCGCGCCCGCAGAGCGTCGCCGATCACGCGGCGTAGCAGGACCATCGCACCTCCCCCTGACGGGAATCCCTCTCGCCCGGGCATCCGCCCGCGCCGTACACGGTCACCCGCGCCGTCGCCGGCGTCGCGCGCCGGAGCCTTCCCGCAACCGTACCCGTTGCCCGCCCCGCCGACATCCCACCCCGCCCGGCAAATCCGATCACCGGGTCACCGCCGGCCGGTCGCCGCGGCGGTGGCGTCGTCGTCCACGCCCGCCCCGGCAGGGTCGCCGGCGGCCTGGATCCGCTCGACCAACAGCCGCAGCGCCTCGATCACCGCGGCGGAGCGGATGTGGTCCCGGCCACCGTCGAGGTCCAGTTGGCGGACGACCGTGCCGGCCGGCCCGGCCGCCGCGACGTAGACCAGCCCGACCGGCTTGCCGTCCTGCGGCTCCGGCCCGGCCACGCCGGTGGTGGCCAGCCCCCAGTCCGCCCCGCAGCGCCGCCGCCCGCCCTCGGCGAGCGCCCGCGCCACGTCCGGGTCCACCGGCCCGCGCTCCGCCAGCAGCTCCGCCGGTACGCCGGCCAGCTCCGACTTCAGCTCGGTGGCGTACGTGACCAGGCCGCCCCGGTAGACCCCGCTGACCCCGGCGATCTCCACGATCGAAGCGGAGAGCAGCCCACCGGTCAGGGACTCGATGGTGGCCAGCGTCTCGCGTCGCTCGTGCAGGCTGTGCACCACGGCCGCCGCCGGACTCCCGGCGGGCCGCTCGTCGTTCGCATCCGTCCCCATGTCCCGCTTCCCTTCCCCGCCTGCCGACGCCTACTCGTCCTCCGCCCGGAGGCACTGGTCACGGCGCTGTCGCGGCGACCTGCCGGACCCCGCCCCGGCGACCGCGGGTCGGCCGGGGTGCGCGTCAGCGGGCGGGGCGGCGCAGCCGCAGCGCCTGGGCGACGTAGTCGAAGCCGGTGACGACCGTGACCACCACGGCGGCGGCCATGATCCACGGGCCGACGGCGGCGAGACCGGCCGGCATCGGCCAGAGGTACCAGGTGATCGCGAGGATCTGCAGCGCCGTCTTGATCTTGCCGCCCCGGCTGGCCGCGATCACCCCGCGCCGGATCACCCAGAAGCGCAGCGCGGTGACGCCCCACTCCCGCACCAGGATCACCGCCGTCACCCACCAGGGCAGCCGGTCGTACCAGGAGAGCAGCACCAGGGCGGCGCCGGTGAGCGCCTTGTCGGCGATCGGGTCGGCGACCTTGCCGACCGAGGTGACGAGCTGGAACCGGCGGGCGATCCAGCCGTCGACCAGGTCGGTCGCCGAGGCGAGCACGAAGATCAGGCAGGCGGCCATCTGCCAGCCGGCGTGGGTCGTCCCCGAGACGATCACCGACACCGCGAAGACCGGCACCAGCACCAGCCGCAGGGCGGTCAGCGCGTTGGCCGCGTTGAGCACCGGCACCCGGGCGACCACCGGCGCCGGCTCCGTCGCCCCGGTCACGGCCGCACCCCGCTCGGGCCGCCGGGGCGTACCAGGCACCGCACCACGTGGCCTCCCCGCTTCCTCCGGACCCGCCGTCACCGTTCCGCGCCGGGCGCCGCCGAGATCATCTCATCCGGCACGGCGACCAGGTCGACACCCTCGGTCGCGGTGACCGTCGCCCGGACCAGGTCGCCGGGGCGCAGCGCGGCCAGGTCGACCCCGCCGCCGACCGGCGCGACCAGCGTGGTCGAGCCGTCGACCTCGGGAGCCTGGTGGGCCGCCCGCCCCTCGACGACGCCGCCGTCGACCGAGTCGACCAGCATCTCGACGGTCGAGCCGAGCCGCTCCTCGGCCCGCTGCGAGCAGAGCTCGTCGGCGAGCGCGCTGAGCTTGTCGTAGCGGCGCTTGACGGTGGCGGCGGAGACCTTGCCGGGCAGGCCGGCGGCCTCGGTGCCGTCCTCGTCGCTGTAGTCGAACATGCCGATCGCGTCGAGGCGCGCCTCGGTCAGGAACCGGACGAGCTCGTCGACGTCGGCGCGGGTCTCGCCGGGAAAGCCGACGATGAAGTTGCTCCGCGCGCCGGCCTCCGGCGCCAGGGCCCGCGCCCCCGCCAGCAGCTCCAGGAACCGGTCGGTGGAGCCGAACCGACGCATCCGGCGCAGCACCGGCTCGCTGGAGTGCTGGAAGGACAGGTCGAAGTAGGGCGCCACGCCGGGCGTGGTGGCGATCGCCTCGACCAGGCCGGGCCGGGTCTCGGCGGGCTGGAGGTAGCTCGCCCGCACCCGGACGATGCCGTCGATGGCGGCCAGCTGCGGCAGCAGCTTCTCCAGCGCCCGGGGGTCGCCCAGGTCCTTGCCGTACGAGGTGGAGTTCTCGCTGACCAGCACCAGCTCACGGACGCCGGTCTTGGCCAGCCACTCCGCCTCGGCCAGCAGCTCGTCCGGCGTACGCGAGACGAAGGCGCCGCGGAAGGCGGGGATGGCGCAGAACGCGCAGCGCCGGTCGCAGCCGCTGGCCAGCTTCAGCGAGGCGACCGGGCCGGTGTCGAGCCGGCGGCGCAGCACCTGGCGCAGGTGGGCCGGGGTGTGCTCGTCGGTCTCGGTGACGCCCCGAGCCGGGGTGCCGTGCCCGGGCAGCGAGACCGCGCTGTCCCGGCGGGAGACCGGGGTGAGCGGCAGCAGCTCGCGCCGGTCGCGGGGGGTGTGCGCGGCGACCGCCTCGCCGGCGACGACCGCGTTCAGCCGGGCGGAGATCTCCGGGTAGTCGTCGAAGCTGAGCACCGCCTGCGCCTCGGGGAGGCTGTCGGCCAGCTCACGCCCGTACCGCTCGGCCATGCAGCCGGCCGCGACCACCTTGGCGCCGGTGTCGGCGGCGGCGAGCAGGGTCTGGATGGAGTCCTGCTTGGCCTTCTCCACGAAGCCGCAGGTGTTGACGACCACCACGTCGGCGCCCTCGCCGTCGGTGGTGACCTGCCAGCCGTCGGCGTGCAGCCGGGCGGCCAGCTCCTCCGAGTCGACCTCGTTGCGGGCACAGCCCAGGGTCAGCAGGGCGACACGGCGGCCGTCAGGAGCGGAGGAGGTGGCAGACACCATCCGAGGGTACCGGGCGGCGGGGCGGGGGCCGGCAACGGCGGGCCGCCGCATCGGCCGGCTCACACCCGCGACCGGTCAGACCGCCGCCGCGCCCACCCGCACCAGCCGGTCGAGGAGGAAGACCTCCGTGCCGGCCAGGCCGGTGGAGCAGAAGACGGAGACCTGGTCCGCGCCGGTCCGGCCGGGGACCGCGCCGGCCAGCAGCGCGCCCAGGTCGCGCAGCCGGCCCGCGTACGGCTCGACGGCGGCGAGCATCGGCGGGGAGTAGGCGCCCGCCTGGGCCGGCGAGTCGGTGACCAGCAGGTCGGCGCGGTCCAGCAGGTCGCAGCCGAACTCGTGCCGGTCGGCCTGCTTGAAGCCGACGGCGTTGACCTGGGTGCCCGGGGCGAGGTCGCTGGCGTCGAGCACCGGCGCGGTGCTGGTGGTGGCGAGCACCACCACGTCCCGGTCCCGGACCGCCGCCCGGGCCGAGTCCACCGCGCGGGCCGGCACCCCCAGCTCGGCGCGGACCCGGGCCGCGAACGCCTCCCGGCGGGCGGCCGAGCGGCTGTGCACGGTCACCTCGCGCAGCGGGCGTACCGCCGCGGCGGCCCAGACCTGCGTCCAGGCCTGCCGGCCGGAGCCGATCACCCCGAGGGTGGCCGCGTCCGGCCGCGCCAGCACGTCCACCGCGACCCCGCCCAACCCCCCGGTACGCCGGGAGCCCAGCTCCTCGCCGACCGCCACCGCCCGCACCGCCCCGGTACGCCCGTCGTGCAGCACCACCAGCTGCTCGGACTCCGGCAACCCGAAGGTGTCGTACGACCGGAAGCCGTACCACTCGCCGGTGAGGTGGCCGGCGGTGAGCACCATCCGCCCGCCGTCCAGCGGGGCTGCCGCCCGGGGTGGGGCGACGAGCCGGCCGGCGTGGGCGGCCAGCAGCGCGTCCCGCATCGCCGCGACGGTCGCCGAAGCGTCCAGGGCGGCGGCGACCTCCCGGTCGGTGAAGATCAGCGTCATGCTTGCCATCCTGCAACCTGAAGTCAGGTTCAGCTCAACCGGTGGTGCGCGAGATCACCACCCGCCCGGACGGGACGGTGTTAGCGTCGGCGGTGGCGGCCCCGGCCGTCCCGGACGAGTGGTGGGCGTACCCGGTCAGGCCAAGACGCCCCGCGACAGGCAGACCGACTCGTCCCGGGCCGCGAGGGTCCGGGCCCGCTTCCCGAGGTGATGACCCGTGGCCTGGATCGTGCTGGTGCTCTCCGGCCTGCTGGAGACCGCGTGGGCGGTGTCGCTCGACCGCAGCGCCGGCTTCAGCCGCCCGCTGCCCTCCGTCGTCTTTCTGGTCACCCTGGTGCTCAGCATGCTCGGGCTGGCGTACGCGCTGCGCGAGATCCCGGTCGGCACCGGCTACGCGATCTGGGTCGGCATCGGCGCGGTCGGCACCGCCGGGTACGGGATGGTGGCCCTCGGCGAGTCGGCCAGCCTCGCCCGGATCGTCTGCCTGCTGCTGGTGGTCGCCGGCGTGGTCGGGCTCAAGGTCTACCACTGAACCCCGCCGGGGTGCGCCGGGACGAGCGGTATCGGCCCTGATGAGTAGTCCGAGGCCGGAGTGGGTAGACAGCGGCCGGACACCCAAGAGGCTCTCACCACGGAGGACGTCATGGCCGACATGCACGCGACCGCTCGCCCGCGCAGCAACGCCGCCCGGATCTGCACGATCCTGGCCTTCGTCTTCGCCGTCGTCGCCATCTTCGTGGCGCCGGTGATCTTCGGTATCGCCGGCCTGGTGCTCGGCATCGTCGGCGCAGTGCTCGGCGACAAGCCGCTCGGCTGGTACGCCGCCGCCGCCAGCGTCGTGGGCGCCATCATCGGTGTCGCCCTCGTCGCCGCCATCATCAACAACTGACCACCGCAGACTCCCCACGAGGCCCGCCGGCGTTCGGCGGGCCTCGTGTCACGGGTGCCGCCGCGATGACGCCGACATTGCGGTGCCCCGGGCCGGAAAACACCGCCGGAACGGAGTCGATCAGCTGGCGGGCGGGGCCGGTCAGTCGGCGACGGGCCGGTCAGTCCTCGGCGCCGCGCAGGCCGACCAGGACCTCTTCCAGCTCGTCCGGCTTGACCAGCACGTCGCGGGCCTTGGAACCCTCGGACGGGCCGACCACACCCCGGGTCTCCATCAGGTCCATCAGCCGGCCCGCCTTGGCGAAGCCGACCCGCAGCTTGCGCTGGAGCATCGAGGTCGAGCCGAACTGCGAGGTGACCACCAGCTCGACCGCCTGCACCAGCAGGTCCAGGTCGTCGCCGATGTCCTCGTCGATCTTCTTCTTGCTGTCCTGCGCGGGGGCCAGCACGTCCGGACGGAACTCCGGCTCGCGCTGGTCCTTGCAGAACTTCACCACGTCGGCGATCTCGCGCTCGGTCACCCAGGCGCCCTGGATCCGCACCGGCTTGGAGGCGCCCATCGGCAGGAAGAGCCCGTCGCCCCGGCCGAGCAGCTTCTCCGCGCCCGGCTGGTCGAGGATGACCCGCGAGTCGGCCAGCGAGGAGGTGGCGAACGCCAGCCGGGACGGGACGTTCGCCTTGATCAGGCCGGTGACCACGTCGACCGACGGGCGCTGGGTGGCCAGCACCAGGTGGATGCCGGCCGCGCGGGCCAGCTGGGTGATCCGGACGACCGAGTCCTCCACGTCGCGCGGGGCGACCATCATCAGGTCGGCCAGCTCGTCGACGATCACCAGCAGGTACGGGTACGGGCGCATCTCCCGCTCGCTGCCCGGCGGGGCCTTGATCTCGCCGTTGCGCACCTTGCGGTTGAAGTCGTCGATGTGCCGGACCCCGTTGGCGGCGAGGTCGTCGTAGCGCATGTCCATCTCGCGGACGACCCAGTCCAGCGAGTCGGCCGCCTTCTTCGCGTTGGTCACGATCGGCGTGACCAGGTGCGGGATGCCCTCGTACCCGGTCATCTCGACCCGCTTCGGGTCGATCAGCAGCAGCCGCACCTCGTCCGGGGTGGCCCGGGTGAGGATCGACACCAGCAGCGAGTTCAGGCAGGACGACTTGCCGGCGCCGGTGGCGCCGGCGATCAGGATGTGCGGCATCTTGGCCAGGTTGGCCACCACGTAGCCGCCCTCGATGTCCTTGCCGAGCGCCACCACCATCGGATGGTGGTCGCTGGTGGCGGCCCGCGAGCGCAGCACGTCGCCGAGGGCGACGTTCTCCGGGTCGGTGTTCGGGATCTCCACGCCGACCGCGCTCTTGCCCGGAATCGGGCTGAGGATCCGCACGTCCGGCGACTTCACCGCGTACGCGATGTTGCGGGAGAGCTGGGTGATCCGCTCGACCTTGACCCCGTGCCCGAGCTCCACCTCGTAGCGGGTGACCGTCGGGCCCCGGGTGAAGCCGGTGACCGCGGCGTCCACGTCGAACTGCTCGAAGACGCCGGTCAGCGCCGCGATCACCTCGTCGTTGGCCTTGCTGCGGGTCTTCGGCGCGGCGCCGCTGCTGAGCATGTTCGCCGGCGGCAGCGTGTAGTCGCCGGCCAGCCCGGTGAGCGCGAGCTGCTCGGCGCGGGTGGGCGCGGGCGAGTGCTCCGGCGGCTCGACCGGCTTGCGGCTGGCGGGCACCTTCCCCGGCGGCTTGCGCGGCAGCACCAGGGTGTCCTGGAGGTTGACGGCGTCCGCGTCGGCCAGGTCGTCCGGGTCCAGCGGCGGCGGCGCGGTCCGCTTCGCCGGCCGGCGGCGGGCCCGCTTCGCGGCCGGGTCCTCCTCCGTCTCCGGGTCGGCCGGCGGCGCGACCAGCGTGCCGGCGAGCAGGCCGAGCCGCTCGGGGATCTTGTTGATCGGGGTCGCGGTGACCACCAGCAGACCGAAGACGAGCAGCAGGATGAGCAGCGGCACCGCCACCCAGGCGGTGACCCCCGCCTCCAGCAGATCGCCGACCCCGGCGCCGATGAGCCCGCCGGCGTAGTCGCGCTGCACCGGGTCGACCGGGTTCTGTCCGATGTGCAGCATCGCCGCCGTGGCCACCAGCATCGAACCCCAGCCCACCAGGCCACGGCCGCGGTGTTCCGGATCGGCGGGCGTGCGCATCAGCCGCCAGGCGCCGATCATCAGCAGCACCGGCACCACGATGGCGATCGCGCCGAGGAAGAGCCGGACGGTGTCGGCGAGCCGGGCGCCGAGCGGGCCCGCGCCGGAGAACCAGATCCCCACCCCGCTCAGGATGGCCAGGCCGAACAGCAGCAGCCCGGCGCCGTCGCGGCGGTGCTCCGGGTCGAGGTCGCGGGCGGAGGCGGCCTGCCGGCCGGCGGCGCGGACCGCCCAGCCCACGCCGTGCGCCAGCCCCATCCACAGTGCACCGACCGCGCGTCCGAGGTAGACCGTCGGGCCGGGCCGGGCCGCCGTTCGCCGCCGGGCGGTCGCCCGGGTGGCCTTCTTCGCCGGCTGGCGGGCACGGCTGTTCGTGGTACCGCGCGGCGACGCGCCGCGTCGCCGGCTCGCCTGAGAGGTACGGCCCGCCATACAGTCACCGTAACGGCGTGACCCGGGAGATCGCCGCTTTTCCGGGTCGTGTCCGCGCGTCGCAGCACGGACCACGCCTCCAGACGTGTTATTTGCCTCAGGAAGGGATGCCCGATGGCGTCGCCTGCTTTCGAGGACGGTCCGGACGACCCCCTGGCCGGGCACCCGCAGGCCCTGCGGCCACTGACCGGCGAACTGATCGCCGCCGTGCTCGGCAACCGCGGGTACGCGTTCTCCGCCGACGCCGACGGCGACCTGGTCGGCCGCTGGGACGACAACCTCATCTGGTTCCTGCGCCCCGGCGAGGCCGGCGAGCTGCTCCAGGTCCGCACCATGGCCGCCCCGGCCTTCGGCATCGAGTACGTCCCGACGCTCTACGCCTTCTGCAACTCCTGGAACCACGACCGGCTCTGGCCCAAGGCGTTCGTGCACGTCGACGACGAGGGGGTGGCCCGGGTCTGCGGCGAGGTGATCACCGACCTGGAACGGGGGGTGACCCCGCACCAGCTCGACCAGCTCCTCGACTGCGGCATCTCCACCGGCTGCCAGTTGGCCGCCGCCGTCGCCCAGCTTCCCGGCGGGACGACCCGGTGACCGGCCGGGGCGAGCCCGTCGGGCGGGGACTGACCGGCCGCGTCCCGGAGCTGGTCGGGGCGCTGGCCGACGCCCGGGACATGCCCGACGGCGAGGCCCGCTTCGCCGAGCTGGACCGGATCGCCGCCCGGGCCGACGCGCTGGGCGACGCGCACTCCGGGCTGGACGCCCGGTTCGCGCTGGTCGAGGCGTACCTGCTGCACGGGGAGCGGTGGCGACTGGCCGAGCCGGTGCGGCGCTGCCTGGCCGCCGTCGACCGGTCCCCCGGCCTGCTGACCGAACGCCCCGGCGACGCCGAGCTGCTGCGCCGGCACCAGCGGTACGCGGTCGAGGCGGCGATCGGCACCCCACGGGTCGGCCTGGACCAGGCCCGCGCCCTCCTCGACGACCTGGCACAGCGGGCCGGCGAGCGGACCGGGCTCGTCGCCCAGCTGCGCTGCCGGCTCGCCGACCACCTCGGCGACGAGCCCACCGCCCGCCGCCGGTACGACGACTGGGCCGCCGCCGAGCCCGACCCGACCGCCGGCTGCCCCGGCTGCCTGCCGGCCCGCCGCGCCGAACTGCTCGCCGGGTGGGGCGACGACGCGGCGGCGCTGGACACCTTGCGTCCCGTCCTCGACGGCGCGGTGGACTGCACCGACTCGCCCGAGCGGGCGCTGGCCGTGGCGCTGCTGCCGTGGCTGCGCACCGGCGAGGCGGAGCGGGCCGGGCAGGCGCACCTGCGGGCGTACCGGCGGCACCGGCGGGAGCGGGGGGCCTTCCCGTACCTCGCCGCGCACCTGCGCTTCTGCGCGCTGGCCGGGCACCCCGGCCGGGGCCTGGACATCCTCGCCGAGCAGCTGCCCCGGCTGGACCACCCGTACGACGACCTGTCCGCGATGGAGTTCGCCGCCGCCGGGGCGCTGGTCTGCGCCCTCGCCGCCGAGGCGGGGCTGGCCGGGCGGCGGGTGCACCGCCCGGCGCACGGCGGCCGGCCGGCGGCCGAGGTGGACGTGGAAACCCTCGGCACCGACCTGCTGACCGTGGCCACCGGGCTGGCCGGCAGCTTCGACGCGCGCAACGGCACCGGGCACCAGTCCGGCCGGATCGCCTCCTGGCTGGCGGAGCGGCCGCTGGCCACCCCGGTGCCGCTGCCCGACGAGGAGACCGGCGACGACCCGGCGACGGATCCGCCGTTCGTTCCGGCGGCCGACGAGCTGGCCCCGCTGAGCCTGTCGATGATCATCGCGGCGCTGGACCGCCGGGGCGACGTCTACGCCGTGGACGCCGGCGGAGTGGTGGTCGGCCGCTGGCACGAGGCGGTGATCCAGTTCCGGCAGGTCGGGCGGCGCGGCGAGATCCTGCACGCCCGGGTGGTGGCGGCGCGGCGACTGCCGGCGGCCCGGCTGACCGAGGCGTACGAGTTCTGCAACGCCTGGAACCACGACCGGCTGCTGCCGAAGGCGTACGTGCACGACCTGGGCGAGGGCGAACTGGTGCTGGCCGGGGACGTCACCACCGACCTGGAGCACGGGGTGGCCCCGGCGCAGCTCGGCGTCCTCATCGACGCGGCGGTCGCCACCGGCGTCGCGTACGCCGACGCGGTCGCCGCGCTGCCCTGACGCGCGGGTGAGGTCCGAAACCCGCCGGACGCCGACGCCCCGTGCTGGTGGACTTGCCGCATGACGACAGCACAGCAGCGGGCCGCCCGGCTGCGCGCCCTGCACCGGCCCGGTACACCGCTCGTCCTGCCCAACGCCTGGGACGTGGCCAGCGCCCGACTGGTCGAGGAGTGCGGGGCCGCGGCGGTGGCCACCACCAGCGCCGGCATCGCCTGGGCGCTGGGCGTCGCCGACGGCGGGGCGCTGGACCGCAGCCGGGCGCTCACGCCACTGGCCCGGATCGCCGCGACGGTGACGGTGCCGGTCACCGCCGACATCGAGGACGGGTACGCCGCCGACCCGGCCGGCGTCGCCCGGACTGTCAGCGAGGTGCTGGCCGCCGGCGCGGTGGGAATCAACATCGAGGACGCCGACCCGGCCGACCTGACCCGGCTGCGCCCCACGACGGAGCAGTGCGCCCGGATCGCCGCCGCCCGCCAGGCCGCCGAGGCCGCCGGGGTGGCGCTCTTCGTCAACGCCCGGATCGACACCTACCTGCGGGCGGTCGGCGACCCGGCGCAGCGACTCGCCGAGACCCTGCGCCGGGCCGAGGCGTTCCTGGCGGCCGGGGCGGACGGCGTCTTCGTGCCGGGGGTGGTCGACGTGGCGAGCATCGCCGCGCTGGTGTCCGGGGTGGACGGACCGGTGAACGTGCTCGCCGGCCCGGGCGCACCCACCGTGACCACCCTGGCCGAGCTGGGCGTGGCCCGGGTCAGCCTCGGCTCGTCGCTGGCCCAGGCCGCCTACGGCCTGGTCCGCCGTGCCGCCACCGAGGCACTGACCAACGGCACCTACACCGCCCTAACCCCCGCCACCTCCTACGACGACCTGAACGCCCTCCTCCACTGACCGCCCACCCCACCCCACCCCAGCGCGCTCTTTCCGAGAAAGCCTGGCTATTCCGCGCGCCGTAGCCACGCTTTCTCGGAAAGAGCGGCCACTCCGGAGCCCGGCGTCAGGAGCGGAGCCACCCGCCCCACCGCACCTTCCGGCCCCACCTCAGCGCGCACTTTCAGAGAAAGGGTGCCTATTCCGCGCGCCATGGCCACTCTTTCTCCGAAAGAGCAGCCACTCCGGAGCCCGCCGTCAGGAGCGGAGCCAATCCGGCCGACCGCAACGTCCACCCCAGCCCAGCCCAGCCCGGGGCGCGCTTTCCGAGAAAGCGTGGCTATTCCGCGCGGCATGGCCACGCTTTCTCGGAAAGAGCGGCCGTGGGGGCGGGGGGGCGGGGCGGGGACGTGGAGCGGCCCCCGACCACCGGGCGGTGGGGGTCGGGGGCCGCGGTCGGGGTGGGTCAGCTCGCCGAGAAGGCGAGGGTGTACTGGCCGGAGCCGGTCAGCGCGGTGACCCGGTAGCGGTAGGCGCCGGCCGAGCCGTCGGCCTCCAGCCTCGCCACGCCGTCGCCGGTGGCGGTGCGGGCCACGGTCCGGAAGCCGGTGCCGGTCCAGCGCTGGAGTTCCAGCACCAGCTGGGCGCCGGCGGGGGCGTCGAGGCAGGCGCTCTGCGCGCCGCCGTCGGCGACGAACCAGCGACCGTCGGGCTGCGCCTGGGAACGGCCGGCGGCGATGGCACCGGAGCGGCTGACGTCGCCGGTGCAGACCGCGGAGTCGCCGGCCGGTGGGGCGGTGGGGGCGGCGGTCGCCGGCGGGGCGGTGGCGTCGCCGCCGGCGGGCGGCTCGGCGGGGGCCGACCGGGTGTCCGCGGTGACCAGGGTCAGGTTGTTGCGCTGGAGGATCTCGTTGACCGGCTGGAAGAACGTGATGCCGCCGGCGGTGCAGTCGCCGGACCCGCCGGAGGTGACCCCCTGCGCCTGGTCGCCGGAGAGCCACGCCCCGCCCGAGTCGCCGGGCTCGGCGCAGACGTTGGTCCGGGTGAGCCCGGTGACCGTGCCCTCCGGGTAGTTCACGGTGGCGTTCTTGGCCTGAACCACCCCGCAGCGGGTGCCGGTGGTGGAGCCGGAGCGGCAGATCGAGGCGCCGACCGGGGCCTCGGTGGAGCCGTTGACCGGCACCGTGCCGCCGTTGAAGTCGTTCACCACGCCCTGCGGCGTCCACTGGTTGTTGACCTCGACGAACGCCCAGTCGTCGCCGGGGAACGAGGACGCGGCGAAGGTGCCCTGGGCGACCCGGTTCGCGCCGGTGGTGCGGTCCCCCGGCTGGCCGCAGTGTCCGGCGGTGACGAAGCCGCCGACCACGGAGAAGCCGACCGAGCAGCGGCCGGCGTTGTTGATGAGGTACGCGTCGCCGCCCCGCACGTCGAACAGCGGCCGGGGGGACTCGGTGGACGCGGTCACCCGTACCGCCCCGGCCGGCGCCCCGGTCGCCGCCGCGAACCGGCGTCCGGCCTCCTCCGCACCCGGCTTGGCGAGCACCACCACCGAGTTGGTGGCGACGTCGACGTACCAGCCGGCGATGTCCGGGGTGGCCCGGCCACCGGCCGAGTCGAGCCGGCCCTTGACCGCGTCCAGCTCCCGCACGCCCCGGTCGACCTCCTTCGGCACCGCACCGGCGGCGCGGACCCGGTCCGCCTGCCTCGGGTCGGCGACCGCCACGGTCAGCGTGGCGCCGTCGGCGCTGAGCCAGCTGCCGCCGTACGCCGCGCCCAGCTCGGCGCGCAGCCGGTTGAGGGTGCCGGTGGCCCGCCGCTCGGCCGCCAACCGCCGTACCGCCTGCTCCCGGCTGAGCGAGAGATCGCGGCTCATCGCGTCCAACACCTCGGGGGCCACCCCGCCGGCGGCGTTCGCCCCGGCCGGTCCACCGGCTCGCGGGGCGGCGTTCTCACCGGCGAACGACGGCAGGGTCACCGCCGCCGTCAATCCCGCCGCCGCCACCACGACACCGATGGCTGTCATCCGTCTGCGGTCCATCCGCCACGCTCCTCCCGGCCGGCGCGGGTACGCCTGCCGGACCGGAGTACGGAGACGACGGCCGATCGGTTGACCCGGAACCAGACCTTTCAGCGCAGCGTGTCCGGGCGGTCACTCGCCGGGGCGTACCCGGGACACGACGACGCCGGCCCACCGCGGACGGTGGACCGGCGTGCGGAGCCGGTGGGTCAGACCTCGACGACCGTCGGGACGATCATCGGGCGACGCCGGTACTTGTCGTTGACCCAGCGCCCGACGGTGCGCCGGACGATCTGCTGGAGCTGGTGCGGGTCGGTGATGCCGTCCGCGGCGGCCCGGTTGAGCGCCTCGGTGACCAGCGGGACGACCGGATTGAACGCCTCCGGGTCCTCGGAGAAGCCCTTCGCGGAGAGGGTGGGGCCGCCGACCACCTTGCCGGTGACCGAGTCGACCACCACGGTGGTGGCGATGAAGCCACCGTCGCCGAGGATCCGCCGCTCGGTGAGCAGTGACTCGCTGACGTCGCCGACGGCGAGCCCGTCGACGTAGACGTAGCGGCTCTTCACGTGCCCGACCAGGCTGGCCCGGCCCTCGACCAGGTCGACCACGTCGCCGTCCTCGCAGAGCACCACCCGGTCGGGGGCGACGCCGGACTCGACGCCGAGGCGGGCGTGCGCCCGCAGGTGCCGCCACTCGCCGTGCACCGGCATCAGGTTGCTCGGGCGCACCATGTTGAGCAGGTAGAGCAGCTCACCGGCGGGGGCGTGGCCGGAGACGTGCACCTTGGCCACGTCCTTGTGCACGACCACCGCGCCGGCGCGGGCCAGCCGGTTGATCACCCGGTAGACGGAGGTCTCGTTGCCCGGCACCAGCGAGCTGGCCAGCACCACCGTGTCGCCGGGGGCGATGGTGATGTGCCGGTGGTCGCCGCTGGCCATCCGGCCGAGGGCGCTCATCGGCTCGCCCTGGGAGCCGGTGGACATCAGCAGGATCTGCTCGGGCGGCAGCGTGGTGGCCTCCTCCAGCCCGACCACCAGGCCGGGCGGGATGTTGAGCAGGCCGAGGTCGCGGGCGATGCCCATGTTGCGCACCATCGACCGGCCGATCAGCGCCACCTTGCGGCCGTGCTCGATCGCCGAGTCGAAGACCTGCTGCACCCGGTGCACGTGCGAGGCGAACGAGGCGACGATGATCCGCCCCCGCGCCTTGGCGAAGATCGAGTCGAGCACCGGCCCGATCTCGCGCTCGGGGGTGACGAAGCCGGGGATCTCCGCGTTGGTGGAGTCCGACAGCAGCAGGTCGACGCCCTCCGCGCCGAGCCGGGCGAAGCCGGCCAGGTCGGTGATCCGGCCGTCGAGCGGGAGCTGGTCCATCTTGAAGTCGCCGGTGTGCAGCACCAGCCCGGCCGGGGTGCGGATGGCCACCGCGAGGGCGTCCGGGATCGAGTGGTTGACCGCGAAGAACTCGCACTCGAACGGGCCCAGCCGCTCCCGGCCGCCCTCCCGCACGGTCAGCGTGTACGGCTGGATCCGCCGCTCGGCCAGCTTCGCCTCGACCAGGGCCAGGGTGAACTGGGAGCCGACGAGCGGGATGTCCGGCTTGTGGGCGAGCAGGTACGGCACCGCGCCGATGTGGTCCTCGTGACCGTGGGTGAGCACGATCGCCTGGACGTCGTCGAGGCGGTCCAGGATCGGGCCGAAGTCCGGCAGGATCAGGTCGACGCCCGGCTGCTCGACGTCGGGGAAGAGCACCCCGCAGTCGACGATGAGCAGCTTGCCGTCGTACTCGAAGACGGTCATGTTCCGACCGATGGCGCCGAGCCCGCCGAGCGGGATGATCCGCAGGCCGCCCTCCGGCAGCGGCGGGGGCAGCTCACCCTCGATGTGCGCCTCGGTCACGCGTCCACCTCAATCTGCGACGCCGTTACCCGGCGTCCGTCGTGTCGTTCGATCATTCGGGCAGTTCCAGGCCCGCTGCGGCGCAGTCGGCGCGCAGCTGGGCGAGTTCGTCGGCGGTGGCGTCCGCCAGCGGCGGCCGCACCGGGCCGGCCGGCAGGCCCTTGGCCGCCAGGCCGGCCTTCACCAGGATCACGCCCTGGGTACGGAAGATTCCGGTGAACAGCGGCAGCAGCCGCCGGTGCAGCGCGAGCGCGGTCGCCGTGTCCCCCGCGTCGTACGCCTCGATCATCTGCTTGGCGGGCGCGCCGATGAAGTGCGTCGACGTGCCGACCAGGCCGACCCCGCCGACGGCCAGCGTCGGCAGGGTGAGCGCGTCCTCGCCGCTGTAGTAGGCGAGGTCGCTGCGGCTGAGCACCCAGCTGGTGGCGGTCAGGTCGCCCTTGGCGTCCTTCACCGCGACGATCCGGCCGTGCTCGGCGAGGCGCACCAGCGTGTCGGTGGCGATGGCCACCCCGGCCCGGTGCGGGATGTCGTAGAGCATGATCGGCAGCCCGGTGGCGTCGGCGACCGCGGTGAAGTGGCGCAGCAGTCCGCTCTGCGGCGGCTTGTTGTAGTACGGGGTCACCACCAGCAGGCCGTGCGCGCCCGCCTTCTCGGCCGACGCGGCCAGCTCGATGGTGTGCCGGGTGTCGTTGGTGCCCACCCCGGCGACGATTCTGGCCCGGTCGCCGACCGCCTCCACCACCGCCCGGATCAGGGTCTCCTTCTCCGCGTCCGTGGTGGTCGGCGACTCACCCGTGGTGCCGTTGAGCACCAGCGCGTCGTTGCCCTGCTCGTCGACGAGGTGGGTGGCGAGCCGTACGGCGCCGTCCAGGTCCAGCGAGCCGTTGTCGGTGAACGGGGTCACCATGGCCGTGAGCAGTCGCCCGAACGGGCGGGACGCGCCCCGATCGGGGGCGGCAAGGTGGTCGTGCGTCATGTTCACAACCTAGCGGACGACCACCGGAGAGCCGGTGGGGAAGGGCTCAGGACAGCTCGGCGTGCGGGCTGGTCGCCACCTCGGTGCCGTCGGCAAGGGTGGAGATGACGAAGTCGGCGAAGACGTTCGGGGCGACCTGCTGGAGCTGGCGCAGGCACTCCACCGCCAGCTCGCGGATCTCCACGTCGGCGTGCTCGGTGGCGCGCATGGCGATGAAGTGCCGCCAGGCCCGGTAGTTGCCGGTGACCACGATCCGGGTCTCGGTGGCGTTGGGCAGTACCGCGCGGGCCGCTTGCCGGGCCTGCTTGCGCCGCAGCGTCGGGTTCGGCTCGTCGACGAAGCGCTGCTCCAGCCCCTCCAGCAGCTCGGTGTACGCCCGGACGCTCGCCTCGGCGGCCTCGACGAACTTCTTGTGCAGCTCCGGATCCTCGGCGATCACCCGGGGCTCGACCATCGCCGCGTCCCGCTCCGGTACGTAGCGCTGGGACAGCTGGGAGTACGAGAAGTGCCGGTGCCGGATCAGCTCATGGGTGAAGGATCGGGAGACCCCGGTGAAGTAGAAGCTCACCGAGCCGTGCTCCAGCACGCTCAGGTGGCCCACCTCGAGGATGTGCGCCAGGTAGCCGGCGTTGGTGGCGGTCGCCGGGTTCGGCTTCTTCCAGCTCTGGTAGCAGGCCCGGCCGGCGAACTCCGCCAGGGCCTGACCGCCGTCGGCGTCGGTCGACCACGGCACGTCGTCCGGGGCCTGGAACTGGGTCCATGCGATCAGCTTGACCTGGGGCTGCACCATCTCCGGCATTCCTGGGACTGTAGTTGCCCGGCACCGGTGCGGGAAAGTTGACCTCCCGGCTGCGACAGCGGCCGTGAGCTGCGAATCTTGGACAGTTCGCGTGCCGGGGAAACGACAAGTGTCCAAGATCTCGCAGCCGCCACCGCGCGGCGGGCCGTCGGACGCGGCGCGGTGGCGGGGGCCGTCGGGTGCGGGGGTCAGACGTAGAGCGCGGTGAACGGGGCCCAGGGAAGGTTTCTCGCCACGGAGAAGGCCAGCCAGACGGCGAGGAATCCGGCGATCACCGGCGAGCTGATCCGCAGCTCGGGCAGGCGCCAACCGAAGGCCTGCTTCCCGGCCCACGCCACGAAGAGGTACGCCAGGAAGGGCAGCGCGAACACGAAGAGGAAGTGGTGCCGGGCGGCGGCGGGCAGGTCGCCGTGCAGCACGTACCAGAGGGCGCGGGTGCCGCCGCAGCCCGGGCAGTCCAGGCCGGTGGTCAGCTTGAGCAGGCAGCTCGGGGCGGCATCCGGGTCGCTGCGGGTGGGGTCGCTCACCAGCGCGTACGCCATCCCGATGCCGACGCAGCCGAGCGCGGCCAGCGGCGCCGCCCAGCGCGGCGAGCGCGCGTGCACCCGGAGCACGAAGCGGGTGAGCCGGTCCGGCTCGACCTGCTGGTAGGCGCCGGGCGGCCAGGCGGCGGACCCGCCGTCGTGCGCCCAGGCGCCCTCGGCGTGCCCGTGCGCGACACCCTCACCCGGAAGGGCCTCGGCGTGCGGGGCGGCCACCGCGCCGGGCGGTGCGGCCTGCGGCGCGCTGGTGTCGGACACCTGCTGACCCGGCTGACCCGCCGACCCGTCCACGCTCGTCACGCGCTCACGGTACACCGGCCACGCCCTTCAACGCGGCGGCCAGCGGATCGGCGAGATCCCCGGCGACCGGCGGGGCCACCGCGTCCAGGCCGAGCCAGCCGGCGAGCCGGTACAGCTCCGCCGCCAGCGCCACGGCGGTCTCCCCCGGGTCGGCGCCCGGCTCGATCCAGGCGGCCGGCACCAGCAGCACGCCCGCCCGCCGGTCGGCCTTCAGGTCCACCCGCGCGGTGAACCGCTCCCCCTGCAGGAACGGCAGCACGTAGTAGCCGTACACCCGCTGCGGCGCCGGCACGTAGATCTCGATCCGGTAGCTGAAGTCGAAGAGCCGCTCGGTGCGGGCCCGCTCCCACACCAGCGGGTCGAAGGGGCTGACCAGGGTGGTGCCGCGCACCCACCGGGGCAGCCGGGCGGTCTGGTGCAACCAGGCCGGCTGCCGCCAGCCCTGCACCGTCACCGGCCGCAGCTCACCGGCCTCGACCAGCTCGGCGATCGCCTGCCGGGCGCCGGCCAGCGGGAGCCGGAAGTAGTCGCGCAGCTCCGGCTCGGCGGCCACCCCGAGCGACCGCGCGGCCAGCGACACCAGCGTGCGGTACGCCTCGGCGTCGGTGGGGGTGGGCGCGGCCAGGGCGGCCGCCGGCAGCACCCGCTCGGGCAGGTCGTAGCGGCGCGCGAAGGAGGTCGTCCGGTCGGCGGCGCTCACCTCGCCGGCCCAGAAGAGGAACTCCAGGGCGCGCTTCACCGCCGACCAGTTCCACCCCCAGTTGCCGGTCTCCCGGGGCGCGTCGTGCTCGATCTCGGCGGCGGTCAGCGGCCCCCGGGCGGCCACCTCGTCGCGGACCCACGCGACCAGTTCGGGTTGCTCCTGGGCGATGCGCCGCATGCCGCCCCAGGCGTCGGAGTGGGCCTTGGCCATCCGCCAGCGCAGCGCCGCGTGCAGCCCCACCGGCACCAGCGACGCCTCGTGGCCCCAGTATTCGAAGAGCTCGCGGGGGCGGCGGTAGGCGGCGGTGTCGAGCAGGGTCGTCGGGTAGGGCCCGAGCCGGCTGTAGAGCGGCAGGTAGTGCGCCCGTTGCAGCACGTTGACCGAGTCCATCTGGATCAACCCGACCCGGTCCAGCACCCGGCGCAGGTGTCGCCGGGTGGGCACGCCGGTGGGTGCCGGGTCGGCGAAGCCCTGGGCGGCCAGCGCCACCCGCCGGGCCTGGGCGAGGGAGAGTGATTCCGGTGCGGCCATCGTCGGGCACCCTAAACCAGCGGTACGACGCCGGAGCGGACGCTGGACCCGACGCCCGGCGAGGAATAGAACGGACACATGCTCACCATCCGCCGCGAAGAGCCCGAGGACGCCGAGGCGATCGCCCGGGTGCACATCCACGGCTGGCAGGCCGGCTACGCCGGGATCATGCCCGACGAGGTGCTGCGCCGGCTCAACCCGGTGGCCTGGGCGCAACGGCGTCGGGACCTCGGCACCGCCGACCCGGAGCACCCGTTCACCACGCTGCTCGCCGAGGTCGACGGGGTGCCCGCCGGGTTCGTCACCTTCGGGCCGTACCGCAACAACCAGGACCGGGGCGACCTGGACCCGGCGTACGGCGAGGTGCTGGCGACGTACGTGGAGCCGGCGCACTGGGGTGACGGGACCGCGCGGGCGCTCCTGGCCGCGGCCCGCGACGGGCTGGCGGACCGGGGCTGGCGGGAGTACCGGCTCTGGGTGCTGGCCGGGAACACCCGGGCCCGCCGCTTCTACGAGCGGGCCGGGTTGTCAGCGGACGGCGAGCGGTCCACCTACCCGGTGCCGCTCGCCGGTGGGCGTCCCCCGGTCCGGCTCGACGAGTTGCGGTACGCCGGCCGGCTCGACGGCTGACCCGGCGGGTTCCGGACGGCCGGCGGCCGGACCGGCGGCGGCCGGGACGGCCCAGCGCCGGATCGGCAGCAGCACCAGCAGCGCCAGGCTGATCCAGACGTAGGTGTTGCTGCCCAGGAAGCCGTCCAGGCCGGTGAAGTCCTTCTCCCACGCCCAGACGATCCGGCTGATCAGCAGCCCGTACGCGACGACCGCGAAGGCCAGCAGGGCGCGCCGCCGCGGACCGTGCGCGGGCGCGGCCATCGCGTTGTCGACCAGCAGGATCAGCGCCGGGATCAGCCAGACCAGGTGATGCACCCAGGTGACCGGGCTGACCAGGCACATCAGCGCGCCGGTGAGCGCCAGCCCGGTGGCCTCGTCGCCGACGGCCACCGCCGCCCGGGACCGCCAGGCCCAGACCCCGAGGGTGGCCAGGACCAGCAACAGCCAGGCCAGGGTGCTCGGGTGGTCGGGGTCCAGCCGGGCCACCACTCCGCGCAACGACTGGTTGGAGACGAACGCCAACTCCCCCACCCGGCTGGTGTTCCACAGCGACGAGGTCCAGAACTCCCGGGAGGCGTCCGGGAAGAGCGCGGCGGCGAGCAGGGTGGCCACCGCCGCGGCCGCCGTCGAGGTGAACGCGGCCCGCCAGCGGCGGGTGATCAGCAGGTAGACGATGAAGACGCCCGGGGTCAGCTTGATCGCGGTGGCCAGCCCGATGCCCACGCCGGCCCACCGGTTGCCGGCCGGCAGCAGCCGCAGCAGGTCCAGTCCGACCAGGAAGAGCAGCAGCATGTTGACCTGGCCGAAGTTGATCGTCTCGCGCATCGGCTCGTACGCGGCGGCCAGGCAGAGCGCGACGGCCAGGGTGAACCAGCGGGACCAGCCGGCCCGGCGGGAGACCGGGTCGAGCAGCCACCAGATGAGCACCGCGCTGGCCACCACGCTGGCGGCCACGCTGACGGTGATCGCCGCCGGCCACGGCAGGTACGCCATCGGGAGCATCACCAGCGCGGCGAACGGCGGGTAGGTGAAGCCGTACTGGGTGCCGGGCTTGAGGTAGTCGTAGATCTCGCCGTGGTCGTGCACCCAGAAGGTCAGCGCGCCGTAGTAGACCTTGAGGTCGAAGAAGCCGTGCCGGACGGCCGCCACGGAGAGGAAGGCCGTCACCGCGACGGCGAGCGCGACCACCCCGGCGACCTGCGCGGCCGTCCGCCTGGCACCCTGCGCCACCATCGTCACTCCCGCCCTGCGTAGGCTTCCGTCCCGTGACTCCTCCAGTGCCTGACGGCACCGGCTTCTCAGGCCGATTCGGCGGCCTGACGGGCAAGCCCTGCCCGCAAGATGTTAACGGCGGCGTTGACGTCGGCATGGGCGATGTATCCACAAGCCACGCACCGGAAATGGGCCTGGTTGACGCGATTCTCGCGCGCACAGTGCCGACAAGACGAGCAGGTGCGCGACGTGTCACGGGCAGTCACCTCGACCACCGTTCGTCCGGCACTTTCAGCCTTGGCGCGCAGCACGTTGAGGAACACCCCCCATCCGGCGTCCAGAATGCTCCGGTTCAATCCACGCTTCTGCGCGACGTTGCGGCCAGGCGTATCAGCGGTTCCCGACGCCGAACGAGTCATCTGGGCGATCTGAAGACCCTCGTGAGCGATCAGGTCGTGCTGTGCGATGAGCCGGCGCGCGGTCTTGTGAGCGTGGTCGAGACGCTGACGACGCACTTTCCGGTACAGGGCGCCAACCCGCTCCCGCGCCTTGCGCCGCCGACTCGAGCCGCGCTGACGGCCGCCGACGACCCGCTGAGCAGTCGCGAGGCGCTCTGCCGACGCGTCGAGGTGGCGCGGGTTAGCTACCTGAGTTCCTTGAGAGGTGGTCAGGAAGGCGGCCACGCCCATGTCGATGCCGACCTGCGATCCGGTCGCGCTCAGCGGCTCAGCCGGCACCTCGTCGCAGGACAGGACAAGGAACCAGCGATCTCCCTCCCGCCGGACGGCGAGAGTCTTGACGTGGCCCGCAACCTCGCGATGAGCGTGAACTCGTACGTGGCCGATGCCCTGGAGATAGACGCGTCTGTGCCCGGACCCCGGAACGGAGTCCCACCGACAACCATCCCGGTCCTTCGGCCACTCGACGGTGTCGAACCATCCGGGCCCCTTGAAGCGCGGATAACCGGGCTTCTCGGCGGCCCTGATTCTGCGAAAGAACGCCGTGAAAGCCTTGTCGAGTCGACGCAATGTGGCTTGCTGGGAGGAGAAGGACCTATGTCCTTGCCCGTCGGGGTCGGCGCGTCGAATGTCCTTGAGCTGCGAGGACTGATCGCTGTAACGCACAGTCTTCCCAGCTTTCCGGTATACCTCCCGACGCTCCTCGAGCGCAGCGTTGTAGAGGAGCCGATGGTCCTTGAGGCAGGACTTCAATGCGGAGGACTGACGCCCCGTCGGGCGCAACAGGAACTTGTAGGACCGCCTCACGATTCCTGCTCCCGCAGCAGATGTTCCACTGCGTCAGGTCCCGCGTTGAAAACCCCCAGTACCGCGCGAGCCATGCGTAAATCATACCGGGTCGACACATCTGTAGCGGAAGGGAGGGAGCGCGGATCCGTCCTGCGCCTTCGGGTGCACACTTTCTCCGCGCGACAATAATGGCGATGGGGTTCGTACGCCCGGCGCGTCCCGAGGACTCCGGCGAGATCGCACGCATCCAGCTCGCGACCTGGCGGGTCGCCTATCGCCGGATCCTGCCCCGGCACGTGCTCGACAACCTGGACGAGGCGTGGCTCGCCCGGCGGTGGAGCGCGGCGGTGCAGGAGCCGCCCTCCGGCGCGCACCGCGTGCTGGTCGCCGTCGAACAGGCCGAGCAATCCTATCTGGTGGGGTTCGCCGCCTCCGGTCCGGCGGATGCCGAGGCGCTCGCCCCCGACGAGCCGGCCGAGTCCCTCGGCACGGGTGTGGTGGCGGTGACCGACCTGCTGGTCGAGCCCCGCTGGGGTCGACGCGGGCACGGCAGCCGGCTGCTCGCCGCCGCCGTCGACCTGTGGCGGGCCGACGGCTTCGAGCGCGCGGTGGCCTGGGCGTTCGAGGGCGACGAGGCGACCCGGAAGTTTCTCACCTCCACCGGCTGGGAGCCGGACGGCGCGGCGCGGGCGCTGGACGTCGACGACATGCTGGTCCCCCAGCTCCGGCTGCACGTCGCGGTCCCGGCCGAGCCGGTCGCCACCGACTGAGCGGCGGGCGGGGCGCGCCGTCGGCCTCCGGTGTCGGGGGCCTCGCCTACGGTATGCCGCATGACCGCACCGACGGCGAGATCCGACGCGGGCCCGAACCGGGCCGCCCCGGTGCCCGGCGCGCGCCCGGCGGCCGACCCCGCCGGCCTGGAGGGGTTCCGCGTCGAGCTGACCGGCTACGCCTACCGGATGCTCGGTTCGGTCTTCGACGCCGAGGACGCGGTGCAGGAGACGATGCTGCGCGCCTGGCGCGGCCTCGACCGCTTCGACGGGCGGTCCAGCCTGCGCACCTGGCTCTACCGGATCGCCACCAACGTCTGCCTGGACCTGCTGCGGGGCCAGGGCCGGCGGGCCCTGCCGATGGACCTCGGCGAGCCGGGCGCCCCGGTGGCGGCGTCGCTCGGCGCGCCCGGCTCGGGCCGGGAGTGGCTGGAGCCGGCGCCGGACGCCGCCGTCCTTCCCGAGGACCCGGCCGAGCTGGCGGTGACCCGCGAGTCGGTCCGGCTGGCCTTCGTCGCCGCCTTGCAGCACCTGCCGCCGCGGCAGCGCGCGGTGCTGATCCTGCGGGACGTGCTGCGCTGGCACGCCGGCGAGGTCGCCGAACTGCTCGACACCACCGTCGCGGCGGTGACCAGCGCGGTGCAGCGGGCCCGGGCCGCGATGGCCGACCGGGAGGCGGGCGCGCCGGCCCCCGCGCTGGACCGGGAGCACCGGGAGCTGCTCGACCGCTACGTCCAGGTCTTCGAGCGGTACGACATCGACGCCCTGGTGGCGCTGCTGCGCGAGGACGCGGTGCACGCCATGCCGCCGTACCCGCTGTGGCTGCGGGGGGCGGCCGACATCGGCCGGTGGCTGACCGGGCCGGGCGCCGGTTGCCGGGGTTCCCGGCTGCTGCCGGTGGCCGCCAACGGCGAGCCGGCCCTGGCGCAGTTCCGGCCCGACCCGGCCGGCGGCCACCGCGCGTTCTCGATCCAGCTGGTGGAGTCCTCCGGTGGCCGGATCACCCGGCTCACCCATTTCCTCCAGCCGCGGCTCTTCCCGCTGTTCGGCCTGCCCGACCGGCTGCCCTGAGCGGTACGGCGCCGACGGGCCCGGTGGCCGGACCCGCCGTCTCCGTGCAGGGCCCGCGCGACGGGGTCAGGAGGTGAGTTCGGCGACCAGTTCGTCGTCCTCCAGGGCACCGGTCGGGGCGAAGCCGAGGGCGGTGTAGAGGCGGGCCGCCGGGGTGTTGTCGGGGTGGTACGAGAGGCGGACCACGCTGCCGCCGTCCTGCGCGGCGAGCCAGTCGGCCAGGGTGCGGACGGTGGCCCGACCGACGCCCCGGTCCTGTTCGTCGGCCGCGATCACCATGCCGCCGATCCAGCGGGAGCCGTCGTCGTCCACCCCCCACATGGCGTGCCCGACCACCGTCTCGTCGGCGTAGACGGCCAGCGAGGTCCACACGTCGGAGCGCATGGTCAGCACCAGGTAACGCGCGGCCAGGGCGGGCACCCAGGCGCGCTGGTCGTCGCGGGGCGCCACGTCGGCGACATCCCGCCAGTTGTCGTCGTCGACCGGCCGCAGCGTGATGTGACGTCCGGCCCGGTCACGCAGCCCTGAATCGATCATGACGATCAGCCTAGGTCCCGGCCGGACCGGGCGACGAGCCAATTCACCCGGCCGGTCCGGCTCACCCGGCCCGTCCCCCAGGGCGCGGCCGGGTGCGCCTCGACCGTCCGGCTCAGTCAGCCCGGGCGTCCAGGTACGGCCGCGGGTCGCCGGCCCCGAGGTCGGTGATGCCGGCGGTGCGCAGCGCTCCGATGGCGAGGGTGCGGCGCACCGCGGCGAAGGTGATCACGTGTCCGATCGTGCCGCCCAGGGTGTGCGTGGTCGGCGGCGAGCAGGTGGTGTCGACGAAGGTGTCGGCCAGCGTGCCGTCGGCGAGCGTCCGGGCGACGAAGGCCCGCCAGTCCCGCCCGGCCACCTCGTGCCGGGCGGACAGTCCGACGATCGACCGGTCGCTCTCGTCGGGCCAGCCGCCCCCGCGCAACGCCGACAGCCAGTGCTCCTCCTGGGTCACCATGGCGTTGATCAGGGAACGGAGGGTCGGTCGGTCGTCGATGGTCTCCACCGAGACGGTGACGGGCCGGTCGAGCACCTCGTCATCGAGGGTGGCGGCCCGCTCGATGACGGCGGACAGGGTGGCGACGTGGTGGTCGACGAGATGTTGCAACACGTCCATGGCGGTCTCCTCGTGGGTGCCCGGCAGCCGCAGGCCACCGGGGGGCTGGAAGTGCACGCCGCTGGGACAGGGCAGCTCCAGCTCGCGGAAGGTGAGTGGCCGGCGCCGCCGGACCTGGGTCGGCGACGCGCCGTAGGAGCGCAGGAAGGCGCGGCTGAACGCCTCGTGGGAGCCGTACCCGGCCTCGACGGCGACGTCGAGGACGGTCCGGTCGGTGGTGGTGAGCCGGTGCGCCGCGCGCTCCAGCAGCAGCCGGCGGCGCATCGCGCCGGGCGGTTCTCCGGTGGCCGCCGCGACGAGCCGGTCGAAGTGGAACCGGGACAGGTGCGCCCGGGCCGCCAAGTCGGCCGGGCTGACGCCGGGATCGTCCACGCCCACCTGCACCCAGTGCAGGATGCGGGCCAGTCCGTCCGTCGTCATGCGAACAGCCTGCACCCGAGGGTGGCGGGCGCGCTTGACCGCCGTTGCGCACCTGCCGGCGCGACCGCCGGCCCGCGACCCGGGCCGGCGGGCGGACGCTCAGTCGAGCAGCGAGTCCAGGCCGATGGTCAGGCCCGGGCGGGTACGCACCGCGCGGACGGCCAGCAGCACGCCGGGCATGAACGAGGCCCGGTCGTACGAGTCGTGCCGGATGGTCAGCGTCTCGCCGGTGGTGCCGAAGAGCACCTCCTGGTGGGCGACCAGCCCGGTGGCCCGCACGGCGTGCACGCGTACCCCGTCGATGTCGGCGCCGCGCGCGCCCGGCACCTCGTCGGAGGTGGCGTCCGGCGACGGGCCGAGACCGGCGTCGGCGCGCGCCCGGGCGATCCGGCGGGCGGTGTGGGTGGCGGTGCCGCTGGGGGCGTCGAGCTTGCGCGGGTGGTGCTGCTCGATGATCTCGACGGACTCGAAGTGCCGGGCGGCCCGCGCGGCGAACTGCATCATCAGCACCGCGCCGATGCCGAAGTTCGGGGCGATCACCACGCCGACGCCCGGCTTGCGCTCCAGCCAACCGCGCACCCGCTCGATCCGCTGCTCGGTGAAGCCGGTGGTGCCGACCACCGCGCTGATGCCCTGGTCGATGCACCAGTGCAGGTTGTCCATGACGACGTCGGGGGTGGTGAAGTCGACGACCACCTCGGCACCCGCGTCGGAGGCGTTGAACAGCCAGTCGCCCTGGTCGACCATCGCCACCAGGTCCATGTCGGAGGCCGCGTCGACCGCCTTGCACACCTCGACGCCCATCCGGCCCCGGGCACCCAGCACGCCGACCCGGATCGGCTCGTCCAGGCCCTTCTCCTGCTCGTCAGTCACGGGGCACAACCTATCCCAATCGGGACGCGGTCACCCGCCGGGACCACCCACGTCCCATGGGACGCCGGTGATCCACGCGCGGCGGACCCGGCGCGCGGGTCGGCACCGCCGGTCGGGCGGGTCAGGCGGAGAAGTCGTGCTCGCCGAACGGGCCGACGACGGCCAGGGACATCGGCCGGCTCAGCAGCTCGGCGGCGAGCGTGTTCACGTCCGCCAGGGTGACCGCGTCGACCCGGGTGAGCAGCTCGTCCACCGGCATCAGGTCGCCGTAGAGCAGTTCTCCCTTGGCCAGCCGGCTCATCCGCGAGCCGGTGTCCTCCAGGCCCAGCACGAACGATCCCTTGCTCATGCCCTTGCCCCGGGCCAGCTCGGCCGCGGTGATCCCCTCGGCGGCCACCCGCGCCAGCTCGGCGCGGGTCAGCTGCAGCACCTCGTCCACCTTGCCCGGCGCACAGCCGGCGTAGACGGCGAAGAGGCCACTGTCGGCGTACTGGCTGGCGTACGAGTAGACCGAGTAGGCCAGGCCACGCTGCTCGCGGATCTCCTGGAACAGCCGGCTGGACATGCCGCCGCCGAGGACGTTGTTGAGCACGCCGAGGGCGAAGCGCCGCTCGTCGAGGCGGTCGATGCCGGGGCAGCCGAGGATGACGTGCGCCTGCTCGGACTCCTTCGGCTCCACCAGGGTGGCGGCCGGCCTGGTGCGTACCGCCGGGGTGGCCGGCCGGTGCGGAGCCGGGGTCGCCGGGTCGGTGTCCAGCGGGGTGCCGCGCAGCGCCTGGCGGACCAGCTTGACCACGGTGGCGTGGTCCAGGTTGCCGGCGGCGGCGATGACGATCTGCGGCGCGGTGTACCGGCGCCGGTAGAAGCTGTGGATCTGCCGCCGGGTCATCGGGGTGACGGTCTCCTCGGTGCCGGAGATCAGCCGGCCCAGGGGGTGGTCGCCGTAGACGGCGCGGGCGAAGAGGTCGTGCACCTCGTCGCCGGGCTCGTCGTCGTGCATGGCGATCTCTTCGAGGATGACGCCGCGCTCGGTCTCCACGTCGGCCGCCTCGATCACCGAGTCGGCCACCAGGTCGCACATGACGTCGATCGCCAGCGGCAGGTCCTCGTCCAGCACGCGGGCGTAGTAGCAGGTGTATTCCTTGGTGGTGAAGGCGTTGGTCTCGCCGCCCACCGCCTCGATCTCCGAGGAGATCTCCAGCGCGCCGCGCTTGTGGGTGCCCTTGAAGAGCAGGTGCTCCAGGAAGTGCGCCGCGCCGGCCTGCGGACCGGTCTCGTCCCGCGAGCCGACCGCCACCCAGATGCCGAACGAGACGCTGCGCATCGCCGGGATCGCCTCGGTGAGCACGCGCAACCCGCTGGGCAGCACGGTACGACGTACCGTGCCGCCCAGCGGGTCGTCACTCAGCGTGCGGGTGACCGCCCGGCCCGACCCCGCGCGACCGGCTTGCGTCCCGGTGGCGCGCCGGACGGCTCCGGACGGCCCCACCCCCCGTCGACCCGCAGGAAAAGACGAACGCTGGGCCCGACTCACGGAAACCTGCTTTCAGTTGACGAGGGGTGGGTGGTGCTGTGGCGCGGGTGGGTCAGCTGTGCCGGGTCCGGCGACGCGGACGCTCGCCGCCCTCGCCACCCTCGCCGCCGCCCTGGGGCCGGTCGCCGCGCTCCGGGGCACGACCGCCCCGGTCGCCGCCGCCGCGCGGGCCACGGTCACCGCCGCGGTCGCCACCCCGGCCGGCCGGACGCTCGCCACCGGCGGCCTCGCCGGCGGCCGGCGCCTCGGCGCCCTCCGGGCGGACCTTGTCCAGGTAGATCTTGCCGCGGGCGTCGATGTCCGCGATCTCGACCTCGACCTTGTCGCCGACGTTGAGGAAGTCCTCGACCTTCTCGACCCGCTTGCCGTCGCCCACCTTGGAGATGTGCAGCAGGCCGTCGCGGCCCGGCAGCAGCGAGACGAACGCGCCGAACGCGGCCGTCTTGACCACCGTGCCGAGGAACCGCTCCCCCACCTTCGGCAGGGTCGGGTTGGCGATGCCGTTGATCCGGTCCACCGCGGCCTGGGCCGACGGGCCGTTGGTCGCGCCGACGTAGATCGTGCCGTCGTCCTCGATGGAGATCTCGGCACCGGTCTCGTCCTGGATGGCGTTGATGGTCTGGCCCTTCGGGCCGATCACCATGCCGATCTTGTCGACCGGGATCTTGACCGTGGTGACCCGCGGCGCGTAGTCCGACATCTCGGCCGGAGCCTCGATCGCCGCCTGCATCACGTCGAGGATCGTCTGCCGGGCCTCGTACGCCTGCTGGAGCGCGGCGGCCAGCACGTCCGACGGGATGCCGTCGAGCTTGGTGTCGAGCTGCAGCGCGGTGACGAACTCCCGGGTGCCGGCGACCTTGAAGTCCATGTCACCGAACGCGTCCTCGGCACCGAGGATGTCGGTCAGCGTCACGTACTGGGTCTTGCCCTCGACCTCGTCGGAGATGAGGCCCATGGCGATGCCGGCGACCGGCGCCTTCAGCGGCACACCGGCCGACAGCAGGCCCAGCGTGGAGGCGCAGACCGAACCCATCGAGGTGGAGCCGTTGGAGCCGAGCGCCTCGGAGACCTGCCGGATGGCGTACGGGAACTCCTCGCGCGCCGGCAGCACCGGGATCAGCGCCCGCTCGGCGAGCGCGCCGTGGCCGATCTCGCGCCGCTTCGGCGAACCGACCCGGCCGGTCTCACCGGTCGAGTACGGCGGGAAGTTGTAGTTGTGCATGTAGCGCTTGGACTTCTCCGGGGAGAGGGTGTCCAGCGACTGCTCCATGCGCAGCATGTTCAGCGTGGTGACGCCCAGGATCTGGGTCTCGCCCCGCTCGAACAGCGCCGAACCGTGCACCCGGGGCAGCACGCCGACCTCGGCGGTCAGCGGGCGGATGTCGCGCGGGCCGCGGCCGTCGATGCGGATCTGCTCGCGCAGCACCCGGTTGCGGACCTCGGACTTGGTCAGCGACCGGAAGGCGGCGCTGAGCTCCTTCTCCCGGCCCTCGAACCGACCGCCGAGCTCCTCGGCGACCCGGGCCTTGACCCGGTCCAGGGCCTCCTCGCGGGCGGCCTTGCCGGCGATGGTGAGCGCCTCGGCCACGTCGGCGCGGGCCAGCTCGGCCACCGCCGCGTACACGTCGTCCTGGTAGTCCAGGAAGACCGGGAACTCGGCGACCGGCTTGGCGGCCACCTCGGCCAGCTCGCTCTGCGCGCGGCACAGCTCGCGGATGGCCGGCTTGGCGGCCTCCAGGCCGCTGGCCACGACCTCCTCGGTCGGGGCCGGGGCGCCGCCGGCGACCAGCGCCACGGTGTGCTCGGTGGCCTCGGCCTCGACCATCATGATCGCGACGTCGCCGTCGGGCAGGGCGCGGCCGGCCACCACCATGTCGAAGGTGGCCCGGGCCAGCTCGTCGATGGTCGGGAAGGCGATCCACTGGCCGTCGACGTGCGCCATCCGGGTGGCCCCGATCGGGCCGGAGAACGGCAGGCCGGAGAGCTTGGTCGACATCGAGGCGGCGTTGATCGCCACGACGTCGTACGGGTGCTGCGGGTCGAGCGCGAGGACGGTCTCGACGACCTGGACCTCGTTGCGCAGGCCCTTGACGAACGACGGGCGCAGCGGCCGGTCGATCAGCCGGCAGGTGAGGATCGCGTCCTCGCTGGGGCGACCCTCGCGGCGGAAGAACGAGCCGGGGATCCGGCCCGCGGCGTACATCCGCTCCTCGACGTCGACGGTCAGCGGGAAGAAGTCGAACTGCTCCTTCGGCTGCTTGCCGGCGGTGGTGGCGGAGAGGACCACGGTCTCGCCCAGCTGGGCGACGACCGAACCGGCGGCCTGACGGGCCAGCCGGCCGGTGGAGAAGGTGATCTCACGGGTGCCGAAGGACCCGTTGTCGATCACAGCGGTACGGGATTCGGTGCCGAGGTTGGTCTCGGTCATGGTGCTGTCGTGCTCCTTCGCGTCGGGGGCCCACGACACGGGAGCTGCTCAGACGGCCGGTCTTCGATCGAAGCGCCCGGGTGACCGGCGTGATGCCGGGGTGCCCGGAGGCCACTACCGGAGACCGGTACGCTGACCGGCTCCCTCTCGGGTGGTCGCGCGGCCCTGTTCTTCAGTGGTACCGGAACGGGGGAGCGGCCGCAGGCCGCTCCCCCGTCACGTCACCGGCGCAGACCGAGTCGCTCGATGAGCGACCGGTAGCGGTTGATGTCCTTCTTCTGGACGTAGTTGAGCAGCCGACGGCGCCGGCCGACCAGCAGCAGCAGCCCGCGGCGGCTGTGGTGGTCGTGCTTGTGCACCTTCAGGTGCTCGGTCAGCTCGGCGATCCGCTTGGTGAGGACCGCGACCTGCACCTCCGGCGAACCGGTGTCGCCCTCGGCGGTCGCGTACTCCGCACGGATCGTGGCCTTGGCTTCCTGGTCGAGCGCCATGTTCTCCCTGTTTCGGTGGGTTGATCACTGGTGTCCGTCGAACCGGTCAGGAGACCGGAACGGACCGGTACCTCGCACCCGCGGCGTCGTGCAGGCACGCGAGGCCCCACGTCGGTCAGCCGACGTCCCCGCCAGACTACCAGTCCGGCCCGGTCCGATCCGGTCAAGGTCGGCAAAGCCGCCCGCGGCGCGCTCAGCCGACCGCCCGGCGGGTCCGCTCGACGTCCTCGGCGATCTGCGCCAGGAGGGGCTCGATGGAGTCGTACCGGCGCTGCTCCCGCAGGTGCGCGACGAAGTCCAGGGCCAGCCGCTCGCCGTACAGGTCGCCGGAGAAGTCCAGCGCGTACGCCTCCACCCGCCGCTCCCGACCGGAGAAGGTCGGGTTGGTGCCGATCGACACCGCGGCGACCAGGGGCTCCGGCTGACCCCGCCGCACCATCCGAGCGGCGTACACCCCGTCGGCGGGGACCGCGGCGTACCGGTGGCGGAGCAGGTTGGCGGTGGGGTAACCCAGCTCACGTCCGCGCTGGTCGCCCCGGACCACCACCCCCTCCAGCCGGTGCGGGCGGCCCAGCGCGGCGGCCGCGGCGGCCACGTCGCCGGCGTCGACGCAGGAGCGGATGTACGTCGAGGAGAACACGGTGCCGGCCTCGGCCACCAGCGGCGCGCCCTCCACGCCGAAGCCGAAGGTGCGGCCGAGCCGGGTCAGCAGCGCCACGTCGCCGGCCGCCCGGTGCCCGAACCGGAAGTTGTCCCCCACCACCACCAGCGCGGCGTGCAGGTGCTCGACCAGGACGTCGTGCACGAACGCCTCCGCCGGCAGCCGGGAGAACTCCGGGGTGAACGGCACCACGCAGAGCACGTCGACGCCGAGGGCCTCGATCAGCTCCGCCTTGCGGGCCGGCTCGGTGAGCACGGCGGGGTGCGAGCCCGGGCGGACCACCTCCGCCGGGTGCGGGTCGAAGGTGACCACCACCGACTTCACGCCCAGCTCCCGGGCCCGGGCCACGGCGTGTCCGATGGTCGCCTGGTGCCCCTTGTGCACGCCGTCGAAGACGCCGATGGTGACGACCGAACGCCCCCAGCCACCGGGTGCCGCGTCGTACCCCCGCCACCGCTGCATGCCGCTCCTCCCCTGCTTCCCCGGCCTCGCCGGGTACCCGCGCCGGCCGCGTGACCGGCGCACCCGCCACCGCCGTCAGGCCGGGGCGAGGACGATCTCCGCGCGGGCCCGGCCGTCCCGCTCGCTGACGATAGCGATCAGTCCGCCGTCGGGACCGAAGACCGCGTACGGCCCGGCGATGCCGGCCGCGTCGAGCGGCCCGCCGTGGGAGAGCACCTTCGCCTCGTCGGCGCTGGCCTCCCGGCGCGGGAAGAACCGGTCGGCGGCCGCGTCGAGCGGCAGGTTGACCACCTCGGGGGCGCGCTGCTCCAGCTCGTCGAGGGTGGCGGCCTCGGTCAGCCGGAAGCCACCCACCGCGGTACGCCGCAGCGCGGTGAGGTGCCCGCCGACCTGGAGCGCCAGGCCCGCGTCCCGCGCGATGGCCCGGATGTACGTCCCGGACGAGCAGGTCACGTCGATGTCCACGTCCAGCACGTCGGGGGTGTCCCGGCGGACGGCCAGCACGTCGAGGCGGGAGATGGTGACCCGCCGGGCGGGCAGCTCGACGCTCTCGCCCTCGCGTACCCGCTTGTAGGCCCGCTGCCCGTTGATTTTGATGGCGCTGACCGCGCTGGGCACCTGGTCGACCTCGCCGGCGAGCGCGGCGAACGCCGCCCGGACCGCCTCGTCGGTGAGCTGGCCGGCCGGGGTGGTGGCGATCACGTCGCCCTCGGCGTCGTCGGTGACGGTGGCCTGCCCGAGCCGCACCGTGGCGGTGTAGCTCTTGCCGGCGCCGATCACGTACGTCAGCAGCCGGGTCGCCCGGCCCACCCCGATCACCAGCACGCCGGTGGCCATCGGGTCGAGGGTGCCGCCGTGCCCCACCCGCCGGGTCCGCGCCAGCCGGCGGATCCGCGCCACCACGTCGTGCGACGTCATGCCGCCCGGCTTGTCCACCACGATCAGCCCGTCACCGCTCACGACCGCCAAGCCTGCCAGACGGGGTCGCCGGGGCCGTCACCGCACGGCACAATGCCCCTCGCGTCCCCACGACCGTCCCCCGGAGTCCCGATGAGCAACCCGCCCTCCCACGAGCACCGCGCCCGGGTCGACCTGCCGGAGTGGATGCGCAACCCCGAGCCGCCCCGCCGCACCCCGGGCCGGCTGCTCTCCGAGCTGCTCGACCGGACACCGGTGCTGCGCGAGCTGCGGCGCGCGGTGTGGCGGTGGCGGGAGCACACCCGGTTCAGCGAGCGGCACCCGGTGCTCTCGGCGGTCGTGTCGTTCGTGTTCGTCGCGGCCGTCGCCACGGTGCTCGTCGCGGGCGCGGCCTACCTGTTCGGCAGGATGCGCGAGGGCAGCCTCTGAGGCCGGGCCCGTCCGGGCCGCGGGTCGCGAGGGCTGGCGTTCGATCGGCGGCCGGGACGACCGCATCCGGACAGGGACGACGCGACGGGCCGCCGGGGTGCGAAGATCATGCGCCCGCTCCCTCCGCCCGACTCAAGAGGCGCCCGATGACGGACGAACGGTCCCCCGGCAAGACCCACGACCGGTTCGCGGTGGCCGCCGCCGACGAGCCGGTCCGGCTGCCGTCCTGGATGGCCGAGACCGGGTCGGAGCAGGAGCTGACCGGCGCGGAACGCCGCCGGCTGACCTGGGCGCGGCACCGCGGCAAGCTCGGCGCCGGATTCGTCGTGGGCGTCGCCGTACTCCTGGTCGCGCTGACGATCGTGGTCGGCGTCGCCGTCGTCCGGCTGGTCCGCGGGGAGGCACCGCCGGCACCCGCGCCCACCGGCACCGCCGGCGCTGCGCAGGACGGCGGCACCGACGGCTAGGCGCGACCCGGCGGGTCACCGCACCCGGGCCACTGCGGTCAGCGGACCGCGCCGGTCACCGCCCATCCGCCCGAGCGCAGCCGCAGCAGCAGCGCGACCAGCCGGATCACGATGAACAGGGTCAGTCCGGCCCAGATCCCGCCGAGCCCCAGGTCGAGCCCGTGGGCGAGCCAGATCGCCGGCAGGAAGCCGCCGAGCGCCGCGACGATGGTGAGGTTGCGCAGGTAGCGCACGTCCCCGGCGCCGATGAGCACGCCGTCGAGGGCGAAGACCACGCCGGCCAGTGGCTGCATCGCCACGAACCAGGGCCAGGCCACCATGGCCTGCTCGCGTACCTGCGGATCGGAGCTGAACCAGGACGGCACCACGCCGGCCCCGGCGGCGATCAGCACCGCGAAGCCGATGCCGGCAACGCCGCCGAGCAGCGCGAACCGGCGGGCGAGGGCCCGCGCCCCGGCGGCGTCGCCGGCCCCGAGCGCGGCGCCGATCAGCGCCTGGGCCGCGATGGCGAGGGCGTCGAGCACCAGCGCGGTGAAGAACCACAGTTGCAGGGCGATCTGGTGGGCGCCGACGGCGGCGGCGCCGAACCGCGCGGCAACCGCCGTGGCGGAGAGGAAGCTGGCCTGGAACGCGACGCCGCGGACCAGCAGGTCACGGCTGAGCGCCAACTGCTGCCGGATCAGCCGGGGCCGGGGCCGCAGGGAGACCCGCTCGCGGACCAGCGCCGCGGCGAAGAGCGCGCCGGAGACGGTCTGGGCGACGGCGTTGGCCACCGCCGAGCCGGCCAGCCCGAGCCCGGCCGGGTACACCAGCAGCGGGCAGAGCAGCGCGGAGAGCAGGTTGGGCGCGAGCACGAAGACCAGTGGGCGGCGGGTGTCCTGGATGCCGCGCAACCAGCCGTTGCCGGCGGCGGCGAGGAGCAGCCCGGGCGCGCCGAGCGCCGCGATCCGCAGCCACTGCGCGGCCGCGCCGGCCACGTCGTCACCACCCCCGGCGAGGGCACGCGCCAGCGCCCCGCCGCCGAGCTGCATGGCGAGCGCGACGAGCACGCCCACCCCGAGGGCGAGCCAGGACGCCTGCACGCCCTCGGCCACCGCCGCCGCCCGGTCGCCGGAACCGAACCGCCGGGCCGCCCGTCCGGTGATCCCGTACGCGAGCACGGTGCCCAGCCAGGCGGTGAGGGTCATCACGGTGCCGCCGACGGCCAGCGCGGCGAGCGGCACCCGGCCGAGGTGCCCGACCACGGCGGTGTCGACCAGCACGTAGAGCGGTTCGGCGGCGAGCACCACCAGCGCGGGCAGGGCGAGGGCGGCGATCCGGCGCGGCGGCGCGATCGCGGTGGCGGTCTGACTCATCGCCGCCGATCCTGGCACGGGATAGGTAAGGATCGCAAGACCAGTCAGCGCTTACGCCTACGGTGACTTCGGGTGGCTCGTTCTGAGCGGGCTTCGACCCCTGCGCATGACCGGGAGATCCACTCCAGATGCGGCATGTCGGGGTGCCCCGCTCGAGAAGACCCCGACATGCCGCGTTCCGCGTCGATCACGGGACCGGGAGCCGGCCCGCCGGCGGACGGCTGGCAGGGCCCGGGGGTTCAGCGGGAGGGGAGGGTGTCGAGCCAGCGGCGGACCTGGCGGCGGCTGCGCAGCCGGACGACCGGCAGTTCCGGTGCGTGGGCGGCGACCGCGGCGAACACCCGGGGCCGGGAGCGGCCGGGATACCGCCAGATGTAGCGCAGGAAGCCCAGGTCGAGCCGTTCGGGGCAGCCGGCGGGCAGGTCGGGGCGGTCGGCGGCGCGGCGGTCCCAGCGGCGACGGACGACCCGGGCGAGGCAGAGCGGCCAGGGCAGGTCGACCAGCACCAACAGGTCGGCGCGGGGCAGGCGGAGATCGAGGGTGCTGCCGTAGTTGCCGTCCATCACCCAGCGCTCACCGGCGGCGAGCGCGGCGACCTGGGTGCGGAAGGCCGCGTCCTCGGCGGGGATCCAGCCGGGTCGCCAGTAGTGCCGGTCGAGGTGGATCAGCGGCAGGTCGAGCCGGCGGGCGACCGCGCGGGCGAGGGTGCTCTTGCCGGCACCCGAACTGCCGACGATCAGGATGCGAGGCACCGGGCGACGCTACCGGCCAGGGGTCGGACGGCGGGGGCCTCGACCGCTCGGATGCGGGAGGCTGCGGCCTTCGCCGCCACAGGCGGGCGACTCGACGGGCCGAGCCGGGTCGGGCTGGGGCCCGGTGGTGGCGCCGGGCCGGAGAACAGGACCGAGAGGCGGTGACGTCGGCGACGCGGGACGTCGGCGGCGTCACCGCCGGTCGGGCAGCGTCACTGACGGGTGTCCATCGAGGTCTGCAGGGCGCGCCGCATCTGCTCGCGCGCCTCGTCGGTGGTCTCGGGCTTGGGCTTGGTCGGCATGGGAGTTCCCTTCCAGGGCGCGGACCACCGGGGACGGCGGCCCTACGGGCGGGTTCTGCTGAGCGCCCGACGGCGGTCCGGGATCACCGGAGCGGCTCGCCTGGCAGCGTGAGCCCGGGTCGGTCTGACCCTGGAGGGAGGCGGCGCCGGGTGTGGCACCACCGCCCACGACCTGCGTCGCGGCGCGGCGCCCGGTCGTTTCCCAAGTTAACGTTCAGTTCCACATGCTGCCCACAGTTCCCGCCATCTGGACCAGATGGCGGCCGGGCGCTCACCGGGCCAGGAAGTGCCAACCCAGCCACCACCAGAAGCCGAACACGCCGATCCGGCCCACCGGGACCGGCCCGACCTCGTACCGCATCACGTACGCGCAGACGTCGCCGAGCGACGGCACCCGGGAGCCCGGGCGGCGGGAGGCCCACTCGACGGCGGCGAAGAGCAGCAGGGCGGCCAGGAAGCCGGTGACGGCCAGGGTGCGCATCATCGCCGGACCAGCCCCCAGAAGGCGGCCAGCCAGCCGAACCACGCGGCGGAGCGGACCAGCTCGTCGGTGAGCAGCGGGTCCGCGAGCCGGGAGAAGGTGGGGAACTCGTTACCGACCGACAGCACGAACGTGGCCGCTTCGAGGACGCCGAAGACGGCCGCCGGCAGCACCCACCAGAGCGCGCCCCGCCCCAGCCGGTGCGGCGCCGGCCGGCGCGGCACCCGGTTGCCCAGACCGAGCCAGATCAGCGTGCCGCCGGTGCTCAGGGTCCACAGGTTGGCCTGGGTCGAGAAGGACGGCAGCTGCCCACCGACCAGGGAGAGGCAGGCCAGCACCGGCACCGTGACCACCGGACGGTCCCAGGCGCGCGGCAGGTCGACGGTGAGCTCGGGGGGCTGCTCCATCCTCCGATTCTCCCCGCGCTCACACAGCGCGGGAAGACCAACACACGTCGGGGCGCGCGGAGATCAGCGGGCGATCAGCGCGCCGTCCAGCTCGGCCCGGATGGCGCGCACCACGTCCTCGGCGCTGCCCGCCCCGGTGAACCCGGCGGCGAACCGGTGGCCGCCGCCGCCCAGCGCCACCGCCACGGCGCTCACGTTCACCGCGCCCTTGCTGCGCATCGACACGGCCCACTCGGCCGGGCCGACCTGCTTGAGCACGCAGGCCACGTCGGCTTCGGCGGTGCACCGCACGGAGTCGATCAGCGCCTCCAGCACGTACGGGCGCTGGTCGTGCCGGGCCAGGTCGTCCTGGGTCGCGTACGTCCAGACCAGTCCGTGACCGGCGGCGGCCGACGGCTCCAGGCGGGCCCGGCCCAGCACCTCGCCGAAGAGCCGGACGGCGCCGAACGGCCGGGTGTCGAAGACCTGGCGGGAGATGTCCCCCGGGCGGATGCCGGTGGCCAGCAGCCGGGCCGCGAACTGGTGCACGGCGGGGGTGGTGGCCTCGAACCGGAACGACCCGGTGTCGGTGGTCAGCGCGACGTAGAGGCACTGGGCGATCTCCGCGTCCAGCGGCACGTCGAGCCGGGTGAGCAGCTCGTCGACGACGACCGAGGTGGCCGCGGCCGCCGGATCGACCAGGTGCACCCGGCCGAACCGGGTGTTGGAGGCGTGGTGGTCGAGGACCAGCGCGTCGCCGGCGGTGTCGAGGCGGTCGATCAGTTCACCCAGCCGGGACTCGCTCGCCGCGTCGAAGCAGACCACCAGATCCGGATCCGGGTACGCCCCGGTCGACGGCACCAGCAGGTCGAGCCCCGGCAGCCAGCGGAACGGCTCGGGCACCTCGGGCGGCCCGGGGAAGGTCGCCTGGAGGTGCCGTACGCCGAGCCGGCGCAGCCCGAGCCCGAAGCCGAGCATGCTGCCCAGCGCGTCGCCGTCCGGGTTGACGTGACAGATCAGCAGCACCCGGGCGTCGGCCGGCAGCCGGCGTACCGCCGCGACGGCGGCGGCCCAGTCGGACTCGTCCGGGCCGGTGCGGGCCGGCCCGGTGAGCAGATCGCCGGCCGCGCCCGGGGTGCCGCTCACCGCCGATCCGTGGCCGACGGGGTGCCCTCGTCGTCGTCCTGGTCGCCCTCGACGTCCTCGTCCTCGTCGAGCCGGTACGGCTGGGCCTCGCCCGCGTACTTGGCCTGGGCCGCCAGCCGCTGCACCTCGGCGTCGGACTGGCGAGCCGCGGCGAGCAGGTCGTCGATGTGCTTGACCTGGTCCTGCACGTCGTCGAGGACGAAGGTCAGGGTCGGCGAGTGGCGCAGCCCGAGCGCCTTGCCGACGGTGCTGCGCAGCATGCCCTTGGCGCTCTCCAGGGCGGCGGCGGTGCTGGCCTGGGCGGCCGCGTCACCGAGCACCGTGTAGAAGACGGTGGCGTCGCGCAGGTCGGCGGTGATCCGGGCGTCGGTGATGGTGATCATGCCGAGCCGGGGGTCCTTGATCTGGCTCCGCACCACCGACGCGACCAGTTCGCGAATGCGCTCCGCGTGCCGGCGTACCTTGGCCGGATCCGTCATGTCCCCCACCTCCAGGGCGTTCTGCTCCCGGCCGGCACGACGGCGCAGGGCACCGCCGGGACCGACCGCCCAACATGTCGAACACTACCCGCGCGGCCGGGCCGGTCGCGCGGCACCGCCGGTGGCGACGGCCACCCCGGGCGTCAGTCGTCCTCGCCGTGCAAGCGGCGGCGCACCGACAGCAGTTCGGTCTCGGGGCGAGCGGCCACCAGGCGCTCACAGGAGTCGAGCACCTCGCGCACGTGGGCCGCCTCGGCGGCCACCACGGCCACGCCGATCTCGGCCCGGCCGTGCAGGTCCAGCGCGCCCACCTCGGCGGCCGACACCTCGAACCGGCGCAGCGCCGCCACGATGGGGCGGACATATGATCTCTTGGCCTTGAGCGACCGTGAGTCGCCCGGCAGCAGCAGGTCGAAGACCGCGGTTCCCGTGTACATCGCTCCGGACGATACGGACATCCCCGGACATGATCAAGGGGTTTACGCCGAACGGCGTAAACCCCTTGATCACTGTGTCAGCACCGGATCAGGCGCGCGGCTTCTCCCGCATCTCGAAGGTCTCGATGATGTCGCCGACCTGGACGTTGTTGAAACCGCCCAGCGTCAGACCACACTCGAAGCCCTCGCGGACCTCCGTCGCGTCGTCCTTGAACCGCTTGAGGGAGCTGATCGTGAGGTTGTCCGCCACGACCGCCCCGTCCCGCAGCAGCCGCGCCTTGGCGTTGCGGCGGATGATGCCGGACCGGACGATACAACCGGAGATGTTGCCGATCTTGGACGAGCGGAAGACGTCGCGGATCTCCGCGCTGCCCAGCTCGACCTCCTCGTACTCCGGCTTGAGCAGACCCTTGAGCGCGGCGTCGATCTCCTCGATGGCCTGGTAGATGACCGTGTAGTACCGGATCTCCACGCCCTCGCGGTCGGCGATCTCGCGGACCTTGTTGGCGGCCCGCACGTTGAAGCCGATGATCGTGACCGCCTCGGACGAGGCGCTCGCGAGCATGACGTCGCTCTCGGTGATCGCACCCACGCCCCGGTGGATGATCCTGAGCTGGACCTCCTCCGGGATGTCGAGGTTGAACAGCGCGTCCTCGAGCGCCTCCACGGAACCGGAGACGTCGCCCTTGAGCACCAGGTTGAGCGAGGTCTTCTCGCCCTCCTTGAGCTGCTCCATGAGGGTCTCGAGGGTGGCCCGACCGCGGGAGTTGGCGAAGGACGCCGCCCGCCGCCGTGCCTGCCGCTGCTCGGCGATCTGCCGCACCGTACGGTCGTCGGCCGCCGCGAGGAAGGTGTCGCCGGCGCCCGGCACCGCGGTCAGACCGAGGACGAGCACCGGACGGGCCGGCCCTGCCTCGGCGACCTGGTTGCCGTTCTCGTCGAGCATCGCCCGAACCCGGCCGTGCGCCCCGCCGGCGACGATCGAGTCGCCCGCCCGCAGGGTGCCCTTCTGCACCAGCACCGTCGCCACCGCACCGCGACCCTTGTCCAGGTGCGCCTCGATGGCCACACCCTGCGCCGGCCCGTCGATCGGAGCGGTCAGCTCCAGCGACGCGTCGGCGGTCAGCAGGACCGCCTCGAGCAGGTCGTCGATGCCGATACCCGGCTTGGCGGCCACGTTGACGAACATGGTGTCGCCGCCGTACTCCTCGGCGACCAGCCCGTACTCGGTCAGCTGCTGGCGGACCTTGTCCGGGTTGGCCTCGGGCTTGTCGACCTTGTTGACCGCCACCACGATCGGCACCTCGGCCGCCTTGGCGTGGTTCAACGCCTCGATCGTCTGCGGCATCACGCCGTCGTCGGCCGCGACCACCAGCACCACGATGTCCGTCACCTGGGCACCACGGGCACGCATGGCGGTGAACGCCTCGTGACCCGGGGTGTCGATGAAGGTCACCGCCCGGTCCTCGCCCTCGTGCGGGACGTGGACCTGGTAGGCACCGATGTGCTGGGTGATGCCACCCGCCTCACCGGCCACGACGTTCGCCTTGCGGATCGCGTCGAGCAGCTTGGTCTTACCGTGGTCGACGTGACCCATGACGGTCACCACCGGCGCACGGCTGACAAGTCGCTCCGCCGCGACCTCGGCGTCGAGGTCGATGTTGAACTGCGCGAGCAGCTCGCGGTCCTCGTCCTCCGGGCTGACGATCTGCACGTCGAAGCCGAGGTGCTCACCCAGCAGCAGCAGGGTCTCGTCAGAGCAGGACTGGGTCGCCGTGACCATCTCGCCCAGGTTGAACATCTCCTGGACCAGCGAACCCGGATTGGCGTTGATCTTGTCGGCGAAGTCCGACAGCGAGGCGCCACGGGAGAGCCGGACGACCTGACCCTGACCCCGGGGGGCACCCGAGCTCATGGTCGGGGCCGACAGGTTGTCGAACTCCTGTCTGCGCTGCTTCTTGGACTTGCGACCGCGGGTCGGCCGGCCACCCGGACGCCCGAAGGCACCCGCGGCACCGCCGCCACGGCCACGACCGCCGCCACCGGGACGACCGCCGCCGCCGGCCGGGGCACCCGGACGGAAACCGCCGCCCGGAGCACCGCCGCCGCCACCGGGACCGCCACGGAAGCCACCGCCACCGCCGCCGCCACCGGGACCGCCGCGGAAGCCACCGCCGGCGCCGCCGCCACCGCCACCGGGGCGGAAGCCACCGCCGGCGCCGCCGCCGGGACGACCTGCGCCGCCACCGGGGCCGCCACGACCGCCACCGGGGCCGCCGGGGCGACCGGTGGTGGGACGCTGGCTCGGCATGGAGGCCGGGCTGGGCCGCGGCGGCATGGAGGCCGGGCTCGGCCGCGGCGGCATGCCTGCCGGGCTGGGCCGGGGGCCACCGGCACCGCCGGCCGGCGGCCGCTGCTGGCCGCCCTGGATACCGAACGGGTTGTTACCGGCGCCGCGCGCCGGCGGACGACCGCCCGGACGGGCACCCGGACCCGGGGTCGGCGCGCCGGGACGACCGGCGGCCGGGGTACCCGGACGCGGGGGCACGGCGTTGGGACCCGGGCGGGGACCCGGACGGGGACCACCCTCGGTCGGGGGCTCCCGTCGGACGTTCTCGCGCTGCTGCTGGCGGGCGGCCTGCGCGGCCTTGACCGCGGCCTCCTGCTCAGCCTTCAGCGCGGCGGCACGCGCCTCGGCGGCCGCCACCTCGATGTCGTGGGCGCTCGCCGGCTTGGCGACCGGGGCCGCCGGCTGCGGCGGACCGGGAACGGGGCCCTTGGGCTTCGGCCCAGGGGTCGGCGCGGCCGGCCGCCGGGGCGGCATCGGCTTGGCCGACACCCGGGGGGCGCCCGGGGCCGGGGACGGCGTCGGGGTCGAGGCCGGAGTCGGTGCGGCCGCCGGCGGGGCGGCCTGCGCCGAGGCACCTCCGGCGGACGCGACGAATGCGCCACGCAGCCGTCGGGCGACGGGCGCCTCGACGGTGCTGGACGCGGACTTCACGAACTCGCCCATTTCCTTCAGCTTGGCGAGAACGGTCTTGCTTTCGACCCCGAGCTCTTTTGCCAGCTCGTGTACGCGGGCCTTACCTGCCACTGCACTCCTCACTCCGAGGTCGTGCGGGCAGTACCCGCAACAACCTCACTCGTGCACTTGAAGCCTGGTCATTTCAGGGACTTCATCGTGTGCTCATGTCGGTCGTCCTACCCTGCTAGCGACCCTCGCCCGGTCGGGTTGACCGGACGTAGTGGTTGGCGCATCGACATACTCCGCCAGCTCGCCGTGGTCGAGGACCCCGGTGATGCGCAGCGCACGCCCGAAGGCGCGCCGCCGCACCGCCTGCGCGAAGCAGGCCGGATCCGGGTGCATGTGCGCTCCCCGACCCGGCAGCCTGCGAGCCGGATCGGGCCGGAGGCTGTGACCAGCCTCGTCGCCGACCGCGACGATCCGCAGCAATTCGCTGGCCGGCGCACGTCTCCGGCAACCCACACAGGTGCGCTCCGGCTGCGCGCGTCGTACCACTGGAGGAAGTCTACCCCTAGCTGCTCGAGATCGCGCCGCCCGGCTCCGGCACGTGATCGGCTCCGCCCCGTCCCGCCGGGCTGGTCTGCTCCGCGTCCGACCGGATGTCGATCCGCCAACCGGTCAGTCGGGCGGCAAGCCGGGCATTCTGCCCCTCGCGCCCGATCGCCAGCGAGAGCTGGAAGTCCGGCACGGTGACCCGGGCCGTCCGGCTGGCCAGGTCGACCACCTCGACGCGCAGCGCCTTGGCCGGCGACAAGGCGTTGCCGACGAAGGTCGCCGGGTCGTCCGACCAGTCGATGATGTCGATCTTCTCACCGTGCAGCTCGCTCATCACCGCGCGGACCCGCTGGCCCATCGGGCCGATGCAGGCGCCCTTGGCGTTCACGCCCTGCGTGGTGGAGCGCACCGCGATCTTCGTACGGTGACCTGCCTCACGCGCGATCGCGCCGATCTCCACCGTGCCGTCGGCGATCTCCGGCACCTCCAGCGCGAAGAGCTTCTTGACCAGCGCGGGGTGCGAGCGGGAGAGGGTGATCTGCGGGCCGCGCATCCCCTTGGCCACGTGCACCACGACGCAGCGGATCCGCTCGCCGTGGTTGTAGCGCTCGCCGGGCACCTGCTCGGACTGCGGCAGGACGCCCTCCAGCTTGCCCAGGTCGACGCTGACGATGCCCTTCTCGACCCGCGCCTCGTGCGCCTGCACCACGCCGGTGACCAGGTCACCCTCGCGGCCGACGTACTCGCCGAAGTGCACCTCGTCGGTGGCCTCCCGCAGCCGCTGGAGGATCACCTGCTTGGCGGTCATGGCGGCGATCCGCCCGAAGTCGTGCGGGGTGTCGTCCCACTCCCGCACCACGGTGCCGTCGGAGTCGACCTCCTGGGCGTAGACCAGGGCGGCCCCGGTCTTGCGGTCGATCTCCACCCGGGCGTGCGGCTCGGCCCCGTCGGTGTGCCGGTAGGCGGTCAGCAGTGCGGTCTCGATCGCCGCGAGGATCGTGTCGAACGGGATCTCCCGCTCGCGCTCGAGTGCGCGCAGCGCCGCGAGGTCGATGTTCACCTCTCCTCGTCCTCCACATCATCTTCGTCGTCGATGTCGTCAATGTCGTCGGTGTCGTCGGTGTCGTCGCCGGCCTCGTCGATCTCGTCGAGGCGGCTGAACTCGACCTGCACCCGGCCGGGGCCGAGCTCGGCGTACGGGTGCTCGGCGCGGCCGGAGTCGGTCTCCAGCACCACGCGCTCGTCGTCGGCCGCCACCACCCGGCCGGTGACCTGACGGTCCCCGGCGGGCTGCTCGCCACGCGGCCCGGGCAGGCCCGCGCCGGCCCGGGTGGTCACCTTGACCAGCCGGCCCACGTTGCGCCGCCAGTGCCGGGGCAGGGTCAGCGGCCGGTCCACGCCGGGGGAGCTGACCTCCAGCTGGTACTCGCCCGCCACGATGTCGCCGCCGGCCTCCTCGGCCGCGTCCAGCGCCGCCGAGACCGCCCGGGAGACGTCCGCGACGCCGTCCAGGTTGATCCCGCCGTCGGCGTCCACGATCACGCGTACGACGTGCCGCCGGCCGGCCCGGGACACCGACAGGTCCTCCAGGTCGTATCCGGCGCCCTGCACGACGGGCTCGATCACCTCGCGCAGCCGGTTGCGCCGGGCGGCGAGGTCACCGCCCCGGGGTGCGCCCGCACGGTCCCCGCCCCGGGGGCCGTCGGTACGACGGGGTCGCCCCGTCGGGCCGGTCGGCCTGGTGGCACGGCCACGCTGCGTCATCTGGCGCACCCTTCTCCTGTTGTGCGGCGGCCCGGTGGCCCGCATGCCCACACGCCACCGGGGCGAACCCGCCGGTGGCTGCGCAGAGCGTAACGCGCCGGGCGGGTGCCGGACCGGGCGGCGCACCGACGCCGGTCGCCCACCTGACGGCGGAGATGGTGTTGACTTGTCCGGTGGCGACGGGAAGAACGACTACGCAGCGCGGTGGACCGGGGCAAACCCGGCGGGCGGTGCTGCGCGCGGGGGCACTCCTGACGGCGGGCGGCGCGACCCTGCCGCTGACTGGCTGTGATCTTTTCGACCGGAACGAACCGCCCCCGCCGCCCGATCCGCTGGAGCCGCTGGCCGCCGAGTCACGCGAGCTGGCCGCCCGGCACCGGGCCGCCGTCGCGGCCGATCCGGCGCTGGCCGACCGGCTCACCCCGATCGCCGACGCGCACGCCGCGCACGCCGAGGAGATCCAGCGGCTGATCGGGCGCCCCGCGCCCGCCGGCTCCCCCGCCGCCGGCACCACCGGACCGGCGACCGACCGGGACGGACTGCTCGCCGAGCTGCGGACGGCGGAGAAGCGTGGCCGGGAGTCGGCCGCGAAGGCGTGCGGGGCGGCCCCGGCGGAGCGGGCCGCCGTGCTCGGCTCGATCGCCGCCGCCCGGGCCACCCACGTGGAGGTGCTGAAGTGATCCGGGGACAGGCACCCACCGACCCGGCCCAGGCGCTGGCGGACGCGCTGGCCGCCGAGTACGCGGCGATCTTCGCGTACGGCCCGATCGGGGTACGGCTGACCGACGCCGCCCGCCGCGACGCCCGGGCGGCCGAGGCGGCGCACCGGGCCCGGCGTGACGCGCTGGTGCTCCAGCTCAGCGCCGGGGGCGGCCAGGTTCCGGCGGACCGGGCCGGCTACGCGCTGCCCTTCCCCGTCACCGACCGGGCCGCCGCGCTGCGGCTGGCGGTGGAGATCGAGGAGCGCACGGCGGCGTTCTGGCGCGCGGCGCTGCCGGTGACCACCGGCGCGGACCGCACCCGGGCGTTGAACGCGCTGACCGACTGCGCCGTGCGCGCCACCCGGTGGCGGCGGACCGCCGGCGTGTCGCCGGTCACCGTGGCGTTCCCCGGCCGGCCCACCTGAGCGTGCCGACCCGCGTTCCGGTTGCGGAGCGCATACCAGGTATGCATACTCCGTTGCCATGTCCATCCGTCACGGCCTGCTCGCCCTGCTCGAGCGTGGCCAGATGTACGGCTACCAGCTGCGCGCCGCGTTCGAGGAGTCGACCGGCTCGACCTGGCCGCTGAACATCGGGCAGGTCTACACCACCCTCAACCGGCTGGAGCGCGACGGCCTGGTCCGGTCCCTGCCCGAGCACGAGGGCGGGCAGCGGCCGTACGAGATCACCGACGCCGGGCGGGCGGACCTGGCCCTCTGGTTCGCCACTCCGATCAGCCGCGCCGACCGGCCCCGGGACGAACTCTCCATCAAGCTGGCCCTGGCGCTGACCACCCCCGGCGTCGACGTCCGCTCGGTGGTGCAGACCCAGCGCAGCGCGACCATGCGCACCCTGCAGGAGCTGACCCGGTTGAAGTTCGCCAGCGACCGGCCGGAGGACCTGCCCTGGCGGCTGGTGCTGGACGCGATGGTGTTCCAGGCCGAGGCGGAGATCCGCTGGCTGGACCACTGCGAGACGAGCCTGGTCCGGTACCGCCCGGCCCCGCCCACGAGCCCCGCCGGGCGGCCCGGGGCGGTGTGGCACGCCGACGAGGAGGCCCGCCGGTGAGCGACGGCGACCACGAGCGGGCGGGCGTGCGGTGAACGCGGCCGGCGGCCCGGTGCTCGAACTGCGCGAGGTGCACCGCACCCACGGCGAGGGCGCCGCCGCCGTGCACGCGCTGCGCGGGGTGAGCCTCACCGTCGAACCGGGCGAGCTGGTCGCCGTGATGGGTCCCTCCGGCTCCGGCAAGTCGACCCTGCTGACCCTGGCCGGCGGACTGGACCGCCCCACCGCCGGTGAGGTGCGGGTCGAGGGCCAGTCGCTGGGCGCGCTCGACCGCCGCGAGCTGGCCCGGCTGCGCCGCCGCCGGATCGGGTACGTCTTCCAGGACCTCAACCTGCTGGGCAGCCTCACCGCGGCGGAGAACGTGGCGCTCCCCCTCGAACTCGACGGCGTCGGCGTCCGCCCGGCGCGCCGGGCGGCGCTGGCCGCGCTGGACGAGGTGGGACTGACCGGGCTCGGCGGGCGCTTCCCCGACCAGATGTCCGGCGGCCAGCAGCAGCGGGTGGCGATCGCCCGGGCGCTGGTCGGCGAGCGCCGGCTGGTGCTGGCCGACGAGCCGACCGGGGCGCTGGACTCGCAGACCGGGGAGGCGGTGCTGGCCCTGCTGCGCCGCCGGGTCGACGCGGGGGCGGCCGGCGTGCTGGTCACCCACGAGGCCCGGCACGCCGGCTGGGCCGACCGGGTGGTCTTCCTGCGCGACGGGGTGATGGTCGACTCGACCGCGCCGCTGGGCGGCGTCGAGCAACTGCTCTCCGGCAGCGGCCGGTGAGGCGGTCGCCGGTGCGGCGCGGCACCGGGCGCCTCGCCGGGGCGGTCGGGTCGTGGCGGGCCGCGCTGCGGATCGCCCGCCGGGAGGCGCGCCGGGCGCGCGGGCGTACCGCGCTGGTGCTGGCGATGATCACGCTGCCGGTGCTGGCGCTGACCTTCGTCGCGGTCAGCTACGACATGGCCGCGCTCACCCGCGGCGAACGCGCCGCGCAGCGGCTCGGCGCCGCCGACGCCGAGCTGCGGTGGATCGCCGACACCGCGGTGACGCAGGACCCGTGGGGAGACAGCGCCTACCCGACCGGGGACGACCCGTCGCGCAGCCGGGTCACCGCCGAGGAGGTCGTCGCGCTGCTGCCGGCCGGCACCCGGGTCGCCCGGGTGCGCTGGTGGGTGCCGTTCGAGGTACGCGTCGACGACGACCTCGTGGCCTTCAACGGCCGGTCGCTCGACCTGGCCGACCCGCTCGCCCGGTCGACGGCCCGGCTGCGCGCCGGCCGGACGCCCACCGGCCCCGACGAGATCGCGGTCAGCGCCCGGGCGTTGCGCCGCCTCGGAGCCGAGGTGGGCGAGCGGGTGACCCTGGCCGACGGCTCCCGGAGCTACGCCGTGGTCGGCGTGGTGGAGTTCCCCGACGACCTGACCGAGGTGGTCGCGCTGCACCCGGGGGCGGCGCCCCCGCCGGAGAGCGCGGCGGAGGAGAGCTGGCTGGTCGACCTGCCGGGACCGGTGGACGCGACGCTGACCGACCGGCTCAACGCGCACGGCATCACGATCAGCGCGCGGACGCCGGTCCCCGGCGCGGCCGTCGTCGAGACCGACCTGACCCGTACGCCGGTCCCGGGCGACGCCGAGGAGACCGGCACGCTGGTGCTGGTCGGCGGGCTCGGCCTGCTGGAGGTCGTGCTGATGGTCGGGCCGGCCTTCGCGGTCGGCGTCCGCCGGCGACGCCGGGACCTCGCCCTGGTGGCGGTGGCCGGCGGCGATGCGACCCACCTGCGCCGGATCGTGCTCGCCGACGGGGTGGTGCTGGGCGCCGGCGGGGCGACGCTCGGGCTCGCGCTCGGCATCGCCGCCGCGTTCGCCGGTCGGCCGCTGGTCGAGCAGTACCTCTTCGGTGCCCGCGGCGGCGGCTACCGGGTCTTCCCGGCGGCGCTGGCCCTGATCGCGGCGGTGGCCGTGCTGGCCGGGGTGCTGGCCGCGCTCGCCCCGGCCTGGGCCGCGGCCCGGCAGGACGTGGTGGCGGGCCTGGCCGGCCGCCGCACCGTTCCGCCGCACCGCCGGCGCTGGCTCGTGCTCGGCGCGGCGCTGACCGTCGTCGGGTCCGCGATCGCCGCGTTCGGGGCGCAGCGCAGCGGACCGACGGTGATCCTCGCCGGGCTGACCCTCGGCGAGCTCGGGTTGGTCTTCGCCACTCCCACGCTGATCGGGCTGCTCGCCCGGGCCGGCCGGGCGCTGCCACTGGCGCCGCGGATCGCGCTGCGCGACGCCAGCCGCAACCGCTCCTCGGCGGGCCCGGCCATCTCCGCGGTGATGGCCGCGGTCGCCGGCAGCGTCGCCCTCGGCGGCTACGTCGCCAGCGACGACGCCCGCACCCGCGCCGACTGGCAGCCCGGTGTCCCGCCCGGTCATGTGCTGCTGCTGCGGTCCGGCCCGGCGAACGGGCCGGACCTGCCGCCGGTGCCCGCCGTCGCCGACCGGGTGCGGGCCGTGCTCCCCGCCGGCTCGGTCGGCCCGGTCGACGTGCCGATCTGCGCGCCACCCCGCGAGCCCGACGACTACTGCAACGTCACCGCGATGCTGCCGCCCGAGCGGGTCTGCCCGTTCGAGGCGGAGGTGTTCCGGTCGGCCGCCGTTCGGCAGCGCGCCCTGGCGGACCCGCGCTGCCGGCGGCCGACGCCCAGTCCCCAGGGGATGTACCTGCCGGTGCTGGTGGACGACGGGGCCGCCCTGCCGGCGCTCACCGACGCCCCGCCGGACGAGGTGGCGCGGGCGACAGCCGTGCTGCGGGCCGGCGGAGTGGTGGTGACCGACCCGCGCTATGTGGTCGACGGGACGGTGGCGGTGACGGCGGACCGGGCGTCCGAGAATCCCGGTCCGCCGGTGAGCACCACCGTCGCCGCCCCCGGGTACGTGCTGCGCGGTGGTCTGCCGGTCGACCGGCTGGTGCTCTCCGCCCCGGCGGCGACGAGGCTCGGCCTGGCCGCCGAACACCTCGGCTACGCGGTGCAGACCGACGGCACGCCGAGCGCCGCCCAGCAGCGGCGTCTCGCCGCCGAGCTGCGCTCGCTGATCCCGGTGCTGGTCGAGGTGGAGTCGGGGCCGCCGGCGTCGGACCAGCGACCGCTGCTGCTCCTGCTGGCGCTCGGCGCCGGCGTGATCACCCTGGGCGCGGCCGGCACGGCCACCGGGCTCGCCGCCGCGGAGGGCCGCCGGGACCTGACCACGCTCGCCGCCGTCGGCGCCAGTCCAGCGGTACGCCGGGTGCTCTCCCTCTGCCAGGCCGGAGTGATCGCCGGACTCGGCTCGGTGCTGGGCATCGTGGCCGGCCTCGGCTCGGCGGTGATCATCCTGACCTCGATCAACCGCCAGTACGCCGAGGCCTGGCCGATCCAGACGCCGTACCCGGTGGTGGTGCCCTGGCCGACCCTCGGGGTGCTGGTGGTGGTGCCGCTGGTGGCGATGCTCGGCGCGGGCCTGTTCACCCGGTCCCGGCTGGCGGTGGAGCGGCGGCTGGACTAGCGGGGGTGTCCCCGGGCCCGCCGACCCGGCAGACTGGCGACGTGTCCGTCCTGGGAACCCTCACGCGCCGACTCGGTCACCACGCGTGGTTCGGCGCCACCATGCGCCTGCTCGTCCCCGCCGACCGGGTGGTCGGGCGGCTCACCCGCGGCCGGGTGGTCGCGCTCGGGCTGATCCCCTCGCTGGTCATCACCACCACCGGCCGCCGCTCCGGCCAGCCCCGCAGCAACCCCCTGCTGTACGTGCCGGACGGCGACGCGTACGTGGTGATCGGGTCGAACTGGGGGCAGCAGCACCAGCCGGGCTGGGCGATGAACCTGCTCGCCGAACCGAACGCCGAAGTGGACGTGAAGGGGCGCCGGTTCGCGGTCCGCGCCGAGGTGGCCACCGGCGCCGAGCGGGACCGGCTCTGGAGCCTGCTGGTCACCGAGTGGCCGGCGTACCGGACGTACGTCGAGCGGGCCGGCGGCCGGGAGATCCGGATCTTCCGGCTGGTGCCGACCGGCGGACCGGTCGGCGACGCGCCGGACTGACCCGGGCGCGGCGGCCCGGCGCGGCGGCCGGCGCTGACTAGGGTGCGGTGTACCGACGGTGCGCGAACCGTGACGGAGGTGGTACCCGGTGGGCGTCAGCAGCACCGAGATCGGCGCCGAGGAGCACCTCGACGATCCACGGTGGCGGGTCGCCGAGCGGGTGGCCGAGGCGGCCCGGCGGCGGTTCCCGGCGGACATCCTGGCGGTGGCGGTGCACGGCCCGCTGGCGCACGGTGACGACGACGGCGGCGGGGACCGAGAGGTCGGCCTGCTGCTGGCCACCTACCGGGCCGGGGCCGGCCCGGAGCCGTCGACCCGGCGGGTGGACGGCGTGCTGGTCGACCTCACCGTGGCCGGCGCGGAGGACTACCTGCGGCAGGCCCGGGCGCTGACCGCGCTCTGGCCGTTGACCGCCGACCGGTACGTCACCACCACCGCCCTGTACGACCCGACCGGCTGGCTGCGCACCCTGCGCGACGAGCACCTGGGCCGGTTGGCCCGGGCCCGCCCGGCGGAGTTCAGCACCGCCGCCCGGCAGGCCTGGTACCGGGGCTGCGCGGCGCACGCCCGGGCGGCCCGGCTCGCCGAGTGGTACGAGACCGACCAGGCGCTGCTGATGCTCGGCGAGGCCCGGCTGGCCGCGGCCACGGTGACCGGGCTGCTCACCCGCACCTACTTCCGTGATCCCGGTGACGCGGTCCGGCGGACCGGGCTGGCGGGCGCGGACATGACCGAGGTGGGCGCGGTGCTGCGCCGGCAGGCCGACGAACTGGCCGCCCGCGGCCGCCCCGTCGACGGCACCGTAGACGACCTCCTCACCACCTGACCCACCCCGCCCGCCCGCCGCCCGTGTTTTCGAGCGCCCTCTTTCACGAAAAGAGTGGCTATCCGACGCGGAACAGCCACTCTTTCTCGGAAAGTGCGCGCCGGGAGGGGGCCCGGGAGGCGCGCGCCGGGAGGGGGTTAGGCGAGGCCGTTGATGCCGATGAGGGCGCCGACGAGGTAGGTGGCCGCGGCGGCGGCGGTGCCGAGCAGGAGTTGGCGCAGGCCGCTGGTCCACCAGGGGCGGTTGGTGAACCGGGCGACGATCGCCCCGGCCACGAAGAGGCCCACCGCGCCGACGCCGAGCGCCAGCCAGAGACTGGTGAAACCGAGCAGGTAGGTCAGCAGCGGCACCAGCGCACCGACCGAGAAGCAGAGGAACGACGAGGTCGCCGCCGACCAGGGGCGGGGCTGCTCGTCGGGGTCGACGCCCAGTTCCTCCCGGACGTGCATCCGCAGCGCCTCCTCCGGGTTGCGCCGGACCGCCTCGGCGACCTGGGTGGCGAGGTCGCGGGGCAGGCCCCGGGCGACCCACGCGTCGGCCAGCTCGCGGGCCTCCGCCTCGGGGTGCCGCTCCAGCTCGCGCCGTTCCTTGGCCACCTCGGCGGCGACCTGCTCGTTGGCCGAACGGACGCTGGTGTACTCCCCCAGCCCCATCGAGATGGCGCCGGCGACCAGGCCGGCGGTGCCGGTGAGCACGATGCTGCGCGGGGAGACGCCACCGCCGCCGACGCCCGCGATCAGGGCGATGTTGGTGACCAGTCCGTCCATCGCGCCGAAGACGGCCGGGCGCAGCCAGCCGCCGGACACGTCCGCGTGGTGCGCCTCGCGCAACGCCGCCGGGGTCTCGGTCACGGCAGGGTCAGGATCTCGTAACCGTCGTCGGTGACGACGATGGTGTGCTCGAACTGGGCCGTCCACCTGCGGTCCTTGGTGACCACCGTCCAGCCGTCGTCCCACATGTCGTACTGGTAGGTGCCGAGGGTGATCATCGGCTCGACGGTGAACGTCATCCCCGGTTCCATGATGTCGGTCGGGCGCGGGCTGTCGTAGTGCGGCACGTAGAGGCCGCTGTGGAAGGCCTCGCCGATGCCGTGACCGGTGAAGTCCCGTACCACGCCGTAGCCGAACCGCTTGGCGTACGACTCGATGACCCGGCCGATCACGTTGATCTGGCGGCCGGGCCTGACCGCCTTGATCCCGCGCATCATCGCCTCGTGGGTGCGCTCGACCAGCAGCCGGGCCTCCTCACCGACCTCACCGACGCAGAACGTCGCGTCGGTGTCGCCGTGCACCCCGTCGAGGTACGCCGTGACGTCGACGTTGATGATGTCGCCGTCCTGGAGCACGGTCGAGTCGGGGATGCCGTGGCAGATCACCTCGTTGAGGCTGGTGCAGCAGGACTTCGGGAAGCCCTTGTAGCCCAGGGTCGACGGGTAGGCGCCGTGGTCGACGAGGAACTCGTGCACCACCCGGTCGATCTCGTCGGTGGTCACCCCCGGCTTGCAGTGCTCGCCGGCGAGCTGGGTCGCCTGCGCGGCGAGCCGACCGGCGACCCGCATCTTCTCGATGGTCTCCGGGGTCTGCACGTGCGAGCCACGCCACTCCTGCGGACGCTTCTTGCCCACGTACTCCGGACGGACGATGTGGCCAGGAACCGCTCGCCACGGGGAGAGCGTGCCTGGGGTCAGCGGCGCACGGACGGTCATGGCGACAGCCTATCGCCGAGCCCCACGGTGACCCCCGCCACGGCCGGGCCGCGAGGGTTGTTGCCGTGGGCATACGGCTGTGCCATTGTGGCTGCGTGGATCAAGGAGGAGCACCTCCCGTCTTCGCCGTGAGCGCGGAACTCGACGGAGACCACCTCCACGTCCTGGTGACCGGCGAGGTCGACATGGCGACCGCCGACACGATGCTCCAGGCCGCCCTGCGCGAGCCCGCCGCGCGGGTCACGCTGGACCTGCGGGCCGTGACCTTCTTCGACTCGGCCGCCATCCACGCCGTCGTCCGGCTCGCCCAGCGCGTTCCCGGCCGGCTGGCCGTGCTGCCGTCCCGGCAGGTCGCCCGGGTGCTGGAGATCTCCGGCCTCGGCGAGCAGGACTGGCTGCGCCGGGACTGACCGGGTGCCCGGGGGCCGGCCTCAGTCCCGCAGCCGCCGGGTCAGTCGCACTTCCGTCCCGTCCGCGCCCCGGCTGACCGTCAGCTCGCCCAGCGCCTGGATCAGCGCCAGTCCCCGGCCGCGGAAGCCCGCCCCGGTCGACTCGCGCCACTGGCCGCTGTCGCGCACCGTCGCCACCACCGTCCGGTCGGCGATGGTCACCTCGACACTGATCGTCGGCTCGGTGGGCGCCACCGGGTGCTCGATCGCGTTCGCGGCGGCCTCGGAGACCGCCACGGTCAGGTCGAACAGGTCGGTCTCGCCGACCCGGTGGGCGACCAGGAAGTCCTCCAGCCGCTTGCGCAGCACGCTGAGCCGGGTCGGGTCGGCCGGCAGCCGCAGCGCGAACCGGTTGAGCTCGACGGCCTCCAGCGCCAGCACCGCGACGTCGTCGTGCCGGGTCCGCTCGGCGACCCGCTCCACCACGGCGTCGATGAGGTCGGCGACGTGCTCGCCCCGGACGGCGGCGTCCCGGCGGAGCTGGGCCAACGACTCGTCGATGCCCACCTGCCGGTCCTCGACCAGTCCGTCGGTGTAGAGCAGCAGCCGGCCGCCGGGGGCCAGTTCGCCCTCGACGGTGCGGTACGTGGTGCCGGCGATCGCGCCGATGGGCGGACCGAGCGCCGCCTCGTGCAGGAACGCCACGTCGTCTCCTCGGATCAGCAGGGGGGACGGATGGCCGGCGCTGGCGTACCGCAGCCGGCCGGTGCGGGGGGAGAACCAGAGGCACACCACGGTGGCGAACGACTGGCGCTCCGTGGAGCCGACCAGCCGGTTCAGCCGGGTCAGTGACTCTCCCGGGTCATAGCCCTCCAGCAGGTACGCCCGCAGCCCGTTGCGCAGCTGGCCCATCGCGGCGGCGGCCTGGACGCCCTTGCCGACCACGTCGCCGATGACCAGCACGACCTCGTCGTCGGCGACTCCGATCACGTCGTACCAGTCGCCGCCGACCTCCACGTCGGCACTGCCGGGCAGGTAGCGGCTGGCCACCACCGCGCCGGGCAGCTGGGGCAGCGTCCGGGGCAGCAGGCTGTGCTGGAGGGTGGTGGCGATACGGTGCTCGGCCTCGTAGAGCTGGGCGTTCTCCAGGCGTACCCCGACCAGGCGGGCCAGTTCGGTGAGCGCGGCCTGCTCGGTGCCGTCGCCCTCGCGGTGCCACACCCGCAGCTCGCCGAGTTGCGCGCCGGCGGTGCCGGTCAGCGGCAGCACGTGTGACGGCTCGGCCGGGACGGTCCCGCCGGCGTCGACCTCGTGGCGGGCGCCGGCGGTGGTGACGAGCACTCGGGCCGCCTCGGCCAGGCTGAGTGCGTGCCGGGCGGCGACCTGCACCACCTCGGCGGTGGACCGGGTCGTGTTGACCGCCACCGCCGCGTCGGCCAGTGCCCGGAGCCGGCGGATGATCTCACCGCGCAGCTGGCCCAGCTCGACGTTGGCCCGGACCCGGGCGATCAGCTCCTGGCCGGAGAAGGGCTTGGTCAGGTAGTCGTCGGCGCCGACGGCGAGCCCGGCGACCGCCTCGGCGGAGCCGGCCCGGGCGGAGAGCAGCACGATCGGCACGTGCCGGGTCCGCGGGCTCGCCCGCAGCGCCGTGACCAGGCCGAAGCCGTCCAGCCGGGGCATCATCACGTCGGTCAGCACCAGGTCGAAGGAGCTCTCCGTCGTCTGTTCGAGCGCTGCCATGCCGTCGGGCACCGCCACCACCTCGTACGACGAGCTGAGCAGTCGGGTGACGTGTTCGCGCAGGTCGGCGTTGTCGTCGGCGAGCAGAATCCGGCCGGTGCCCGCGGTCACCGGCCGGTCGTCCGGCTCCGGTGGGTGCGCGACGTCGCCGTCGTCGCCCCAGATCGCGGTCTCCGCGACGTAGAGCCGGGCCTGCTGCGGCTCGGCCAGCGGGGCGGGCGCGCCGCTGGCGACCCGGTCGGCGGGCAGGTGCGCGGAGCCGAACGGGACCGTCACGGTGAACGTGCTGCCCTGGTCCACCCGGCTGCTCGCCACCACCCGACCGCCGTGCATCTCGATCAGCTCGCGGACCAGCGCCAGGCCGATCCCGGTGCCCTCGTGGGTGCGCGAGCGCACGCCGGGCACCCGGTGGAACCGCTCGAAGACGTGCGGCAGCTCCTCGGGCACGATGCCGACGCCGGTGTCGCTGACCTCCAGCCGGGCGACGCCGTCGACCGCCCGGATCCGCACCCGGATCTCGCCGTCGAAGGTGAACTTCAGCGCGTTCGACACCAGGTTGAGGACGATCTTCTCCCACATGTCCCGGTCGACGAAGACCGGCCCGGGCAGCGGTGGGCAGTCGACCACCAGGCTCAGCCCGGCCCGCGCGGCGGCCGAGCGGAAGGTGCTCACCAGCCGGGAGGTGTAGTCGGCCAGGTCGGTGGGCTGGTAGTGGGCGGCCAGCCGGCCGGACTCCAGCCGGGAGAAGTCGAGCACCGTGTTGACCAGCTTGAGCAGGCGCAGCGCGTTGCGGTGCATCACCGTCAGCCGGTCGGTGTACGCCGGGGGCAGTGCCGGATCGGCGAGCATCTCCTCCAGCGGCCCGAGGACCAGGGTCAGCGGGGTGCGGAACTCGTGGCTGACGTTGGCGAAGAAGTTGGTCTTGGCCCGGTCGAGCGCGGCCAGCTCGGCGGCGCGGGCCCGCTCCTGGGCGTACGCCCGTTGCTGTCCGACGGCCCGGGAGATCTGCGCGGCGACCAGGTCGAAGAAGTTGCGGTACTCGTCGCCGAGGAACAGCCGCCGGGAGACGCCGACGACCAGCACCCCGGCGGGCTCGTTGGTGGCGGTCAGCGGCAGCGCCAGGGCCCGGTCGGCGGCCTCCGGCGGCACCGTGCCGAACAGGTCGGCCACGTCGATCTCGGCGGGGACGCCCTCCTCGGCGACCCGGAGCAGCGCGGGCGACGCGTCGGCCGGGACGCTCCCCGGGCCGGTGCCGCTGCACCCGGCCAGCGCGAGCTGACCGGTGTCGTCGTAGAGCCGGAGGCGGGCGAAGGGGATGTCCGAGCGGTATCCGTCGAGCACCTCGGCGGCGACCCGGCCCACCTCCGCCACGGTGCGCGCCTCGCCGAGCCGGGAGCCCAGCTCGGCCAGCGCCCGGAGCCGGCGCTCGCCGAGCACTCGGCCGGTGGTCTCGTTCACGAAGCAGAAGACGCCGGTGACCCGCCCGTCGGCCGCCCGGATCGGGTCGTACGAGACGTCGAAGTAGACCTCCTCGACGAAGCCCTGCCGGTCGATGACGAAGGGGTGGTCCTCACCGTGGTACGGCTCGCCGGTGCGCAGCACGCCGTCCAGCACCGGGCCGAGCACGTCCCAGGTCTCGGTCCAGTGTTCGCGGGCCGGCTGGCCGATGACGCCCGGGTGCTTGGTGCCGATGGTGGGCAGGTAGGCGTCGTTGTAGAAGGTCCGGTGGTCCGCCCCCCAGAACATGGCGATCTGGGCGCGGGAGGCGAGCATCATGCTGACCGCGTGGCGCAGCGCCGCGGGCCAGGTGTCGGGGGTGCCGAGGGGAGTGCGGGACCAGTCGTACCCGGCCAGCCTCCAGCCCATCTCGCCACCGGCCGCGAACGCCTCGGCGAGCTGCGGAGGGAGTGAGCCGTCGCCGGACCGACCCGACGAGTTCCGCTCGCCCTCGCCCACCTGGGCCGAGCTCATGAATCCTCCCGCTCCGGCCGTGCCCCGCGACGCCTCAGCGTTCACCGGCCGTGCCCCGCCTCCTACCCAGACGGATCAGCAACGTAACGCATCGGTCCCGGTGGACGCTGGTTACCTGGATCTCATCCTGCCGTCACCGGCGGCGGACCGCTCGCCCGGAGCAGGCCCGTCCGGCCGCAGCGGCGGGTCAGAAGACCGGCAGGCCGTCGATGCTGGCGGCGTTCTTCCTGCTCCGGTAGGCCGCCAGGTCCTCGTCCGTGCGACGGGAACCCCACTCGATCAACAGGTCGCGTTCGCCGCGGTAGTCCATCAGCGGCACCGCGTACCCGCAGGAGTCGCTGACCCGGTCGACGGCGACCGTGACCACGCTGCGGACGGCGTGCGGGTCGGGCGGGTCCGGGAAGCCGGCGAGCAGGGCCGGGAAGCCCGGGTCGGTGAGCGGGGTGGCGGCGCCCCGGCCGTGCACCCGGACGATCTTGGGCGGGCCGGTGAACGCGCAGAACATGACGGTGACCCGGCCGTTCTCCCGCAGGTGGGCCAGGGTCTCCGCGCCGCTGCCGTGGTAGTCCAGCCAGGCCACGGTCAGCGGGTCGACGACTCCGAAGGTGCCGCGCATCCCCTTGGGCGAGACGTTGACGTGCCCGTCCGGCCCGGACGGGGCGGAGGCCACGAAGAACACCGGCTGCGCCTCGATGAACTCCCGCAGCCGCCCGCCGATCTCCGGATACACCTTCCCCATGCCGGCCATCCTCGCACCCGTTGCCGAAGAGTGGGACGCCCGTTCCCGTCAGTTGGAACGGGCGGCCCGGACCAGGGCGGTGACCGGGCGCGGGTCGGCCTCGTTCTCCGGGTGCCACTGCACCCCGAGCAGGAAGCGCCGGCGCGGATCCTCGACCGCCTCGACGACCCCGTCGTCCGCCCAGCCGGTGGCGACCAGCCGCCCCGGGTCGGCGACCCCCTGGTGGTGGTAGGAGTTGACCCGGTCCACCCCGGCCATCACCGCCCCGGCCAGGCTGCCCGGCGCGAACCGGACCGGGTGCGCGCCGTACCGGCCCGGGGCCGGGCGGTGCCGGTCGTGACCGACCACGTCCGGCAGGTGCTGGTGCAGCACCCCGCCGTGGGCGACCACCAACAGCTGCAGGCCCCGACAGATGCCCAGCACCGGCAGGTCGGCGGCGAGCGCCCCGGCGAGCAGCGCCAGCTCGCCGGCGTCCCGGTCCGGCCGGGGCTCGGTACGCGGGTCGGGCGGCTGGTCGTACCGCTCCGGACCGACGTCGGCGCCGCCGGCCAGGACCAGCCCGTCGAGCACCCGGACCACGTCGGCGTCCACGTCGTCCGGGGGCAGCACCAGCGCCCGTCCGCCGGCCGCGCTGACCGCCCGGACGTACGCCTGCGGTACCAGGGTCGCCGGCACGTCCCGCCACACCGCCCAGGCGACCGGCTCCACGTACGCGCTGATCCCGATCAGCGGGCGGCTCACCGGGCCGGCACCGTTCGGGACCGCGGGGCTCGCAGACCCGGCTCACTCCTCGCGCTCACAGCGGGGTGACGTAGGCGCCGGTGATGCCGCCGTCCACCACGAACTGCGCGGCGGTCATGAACGACGCGTCGTCGCTGGCCAGGAAGGCGACCGCGGCGGCGATCTCCTCCGGGGCGCCGAACCGCCCCATCGGCACGTGCACCAGCCGGCGGGCGGCCCGCTCCGGGTCGGCGGCGAAGAGCTCCAGCAGCAGCGGGGTGGCAACCGGGCCGGGGCAGAGCGCGTTGACCCGGATCCCCTCCCGGGCGAACTGCACGCCCAGCTCCCGGGTCATCGCCAGCACCCCGCCCTTGCTCGCCGTGTACGCGATCTGCGAGGTGGCCGCCCCCATCAGCGCGACGAAGGAGGCGGTGTTGATGATCGAACCCCTGCCCTGCCGGCGCATGTGCGGGATGACGTACTTGCAGCAGAGGTAGACGCTGGTGGTGTTGACCCGCAGCACCCGCTCCCAGGCGTCCAGCCCGGTCTCCAGGATCGAGTCGTCGTCGGGCGGGGAGATGCCCGCGTTGTTGAACGCCACATCGACCCGGCCGTGCCGCTGCACCACGCCGTCGAACAGTTCCCGGACGGACGCCTCGTCGGCCACGTCGCAGGCGACGAACTCGCCGCCGACCTCGTCGGCCGCCCGCTTGCCCGCCTCGGTGTCGATGTCGACGCAGACCACCCGGGCCCCCTCGGCGGCGAAGCGCCGCACAGTGGCCAGACCGATCCCGCTGCCCGCCCCGGTCACCACGGCCACCCGGTCCTGAAGTCGTCCCTGCACGCTGGTCACTCCTCTGTGCTGATGAACACGTTCTTGACGTCGGTGAAGGCGTGCAGCGCGTCCGGACCCAGCTCACGGCCGAGGCCGGAGCGCTTCATCCCACCGAACGGGGTCCAGTACCGCACCGAGGAGTGCGAGTTGACGCTCAGGTTGCCCGACTCGACGGCGCGGGCCACCCGCAGCGCCCGGCCGACGTCCCGGGTCCAGACCGACCCGGACAGGCCGTACTCGGTGTCGTTGGCCAGCCGCACGGCGTCGGCCTCGTCGTCGAACGGGAGCACCGACACCACCGGCCCGAAGACCTCCTCCCGCCAGTGCCGGTCGGCCGGCGACTCGGCGAGCAGCACCGTCGGGGCGTGCCAGTAGCCGGTGCCGTCGGGGCACGAGCCGGTGAAGGCGACCTTCGCGCCGTCGACGTACCCGGCGACCCGGTCCCGGTGCGCGGCCGAGATCAGTGGCCCCATCTCGGTGCTCTCGGCGGCCGGGTCGGCCACCCGGAAGGCGCGCACGGCCGGTTCGAGGAGTTCGAGGAAGCGGTCGTACACGCTGCGCTGGACCAGGATCCGGGAGCGGGCGCAGCAGTCCTGGCCGGCGTTGTCGAAGACCGCGTACGGCGCGGTGGCCGCCGCCTTCGCCAGGTCCGCGTCGGCGAAGACCAGGTTGGCGCTCTTGCCGCCCAGCTCCAGGGTCACCCGCTTCACCTGCGCGGCGCAGCCGGCCATGATCCGGGTGCCGACCTCGGTGGAGCCGGTGAAGCAGACCTTGCGCACGGCCGCGTGGGTGACGAACCGCTCCCCCACCACGGCACCCTGCCCCGGCAGCACGGTGAACACCCCCTCCGGCAGGCCCGCCTCGACCGCCAACTCGCCCAGCCGCAGCGCGGTCAGCGGGGTCAGCTCGGCGGGCTTGAGCACCACCGTGTTGCCGGCGGCGAGCGCCGGGGCGAAGCCCCAGCCGGCGATCGGCATCGGGAAGTTCCACGGCACGATCACCCCGACCACGCCGAGCGGCTCGTGGAAGGTGACGTCCAGCCCGCCCGGCACCGGGATCTGCCGACCGGTCAACCGCTCCGGGGCGCCGGCGTAGTAGTCGAGCACGTCCCGGACGTTGCCCGCCTCCCAGCGGGCGTTGCCGATGGTGTGCCCGGCGTTGTGCACCTCCAGCCGGGCCAGCTCCTCCAGGTGCGCGTCCACCACGGCGGCGAACCGGCGCAGCAGCCGCGCCCGGTCGCCCGGCGCCACGCCCCGCCACCTCTCGTACGCCCGCGCGGCCCGCTCGATCGCCGCGTCCACCTCCGCCGGCGAGCTGGCCGGCACCTTCCGCAGGATCTCCCCGGTCGCCGGGTTCCGCACGTCGGTCACCCGTCCCACCCTGCCCTCTCCACGGTGTCTGCGCAGCTGTCGTCCCGGCGCGTCGTGCCCGTCCCGCGCCGGCCCGACGGGCGGCCGAGGCGGGCGGCCTCAGAGACGTTCGAAGCCACGGACGAGTTCCCAGTCCGTCACGGCGGCGTCGAAGGCGGCCAGTTCGACCTTCGCCTGGTTGGCGTAGTGGGCGACCACCTCGTCGCCGAAGGCGTCCTTCGCGACGGCGGAGGATTCCCACAGCGTGAGGGCGTCGCGGAGGGTGGCGGGAACCCGCTCGGCGGCCGGGTCGTCGTACGCGTTGCCGGCGCACTCCTCGCCCAGCTCCAGCTCCCGTTCGATACCGTGCACCGCCCCGGCCACCAGGGCGGCGATCGCCAGGTACGGGTTGACGTCCGCGCCGGGCACCCGGTTCTCCACCCGCATACCCTGCCCGTGCCCCACCAGCCGCAGTGCGCAGGTGCGGTTGTCGGTGCCCCAGCGCAGCGCGGTCGGGGCGAACGAGCCGGGCTGGTAGCGCTTGTAGGAGTTGACGTTCGGCGCGAAGAAGAGGCTCAGCTCGCGCATGGTGTCGAGCAGCCCGGCCAGCACCCGCTGCCCGGTCACCGACAGGTGGGCGGGCCCGTCGCCGAGCATCGCGGAGCGGCCGTCGGCGTCGCGCAGCGAGAAGTGGATGTGGCAGGAGTTGCCCTCGCGGGCGTTCGGCTTGGCCATGAAGGTGATCGACATGCCCTCCTGGGCGGCGATCTCCTTGGCCCCGTTCTTGTAGATGACGTGGTGGTCGGCGCAGGTCACCGCCTCGTCGTACCGGAAGGCGATCTCGTGCTGGCCGAGATTGCACTCGCCCTTGGCGCTCTCCGGGGTCAGCCCCGCACCGGCCATCTCGGTGCGGATGCGGCGCAGCAGCGGCTCGACCCGGGCGGTGCCGAGCAGCGAGTAGTCCACGTTGTACTGGTTGGCCGGGGTCAGCTCCCGGTAGCCGCGCCGCCAGGCGTCCTCGTACGAGTCGCGGAAGAGCACGAACTCCAGCTCGGTGCCGGCGTACGCGGTCAGGCCGTGCGCGGCCAGCCGGTCGAGCTGACGGCGCAGGATCTGCCGGGGCGAGGCGACCACCGGCCCGCCGCCGTCCAGCCACTCCAGGTCGGCCAGCAGCATCGCGGTGCCCGGCTGCCACGGCACCCGGCGCAGGGTGGCCAGGTCCGGCCGCATGGCGAAGTCGCCGTAGCCCCGCTCCCAGCTCGACATGGCGTACCCGTCGACGGTGTTCATGTCGACGTCGACCGCGAGCAGGTAGTTGCAGCCCTCGCTGCCGTGCCGGACCACCTCGTCCAGGAAGAACGGGGCGTGGAACCGCTTGCCCTGCAACCGGCCCTGCATGTCGGTCAGGGCCAGCACCACCGTGTCGATCTCGCCGCCCCGGATGGCGACCCGCAGTTCTTCGAGCGTGAGCGGAGCTTTCCTCATCGGCGAGCCTCCATCACCAAGGTCTACCGGCCTGGCGGATCACCGTCAATGCCCCGGGCCGGACCCCCGGCAAACCAGGTCGACCGGCTGATCGGGCAGGACGGCTGATCCCCGCCATCCGGGCCGCCTCCGACGCGGCCGCTGATGGTCGCCTCCACCTCCCCGGGGTGGCGGTATCCGAGGCCCGCCGACACCCCCACCTCGGCGTACCGGGGTCGATCACGGCGCGGGTGACCCGCAACTATTCCCAGGTCAGGGGCGTTCTGCTCAGCAGCGGGCCGTCATCATCCAGGCCTACCGGTAACCGGCAACGCCCCGGCGCGGTCGGGGACGAGACCGAGGAGTTCACATGCGTCGGATCGTCGCCGCCGTCGCGGCCGTGCTCGCCGTCGGGCTGGGCGCCACGGACGCCCGGGCGGATCGGCAGCCGCCGGCCGGCACCGGACGGCCGCCGGTCCCGGCCGGCTTCGATTTCACGAACCCGCAGGTGGTCGCCGCCGGCCTGGAGGCGCCCTGGGGGCTCGACTTCCTGCCCGACGGCAGCGCGCTGGTGGCCCAGCGCAACCTGGGCACCGTCGTGCGGGTCCGGCCCGGTGCCCCGCCACGTCAGGTCGCCCGGATCGCCGGCGTGGTCGCCGGTGGGGAGGCGGGCCTGCTCGGGCTGGCCGTCTCCCCCACGTTCCGGCGGGACCGGCTGGTCTACGTCTGCTACACCACCGCCTCCGACATCCGGATCGCGCGGTTCCGGCTCCACGCGCCACAGTCCCTCCGGGTGATCCTCAGCGGTATCACCCGGGCGGCCGCCCATGACGGCGGCCGGATCGCGTTCGGCCCCGACGGCATGCTCTACGCCGGCATCGGTGACGCCGTCGTCCCCGCCAACGCGCAGAACCTGGCCAGCCGGAACGGCAAGATCCTGCGGATGCGGCCGGACGGCGGGGTGCCGGCGGACAACCCGTTCCCCGGTTCGCTGGTCTACAGCTACGGTCACCGCAACGTGCAGGGTCTCGCCTGGGACCGGCGGGGGCGGCTGTTCGCCACCGAGTTCGGCCAGAGCACCTGGGACGAGGTGAACCGGATCGTCCCGGGCGGCAACTACGGCTGGCCGGTCGTCGAGGGCAGAGGCGGCGATCCCCGGTTCCGCGACCCGGCCGTCGTCTGGTCACCCGCGGAGGCGTCACCGAGCGGGGCGGCCTTCGCCGCTGGCACGCTGTTCGTCGCGGCGCTGCGGGGAGCGCGGCTCTGGGCCGTACCCGTGGACGCCGCCGGTCGGGTCGGCACGCCGACCGCCGTGTTGCAGGGGGCCTACGGCCGCCTGCGTACCGTCGAGGTGGCCCCGGACGGCGCGCTCTGGGTGACCACCAGCAACCGGGACGGCCGGGGTAGCCCGGCGGCGGACGACGACCGCGTCCTCCGCTTCCCGGCCGGGGCGCGGCAGCCGCAGCCCCCGGCGCTCCTCGTCGGCGCCGGGTGACCCGGCGCCGACGAGGGGGGCGGGTCAGGCCGGCTCGTCGGCCCGCGCGGCGTCGGTGGCCGCGCGCGGCGAAGGCAGGTCGACGGTACGGCGGGGGCCGGTGAACCACTTCCGGGCCGAGGCGTACCACCAGACGGCGACCAGCAGCAGCAACCCGCCCACCGCGAGCGGCGCGTAGTTCACCGCCGACCAGCTGAAGTCGGCGTTGCCGGGCACCCCGGCGGGGACGATCGGCAGCACGAAGTAGACCGAGATGACGGCGATCTCGATCACCGCGATCCAGCCGAGCAGCTTGTACTTCGGGCCGAGCGTCCACGGCCCGGGCTGGAACCGGTCGCCCATCCGCAGCCGCAGCGCGATCGGGATGACGAACGACAGGTAGAGCCCGAGCACCGCCACCGAGACCACGGCGTAGAACGCGACCGGGATGCCGGACGGGCTCTCGTAGAGGGCGGGCAGGGTGAGCACCAGCCCGGCCAGGGTGGCGCCGATGATCGCGTTGGCGGGGGTGCCGTTGCGGTCCACCTTCGACCAGAGCCGCCAGCCGGGCACCGCGCGGTCCCGGCTGAACGCGTACGTCATCCGGCTCATCGAGGTCACGCAGCTCATCCCGCAGAAGAACTGGCCGATGGTGGAGATGATGATGACGGCCTTGAAGAAGAACGGCGTCAGCGCGGTCTCGAAGATCGCCCCGGAGAACCCGCCGGCCTCGTTGATCGCGTCGACGTCGGTGGCGGCGAAGAGGAAGGCCAGCAGCAGGATCCAGCCGCCGACCGCGGAATAGAAGATCGACCGCCAGAGTCCCTTGGCGGCGGCCTGCGACGCGCCCCGGGTCTCCTCGGAGACGTGCGCGCAGGCGTCGAAGCCGGTGATCGTGTACTGGGTGAGCAGGAAGCCCAGTGGCAGCACGTAGAACCAGAAGGTCAGCCCGCCGGTGTCGCCGTCGCCGAAGCCGGAGTTGTTGAACCGCTCGGTGAAGACGAATTTGAAGCTCTGGTGGTCGTCCGGCACCAGCAGCAGGATCGCCACCACGGCCGCCGCGCCCGCCACGTGCCACCAGACCGAGACGTTCTGGAGCACGTCGATGATCCGGTGCCCGAAGATGTTGATCAGCCCGTGCAGCACCAGGATGATCACGAAGAGCAGGAACGCCTGGCGTAGCGTCCCCGCCCAGCCGTCGAAGAGCGCCGACAGGGTCAGGTTGAGGAAGGTCGCGCAGCCGTAGTCCACCGAGGCCGTGACGGCGACCAGCCCGATCAGGTTGAGCCAGCCGGTGAACCAGCCGTGCACCGGGCGGCCCATCTTCGCCGCCCACCAGTAGATGCCGCCCGCCGTCGGGTACGCCGAGACCAGCTCGGCCATGCAGAAGCCGATGATCAGGATGAACAGCGAGATCAGCGGCCAGCCCCAGGAGATGGCGACCGGGCCGCCGTTGTTCCACGCCTGGCCGAAGGTGGTGAAGCAGCCGGCCAGGATCGAGATGATTGAGAACGAGATGGCGAAGTTGGAGAAGCCGCTCCACTTGCGGCGCAACTCCTGCTGGTAACCGAGTTCGGCGAGCCGTCGGGCGTCGTCGTCCATCGGTTGCTCGGCGGTCGGCGAGGGCGTCGTGGCCACTGCACACCTCCCTGAGGTGATCCCCGGTACGAGTGCGCCCGAGTCTCGTCCCGTGGATCACCGCGGTCAATCCGTCGCAGGTCCCGAACTCGCAAATTGCGTTGCCGACCGGGGTGGCCCGGCGGCATGCTTGAGCCCGTCACCAGGCCCGATCGCGACGGGCCTTCCCCGGGCGCTCGGCAACGCCCGGTCCGCGGCGGCGCGGGGGCACCCACCTCTCTCTCACGTACGGCGTGCTCCGCCGTGCCCGACGGGTGCCCCGCGCCGCCGTCCCTCCGCCCGGGCGGTCCGGCGAGAAGGGCTCACCTGATTCGGGTGGCAGCACACCACCTGACCGCCTTACCGTGCCAGCCGTGCCCATCCATGACGACGAGATCCGAGCCACCGTCGGCCAGGTGCGCCGCCTGGTGGCGGCCCAGTGCCCGCAGTGGGCCGACCTTCCCGTGACACCCCTGGCCGACGATTTGGAGGGCACCGACCACGTACTCTTTCGGATCGGCAACGACCTCGTCGCCCGGATGCCCAAGATCGCCTGGGCGGTCGACCAGGCCGATTCCGATGCGCGGTGGCTGCCCTTGCTGGCGTCCCACCTGCCGGTGCGGATTCCCGTTCCGCTTCATCTGGGCGAGCCGGGCGCGGGGTACCCGTGGCGGTGGACCGTGGTGCCGTGGGTCGTGGGGAGCACGCCTCCCAGGCTTGGCTGCGACGACGTACTCCTGGCCCGCGAGGTGGCAGCCTTCGTTCGCGCCCTGCACCGGGTGGATCCGGCCGGAGGTCCGCTCAAGCCACCGGGTTCCCGCGGGGCAGCCCTGCTCCACGCCGATGAAGGCGTCCGCCGTGTGCTGCCCCGGCTCGCCGAACATGACGACGGCTTCGATGTGACCGCGGCCGAGGCGGCCTGGGACGCCTGCCTGGCTGCTCCTGACTGGGACCGGGACCCGGTATGGATCCACGGTGATCTGCAACCGGGCAACCTGATCACCGACCGCGGCCGACTGGCCGCGGTCATCGACTTCGGCGCACTCGGTGTGGGCGATCCGGCGCCGGACGTGGCTCCGGCGCTGTGGACCTTCACCGGCGCGGCCCGGGCAGCCTACCGAGAGGCAATCGGGTACGACGACGCTACCTGGCGCCGCGCCTGCGGCTGGGCCCTCGCACCGTCGCTGACCGGCATCGACTACTACCGACACACCTTCCCGCGAATGGCCGAGCACGGCCGCCGAATGGTCCGCGCAGTGATCGCCGAACTGGCGTGAGTGCCACTGGCAGTCGAGTGGCTGCGCGCCCTCGCGGGTTGCTCAGAGCCGGGCATCTCTTCTTCACTCGTTGGCGAGAACGCTCACGGGAGTCGGCAATGCCTTCGCGGTCCGGGTTGGCCTGGTCGGGCGCCTACGGAGCGCCCATTCGATCACGGCAAGGTTGATCACCCAGCCCGCGAGCATCAGCAGCGCCCGGCTGAGCCCACCCGGTTGACCGACCAGCAGAATCCAGGGCAGGTGGGTCAGGACCTGAGTACCCGCCCCGAGGCCGATCGCGTAGCCGCGGGCCATCCAGGCGCGGTGACCAGCGATGTCCCGATGCCGGATGGCGGCGAAGCCGAGGACGATACAGCCGACCATGGCCGAGCCGAATACGAGCCGGAAGCCGGTCAGGAGCTCGACGTCGCTGGGCGGGCGGGGATAGAACAGCGTCATCCACAGGCCCGACAGAGCCGCGGCGAGCCCGAGGGGGATCAGCAGCCGCCCGGCCATGCGGTGCCACCCGGGTCTGCGGCGGCGGAAGCCGCCGGCGAACTGGAACGCGCCCAGCAGGCAGTACAGGCTGGCGCCGACGATGTGCACCAGCACGGGTACCGGCGAGGCGAAGAACCGAGCGCTGTCCGGCGTGACCGTCGCACCACCGGTGAGCTCCGCGAACCGGGCGGCGCCGGCGACCACCGGAACGGCGCTGAGCATGATCAGCCCTGCGGGCACCAGCCACTGTCGCGCAGAGGAGGTCACCACGAGTCCCTTCTTCATTCCGGCCATCGATAGGCCGGCCGCTTCGACACCACCCGCAGGTGTACGGCGTACACCTGCCGGTTAGCGTAGAGTGTACGCCGTACACCGTCAAGAGCGGGGTGTCGGTCCACACCGGTTCGAAAGGAAGGCGGTCGAGATGGTCCAGCAGGTGGACGGGGCACGCCGGGCCCCCCTCAACCGGGACCGCGTGCTGCGCGCCGCCGTCGCGCTCGCCGACAACGCCGGGATCGAATCGCTGAGTATGCGCAACCTCGCCCAGGAGCTGGGCGTGGTGCCGATGGCGCTCTACAAGCACGTGGCCAACAAGGAACAGCTCCTCGACGGGATGGTCGACGTCGTCGTCGGCGAGATCGATCCACCGGTCCCCGGCGCCGACTGGAAGGTCGCGATCCGCCAGCGCATCCTTTCGGCCCGAAAAGTCCTTTTGCAACACCCCTGGGCGTCGCGCGTCATCGAGTCCCGTCCCCAGCCCACCCCGGTCGTACTGGACTACCTGAACTCGATCATCGGGATGTTCCGGGCCGGCGGCTTCTCCGTCGACCTCACCCACCATGTGATGCACGTTCTGGGAAGCCGCGTGTGGGGATTCACCCAGGAACTCTTTCCCGCCTCACCGCTGCCCGCCGACCCGGAAAAGCAGGAAGCCATGTTCCGCGAGATGGCAGGCAGGTATCCCCACATCGCGGAGATAGCCATGGCCGCCGCCCACGACGAAGGGTCGGTCGTCGGTCACGGCTGCGACGACCAGTTCGAGTTCGAGTTCGCGGTCGACCTGCTGCTCGACGGGTTCGAAAGGCTCCACCGGCAGGGGTGGACGTCCACCAACCGGTCCTGACGAGACGACAGCGTCTGCGGTCGACCCTGACCGATGCCCACCGCCCGGACCGGCCGCTGGCTCAGGCGAACAGCAGGCCGGCGACCCAGAGGGCGGCGACGACCAGCCCGGCCAGGAACTCCACCATCATGGACAGCCCGGCCGCCTTGAGCGCCTGCACGGTCGCCGGCCAGGCGAGCTGGTTGCTGCCCAGTCGGAGCCGCTCGGCGCCGAACACCCCGCCGACGAAGCCGAGCACCAGCCCCACCACCGGGATCACGAAGAACCCCACCACCCCGAGCAGGCCGCCGGCGAGCAGCGACGAGGTGGGCACCCCGGTCCGCTTCAGGTTCCGCCCCGGCCAGGCGTACTTGACGACGGTCCCGCCGGCGGCGACCACGGTGGCCGCGGCGAGCACCGCCCACCGACCCGGGCCCGCGCCGCCGAAGAGCGCCCAGACCAGCACCCCGCCCCAGCACAGCGGCAGCGTCGGCAGCCCGGGCACCACCACGCCGGCCAGTCCGGCCAGGATGGCCAGCGCGGCCACCACCGACACGGCCGCCTGTGAATCGGTCAGGCCCACGCCGCCTCCGCCCGTCGCACACGGCCCCCGGCGGGACCACCACCCGGGTACGCCCCGCCGCGCCCGACCCGCGCGCTCACGCCGCCGCCTTCCCGCCGCGCAGCCGGGCGGTGATCTCCTCCGCCGGCATCGGCGGGCCGAACCAGCGCCCCTGACCGGTGTCGCACCGCAGCGCCCGCAGCCGTTCGGCCTGGGCGCCGGTCTCCACGGCCTCGGCGGTCACCGACAGCTCCAGCGCGTGCGCGAGCCGGACCAGGGCGTCCACGATGCGCTCGTCCCGGTGGTCCCCGGGGGCGTCCGGTTCCTCGGCGCGGATCCCCTCGACGAACGGGCCGGCCAGCTTCAGGCAGTGGATCGGCAGCCGCCGCAGGTACGCGAGGTTGGAGTAGCCGGTGCCGAAGTCGTCGATGGCGAGCCGGACGCCCAGCCCGGCGAGCCGGCGCAGCGAACGCAGCGGCTCCCCGGCGGTGCCCATCACGGCGCTCTCGGTCAGCTCCAGCTGCAACAGCTCCGCCGGCAGGCCCGTCCGGGTCAGCGCGCCCGCCACGGTGTCGACGATGGCCGGGTCGTCGGCCTGCCGGGCGGCCAGGTTGACGCTGACCACCAGCGGCTGCGCGGGGAACTCGTGGTGCCAGGCCCGGGCGTCCCGGCAGGCCTGCCCCAGCACCCACTCGCCGAGCCGGACGATCAGGCCGGTCTCCTCGGCCAGCCCGATGAACCGGTCCGGCCCGACCAGGCCCAGCTCCGGGTGCCGCCAGCGGACCAGCGCCTCCACCGCGAGCATCGCCCCGTCCAGCAGCGAGACGATCGGCTGGTAGTGGACCACGAACTCGTCCCGGTCCAGGGCGGCCGGCAGCCCGGCGGCGAGCGCCGACCGGGCGATGTCGGCGGCGCTGCGCTCCGGGTCGTACACCGCCCAGCGGCCCCGGCCCTCCGCCTTCGCCCAGTACAGGGTGGTGTCGGCAGCCTTCATCAGCTCGGAGGCGCTGGTCTCCGCGGCCGGGCACTCCACCACGCCGACGCTGGCGGAGACCGCGAGCTGCTGGTCGCCGACCAGCACCGGGGCGGAGACGGCGGCCAGGGCCAGCTCGGCGACGCCGACGGCGTCGTCCAGCCCGTCACCGCCGTCGACCAGGATGACGAACTCGTCGCCGCCCATCCGGGCGACCAGGTGGCCCTGCCCGGCCACGCAGTCGGCGAGCCGGCGGGCGATGGTGATCAGCAGCCGGTCGCCGAGGTCGTGGCCGAAGCTGTCGTTGACCGCCTTGAAGCCGTCCAGGTCCAGGAAGCAGACGGCGATCCGCTGCTCCGGACCGGCCCGCTCGAAGCACCGCCCCAGAGTCTCGAAGAACAGCGTCCGGTTGGGCAGGCCGGTCAGCGGGTCGTGCAGGGCCTGGAACCGCAGTCGCTGCTGGAGTTCGTACCGCTCGGTGATGTCCTCGATCATCGCCACCGTGAACCGGGGGCGTCCGTCGTCGTGTCGGATCAACGAGACCGCCAGGTCGGTCCAGACGATGGTGCCGTCCTTGCGGTGGTAGCGCTTCTCCACCCGGGCGTGGTCATGCTTGCCCTCGATCAGCTCCTGGTACAGCTCCCACATGCCGGCGGCGTCGTCGGCGTGGAACAGCGACGCCACGTTGAGCTGCCGCAGCTCGTCGACGGGGTAGCCGAGCATGTCGGCGAAGGACTGGTTGACCTCGATGATCTGACCGTCGATGCCGGCGATGCCGATGCCGATCGCCGCGCCGGTGAAGACCGCGCGGAAGCGCGCCTCGCTGTCGCGCAGCGCCCGCTCCACGGCGTCCCGGGCCTGCCACGCGGAGCGGGCGATGCGTTCCTGCTGGCTGAAGGTCCGGTTGCGCAGGGCGCGGGCGAACCCGGCCGCGAGCGCCCCCTGCAACGCCGCCACCCGGTCGGCGACGTCGGCGGGGTGGACCCGGTCCGGCAGCACCTGCGCCAGGAACCGGTGACCGAGGGCGTGCACCGACCAGTCCAGCACCCGGGGCTCGGTGAGGTGCGCCTCCACCAGCGCCCGGCCCACGTCCTCCGCCGGGGTGGCGGAGAACTGCCGGGCCAGCACGGCCTGGCCCAGCCGTACGGTGTGGACGAGCAGCAGCCGCTCGGTCTCCTCCGCGCTGAGCGGCACGAAACCGAGCCGGCGCACCGCCCGGGCCCAGTCGGCGGCGTACCGCTGGGCGCCGGGGCGGTGGAGATCGTCCCCGCCGGAATCCGGGACGGCGGCCATGTCGGGCTCAGCCGGCGGCGCGGTCGTACCGGGCGACGCCGCCGAAGGCGCCGAACCGCTCGGGGTGCTCGTCCACGTCGGAGGCTGCGTCCGGCCGCCACAGCGGCATGTGCACCACGCCCGGCTCCAGGATCGTCCAGTCGCCGAAGAAGCCGGTGATCTCGGCCCGGGAGCGCAGCGTGATCTCGGTGGCGGTACGCGCCGACAGCCGCTGCGCGTCGAGCATCTCCTGCGGCTGGTCCTCGAAGGTCGAGTGGGAGATGACCAGGAAGCTGCCGGGCACCGCGGCGGCCCGCAGGGCGGCGAGGATGTCGGCCGGCCGGTCGGCGTCGGGGATGAAGTGCACCACCCCGGCGAGCAGGATGCCGACCGGGCGGCTGAAGTCGATCAGGCCGCTGGCCCGGGCCTCGTTCAGGATCAGCTTCGGCTCGCGCAGGTCGGCGTGGATCGCGATGGCCCGGTCGTTGCCGGCCAGCAGCTCCAGGCTGTGCGCCACGGCCACCGGGTCGATGTCGACGTAGACGATCCGGGCCTGCGGGTTGGCGGCCTGCGCCACCTCGTGCACGTTGCCCACGGTGGGGATGCCGGAGCCGATGTCGAGGAACTGGTCGATGCCGGCGTCGAGCAGCACCCGGACGGCCCGGCGCAGGAACTCCCGCCCGGAGCGCATGGTGGCCGCCAGGTTCGGCGTCATGCTGGCGATCTGCTCGGCGAGCTGCCGGTCGATCTCGAAGTTGTGCGCTCCGCCGAGGAAGTAGTCGTAGACGCGGGCCGCGCTCGGCCGGCTCAGGTCTATCTCGGCGGGAGTTCCGTCCGGCATCTGCATCGGTTCGCCCCAGTTCGTCGCCGCGGTGCGGGAGGGCACCGGTGTCCGGACGCCCGCAGGCACGCGGAGGCGACACCGGCCGACCCGCGGAAGGTGTGGTGCTGACCACTCTAGGCGCGTACGCCCGAGCGCGGGAGATCCACAGTTGGGCGGTGATCATCGGCTCGCCCGCGGCGTCCGCCGCCGGCGGTGACCCGGGGCCCGGGACACCGCCGGCTGTCCGACCGCGCGCCGCCGACCGGCGCGACGGGTCAGGCGGCGGACTCCAGCATCAGCGCGATGCCCTGCCCGACGCCGATGCACATGGTGGCCAGCGCCCGCCGGCCGCCCCGGCGGCGCAGCTCCAGCGCGGCGGTCAGCGCCAGCCGGGCGCCGCTGGCGCCGAGCGGGTGGCCGAGCGCGATGGCGCCGCCGTTGGGGTTGACGTGCTCGGCGTCCTCCGGCAGGCCCAGCTCGCGCAGCACCGCCACGCCCTGCGCGGCGAACGCCTCGTTCAGCTCGACCACGTCGACGTCGCCGAGGCCCAGGCCGAGCCGGTCGAGCAGCTTACGGGTGGCCGGCACCGGCCCGATGCCCATGATCCGGGGCGGTACGCCGGCCGCGGCGGCCCCGCCGATCCGGGCCAGCGGGGTCAGTCCGTACCGGGCGACCGCGGCCTCGGAGGCGACCAGCAGCGCCACCGCGCCGTCGTTGACGCCGGAGGAGTTGCCGGCGGTCACCGTGCCGCCCTCGCGGAACGGGGTGGGCAGCGCGGCAAGCTTCTCCAGCGACGTCTCCCGGGGGTGCTCGTCGACCTCGACCAGCTTCGTCTCGCGCCGCCCGGCCGGCACGGTCACCGGCACGATCTCCTCGGCGAACCGGCCGTCGGCCTGGGCCTTGGCGGCCCGCTGCTGGGAGCGCAGCGCGAACTCGTCCTGCGCGGCCCGGTCGACGCCGAACTCGGCGGCCACGTTCTCCGCCGTCTCGGGCATCGAGTCGATGCCCCAGCCGGCCTTCATCAGCGGGTTGACCAGCCGCCAGCCGATGGTGGTGTCGTACACCTCGGCGGTGCGGGCGAACGGCGTCGCCGCCTTCGGCATGACGAACGGCGCGCGGCTCATGCTCTCCACCCCGCCGGCGACCACCAGGTCGGCCTCGCCGGCCACGATGGACCGGGCGGCGATGGCCAGCGCGTCCAGGCCGGAGCCGCAGAGCCGGTTGACCGTGCTGCCGGGGACCTCCTCGGGCAGCCCGCCGAGCAGCGCCGCCATCCGGGCGACGTTGCGGTTGTCCTCGCCGGCCTGGTTGGCGCAGCCGAGCACCACGTCGTCGGTGCGGGCCCAGTCCACCGACGGGTGGCGGGCGACCAGCTCGCGGATCACGTGGGCGGCGAGGTCGTCGGGGCGTACCCCGGCGAGGGCGCCGGCGTACCGGCCGATCGGCGTGCGGACTCCGGCCACGAGGTATGCCATGGTCATCGGCGCTGTCCTTCGGGGGTGGAAGGGGTTCGGCGTCGCCCCGGTCGCGGGGACGCCCGAGCGCCAGGATATCCGCGGGCCGAGCCGATAGGTTGACGGCATGGCCCGGGCCCAGTTCAGCGCAGAGACCGCCGGCGGCGGCGCGTTCGTCCGCCAGCCCAACCGGTTCACCGGTCGGGTCACCCCGCACTCCACCTCGCCGCCCGGTGGCGGGCCGGACGAGCAGGACCGCTGGCCGCTGGAGCCGGGCCGCTACCGGCTGATCTGGTGCCGCGCCTGCCCGTGGGCGCACCGGGCGCGGATCGTGCGCGGCCTGCTCGGCCTCGACGAGGCCATCTCGCTCGGCACGGTCGACCCGATCCGCGACGAGCGGGGCTGGCGGTTCGCCCTCGACCCGGACGGCTTCGATCCGGTGCTGGGCATCGGCTTCCTCTCCGACGCGTACCTGGCCACCGACCCGGACTACACCGGGCGGGTGACCGTGCCGGCGCTGGTCGACACGCTCACCGGCCGGGTGGTCACCAACGACTACCCCCAGCTGACGCTGGACTTCTCCACCGAGTGGCGGCGGTTTCACGCCCCGGGCGCGCCGGACCTCTACCCGGTCGAGCTGCGCCCGGAGATGGACGCGCTGATGGCCGAGATCCACACCGACGTCAACAACGGCGTCTACCGGTGCGGCTTCGCCACCTCCCAGGAGGCGTACGACGAGGCGTACACCGCGCTCTTCGCCCGGCTGGACGCGCTCTCGGAGCGGCTGGCCGGGCGCCGCTACCTGATGGGCGAGCAGATCACCGAGGCGGACGTCCGGCTGTTCACCACCCTGGTCCGCTTCGACGTGGCGTACCACGGGCACTTCAAGTGCAACCGGCAGAAGCTGACCGAGCTGCCGGTGCTCTGGGCCTACGCGCGGGACCTGTTCCAGACGCCGGGCTTCGGCGAGACGGTCGACTTCGACCAGATCAAGCGGCACTACTACGCCACCCACGAGATGATCAACCCGACCCGCATCGTGCCGCTCGGCCCGGACCTGCACGGCTGGACCACGCCGCACGGGCGTGGCTGAGCCGGACCGGGCCGTCGGCCCCGCCCGGGCCGCCGCCGCGTCGGCCGCCGCCGGCTGTGTGCTGGCCGGCACGGTCGCGGTGATCGTCGCCGTGGTCGCCGGTCCCGGCCCGGGCCTGACCGGGTACGTCAGCGAGGCCGGCGTCGCCGAGAGCGCGTACGCCCCGACGTACCGGATCGGGGTCTTCGCCCTGGCCGCGGCGCTGCTGCTGCTCGCCGCCGCGCTGCCGGCGGCGCTGCGCCTCGCCGCGGCGCTGCTCGGCGCGGGCAGCGGGTTCACCCTGCTCTCGGCGGTGGTGACGTGCAGCACCGGCTGTCCGCTGCCGCCGTTCGAGGCGGCGACGGTGGCGGACCTGGTGCACGGCGGGTCGAGCATCGCGGCGGTGGCGGCGGTGGTCTTCGCGATGCTCGCGCTGGCCTGGTCCCCGGCGACGACGCCCGCGGTGCGTCGGCTCTCCGCCCTGGGCGGGGCGCTGGCGCTGCCGCTGTCCGGCGCGATCGCGCTGGCCATGCTGGTCGCCGGTCGGGGCGGGTTGGTGGGCGGCCTGGAGCGGGTGCTGCTGGCGGTGACCTTCGGCTGGGGCCTGGCGGCGGCGACGGCGCTGGGGCTGCGCCGGGACCCGACCGCGACGAAGCGGTCAACGGACGACGAACCCGCTCTGTAAGGAGCCTCACGCCCTTCGGTCCTTCCCGTTGCGCGGTGGCCGGGAGTAGCGTCGCCAAACGATGACCAATGTCTGGCACCTCACCGTGCGCCTGTACGTCGATCTCCGACTGCAGGCCAGCGGCGTCTGTCCGGCGCGGCCCGCTCTCTGACGCCGCCCGTACCGACCTCCGACAGACCTTGGACGCATCCTCATGGCTTCCGCCCTGCGCAAGATTCCCTTTTCCGCCCAGATCCTGCTCGGCCTCGTCCTCGGCGTGGCGCTGGGCTTCCTCGCCCGCGCCAATGACCTGACCTGGCTGGCCAGCACCCTCGACACCGTCGGCGGCCTCTTCGTCCAGCTGCTCAAGCTGGCCGTCCCGCCGCTGGTCTTCACCGCCATCGTGGTCAGCGTGGTCAGCCTGCGCGGCGTGGCCAACGCCGCCCGGCTGGCGCTGAAGACGCTGCTCTGGTTCGGCATCACCGCGCTGATCGCGGTCGGCATCGGCATCGGCCTCGGCCTGCTCACCGACCCGGGTCGCGGCGTCTCGCTAGACACCGGCGCGGCGAGCGTCCCGAAGAAGACCGGCTCCTGGACGGACTTCCTCACCGGCATCGTGCCGACCAACCCGGTCGGCGCGTTCGTCGAGGGCAACGTGCTCCAGATCGTCTTCCTCGCCCTGGTGGTCGGCGCCGCCGCGCTGCTCGTCGGCGAGGCCGCCGAACCGTTCGTGGCGCTCAACCGCTCGCTGCTGGAGATCGTGCAGAAGGCGCTCTGGTGGGTGATCCGGCTCGCCCCGATCGGCACCCTCGGCCTGATCGGCAACGCCGTCGCCTCGTACGGCTGGGACCTGATCGCCCCGCTCGCGAAGTTCACCACCGCCGTCTACGTCGGCTGCGCGATCGTGCTGTTCGTGGTCTACCCGCTGGTGCTGGTGGTGGCCGGCCGGCTCAACCCGCTGCGCTTCTTCGCCGGCGCGTGGCCCGCGATCGAGCTGGCCTTCGTCTCCCGCTCCTCGGTGGGCACCATGCCGGTGACCCAGCGTTCCGTCGAGCGCCTCGGTGTCCCCCGCGAGTACGCCTCGTTCGCGGTGCCGTTCGGCGCCACCACGAAGATGGACGGCTGCGCCGCGATCTACCCGGCCCTGGCGGCGATCTTCGTCGCGCAGGTCTTCGGGGTGGACCTGGGCGTCACCGACTACCTGCTGATCGCCTTCGTCTCGGTGGTCGGCTCGGCCGCCACCGCCGGCCTGACCGGCGCGATCGTGATGCTGACCCTGACCCTGAGCACGCTGGGTCTGCCGCTGGCCGGCGCCGGCCTGCTGCTGGCCATCGACCCGATCCTGGACATGATCCGCACCGCCACCAACGTGGCCGGGCAGGCGCTGGTGCCGACCATCGTCGCCGCCCGGGAGGGCACCCTGGACCGGGCCGCGTACGACTCCGCCGGCACGCGTGACCTCGTCGACACCGAGGAGCAGCGACCGACCCGCTCCGACGAGCTGGCACCGGTTCCCGCCTGAGTCGCCCCTTCGGGTGCGTTTCCGGTCGCCGGAGCGACCGGAAACGCACCCGAACCACGTGGACCGCCGAACGGCCGCCGCATCCCGCGGACATCGGGCTCCGCGAGCACCACCGGTCACGCCGGGCCCTCCCCGGCGGGTCCCGCCCGTCGCCTCTCCCGGAGGATCACCTCATGAGTGCCCTGTTCACCCCGCTGACCCTGCGCGCGGTCACCCTCCCCAACCGGGTCGCCCTCGCCCCGATGTGCCAGTACAGCGCCGGCCCGGACGGCCTGCCCACCGACTGGCACCGGATCCACCTCGGCTCCCGGGCCGTGGGCGGCGCCGGCCTGATCATCACCGAGGCCACCGCCGTCGTGCCGGAGGGGCGGATCAGCCCGCAGGACACCGGCCTCTGGTCCGGGGCGCACGTCGACGCCTGGCGCCCGGTCACCGGGTTCGTCGCCGCCCAGGGCGCGGTGCCGGCGGTGCAGCTCGCGCACGCCGGGTTCAAGGCGTCGACGTACCGGCCGTGGGCCGAGCGGCGCGGCGGCGTGCCGGACGCCGAGGGCGGCTGGACCCCGGTGAGCCCCGGCGCCGAGCCGTTCCTGCCCGACTACCGCGAGCCCACGGCGCTCGACGAGGCCGGGATCGCCCGCGTGGTGTCCGCCTTCGCCACCGCCGCCGGCCGGGCGGTGGACGCCGGCTTCGGCGCGGTGGAGATCCACGCCGCGCACGGCTACCTGCTGCACGAGTTCCTCTCCCCGCTGACCAACCACCGCACCGACGGCTACGGCGGCGACCGGACCGCCCGGATGCGGCTCCCCCTGGAGGTGGCTCGCGCGGTCCGGGCCGCCGTCGGCGAGCGCGTGCCGGTGCTGACCCGGATCTCGGCCACCGACTGGGTCGAGGGCGGCTGGACCGTCGAGGACAGCGTCGTGCTCGCCGGCGAACTCGCCGCCGCCGGGGTCGACCTGGTCGACGCCTCCTCCGGCGGCGCGGCGGCCCGGGCCAGCATCCCGGTCGGGCCCGGCTACCAGGTGCCCCTCGCCGCGCGGATCCGCCGCGACGCCGGGGTGCTCACCGGCGCGGTCGGCCTGATCGTCGAGCCGGAGCAGGCCGAGCAGATCGTCGCCGGCGGCGAGGCCGACCTGGTGCTGCTCGGCCGGGAACTGCTCCGGGACCCGTACTGGCCCCGCCGCGCCGCCGCCAAGCTCGGCGCCCGCCCCGGCTGGCCCGACCAGTACGCCCGCGCCTTCTGACCGTGCCCCGCCGACGCTGATCCGCTCCGTGGCGGCGTGGCGCGGTGTCCCCGCTCGGGGACACCGCGACACGCCGCACACCGTCGAGCGCCCGGCCGGGGTCAGCCGGCCAGATGGCCCCAGTCGTCCTCCAGGTCGCGCCAGGGACCCTGCGCGGCGACCGCCCCGTCGCGCAGCACCACCACGTGGTCGGCCCGCACCAGCGCCGCGCGTTTCGACGTCGAGCCGACCACGGTCACGCCGTGCTCGCGCAGCGCCGCCCAGAGCGCCAGCTCGGTGGTGACGTCCAGCGCCGACGAGACGTCGTCGGCCACCAGCAGCTCGGTACGCGGCGCCAGCGCCCGCGCCAGCGCCAGCCGCTGCAACTGGCCGCCGGAGAGCCGGGTCCCCTTGTGCCCGATGAGCAGCCCCAGCCCACCCCCGGCGGCGGCCAGGTCGTGGTCGAGCTGCGCGGTCGACACCGCCCCGGCCGCGTCCACCTCGTGGCCGAGCGCGATGTTGTCGGCGACCGTGCCGGAGAGCACCCGGGGCAGCTGCCCGACGTACCCGACCTGCTGCGGACGCAGGAACAGCTCCGGCTCGGTCACCGGCTCGCCGTTCCAGCGCAGCGTGCCGATGTGGTGCACGATCCCGGCCAGCGCGCGCAGCAGCGAGGACTTCCCGGAACCGACCGGCCCGACGACCAGCACCAGCTGCCCCCGGTCGACGGTCAGGTCGACGTCCCGCACGGCCAGGGTGCCGTCGGAGTGCAGGGCCCCGAAGCCGGCCAGCTCCAGCCGCCGCAGCGGACGCCGGGCCGGCGGCACGGGTGCCGGTGCGGTGCCGGCGGCCAGATCGACCCCGGGGACCGCCGCCGAGTACGTCCCGACCCCGCACATCGCCGCCGTCCGCCGGGTCCAGACCCGCGCCGACGGGTAGTGCGAGACCAGCGACGCGGTGGTCCAGGCGAACCAGCGGGCCGCACCCAGCGTGGAGACCGCCACCAGGGTCGCCCCGGCGGAGAGCCCACCGGCCAGGTAGAGCGCCCATGCGCCGATCGGGAGCAGGCCGCTGACCAGCGACGGCGTGGACCGCGCCCACACCTGCGCGGAGATCTCCCGGCGCTGCCGGTCGCTGCGCACGGTGTCCAGGGCGGCCAGGTGGGTCAGCACCGGCCGGGTGGCGCCGGCCAGCTTCACCGTGCGGGCCGCGGAGAGCGCGGAGACCAGCGCGGTGGCGAAGGCCGCCCGCGCCGCCACCGTGCCCCGGGCGGACCGCTCCAGCCGAGGCCCGAACAGCGTCGCCGCCAGGCCGGAGACCACCATCGTCCCGGCGAAGAAGAGCGCCGGTACGAAACTGCCGGTCACCGCCGTCATGGTGGCCACGATCGCCAGGGCGATGAACTGGTCCATCAGGTTGTCGGCGAGCTGCACCACCCGCTCGGTGTCGCCGCTCTGGGCGACCACCTCCGCCGGCGTGTGCCCGCTGACCCGGCGCGCCCCGGTCTGCCCGTGCACCAGGCGCAGGCTGATCCGCAGCATCTGGCGTACCCACCACTGCGGGAACCACAGGTTGGTGTAGAACGGCAGCGGCAGGACGACCAGCAGCGCGGCGGCGATGCCGAGCGCGGGCAGCCACGGGCTGCCGCCGTCGACCACGTCGGCCCAGAGCCAGGGCAGCACCGCGCCGTCCAGGCCGAGCAGCGTCATCACGACGAACATGGCGACCGAGACCAGGCCGTACCTCGGGTCGTTGGTGCCCAGCCGGAGGATCTCCCGCATGGTGCGGGCGGGCGGCGGGGCGGGCAGCGGCGGCGGGTCGGTCTTCGGCACCGCCACGGTGGCCGGCCGCTCGACCGGTGCCGCCGGTGCCGACGCCGGCGGCTCCACCTCCCACTCCTCGCGCGGCCCGGGCAGCAGGTCCACCCCGCTCCCGCCCGCGCCGGCCGGGGCGTACGCGGCGGCGTGGCTGCTGGCCAGCAGCTCGGCGAAGCGTTCCGACTCGCGCAGCGGGCCGGCCTCCAGCACCGCGCCGTCGGCCATCACCACCACCTCGTCGCAGCGGCGCACCGAGGAGAGGCGGTGCGCGATGACGATGCCGATCCGGTCGGTGAGCAGCCGCTCGGTGGCCTGCCGCACCCGGGTCTCGGTGACCGGGTCCAACCGGGCGGTGGCCTCGTCGAGGATCACCACGTGCGGGTCGCGGACCAGGATCCGGGCGAACGCCACCAGCTGTTCCTGCCCGGCGGACAGCACGTGCCCGCCCTCGCCGAGCCGGGTCCGGACGCCGTCGGGCAGCTCGGCGATCCACCCGGCCAGCCCCAGCTCCTCCAGCGCCCGGGTGGCGTCGTCGAGCAGGTCGGGGTCGAAGAGCGCGACGTTCTCGGCCAGCGTCCCGGCCAGGATCTCGGTGCGCTGCGGGACCACGGCGACCCACCGGCGCAGCTCCTCGACGTCCAGGTCCACTAGGTCGGTGTCGCCCAGAAACACGGTGCGGGGGGGCACGTCGACCGCGCGGGTGAGCACCTTGGCCAGCGTCGACTTGCCCGACCCGGTCCGCCCGACCAGGGCGTACGACCGGCCGCGGGCGAAGGTGAGCCGGATGTCGCGCAGCGCCGGCCCCCGCTCGCCGTCGGCGGTGTCCGGGTACTGGAAGGTGAGGCCGCGGACGCTCAGGTCGCCCTCGGCCGGGGCCGCGCCGCCCGCCGGCTCCTGCCGGGCGTCGGAGAGCAGTTGCACCCGGGCCCATGCGCCGAGCGCGTACTGCAGGTGGGGCACCCAGCGGGCGAGGTGCTCGACGGTGGCCCCGAAGGCGATGGCGAGCAGCCAGATCGCGGTCAGCCGGGCGCCGTCGATCCGGCCGGTGGCCAGCGCCCAGGCCCCGCCGAGCACGACGGCGGCGATACCGGCGCGGATCGCGCCGGCGGCGATCGTGGTGACCCGCGCGGACATCAGGAACACCCGCCGGCACCGGGCCAGCACCTCGGCGGCGCGCCCGGCGTAGAGCCGCAGCACGTACGGCCGCGCCAGGCTGGTCCGCACGTCGTCCTGGCCGTGCACCGCCTCCTCCATCACGGCGGCGAGGTCCGACCAGGCCTCCTCCTCGGCCATCCGGGCCGGGGCGATGCGGGCGGTGGGGCGGCGCAGCACGACGCCGAGCAGGGCGGTGAGCACGAGCATGCCGACACCGGCCGGCCACCAGACGAACAGGGCGCTGACCGTGGCCAGCAGGCAGACCGCCAGCCCCTGGACGAGCCGTACGCCGGTGTTCCGCAGCTCGGAGGCGACCTGGTAGACGTCGTTGTCGATCCGGTCCAGCAGCTCGCCGACCGGCGTGGTCTCCAGGGTGGTCAGGTCCTGCCCGAGCGCCACCCGGCAGAGCCGGCGGCGGACGTCGGCGGACCAGTCGGCGGTGAGCCCGGCCATCAGCAGGCCGATGACGAGATCGCTGAGGACGGCGGCGACCAGCGCCAGCACCAGCAGGGCGAAGAAGGTGGCGGAGCGGTGCACCAGGACCGGGCCGGCCAGGGCCGAGGCGGCGGCCTGCCCGGCGGCGCCGAGCACGATCAGGACGACCACCACCGCCATCCGACGTGGGGCGGTGGCCCAGAGATCACGGAGCAGGCGCATGGGAGGGTCCCTCCGGACTCGGGTGGTGGTGGCGGTACGTCCCAGCCTGGTCCTCCGGCCGCGACGATTCAACGCATTTACCGCGCCCCCACCCGCGCCCCGACCTGCGCGCACGCCCCCGCAGGTCAGGTCTGGGCGACCCGGCGGACGATGCCGAGCAGCGCCTCCTGCACGTCCTCGATCGGCCGGTCCGGCTGGAAGACCAGCCAGTCCACGGCCACCACCAGACCGACGCCGAACAGCGCCGACGAGGCGGTCCGCACGTCCAGGTCGGCGGGAAGGTCACCGCTGGCCACCCCGGCCCGGACGGTGTCCGCGATCACCTCGATCGCCTCCCCGCGCAGCAGGCGCAGGGTCTGCTGCCACTCGCGGTTGGTCCGCCACATCTCCGAGAGCAGCAGCTGGGCGAAGGCCCGGTAGCGCCGGATGTACTCCAGCTCGGCGCGGACCAGGGCGCCGAGCGCCTCGCGCGGCGGCAGGCCGGCCACGGCGGCCCGGAAGTCGGCGGTGAGCAGGCCGATGCCGTGCCGCAGCAACTCCTCGAAGAGGACCGTCTTGGACTCGAAGTTGTAGTAGACGGTGCCCTTGGCCACCCCGGCGCGGGCCGCGATGTCGTCCACGGTGGTGGCGGAGAAGCCCTGCTCGGCGATGAGTTCCACCGCCGCCACGAAGAGGCGCTGCCGGGTGTCCTCCCGCCGCCGCGACCGTCCGTCCGTCACTCGCCCTCCCCGTCCGCCCGACCGGCCCGTGGCGAACCGGTGCGAGCCGGGGAGGGGTTGCTCGCGTACCCCCGTCCGGCCCACCAGCATCCTCACATGGTCAGTTCGGGGTGCAGCTTCGCCGGGGTCAGTCGCCGGGACCGGCGCGCCGCGGCGACGGTGAGCACCAGCGCCGCCGCGCCGAAGGCGACGATGACCAGCGCGCCGGTGACCACGGTCGCCGACGACCCGCCGTTGATGGTGTGCCGCAGCCCCTGCACCACGTACGTCATCGGCAGCCACGGGTGGACGGCCTGGAAGAAGTCGGGCGAGGTCTGCACCGGGTAGGTGCCGCCGGAGGAGGTGAGCTGGAGCATCAGCAGGGCCAGCGAGGCGAGCCGGCCGGCCGGGCCGAGCTGCGCGCCGAGCCACTGCATGATCGCGGTGAACGCCAGCGAGGTCAGCGCGAGCAGCCCGAACGCCGCCGCCGGGTACGCCGGGTCGAGGCCGAGCACCAGGGTGACCACGGTGAAGAGCACCCCGGCCTGGGCCAGTCCGATCGCCGCGGCGGGCAGCCAGCCGGCGAGCGCGACCCGCCAGGCGGGCGCGTCGGACATCACGTGCCGCCGGTTCACCGGCCGCAGCAGCATGTACGTGATCATCGCGCCGACCCAGAGCGCCAGCCCGAGGAAGTACGGGGCGAAGCCGACGCCGTACGAGCCGGCGGGGTGCTCGGACGTGCGGTCCAGTGCGACCGGGTCGCCGAGGACGCCGGCCCGGGCGGCCGCGTCGTCGTACCCGGGGATCTTCTTCTCCCCCGCGGTCAGCCCGTCGGCGAGCTGGCCGGCGCCGCCCTCCAGCTTGGTCAGGCCGGCGGCGAGCCGGTCGCCGCCCCCGCTGAGCCGGGCGAGCCCGCCGTCGAGGTCCCGGGCCCCGGTGGAGAGCCGGAACAGCCCGCCCCGCAGCTGGTCGGCGCCGGTGGCGGCGGTGCCGAGCCCGTCGCGCAGCTCGGCGTTGCCCTTCGCGATCCGGTCGATGGCGTCCGCGAGCCGGTGCACCTTGGCGTTGGCGCCGGCCACGTCGTCGGCGAGGTGCGGCGCCGCGGCGGCCACCTCGCGGGCGGCGACGGCGACCTCCCGCATCTTCTTCTGCAGCGCGGCCAGGTCGGTCCGGTCGATGGTGGCGGTCAGGTCCTCGGCCTCGGCGACGGCCCTGTCGGCGGCGGCGCGGGCGGCGGTGACGGTCGGGTCGTCGGCGAGTTCGGGGTGCGCCGCGACGAGCGCGTCGAGGCGGTCGGCGACCTTGCGCGCCTGGGTCAGCACGACGTCGGCCTGCTCGGGCAGCGTGTCGAGCCCGTCGGCCAGCGCGTCGGCGCCCTCGGCGATGACGGTGGCGGCCGCGCCGATCTCGTCGGCGTTGTCGCGCAGGAACGGCTCGGCCCGGTCCGCGAGGGCGTCCACCTTGTCGGCGGCGGCCCGGGTGGCGGTGGCCGCCTGGGCGCTGCCGTCGGCGAGCTGGGTCGCGCCGGTGCGGAGTTCGTCGAGGCCGGCGGAGAGCTGGTCGGCGCCCTGGGCGCTGCGGTCCAGGCCGGTGGCGAGCTGCCCGGCACCCGCCTCCGAGCGGTCCAGTCCGTCGGCGAGCTGCCCGGCGCCGTCCTGCGAGGTGCCGAGCCCGTCGGCGAGCTGGCCGGCGCCGTCTGCGGCCTTGCCGGTCTCGGCCTTCAGGTCGGTGAAGCCGACCAGCATCTTGTCGAAGTAGCCGCTGGCGGTGCTCTCCGCGGCGGCGGCCCGGATCTCGCTGAACGCGGAGCGGGCGAGCAGGCCGGAGAGGTAGTTGGTGGCGTCGTCGTTGACCACCCGCAGCTCGCCGCGGCGGGCCGGCTGGTCGGGCTCCGGGCTGGCGACGAGGGTGGCGGAGAAGTCCGCCGGGATGGAGAAGACCAGGTGGTAGCGGCCGCTGCGCAGGCCGGCCGTGGCGTCGTCGGCGTCGGTCACGTGCCAGCCGAAGACCTTGCGGTCGAGCAGCTCGTCGGTGAGGTCCTGCCCGGCGTGCACCACCCTGCCGTCGCCGGCGGTGGCGGGCCGGTCGGCGTTCACCAGCGCCACCGGGATCCGGTCCATGTGCCCGTACGGGTCCCAGAAGGCGTAGAGGTAGAGGGCGCCGTAGAGCAGCGGGATCACGGTCAGCACGGCGAGCGCGGCGCGCGGCAGCCGGCCCCGGGTCATCCGGCGCAGCTCGAAGCGGGCGAGGCGGAAGACGCTCATCGGTTCACCTCGGGGTCGACGATGTCGGGGGTGGCGGGGTCGCCGGCCGGGCCGCCGTCGGCGGCCCCGGTCCGGGCGGGGTCCGGACCGGTCGCGGCGTCGGTCGCGGTGCCGTCCGGCTCGCCGGCGAGATCCAGGTCGGCGGTGGCGCCGGGGTCGGCGGTCGGGTCGGAGTCGGCGGTCGGGTCGGGGTTGGCGGTCACGCCGGGGTCGGAGTCGGCGGTCACGCCGGGGTCGGAGTCGGCGGTCACGCCGGGGTCGGCGGCGTCCGTCCGGACGGCCTGGGCGGGGACGGCGACGGTGCGCGCCGGGGTGGTGCGGGCCGGGAGGCTCAGGTCGGGCCGGACCGGCAGCGACGGGTCGCCGAGCCGGTGCACGACGGCCGGGGCGCCGGGCTCGACCGCGCGGGCGCTGGCGACCACCGCATAGCCCCGGTCGGCGAGGCGGGCCAGGGCGTCCCAGAGCCAGGCCCGCTCGGGGGCGTCGGAGCCGGCGTCCACGTCGTCGGCGACGATCAGGCTGGGACCGCTCAGCGTGGCCAGGACGAGGCCCAGGACCTGCCGCTGCTGCGGGGTGAGGTCACGGCCGCGCACGTCCGGATCGAGGGGTACGTCCGTGAAGCCCGCCCCGGCGATCGCGGCGGCGAAGGCGTCCCGCCGGTACGCCCGGCGGGCCCGGACGGCGGCCACCGGCACCAGTTGGCGACGGCGGCGCGGGACGGGCCCGAGCAGCAGCAGCCGCTCCTGGATGTGCTCGGCGACGGTGAGCGCGGGGTCGGGCTCGTGCACCCCGGCGACCTGGCCGAGCGCGGCCGGCCCCCGGGTGCGCAGGGTGCCCTCGGTGTGCGGGAAGCGACCGGCCAGGGCGAGCAGCAGCGAGGTACGCCCGCTGCCGGGCGGCCCGGTTAGGGCGTGCAGCTCACCCGCCTCGGCCGTCAGGTCGACGTCCCGGTACACCCAACCCCGCCGGGTGCGCAGACCCAACCCGTGCGCCTCGACGATCTTCACTTGCCATCCCGACATGCTTGAACTGACTGGTCAGTATAAAAACATGCCCAGCATAGCGCCGGACGTCCGGTTTCCCGATAGGGGCGGGCGTGATCCCCGCCATGGCTGACGGGCGGGAGGGGTCAGAACAGCACGGTGGCGAGGGTGCCGACCGGCTGGAAGCCGCAGCGCTCGTAGACCCGGCGGGCGGGCAGGTTGAAGTCGTTGACGTAGAGGCTCACGGTCGGCGCCACCCGCAGCAGCGCGTCGCGCACCACCGCCGCCATCGCCGCGGTGGCGATCCCCCGCCCGCGCCACTCGGGAGCCACCCAGACCCCCTGGACCTGGGCGGTACGCCGGGTCACCACGGCCAGCTCGGCCTTGAAGACCACCCGGCCGTCGACGAAGCGGGCGTACGCCCGACCGGCCCGCACCAGGTCGGTGACCCGCCGCCGGTAGGCCCGTCCACCGTCCTCGGCCAGCGGCGAGACGCCGACCTCCTCGGTGTACATGGCCACCGCCGCCGGGAAGAGCCGGTCGATCTCACCCGGGCACACCCGGCGTACCTGCGGGTCGGCGGAGACCGGGGGCAGCGCGTCGGTGGCGAGCAGCGGCTGGTTGGGGCGGACGTCCCGGGCCGGACCCCAGTAGGTGGAGAGCCGGTCCCAGAGGCCGAGCACGGCGTCGGCCCGCCCGACGATCGAGGAGCAGAGGCGCTCCTCGGCGGAGAGCTGTTCGGCGAAGGCGGCGACGGCCGGCTCCGAGGCGAGCACCGGGGTGAGGTTGCCGCCCAGCCAGCAGATCGACTCCAGGTTGCGGCGCGCCCCGTACCCGAGGATCCGCCCCTCGGCCCGCCACCAGGCCAGGCCACGGGCGGCGACCCGCTCGGCGACCTGCGCGCCCGCGAACGGGTCGAGGTCCAGCAGCCGCTCGACCGCGCGGCGCTCCGACTCCCCCAGTTGGCGTACCGGCACCGTCAGCACGGCTACCAGCCTGCCAGATGTGGGCGGCCACTCGCCGGTCGACCGGTCAGACGGCGACAGGTTCGGCCACCGGCTCGGCCGGCCGGGTCCGCGCCGCCCACCGCACCACCGGCGGCACCAGCGCGCCGAGCACCAGGAACAACCCGCCGAGCACCAGCCAGCCGGGCGCGCCCCAGCCGACCGCGAGACTGGTCACCACCACCGGGGCGACCATCCCGCCGAGCTGCATGCCCATTCCGTACGCCCCCTGGTACTGGCCCTGCGCCCGGGCGGGGGCGAGGCCGAAGGAGATGCCCCAGCCCGCCGCCGCGTGCCACAGCTCGCCGACCACGTGCACGAGCGCCCCGGCCAGCAGCAGCGCCACGGCGACCGGGGTCGGCACGCCGGCGCTGGCGGCGAAGAGCGCGCAGGCCACCGCGATGACCACGCCGGCCCGCCGGGCGGCCCGCGCGGCCCCGGGCAGTTCCTCGGTGCCCCGGGAGGCGCGCACCTGGAAGAGCACCACCGTCACCGTGTTGACCAGCATGCAGGCCGAGATGAGCCAGTGCGGCGCCGTGGTGTGGTCGGCGATCCAGAGCGGCAGGGCGATGTTGAGCAGCCCGAAGTGCATCGACATCAGCCCGTCGAGCACGGTGAACGCCAGGAAGGGGCGGTCCCGCAGCGCGATCAGCCGTGGCCCGTGGGTGGGCGCCGGCACGGGCGGGACCGGCGCCAGCCGGAGCAGGACCACCGCCGCCAGCAGGTAGGTGACGCAGTCGAGCAGGATCAGCGCGACGTACGCGGCGCGGGTGTCGGCGGCGAGCCCGAGGCCGGCGACCACGGCGCCGACCGAGATCCCGACGTTGGTCACGGCGCGCAGCCAGGCCCGGGTGCGGACCCGCTGGTCGGCGGGGACCGCTCCGGCGATCAGCGCGCCCCGGGCACCCCGGCTGGCGGCGTCGGCGACCGCCATCAGCACGCCGACGATCAGGAACGTCGGGAACGACCGGACGGCCACCAGGGCGGCGGTGAAGACGCCGGAGGCGACCAGCGCGGCGAGCTGGATGCCGCGTGGGCCGTGCCGGTCGGCGAGGTACCCCATCGGCGTGCTGGCGATCAGGCTGACCAGGGCGGTGACGGTGAGGCCGACGCCGACCTCGCGCACCGAGAGGCCGACCGAGCGGGTGAGGAAGAGCGCGCTGACGGTCAGCCAGGTGCCCCGGCCGACGGTGTTGACCAGGGTGGAGAGGGCGAGGGTCCGGGCCGGACCCGGTTCAGGAAGCAGGCGCACACCGACACTCTAACAAGACGTACGTACGGTTTGGTACCCGCCTCGGTCGACCTTCTTGCTGCCGACACGTTGCCGATATATCGTCGATGCATCAACGACAGTCCGAGAAGGGATCGTGGCATGGGATTCCATCAGCACTTCCACGCGATGCACGAAGCCCGTCGACGCGGGTTCGGCTTCCCGCCCGTCCCGCCGGGTCCGCACGGGCACGGCGGCTGGGGTGGGGGCCGGGGCGGCCGGGGTCGGGGACGCGGGCGCCGGCCGAACGTCCGCGGCGCCGTGCTGGCGCTGCTCACCGAACGGCCGATGCACGGGTACGAGATGATCCAGGAGATCGACTCCCGCACCGGCGGGGCCTGGCGGCCCAGCCCCGGCTCGATCTACCCGACCCTCCAGCTCCTGGAGGACGAGGGGGTCATCGAGGCCAGCACGGACTCCTCCACCGGTGGACGGAAGCGGTTCGGCCTCACCGACGCCGGCCGCGAGGAGGCCGCCGCCGCGGCGCAGAACCCACCCTGGGCGGAGTTCGCCGAGAACACCGTCAACAGCTGGCACGACATCCGCGACGCCGGCGCGCAGGCGATGAACGCGCTGCGCCAGGTGATGATGACCGGCACCGACGACCAGCGGGAACGGGCCGCCCAGGTCCTCGACGAGACCCGCCGCAAGCTCTACGCCATCCTCGCCGAATCCGACTGACCCCCGCCCGGCCCCGCGAACGGACGCGTGGGGTCGGCAGATACAGAGAAAGAGTGGCTATTCCCTCCGGAATAGCCACTCTTTCTCTGAAAGTGCATCCGCGGCGCGGGGGGCGCCCGGGCGCGGGGTGGGTCAGTGGACGGTGACGGTGGCGCCGGGGACCAGGTCGCGGAGTTCCTCGGGGATCTCGGCGCCCATCTCGTCGGCGAGGCGGAGCGCCTCCTCGATCAGCGTCTCCACGATCTGCCCCTCGGGCACGGTCTTGATGACCTGGCCCTTGACGAAGATCTGGCCCTTGCCGTTGCCGGAGGCGACGCCGAGGTCGGCCTCGCGGGCCTCGCCCGGGCCGTTCACCACGCAGCCCATGACGGCGACGCGCAGCGGCACCGGCAGCCCCTCCAGGCCGGCGGTGACCTCCTCGGCCAGCTTGTAGACATCGACCTGGGCCCGGCCGCAGGACGGGCAGGAGACGATCTCCAGGCCCCGCTCACGCAGGCCCAGCGACTCCAGGATCTGGTTGCCGACCTTGATCTCCTCGACCGGCGGCGCGGAGAGCGAGACCCGGATGGTGTCGCCGATCCCCTCGGCCAGCAGCGCGCCGAAGGCGACCGCCGACTTGATGGTGCCCTGGAAAGCCGGGCCGGCCTCGGTGACGCCCAGGTGCAGCGGGTAGTCGCACTGCTCGGCGAGCTGCCGGTACGCCCGGATCATGACCACCGGGTCGTTGTGCTTGACCGAGATCTTGATGTCCCGGAACCCGTGCTCCTCGAAGAGCGAGCACTCCCAGAGCGCCGACTCGACCAGCGCCTCGGCGGTGGCCTTGCCGTACTTGGCGAGCAGCCGCTTGTCCAGCGAGCCGGCGTTCACGCCGATCCGGATCGGCACACCGGCCGCACCGGCCGCCTTGGCGATCTCCTTGACCTTGTCGTCGAACTGCCGGATGTTGCCCGGGTTGACCCGGACGGCGGCGCAGCCGGCGTCGATCGCGGCGAAGACGTACTTCGGCTGGAAGTGGATGTCGGCGATCACCGGGATCTGCGACTTGCGCGCGATCGCCGGCAGCGCCTCGACGTCGTCCTGGCTGGGCACGGCGACCCGGACGATCTGGCAGCCGGACGCGGTCAGCTCGGCGATCTGCTGGAGGGTGGCGTTGACGTCGGAGGTGAGGGTGGTGGTCATCGACTGCACCGAGACCGGCGCGCCGCCACCGACCGGCACCGAGCCGACCATGATCTGGCGGCTGGCCCGACGGGGGGCCAGCGGCGGGGGCGGTACGGCGGGCATACCGAGACTGACAGCGGTCACTTCAGGCACTCACCTTGAGAAGAGCGTGATCGGATTGATGATGTCCGCGGTGGCGGTGAGCAGCGTGAAGGCGCCACCGACCAGGATCACCGCGTACGTGAGCGGCATGAGCTTCATGTAGTCCACCCGGCCCGGGTCGCGGCGGCCGATCCGGGCGTACAGCCAGGAGCGGACCCGCTCGAACCAGGCGATGGCGATGTGACCGCCGTCCAACGGCAGCAGCGGCAGCAGGTTGAACACGCCGACGAAGAAGTTCAGCGAGATGAACAGGTAGACCAGCACCTGCCAGAAGCCGTTCGCAAGCGCCTCGCCGCCCAGCCGGCTGGCGCCGACCACGCTGATCGGGGTGTCCTTGTCCCGCTCGCCACCGGTGATGGCGGTCCAGAGGGCGGGGACCTTCTCCGGAATCCGCTTCATCGCCTCGTACGTGCCGACGGCCAGGTCCCCGGTGTAGCCGGCGGTGGCCGGGATCGCCTCGACCGGGCCGTACGTGACGTTGGCCGGGACCCCCGGGGGCAGCGACGGGCCGGCGACGCCGAGGGCGGAGACGGTGACCGGGGCGCCGTTCGGATCGTCCAGCGGCTTGCGCTGCACGGGGGCCAGCTGAACCTGGGCGTCGCTCTGCACGCCGTCCCGCTCGTAGCGGATGGTGGCCTTGCCCGGCGGCAGCTCGCGGACCTTCTTGACCAGGGCGGTGTAGTCGGCCACCGAGGTCCCGTTCACCGCGAGGATCTTGTCGTCGTCGCGCAGCCCGGCCTGCTTGGCGGGGCTGACCGGGTCGCCGGGGGCGCACTCGCGCTGGGCGTCGGTGGGGATGACGCAGTCCACGACCTTGACGTGCGCCGGCAGCGGGTTGGGCAGGTCCCGGTTCGGCAGGCCCATGAACATCGCGGCCAGCCAGATGGCGATCACGGCGAGGGCGAAGTGGGTCACCGAGCCGGCGGACATCACAATCGTCCGCTTCCAGACCGGATAGCGCCACATCGCCCGGTGCTCGTCGCCCGGCTCCACGTCGTCGTCCTGCGGCGTCATCCCGACGATCTTGCAGAAGCCGCCGAGCGGGATGGCCTTGATGCCGTACTCGGTCTCACCGCGGCGGAAGGACCAGAGGGTCGGGCCGAAGCCGACGAAGTAGCGGGTGACCTTCATCCCGAACGCCTTGGCGGTCAGCATGTGACCCGCCTCGTGCAGGCTCACCGAGATGAGAATCCCCAGGGCGATCACCACCACCCCGAGCAGATAGAGCATCAAGCTTCCTTCCCCGACCCCGAGATGATCTCCTGCGCGTGCGCGCGTGCCCACGACTCGGCCGCGAGCACGTCCTCGACGGTACCTGGTTCGCCGAAATCGGGTGCCTCCTCCAACACCCGGCGCAGGGTGTCGACGATGCCGAGGAAGGGCAGCCGGCCGGCGACGAAGGCGGCGACGCACTCCTCGTTCGCCGCGTTGTAGATGGCCGGGCGGCAGCGGCCGGTCTCGCCGGCGGCCTTGGCCAGGGCGACCGCCGGGAACGCCTCGTCGTCCAGCGGGGCGAACTCCCAGGTGTGCGCGGTGGTCCAGTCGACTGCGGCGGCGGCGTCGGCCACCCGGTCCGGCCAGCCGAGGCCGAGGGCGATCGGCAGCCGCATGTCCGGCGGGCTGGCCTGGGCGAGGGTGGAGCCGTCGACGAACTCGACCATCGAGTGGATCACCGACTGCGGGTGGACCATCACGGTGATGTCGGCGTAGGGCACGTCGAACAGTTCGTGCGCCTCGATCACCTCCAGCGCCTTGTTGACCATGGTGGCGGAGTTGATCGTGACGACCGGGCCCATGTTCCAGGTGGGGTGGGCCAGGGCCTGCGCGGGAGTGACCTCGGTCAGCTCGTCGCGACGCCGGCCGCGGAACGGCCCGCCGCTGGCGGTGACGACCAGCCGGCGCACCTCGCCGCGGGCCCCGCCGCGCAGGCACTGCGCCAGCGCCGAGTGCTCCGAGTCCACCGGCACGATCTGCCCCGGCCGCGTCACCGCGGCCTTCACCAGCGGGCCGCCGGCCACCAGCGACTCCTTGTTCGCCAGGGCGAGGGTACGGCCGGCGCGCAGCGCCGCCAGGGTCGGCGCCAGCCCCAACGACCCCACCACCCCGTTGAGTACGACGTCGCAGGGCCACTGCGCCAGCTCGGTCATGGCGTCCGGGCCGGCGACGATCTTCGGCAGCCGGAAGTCCCCGGTGGCCCAGCCGCGCCGGCTCGCCTCGGCGTAGAAGGCGAGCTGGAGGTCCTGCGCGGCGGAGGACTTCGCCACCCCGACCGCGTCCACGCCCAGCTCCAGGGCCTGCGCGGCGAGCAGCTCGACGTTGCCGCCGCCGGCCCCGAGCGCCACCACCCGGAACCGGTCCGGGTTGCGCCGCACGATGTCGATGGCCTGGGTACCGATCGAGCCGGTGGAGCCGAGCAGAACGAGGTCGCGGGGAGTTGTCACGCGGCCATTCTGCCCCGGCGTCGCTGTGCGCCCGCTGGGAGCCTCGGCCCTCGCCGTCCGGATCCTCGGCCGGCGCCTCCTCATCGAGGAGTTCGGCCTGCCGCCGCGCCTCCGCTGCCCCGTGGCGTGTCGCGGTGAGGGCGACGTATGCCTGGTGAGCGATATACCTCAGAGGCATAAATATGACGCTCAGGTATATCGCTCACCGGCACGTCGGGAGGGTGGGCACCACCGTGCGTGACCGATCCCTCGGGGCGACCTAGCGCCGGACGGCCTGCGGCCCCGGCTCGACCGGATCGGCGGTAAGCAGTCCCCGACCGCGCAGGTAGGCGTACAGCTCGGCCCGTTGTTCCGCGCGAAGACCGTCGATCGGCACCGGGAACAGCTGGTGCCGGCTGAGCCGGAAGAGCAGGTGGTCGGGGATCGGCTCCACCCCGGTCAGCGCCGCCCAGCGCACGACGCTGTCGGAGAGCGCGTTCACACAGCGGACGCCCTCGTCGGAGATCGTCCACGTGATCGGGATGCCGTGCATCTTCCAGCTGGCCCGGACCAGCGCCCGCAGGACCAGCGGGGACAGCAGCGTGGCGGTCACCGCGGCGGCGACCCAGGGCACCCCCTCCAACGGATCTCCGAGGAGCACGTCGACCAGAGCCGGCAGGAGCAGCGCGACCGGGCAGAGCCAGTACAGCAGCAGCGTGCGGCGGTAGGCGCGGCGCAGGGCGGCGGTGAGCCGCCGCCGGTCCGGCTGCGTCTCGAAACTGATCATCACGGCGGACGACGATACGGCCCCCGCGGAGCCCCCCGCTGCCCCGCCGGGCGTCAGGCATCCGCCCGGCGGACGAAGGTCTCCAGCACCTCGCCGCCGTACCAGTCGGTGCGCCGGCCCAGATGTGTCATGCCGAGCCGGCGGGCCACCGCCATCGACGGGTGGTTGCCGGGCGAGACCACGGCGTACACCTGCAAGGTGCCGGCGGCGAACTCGCGGGCCAGCACCGCGCGGGCCGCCTCGGTGGCGTACCCGTGCCCCCAGGAGTCCGGGTGCAGGTGCCAGCCCACCTCGATGTCGTCGGTCTCCGTCACGCCGTCCGCGCCCGGCAGCGGCTTGAGGATCAGGGTGCCGGCGACCCGGCCGGTGTCCCGGACCTCCATCGCCCAGGTGCCGTACCGGCCACCCTGGCCGGCATGCCGTTTCCGCCAGATGGCCAGCCGATCCAGGGCCTGGACCGGGTCGGTCAGCGGCAGGCCGGACGCGGCCAGCCAGCGGGTGATCTCGGTACGCGAGTAGATGTCGAAGATCCGATCCAGGTCCGCCGGGGCGTCGGTCCAGTCCCGCAGCACCAGGCGTTCCGTGGTGAGCACCGTCATGACGCGCGATCGTAATGCGTGCCCCCGGCCAGGAGGGGGAAGGAGATCGCGATGGGCCAGGCATGGCAGCGCACCAAGCGGATCACCAGCGCCGCCTTCCGGCCGGTACGCGGCCGGGACCTCTCGCTGCACGCCGCCGCGATCACCTTCTACGGGGGGATCGCCGTGGTGCCGGTGGCGCTGCTGGCGATCTGGACGACCTCGCTGCTGGTCGGCGCGGACCGGGTCCGCCGGCTCACCTCGTACGCGGTCAACACGCTGCCGGACGCGATCGGGGCCCCCCGGGCGGTGGAGGCGCTGGTCGCGGCCGGGGTGGAGTTGACCCCGCTGCTCGCGCTGGCCTCCCTGCTGCCGGCGTCGCTCTACGGCGAGGGGCTGCGCCGGGCGTTCGTCTCGGTCGCCACGCCGCCGAACCCCGACGAGTCGCTGGTGGGGTGGCGGGGGCGGCTGCTGCTGCTGCCGCTGCTCGCCCCGGCCCCGGCGCTGCTGCTGTCGATCCTGATCGCGCTGCCCACCACCACCCACCTGGTCCGGCAGGGCGGCTGGATCGGCGCGCTCGGCGTGGTGCTGTCGTTCCTGGGAGTGTGGCTGGTGCTCACGCCGGTGCTGATGTGGGTGTTCCGGGTCGTCGGGCCCGCCTCCCCGGACTGGTTGTCCACTCTTCTGCTCGGCTCGTTCACGGCGGCGAACCTCTCCGGCTTCCTGCACGGGTTCGTGCTGTTCGCCTCGCTCCCGATCGACCTGGGGGCGCCCTTCGGCGGCTTCGACGAGATCGGCGCGGGCGTCGCGGTGCTGCTCTGGCTCTACCTGTTCCACGTGATCGTGCTGGCCGGCTACTCCGCCACCCTGGCGCTGAGCCGCTGGCGCGCCATCCGCCGCTGAACCCTGCCGCCACGCGCAGCCCTGCCGCCGCTCAAGCCCTCCCGCCGCTGAAGCCCTCCCGCCGCGGGCCGCGCCGCACTAGGCTGCCCGGGCATGAGCGAAGCGAGTGAGCTGCCGGCCCGCGCCGACGTCGTGATCGTCGGATCCGGGCACAACGGGCTGGTCTCGGCCGTCCTGCTGGCCCGCGCCGGGCTGGATGTGCTGGTGCTGGAGGCGGCGGAGGAGATCGGCGGGGCCACCCGCACCGAGAACCCGTTCCCCAAGGTCCCCGGGCTGCGCCACTCCACCGGGTCGTACCTGCTGGGGCTGATGCCGCCGGAGCTGCTCGCCACGCTCGACGTGCGGATCCCGGTGCTGCGCCGCGACCCGCACTACTTCCTGCCCACGCCGGGCGGCATCGGCTCGCCGTACCTGCTCTTCGGCAGCGACACCGCGGCGACCCGCAAGCAGCTCGCCGAGTTCTTCTCCCCCGCCGACGCGGCGGCCGACGACGCGTTGCAGGCCGAACTGGCCCAGCTGCGCGAGGACCTGGCGCCGGCCTGGCTGGCCGAGCCGCTGCCGGTGGAGGAGACCGCCGAGCGGTACGTCCGCCCGGCGCTGCGACAGGCCTTCGTCGACCTGGTCCGCGGCTCGGTCGCCGACCACCTGGCCCGCTTCGACTTCCGCTCCGAACTGCTGGTCAGCATGTACGCGGTCACCGACGGCCTCTCCGGCCTCAACGCCGGCCCGGACGACCCCGGTACCGGACACAACTTCCTGGTGCACAACATGTGCCGGCTGCCCGGCGCGGACGGCACCTGGATGATCGCCCGGGGCGGCATGGGCACCGTCTCGCGGACCTTCGCCGAGGCCGCCCGCGCCGCCGGGGCCACCATCCGCACGGGTACACCGGTGACCGGGGTGACCCTGGACGGCGGCGCGGCCAGCGGGGTGACGCTCGCCGACGGCCGGCACGTCGCCGCCCCGGTGGTGCTCGGCGCCTGCGACCCGTACCGGCTGATGGACCTGCTGCCCGACGGCGCGCTCCCGGCGCCGCTGCACGAGCGGATGACGGCGGTCCGCCGCCCCGGCACCACCCTGAAGCTGAACCTGGCGCTGACCGGGCTGCCCCGCTTCGCCTGCCTGCCGGCGGGGGCGCCGAGCCCGTTCGGCTCCACCATCCACCTGCTCCCCGGCTCGGCCTCGCTGGTCGGCGGGGGCGGCGAGGCGCCGATGGCCGCGCTGCGCGCGATGTGGGCGGACGTGCAGGCCGGGCGGCTGCCCGAGGAGCCGACCATCGAGTGGTACCTGCACACCACCGTCGACCCGTCGCTCTCCGACGAGGCCGGCCACCACTCCTCGGCCCTGTTCGTGCAGTCGGTCCCCTACGAGTTGGCCGGCACCACCTGGGACGAGGCCATGCCCGGGTACGTCGAGAAGCTGATCGCCATCTGCGAGCGGTACGCCCCCGGCGCCGGCGACCTGATCGCCGACGCGGTGCCGCTGTCCCCGCCCGGCATCGAGGCGCACTTCGGCATCACCGGCGGGCACATCCACCACGTCGACAACACCGTCTCGTTCACCGACCGCATGCCGTACGCGACCGGCGTCGACGGCGTCTACGCGGGCAGCGCCGGCTGCCACCCGGCGGGCAGCGTGATCGGGGCCGCCGGCTACAACGCCGCCCGTCGCATCCTCAGCGACCTCGGTCGCTGACCTCACCGCCGGCCTCGGCGGGGGGCAGATCGCCGGGGCGGCGGATGAGGGAGAGGCCGACGAGCAGCAGGTAGAGGACGAGGCTGAGGATCGGGTCGACGAAGACGAAGGCGAAGGCGATCAGATAGAGCAGGGGGCGCACCAGCAATCGCCGCGAGACCGCCCGGGCCAGCTGGGGGTCCAGGTCGGGGTGGAGCAGCCGCCGCCGTCGAGCCCACCACCAGCTCAGGTTGAAGAAGAGCGACTCGCCGAGCACGGTGCCGAGGTAGAGGCCGGCGGTCAGCCGCTGCTCGGTCGCGCTGCCGCGCAGGTTGTCCGACAGCAGGTCGGCGGTGAACGGGATGGCGGCCACGAAGAGCAGCACGAGCAGGTTGAACACCAGCAGCAGCTGGTCGACCCGGACCACGTACCGCCACATGTTGTGATGGCCGAGCCAGATCTGACCGGCGATCCCGAAGGTGATCACGTACGCCAGGTAGGTCGGCCAGGCGTGGGCGAGGGCGTCGGGAAGCTCCCTCCCGCCGGCCCTGGCCGGCCCGTACTGGAGCAGTTCGACGGCCATCACCGTCAGCACGACCGCGAAGACGCCGTCGCTGAACGTCTCCACCCGGGAGGCGTCCCGGGTCATCTCCCGGTCACGCCTGAACCGGTATCCGCTCCTGCCCGCGCCGTCGGCCACGCCGCCGCCCCCCTTCCCGACCTGATGGTCACCCGGCGGGGGCGGCGGGCGCGGGGAAACCGCTAGCTGAGCGCCTCCCCGGCGGGCGCGGGGGTCTGCTCGTCGGCGCGGTGCGCGCGGATCTTGTGGCCGACGCTGGTCAGGCAGCGGCCGCTGGGCATGTCGAACTTCCAGCCGTGCAGCTGGCAGGTGAGCTGGTCGCCCTCGACGATGCCGAACCGGCTCAGGTCCGCCTTCAGGTGCGGGCAGCGGCGCTGCACCACCCAGTCGCCGATGGTGATGTCCTCGGCGTCGACGGCCCGCTCGTGCTCGTCGTACCAACCCTCGGCGTACTGGAGACGCTCCTCCGAGAGGCACTTGAAGAAGGCGTAGACGAACTCGTTGTACTGGCCGATCCGGGCCGCCGAGAAGCGGCACGAGAGGAAGAGGGAGTTGACCCAGTCCACCTCCCCGATGTGCAGCAGGTGCTCGATCAGCGCCCGCTCGGTACGGAACCGGTAGCGCACCTTCTCGTCGGCGTACGGCCGGACCTCCTTGCCCGGGAAGTCCACCACGATCGACTCGACGCTCTCGCCGTCGTAGCCGACCAGGTCGAAGCGGACCGGGCCGCCGACCCCCTTGGCCAGGTAGATCGACTCGTCCAGCAGCGGCTCGATGCGGCGCTTCATCTCGCCGAGCACGTCCACCTCGGGGTGCCGCCAGGACGCCTTCTCCGCCTCGATGATCGGGCGCTTGCGCTCCCGCATCTCCTCCAGGTGGGCCACCTTGTTCGCGAAGAACTCCTCCACCGGCACCGGGTGGGTGGTGCTCGCGCCCTCCGTGGTCACCTCGGCGACGCTGCCCGGCAGCAGCACGATGCCGTTGGTGCCGCCGACCTTGGCGTACTCGGCGAGGAAGACCGACTGGTCCGGGAAGATGTTGCCCTCGTCGCCGTGGATGTCGTTGAACTGCCACAGCGCGTCGTCGAGGAAGCACGGCGGGCCGGCGATCGGGAAGACGTGGTCAGCCTTCAGGTCGTCGATGTATCGCCAGGTGCGGTCGAACTGCCGGTCGCGCTTCTGCTTGCCGAACGCCGTCTTGGCCGCCTGCGGCAGCTCGTAGACCATCGGGTACCAGATCGCGCCGGAGAACTGCAGCAGATGCGCGTGCACATGACCCAGCTCGGCGAAGACGCTCAGGTCGGTCGGGCGGGCGTCGTTCTGGTTCAGCAGCCGGACCCCGTCGTACTCCACCCAGAGCGAGGAGTCGCCGATCGGGCCGTCGGTCGGGCTGGTCAGCGCCTGAATCATGATCTTCAGGCCGCCGTCGAGCTCCACGACCTGCTCGTTCGGGGCCTTGAGGAACTTCGTGAAGCCGAGCGCCCGCAGCTCGTCCTCCATCTCCGAGGTGGGGAACTCGGGCAGGAGCACGGTGGCGTCCTTGGAGACGTACCGCTTGAGGTGGGCGGCGTCGAAGTGGTCCCGGTGCAGATGCGAGACGTACAGGTAGTCGACGTCGCCCAGGGCCGCCCAGTCGAGCTGGGAGTTGTCCGGGAAGGGGAACCACGAGGCGAAGTAGGCGGGATTGACCCACGGGTCGCACAGGATGCTGCCCGCGGCCGTGTCGATCCGCATGCTGGCATGTCCCGTACCGGTCACTCGCACCGCAGTCCCCCTCAAAACGACAATCAAGGTGTACGTCAGAACGCTACCGGAGGCAGTGTTGTCGCCGACCCGCGACGCCGTACCCCCATCAGGCCGGACCCTGCGCCGGGCCCGCCGCGGGGCGTGCCAGACTAACCGGAGATCCGATCGCGAGGGAAGGACCGACAGTGGCAGGAAGCGAGCCGGTAACCGCGCCAGATCAGCACAAGCCCGGGCACCGCAGGTCCGGACGGATCGGCGCGGTGCTCTCCGCGTTGGCGCTGCTGGCGATGCTGTGCGGCAACCACGAGGGCAGGGTCGAGGACATCTGGCTGGTCGGCCTGGCCGCGCTGCTGCTGGCGATCGTCATCGGCGACGCCGTGCTGCGCCGCAACGGCCTGCGCTCCTGACCCGACCGCCACGCCGGACCGGACACGTACGAAGGGCCCACCCCCTCGGGGGTGGGCCCTTCGTCACATCGGTCCTCGCCGCGCCGGTCAGCGGCCGAAGAGGATGTCCTGCACGTCCTTGAGCGCGGCGTCGACCTCGGCCTCGAAGTAGCCGCCCGGCACCAGACCGAAGCGCAGGGTGTCCAGGTCCTTCGGGTTCACCGGCATCGGGTTGCGGCCCTGCATGCCGCCGAGCAGCGTCTCGAAGAACCGGTCCACCTGGTCCGGGTCGTACCCGCTGCCGAAGCGACGGACCTGGAAGCTGCGCCGGATCTGGTCGACCCGGTAGAGGTCGCTGCCGGGCGGACCGGCCATCGGCGGGCCGCCCACCGGCGGACCGGCCATCGGCGGCGGGCCGCCCATCGGCGGGCCACCGAGCGCCGGCGGCTGCATGGGCGGGCCGGCCGGGCCGCGCCCGCGCATGTCGCGCTGGTCCCGCTCCGGCATCCGGATCTCGGCGGTCATGTCGGCGCGGCCGTGCCGGCCCGCCTCGAAACCGTCGAACCGGGGATCCTCCGGGGCGCCGTAGCCACCCGGACCGGGGGGCAGGCCACGCTGCGGCGGACCGCCGTGCCCGCCCTGGCCACCGGGACCACCCGGACCCATCGGGCCACCCGGGCCGGGGCCACCCGGGCCGCGCGGAGCGTCGTAGCCGCCCCGGGGGGCGTCGTACCCGCCGGCGAAGGCGCCGGTGGGCTCGTCGTACCGGTTGCCGTAGCCCTGCGGGCCGGCCTGGGCCGGCATCGCACGCGGCGGGAGCGGCTGCGGCACCGGGGAGAGGCCGCGGTGGTCGTCGCGCATCGGCGGGCCGAGGCGGTCGGCGCCCCGCGGGTCGGCGCCGCGACCGCCGAGGCCGCCGCGCTCCTCCAGCTCGGCCAACTGCCGCTCGACCCGGTCCAGGTGCAGGTCGACCTGCCACTCGTCGTAGCCGTTGAAGCGGACCCGGAAGACGACGTCGTGGACCTCCTGGGAGGCCACGGGCGCGCCGACCGGCTGGCCGGCGAGTGTCGCCTCGACCCGGTCCAGGAAGGCGTCCACCTCGTCGACCTTGTATCCCCGGCGGAGCGCCTTACGCCGGAAACGCTGACCCTGACTCGCCACTATGTCTCCTGGTCTCGTCGCTACGCCCGGTCACGCCCGCGCGGCGCATCGGTGTCCCTGTCCTCGGTGGCAGCCAACTGCCCGCACGCGCCGTCGATCTCGCGCCCCCGGGTGTCCCGCACCGTCGTGGACACCCCGGCCTCGCGGAGTCGCCGGACGAACTCGCGCTCGACCGGCTTCGCGCTCGCGTCCCAGCGGCTGCCGGGTGTCGGGTTGAGCGGGATGAGGTTCACGTGGGCCAGCTTGCCGGCCAACAGCCGCCCGAGCAGGTCCGCCCGCCACGGCTGGTCGTTCACGTCCTTGATCATCGCGTACTCGATCGACACGCGGCGCCCCGTCCGGGCCGCGTAGTCCCACGCTGCGTCCAGCACCTCGGCTACCTTCCAGCGCTGGTTGACCGGCACGAGTTCGTCGCGCAGATCATCATCGGGCGCGTGCAGCGACAGCGCAAGGGTCACTGAGAGGTCTTCGCTGGCCAGTCGGCGGATGGCCGGAACCAGGCCGACCGTGGAAACGGTGATGTGCCGCTGCGACAGGCCCAGGCCCTCGGGGGCCGGCGCGACCAGCCGACGGATCGCCGCCACCACCCGGTTGTAGTTCGCCAACGGCTCGCCCATGCCCATGAAGACGACGTGCGACAGCCGCGGCGGCGACCCGGCTACCGCGCCGGAGGCCGCGACGCCGGCGAGGTAGACCGCCTGGTCGACGATCTCCGCCGTGGACAGGTTGCGGGTCAGCCCGGCCTGGCCGGTGGCGCAGAACGGGCACGCCATGCCGCAGCCGGCCTGGCTGGAGATGCAGACGGTGACCCGGTCCGGGTAGCCCATCAGCACGCTCTCCACCAGCGAGCCGTCGTGCAGCCGCCAGAGCGCCTTTCGGGTGGCGCCGTCGTCGCAGGCCAGCTCGCGGACCGGGTTGAGCAGGGTCGGCAGCAGCGCGCCGGCCAGCCGCTCCCGGGTGGCCGCCGGCAGGTCGGTCATCAGCTCCGGGTCGCGCACCAGCCGGCCGAAGTAGTGGTTGGAGACCTGCTTGGCGCGGAAGGCCGGCTCGCCCAGCTCGGTCACCAGCGCCTGCCGGCCCGGCAGGTCCAGGTCGGCGAGGTGGCGGGGCGGCATCGCGGGCCGGCGCCCGGGGGCGTCGGGGTCTACGGGGATCACAGGCAGGCTCGTCATGGCCGGTCCAGTCTGACACGCCGACCGGGGAACACAGCCGTCCGGAGGTGCCGAATCGACCCCCACCGGGCGGGCGACACGGTTTCCCGGGCGTGATTCATGCCTCAGCCCACCACCGGCACGAAGACCGCCAGCAGCAGGTACGCGGTGGGAACGGCGAAGAGGATCGAGTCGAGCCGGTCCATCAGGCCGCCGTGCCCGGGCAGCAGGTTGCTCATGTCCTTCACGCCCAGGTCACGCTTGATCATGGACTCGCCGAGGTCGCCGAGGACCGCCGCGACGGAGACCGCGACCCCGAAGAGCGCGCCCCACCACGGCGCCAGGTCGAAGAGCAGCCAGAGCAGCACGGCGCTGCCGACCGCCGCCGCCGAGACCGAACCGGCGAAGCCCTCCCAGGACTTCTTCGGGCTGATCGAGGGGGCCATCGGGTGCTTGCCGAAGGACACCCCCGCCGCGTACCCGCCGGTGTCGGAGAGCACCACGGCGACCAGGGTCGCCAGCACCCGCAGGTGCCCGTCGTCGGGCGCCGCCGCGAGCAGTGCCGCGAAGCCGCCGAGGAACGGCACGTAGACCGCGATCAGGGTGGCCGCGGTGAGGTCCCGCTGGAAACCGCCCGGGCCGTCGCCGAGCCGCCAGATCATCGTGCCCAGCACGGTGACCAGCAGCCCCAGGCTGAGCGCGTCCGGCCCGGCGTACCAGGCCAGCCCGATCATCAGCACGCCGCCGGCGATCAGCGGCACCAGCGGCGGGTGGGCGCCGCTGCGGCGTACCGCCCGGGCCATCTCCCAGATGCCCACGCCGATCGCGCCGGCCACCACGGCGAGGAACGCCGGCAGGTAGAAGAAGAGCGGGACCAGGATCAGCGCGCCGAGCCCGAGGCCCACGCCGATGGCGGCCGGCAGGTTGCGGCCGGCCCGGCTGGGCGCCGGCTGCCCGGTCGCCGGTCGGTCCGCGCTGGCCCGCCGCCGGCCGGGCTGCCGCCGGCCCGGGGGCCGCTGCGGGTCGCGCTCCGGCTCGGCGGACTCCCGCACCGGGGGGAACTGGGAGGTCGGCACGTCGTCGTCGCGGACCGGCGGGAGCGAGGAGGTGGGCATCTCGTCGTCGCGCGGCGGGCGCCCGGGACCGCGCCGGTCGTACCCGTCGTCGTAGGCCCCGTAGCGGTCGACGTCGTGGCGCTCGTACGGGTCGCCGTGCCCGTCGTACGGGTCGAGGGCGGGCTCGTCGTACCGGCGGGCGGTCGAGCGGGGGCGAGCCTGCGGGCCGGCGTACAGGTCGGCGCCGGACTGCCGGTTCCACGGGCCGGTGGGCTCGACGTCACGCTCCGGCCAGGGCAGCGCGGGCGGGCGTTCGGGTCGGTCCCAGCCGCGAGGCTCGGCGCCGCCGTAGGGGTCGGGGTGGGACATCACGCACCGAGCGGGGACGGTACGAGTTCCACCACATGCCGCAAGACCAAGGCCATCCCCTACACGCGTGACTGTTCCGTCCGGTTGACCGGCCCGATGGCCGGCCGATTCCCGCCGTTCACCGCGCGGTGGCCGGGAATCGTGCCGAGCCTACTGCACGGGGCGGCCGGGGGCGGCGGACGAGGCCAGCCGGCCACCGGCACCCGGTCGCAGGGACGGTACGACCAGGCACCGGACGGTCGCCGGCGGCCGGGCGGGCCGTCGCGGTTCGAGTTGCACGACGCGTACCGGGGGAGGACGTTGACCGGGACGACCCGGAGCGTGCGGATCCCGCGCCGGACGAGGTGAGGCCCGCTCCCCGGGTTCCGGGGGGCGGGCCTCGGTGGCCTTCGGACGGGGCGTCCCGTCCGGGCGGCTACACCTCGAGCAGCTCGGTCTCCTTGTGCTTGACCAGATCGTCGACGCTGGCGACGTACCGCTGGGTCAGGTCGTCGAGCTCCTTCTCGGCGCGGCGGCCCTCGTCCTCGCCGACCTCGCCGTCCTTGACGAGCCGGTCCAGCTCTTCCTTGCCCTTGCGGCGGATGTTGCGGATGGCCACCTTGGCCTCCTCACCCTTGTGCCGGGCCACCTTGATCATCTCGCGGCGGCGCTCCTCGGTCATCTGGGGGAGCAGGATGCGCAGCTGGTTGCCCTCGTTGTTCGGGTTCACGCCGAGGTCGGAGTCGCGGATCGCCTTCTCCATGGCGTTGATCTGCGAGTTGTCGTACGGCTTGATGATCACCATGCGCGGCTCGGGAACCCCGATGGAGGCCATCTGGGGCAGCGGGGTGGGGGTGCCGTAGTAGTCGATGACGACCTTGGAGAACATGGCGGCGTTGGCGCGGCCGGTGCGGATGGCGCCGAACTCTTCCTTGGCGTGCTCGATGGCACGGTCCATCTTCTCTTCGGCCTCGAGGAGGGTGTCGTCGATCACCGGTCTCCTCGCCTCCTTCTGTTACTCGTGGTGGGCTCTGCTGCTGTCCGTCGGAGGACCGCCGAGACGGTCGGCCGGGGGAGTTCAGGCGGTGATCAGGGTACCGATCTTGTCGCCGCCGACGGCGCGAATGATCGTGTCGTCGCCCTGGGCGCCGAAGACCAGCATCGGCAGGCCGTTCTCCATGCAGAGGCTGAACGCGGCGGCGTCGGCCACCCGCAGGTTGCGGCGCAGCACCTCCGAGAAGGTGATCGAGTCGAACTTGCTGGCGGAGGGGTCGATCCGGGGGTCGGCGGTGTAGACGCCGTCCACGCCGTTCTTGCTCATCAGCACCACGTCGGCGCGGATCTCCAGCGCGCGCTGGGCGGCGACGGTGTCGGTGGAGAAGTACGGCATGCCGGCGCCCGCGCCGAAGATGACCACGCGGCCCTTCTCCAGGTGCCGGATGGCGCGCAGCGGGATGTACGGCTCGGCGACCTGGGCCATCGTGATCGCGCTCTGCACGCGGGTCTCGATGCCCTCCTTCTCCAGGAAGTCCTGGAGGGCGAGGCAGTTCATCACGGTGCCGAGCATGCCCATGTAGTCGGCCCGGGCCCGGTCCATGCCGCGCTTCTGCAGCTCGGCGCCGCGGAAGAAGTTACCGCCGCCGACCACCACGGAGACCTGCACGCCGCGGCGGACCACGGTGGCGATCTGCCGGGCAATGGCCTGTACGACGTCCGGGTCGACGCCGATCGCCCCGCCGCCGAAGACCTCGCCGGAGAGCTTCAGCACCACCCGGCGGGCGCGCCCGGGCGGCGGCGCCGTCGGGTCGTCCGCTTCCAGGCTCCGGTCACTCACAACCTGCGTCATCCGCCCCGCCCTTCCCCGCGCGCACGTCCTGCACGCCATGTACCCCGCAACTGCCGCTGCCGACCCTATGTGACGAGGAGGCCGCGGTGCCTGTCACGTACACCGGCGGCCTCCTCGTCGACGTTTCCTGCCCTCGGACGCGTCACACGCCCGATCCGGCGGCTCAGGCCTGGCCGACCTCGAACCGCAGGAAGCGGGTCACCTCGATGCCGGCCTCGGCCAGCACCTGCTTCACGGTCTTCTTGTTGTCGGCCACCGACGCCTGCTCGACGAGGACGTAGTCCTTGAAGAAGGCGTTGACCCGACCCTCGACGATCTTCGGCAGCGCCGCCTCGGGCTTGTTCTCCTCGCGGGCGGTCTGCTCGGCGATGCGCCGCTCGGACTCGACGACCTCGGCCGGAACCTCGTCCCGGGTGAGGTACTTCGGCCGCATGGCGGCGATCTGCATGGCGGCGGCGCGCGCGTCGGCGTCACCGGCCTCGTCGGTCTGGCCGGCGTACTCCACCAGCACGCCGACGGCCGGCGGCAGGTCCTGGCTCTTGCGGTGCAGGTAGACCGCGACGTTGCCGTCCAGCTTGGCGAAGCGGTTGAGCACCAGCTTCTCGCCGATCTTGGCGGACTGCTCCTGGATCAGGTCGGCGACGGTCTTGCCGTCCAGCTCGGAGGCGAGCAGCTCCTCGGCGTTGCTGACGCCGCTGCGCTCGCCGTGCTCGACCAGCTGCTGGGCCAGGGCGACGAACGCCTCGTTCTTGGCGACGAAGTCGGTCTCGCAGTTGAGCTCCAGCAGGGCCTTGCCGGAGTGGGCGATCAGGCCGTTGGCAGCGGTACGGCCGGCCCGCTTGCCCACGTCCTTGGCGCCCTTGACACGCAGGATCTCGACGGCCTTGTCGAAGTCGCCCTCGGCCTCGGTCAGCGCCTTCTTGCAGTCCATCATGCCGGCGCCGGTGAGGTCGCGGAGCTTCTTGACGTCCGCGGCGGTGAAGTTGGACATGGCTCTCTCTTCGATGTCGGAACTGCGGGGTGGGATGGTCTGGGTGCCGGTTACCCGGATCCGGGCCGGATGTGCCCGGCGTACCCGCCGCTCCCCACCGTCGGTGAAAACGGACGGTGGGGAAGCGGCGGTGCGGTCACTCCGCGGCGGCGGTCGCCGGCTGCTCGGCCGGCTTCTCGGCCGGCTGCTCAGCCTGCTGCGCCGGCTGCTCGTCGGCCTTCTTCGGCTCCTCGAGCAGCTCGCGCTCCCACTCGGCCAGCGGCTCGTCGGCGCCGACCTGGCCCGGCTCGGGCTTCTCGTCGGTGCCCCGGCGGCGGCCGGAGCGGGCGATCAGACCGTCGGCGACGGCGGCGGCCACGACCCTGGTCAGCAGCTCGGCCGAGCGGATCGCGTCGTCGTTGCCCGGGATCGGGAAGTCGACCTCGTCCGGGTCGCAGTTGGTGTCGAGCACCGCGATCACCGGGATGCCCAGCTTGCGGGCCTCGTCGACGGCGATGTGCTCCTTCTTGGTGTCGACCACCCAGATCGCGGCCGGGAGCTTCTGCATGTCCCGCAGACCACCGAGGGTCTTGGTGAGCTTGGTCTTCTCGCGGAAGAGCTGCAGGGTCTCCTTCTTGGTGTAACCCGCGGCGGTGCCGGTCAGGTCACCCAGGGCCTCCAGCTCCTTCATCCGCTGAAGGCGCTTGTACACCGTCTGGAAGTTGGTCAGCATGCCACCGAGCCAGCGGTGGTTGACGTACGGCTGGCCGACCCGGGTCGCCTGCTCGGCGATGGCCTCCTGGGCCTGCTTCTTGGTGCCGACGAAGAGGATGCTGCCACCCTCGGCGACGGTCCCGCGCACGAACTCGTAGGCCTTCTCGATGTAGTCGAGGGTCTGGCGCAGGTCGATGATGTAGATACCGTTGCGCTCGGTGAAGATGAAGCGCTTCATCTTCGGGTTCCAGCGCCGGGTCTGGTGCCCGAAGTGGACACCGCTCTCCAGCAGCTGACGCATGGTCACGACGGCCATGGTGGGTACTCCTATTGTCCCTGGTTGTCCCGTCCGGCCGGCGGCCGGACGCCTGGCGCCCGGTCGTCGGCCATGACGGACCCGACCAAGATCGGGACCAGGGAGGCCGCCGCCCCACGACGAACCGTGGAGAGGGCGCGCGAGGTCGACCGCGCGAGGCGGTCGCCAGTCGACCAGTGTACGCGCCTGTCGCGCCGCCGAGCTGGCGGGTGCGCGAACCCGCCGGTCCGATGCTCCGGTCGCGAATTCGGACGCGGCACGCCGACCGGATCTCCGGCACCTGCTCCGCGCCGCGCCGACCCGGGCCCGCGAGGCCGCGTCCCGCCCGGGTTGGCGCGCGGCGTCCCGCCCGGGGTCGGCGCGCCGCGTCCCGCCCGGGTCGGCGCGCGGCGTCCCGCCCGGGTCAGCCGGCGGCGAGCGCGGCGGCGAGGAAGAGCACCAGCCCGACGGTCAGGTAGGCGGTCGGCGGGCGCAGCCAGCCCCGCGCCCCGTCGGCCATTGCCAGGCCACCGGTGCGCAGCCCGTACAGGCCGGCGGCGAAGATCGGCAGCCCGGTGACGAGGAAGGTGCCGACGACGACGTGCGACGTCGAGACCGGGTCGCCGGTCAGGCCGTGCAGCAGCACCCGCAGCGCGGGAAGCTCGAAGACCAGCACCAGCGCGACGAGGAGCACCGCCAGCGCCGGCCGCCGGGTCCGGTAGACGCCGTCGGAGGGCCCGCCGGGCGGACGGTACGCCGCCTCGGGGCCCACCGCGCCGTCCACGCGGGGCATGACCGCGGGCATCGGGCCGGTCGGCATCTCCAGCGGGTGCGCCGGCTCGGCAGGGCGGGTCGGCTCGACGATCGGGTACCCGCCCAGCGGAACGGACCGCACCGGATCCGGCCGCTCCCCCACCTCCACGCCGGCCGGCCCGGGACCGCCGAGTCGGTCGACACCGCCGGTCAGCGGCCCGGCGCCGGTGGTGGAGAGCCGGTCTACGGAGGTCAGCGGACCCGCGCCGGTGGTGGTGAGGGGGTCGGCGCTCTCCCGGGCCGCCCGCCGGCCGGGGCGGTCGCCCGGCAGCTCGCCGGAGACGTCGGGGTCGTCGGCACGGCGTGAGCGGGTCGGGCGGTATCCCTCGGAGTCGCCCCGCGAGTCACCCAGCGGGTCCGCCGCGCCGTAACGCCCGGTCTGGTCGTACCGTCCCGGGCCGCCCGGATCGCCGAACCGGCCCTCCTCCGCCGCGCGCTGCTCGGGGGTCGGGTACTCGTCGTCCCGGATGCGGGACTCGCCCGCGCCACGCCAGTCCGGCTCGCCGTAGCCGCGCTCCTGCCCGGCGGGGTACCAGCGTGACTCCTGATCTTCGGGATAGCTCCGTCGTGCGTCCACGTCCGGCACCGTATGCGACCCATCCCAGCGGCGCCATTCGTCCCTCCCGGCACAGGTCCGGGCGCTTCGGCGGCGGAGCCCTCCCCCGGCCGACGGCGGCCGGCCGTGACCGCGGGCCCCTAGCACGGGACACCCATGATCGTCCGCCCGTCCACAGGCCGGCTCGTCGTCCACAGGCACCCCGCCGCGGCCCCCGGCGCGAACGCCGGCCGGACCACCCTGACCGGCATGACGAAGCGGAACCAGGCGGTCGGCGCGTACGGCGAGCGGTGCGCCGTCCGGCACCTGATCGGTGCCGGGCTGCGCCCGGTCGCCCGCAACTGGCGCTGCCCCGACGGGGAGATCGACATCATCGCCTGGGACGGCCGGGTGCTCGCCTTCTGTGAGGTGAAGACCAGGAGCACCGACGACTACGGCACCCCGGCCGAGGCGGTCGTGCCGGCCAAGGCCCGCCGGTTGCGCGGGCTCGCCGCCCGCTGGCTGGCCGAGAGCGGGGTCGACGCCGACGAGGTGCGCTTCGACGTGCTGGCGGTCCGGCTGCCGGCCGCCGGCGCGGCCCGCGTCGAGCACCTCAAGGGGGCGTTCTGATGCGTACGCCGGGGGTGGTGGCGTGAGCTACGCGAAGGTGTTCAGCGTGGGGCTGGTCGGGGTCACCGGCCACCTGGTCGAGGTGGAGGCCGACCTGGCCGCCGGGCTGCCAGCGGTGGTCATCTCGGGGCTGCCCGACAGCGCCCTGCACGAGGCACGCGACCGGGTACGGGCCGCCATCGTCAACTCGGGTCAGCGCTGGCCCAACCGGCGGATCACGCTCAACCTGCTGCCCGCGACGATGCCCAAGTACGGCTCCGCCTTCGACCTGGCCATCGCGGCGGCGGTGTTGGGCGGCTCCGGCGAGCTGCCGCTGGTACCGCTGGACGGCGTGGTGATCCTCGGCGAGCTGGGCCTGGACGGGACCGTCCGGCCGGTGCGCGGGGTGCTGCCGATGGTGGCGGCCGCGGCCCGGGCGGGACGGGACCGGGTGATCGTGCCGGTGGAGAACGCCGCCGAGGCGGCGGTCATCCCCGGGATCCGGGTCCGGGCCGTCGACACGCTGCACCGGCTGGCCTGCTTCGTCCGCGACGGCAGCCCGTTGATCGAGCCGCCCGCCGCGCCGGCGCCGCCCCCGGTCGACGGCCCGGATCTGGCCGAGGTGGCGGGGCAGGCGCTGGGCCGGCGGGCGCTGGAGGTGGCCGCCGCGGGCGGGCACCACCTCGCCCTGCTGGGGCCGCCCGGCGCAGGCAAGACCATGCTCGCCGAGCGGCTCCCGTCGATCCTGCCGGAACTGGACGACCCCGCCGCGCTGGAGGTCACCGCGCTGCACTCGATCGCCGGCCTGCTCCCGCCGGGCGGCCGGCTGCTGCGCCGGCCGCCGTTCCAGGCGCCGCACCACACGGCGACCATCCCCTCCCTGGTCGGCGGCGGGTCCGGAATCGCCCGGCCGGGGGCCGTCTCGCTGGCCCACCGCGGCGTGCTCTTCCTCGACGAGGCGCCCGAGTTCAGCAAGGGCGCGCTGGAGGCGCTGCGGCAACCGCTGGAACACGGCCGGATCCGGCTGGCCCGCAGCGGGGGCGGCACCGAGTACCCGGCCCGCAGCCAACTGGTGCTGGCGGCCAACCCGTGCCCGTGCGCGAAGCCGGCCGGCGACGCGTACTGCGAGTGCAGCCCGCTGGCCCGGCGGCGGTACCTGGGCCGGCTCTCCGGGCCGTTGCTGGACCGGATCGACGTGCAGGTGAAGCTGCTGCCGGTGCGGGCGGCGGAGCTGATGGAGGTGGCCGTGGCCAGCGAGTCCTCGGCGACCGTGGCCGCCCGGGTCGCCACGGCCCGGCAGGCCGCGGCGGTGCGCTGGGCTCCGGTGGGTCGCCGGCTCAACGCCGAGATCCCCGGCCCGTACCTGCGACGGCCGCCCTGGCGGCTGCCCGCCCGGGACACCGCCGAGCTGCGCGGCCGGCTGGACTCGGGCGCCGTCTCCGCCCGTGGCTTCGACCGGATCATCCGGCTGGCCTGGACCATCGCGGACCTCGACGGGCGGGCCCGGCCGCAGCGCGAGGACGTGTTGGAGGCCATCCAACTCAGGACGGGAGAGGGAGCATGAGCACCAGCGAGGAGCGGCTGCTGGCCCGGGTGGCGTTGACCTGGCTCACCGAGCCGGGCACCCGGTCGGTGCACCGGCTGGTCCAGCAGCTCGGCCCGGTGGCGGCGCTGGACCTGCTGCTCGACGGGGGCGCGCCGGAGGCGAGCCTGCACACGGCGGTGTCGGCGCGCACGGCCGCCGGGGACGCCCGGGCCGCCGCCGCCGACGCGCTCGCCCGCACCGAGCGCGTCGGTGCCCGCATCCTCACCCCGGAGGACGAGGAGTGGCCCGCCCGCCTCGACGACCTGAGCCGGCTGGTGCTGCCCGGGGCGGGCCGGCGGGTCGACCTGGAGACCGCCCCGCCGCTCTGCTTCTGGGTACGCGGCGGCTGGCCGCTCGGCGAGGCGCTGGACCGCTCCGTCGCCGTGGTCGGCGCGCGGGCCGCCACCGGGTACGGCCTGCACGTCGCCACCGAGATCGGGTACGGGTTGGCCGAGCGGGACTGGACGGTGGTCTCCGGCGGGGCGTTCGGCATCGACGCGGCGGCGCACCGCGGCGCGTTGACCGCCGGCGGGCTGACCGTGGCCGTGCTGGCCTGCGGCGTCGACCGGCCGTACCCGATGGGCAACGCCGCCCTGTTCGACCGGATCGCCGAGACCGGGCTGCTGGTGAGCGAGTGGATGCCCGGCGCCGACCCGCTACGGCCGAGGTTCCTGATCCGCAACCGGGTGATCGCCGCCGCCACCCGCGGGACGGTGCTGGTGGAGGCGGCGGCCCGCAGCGGAGCGACGCAGACGGTGAACCGGGCGATCGCGATGGACCGGCGGGCGATGGTGGTGCCGGGCCCGGTCACCTCGGCGATGTCGGTCGGGGCGCACGAGGTGCTGCGGGAGCAGCCGGCCGCGCGGCTGGTGACCGGGGTGCCGCACGTGCTGGAGGAGGTCGGCCGGATCGGGACGGACCTGGCCCCGCCCGCACGAGGTCCGGAGCGCCCGGCCGACCTGCTCGACGACGAGGCGACCATGGTGCTGGAGTCGCTGCCCCGGCGCGGGGTGGTCGGGCTCGACGCGCTCGCCGCGCGGGCCGGGGTCGACGTACGGACGGCGATGCGGAAGCTGTCCCTGCTGGAGGAGCTGGCGATGGTGCTCCGCCGGGACGGCGGGTACGCCCTGGCGCGGCCCGCCACGTCGGCGCGCGCCCCCGCCGGCCCGGGGCGAGGGGCCGGGCGGTGACCGGGTTCAGTCCCCCTCGAACCGGATCTCCAGGTCGCGCTCGCGTACGCACCGGCGGACCAGCACCGCGACCCGCCGCACCTGCGCGGTCTCGGCCGGAGTGCGGGCGGCCTCGACCAGGCAGTCCAGTTCGGCCAGGAGCTGAGGTGCCCGCTCCGCCCCGACGACCAGCTCACCGAGCGGGTCGACCCGGTCCAGCGTCGGGGTGCGTCCGCCGCCCCGCCCCCGCTTCAGCAGGTCGAGCAGCAGGTCGTCGGGGTCGGGCACCACCTGCGCCGCGACCGAGGACGGCCGACGGCCCGGGCCGCCACGGACCAGCCGGTAGAGGACGACGTCCAGGCCCATGAGCGGTCCCCTCCTCCCGTCGGCGTTCCCGCCGAGGCAACCGGGCGACGGCAGGCACCGTCCCTGTCTCCAGTCTCCCCGTCCACGCCACCGCCGACCAGCACCGACGGCGTGCCGCCGCGCAAGGTCAGGTCTACTTTGTCCACGCCACGCCCATGGGACGGCTGGGCCGGTGGGCGTGCTCGCGCAGCGTCGTGTCGTGTCGATGCGCCGCGTTCTGCCGTCTGCCCGGCACGCGCTTACGCTGAGCCCATGCCAGGCGGACGTCATGCGTTGCCACGCCTCCCCGCTCCGGCCCGCCCGTCGACGGCACGGGCGGGGCGATGACGGGCGGCACGCGGGCCACCCGGGCCACCCACGAGGCGCTGCCACCGGCCATGCGGGAGGCCGTGGACGACTTCGCCGACCACCTGGCCCGGGTGCGCAACCGATCCGCGCACACCGTGCGGGCGTACGCGACCGATGTCGTCTCGCTGCTCGACCACGCGGTACGGATGGGCTGCTCCGCACCCGCCGAGCTGGATCTGACGGTGCTGCGCAGCTGGCTGGCCCGGCAGCGCACCGTGGGCGCGGCCCGGACGTCACTGGCCCGGCGGGCGGCGGCGGCGCGGACCTTCAGCGCCTGGGCGCACCGCGCGGGGGTGCTCCCCGCCGACGTGGCGGCTCCGCTGTCCAGCCCCCGGGCGCACCGCGACCTGCCCACCGTGCTCCGGGCCGACCAGGCCGCCGCCCTCGTCGAGGCACCCGATCAGCGTCCCTCCGCCACCCGGCCCGCGGAAGCGACGGGGCCCGACGCGGCCGAGCCCGACGCGGGCGGACGTCGGGACGGCTCGGCCACCGAGGCCGCCCGGCAGGACGATGCCGCCGGCTCCGCCCGCCTCGAGGACGAACCGGTGCGGCTGCGCGACCGGGTCCTGCTGGAACTGCTCTACGGCACCGGGGTACGGGTCAGCGAGGCGTGCGGGTTGGACGTCGCCGACGTGGACCACGGTCGCCGGGTGATCCGGGTCCTCGGCAAGGGTGGCCGGGAACGCTCGGTGCCGTACGGGGTGCCGGCCCAGCGGGCGATCGACGCCTGGCTGCGCTCCGGGCGGCCCGCCCTGGCGGTTCCCGGCGCCGGAGAGGCGCTGCTGCTCGGCGCGCGCGGCGGGCGGCTGAACCCGACGACGGCGCGCCGGATCGTGGCCGGGTACGCCGAGTCCCTCGGCCTGCCCCGGGTCAGTCCGCACGGGCTGCGGCACTCGGCGGCGACGCACCTGCTGGAGGGGGGCGCGGACCTGCGCGCCGTGCAGGAACTGCTCGGCCACTCCTCGCTCGGCAGCACCCAGATCTACACGCACGTCTCGGTCGAGCGGTTGCGGGCCGCGTACCGGCAGGCCCACCCGCGCGCCTGACCCACCGACTGCGCCCCGTTCGATCCTCGACACGCCGCCGGTCAACGACCCCGGACTGCAGTCGGCCAACCGGCGCCGCCGCACGGGTCGAACCGCCGGCAACACCGCCCGCTGCCGCCGACGCTGGCTGCCGCCGACGCGCGCTGCCACGGACGCGCGCTGCCACCGACGCGCGCTGCCGCCGGCGCGGGCTGCCGCCGGGGGACGCCGAACCGACGACGGTTGATCCCTCGACGGATATGATCACCACGTGACCGTCGCCCGGCCGCCCGAGCCGATTCCCGGGGCCCGACTGCTCTTCTCGCTAGACCCGGCGGTCAGCTATCTCAACCACGGCGCGTTCGGCGCGGTGCCGGTCAGCGTGCAGCGGGCGCAGCAGCGGTTGCGCGACGAGATGGAGGCCAACCCGCTGCGCTTCTTCACCCAGGGGCTGGCCGACCGGATCGGCCACACCCGGCGGCACCTGGCCACCTTCCTCGGTGCCGATCCGGACGGCACGGCGCTGGTCGGCAACGCCACCACCGGCGTCGCGGTGGTCCTGCAGTCCCTCGGCCTGCGGGCCGGCGACGAGGTGCTCACCACCGATCACGGGTACGGCGCGGTCGGCTTCAGCATCGAGCGGGAGTGCCGGCGTACCGGGGCGGGCACCCGTGCGCTGCGGGTTCCGCTGACCGCCACCGACGAGGAGGTCGTCGAGATCGTCCGCACCGGTCTGCGGCCCGGGCGGACCCGACTGCTCGTCGTCGACCAGCTCACCTCGCCCACCGCCCGACTCTTCCCGGTCGCGGCCGTGGCGCAGGTGGCCCGGGAGCGGGGCGTGCCGGTGCTGGTGGACGGGGCGCACGTGCCCGGCATGCTGCCGGTCGACGTCGGCGCGGTCGGCGCGGACTTCTGGGTGGGCAACCTGCACAAGTGGGCGTTCGCCCCGCGGGGCACCGCCGTGCTGGTGGTCGCCCCACCGTGGCGGGAGCGGATCGAGCCGCTGGTGGTCTCCTGGGAGCAGGGCGCCGGCTTCCCCGGCAACGTGGAGTGGCAGGCCACCCTCGACTACACGGGTTGGCTGAGCGCCCCGGCGGGGCTCTACGCGCTGCGCAGCCTCGGCCTGGACCGGGTGCGGGCGCACAACGCGGCGCTGGCCGCGTACGGGCAACGGGTGGTCGGGGACGGCCTCGGAGTGGCGCCGGCCGACCTGCCCGACCCGGGTGGACCGGCGGTCGCCATGCGGATCGTGCCGCTGCCGCCCGGCGTGGCCACCACCATCGACACCGCGCGGGCTCTGGCCGGCCGGATCGCCGAGCGGCTCGCCGCCGAGGTGGCGGTGATGACCTGGGGCGGTCGGGGCTGGCTACGGCTCTGCGCGCAGGTCTACAACTCCGCCGAGGAGTACGAACGGCTGGCGGTCCGGCTGCCCCCGCTGCTCGCCCGACCCTGACCCCGGCCCACGCCGACCACACCGGCAGACGGCCCTCGCGGCCCGCTCGGCGAGGGCGCCGCTCGCCGACTGCTCGGTGAGCGTGCCGCTCGCCATCCGCTCGGTCAGCGCGCCGCTCGCCGTCCGCTCGGTGAGCGGGTCGCTCGGGTCGCGCACCGGGAGCAGCCGGACCGGTCCGAGCCCGAGCAGGGCCAGCGGATCGAGGTAGTCCGCGCCGCGCCGCAGCCCCCAGTGCAGGCAGGCCGGGCTGGGACAGCCGGGATGCCCGGCCAGCAGCACGCCGAGCGGCGCGCCGGGCCGGACCCGGTCGCCGGGGCGTACCTCGGGTCGGACCGGCTCGTAGGTGGTCCGCAGGCCCGCCGCGTGCCCCACGGTGACCACCGGCCGGCCGGCGACCACGCCCGCGAAGAGCACGGTCCCGGCGCCGGCCGCGCGCACGGTCGCCCCCGCGGCGCCGGCCAGGTCGACCCCGCGATGACCGGGCAGCCACGGTCGGGGCGGCGGGTCGAAGCGCCGCACCGGGCGGGGCGTGCCGTCGAGCGGCCACCGGAAGGCCGGCGCACCGGCCGCCGCACCGAGGCTGGCCCGCGCCGCGACTTTCGGGGGCGGTCGGCGGTCGACCGCTCCGCCGGACGGGGCGGGCGACGCGGCACGGGTGGCTGTGGCGGCCGGCGGTGCGACGGGCCAGACGCCGCCCGCCCGGCCCGCCCCCGATCCGGGGGTCGCCGCGACGACGGCGCCCGGCGGGCCGAGGACCAGCAGGACCGTCCACCACACCGTCACCGCCCGCAGTGCTCTCCGCATGTCCGCAGCATGCCCGCATCGGCCGCCGACCGACCCGGACAGCGCGTCCGCTGTGGACGGCCGGCCGCCCTGTGGACAACGCCCAACATTCGAGTCGATCTGCTAGGCGACGGGGGCGGCGCGAGCCGCGCCGGCACCGGACCGGTGGACCGGCGCGGCGACTAGGCTGGGCTTGCGCGCCGAGGGCAGAAATCGGGCGGCCGCCGTGACCAGCGTGGACGATGTGAGCCGCCCCTCCCGGGTGGCCGGGTCGGACGAGGCGATCAGCGCCGAGGAGCTGCAACTGGCCGCCCGCAACCACGGCATCCCGCTGGAGGCGTTGCGCTACGACGTCACCCCCGCCGGCCTGCACTACCTGCTGATCCACTACGACATCCCGGACGTCGATCCGGCCGGCCACGCGCTGACCGTCGACGGCGCGGTACGCCTGCCGCGCATCCTCGGGCTGGACGAGCTGCGCTCGCGCCCCCGGGTGACCCGGCGGGTGACGCTGGAGTGCGCCGGCAACGGCCGGGCGCTGCTGCACCCGCGCCCGGCCGTTGCCGGCCCTGGCTGGTGGAGGCGGTCGGCAACGCCGAGTGGACCGGCACCCCGCTCGCGCCGCTGCTGCGCGAGGCCGGCATCGCTCCCGAGGCGGTCGACGTGGTCTTCACCGGGGCCGACCACGGCGTCGAGCGTGGCGTCGAGCAGGACTACCAGCGGGCCCTCCCGGTCGCCGACGCGCTGCGGGAGGAGGTGCTGCTGGCGTACGAGATGAACGGCGCTCCCCTGCTGCCGCAGCACGGCGCGCCGCTGCGGCTGATCGTGCCCGGCTGGTACGGCATGGCGCACGTGAGGTGGCTGCGCGGCATCACCGTGCTGACCGAGGAGTTCGACGGCTACCGGGGTGCGGGCCAGTGCTCCGCCCTTCAGGGCGGTGGTGAAGGCCCGCGCTGGGAGGGCCGCCAAGGCCCGAGCGGTGCCTTAGACCGGGCGGTTCTGCTGTTCGATGTACTGACGCACGGCACTCAGCGGTGCGCCGCCGACGGAGCCGGCGAAGTACGAGCCCGACCAGAGCTTGTTGGCCCGGTAGTGGTGCCACCGTAAGTCGGGGGAACTCCTGCCGGAGTCGCCGCCTGGACACGACCCTTGAGGCTGTTGACCAGTTTCGCCGGGGCGACCTTGGGTGGGAAGTTGACGAGCAGGTGGACGTGGTTGTTCTCGCCGTTGAACTCGACCAGTTCGGTCTCGAAGTCGGCGCACACCGCCCGCATGATCTCTTCCATGCGGGCGAGGTGCGCGTCGCCGAACACCTTGTGCCGGAACTTCGTCACGAAGACCAAGTGAGCGTGCAGAGCGAACACGCAGTGCTTATCTGTGCGATGCCTTCGAGTTCTGTCATAAGCCAATGGCACAGTGCACGGGTGCAGCTCCGTTACAACTACCGGGTGTACCCGGACGCCAGTCAGCGCGAGGCGCTGGCCCGGTCGTTCGGGTGCGCCCGGGTAGTTTTTAACGACGGGCTGCGGGCACGGCAGCAAGCCCGGCTCGAGGGTCTGCCGTATCTGTCGGACGCCGAGCTGTCCAAGCGGGTCACGGCGGCCAAGCTGACCCCGCAACGGGCGTGGCTGGGCGAGGTGTCCTCGGTCGTGTTGCAGCAGGCCCTCGCGGATCTGAACGTGGCGTACCGCAACTTCTTCGCCTCGATCTCGGGCAAGCGCAAGGGCCGCAAGGTGGCACCGCCGCGGTTCCGCTCGCGTAAGGACAACCGGCAGGCGATCCGGTTCACCAAGAACGCCCGGTTCAAGGTCCTGGACAACGGCCGGCTGCGGCTGCCGAAGATCGGCGACGTCGAGGTGCGCTGGTCACGCAACCTCCCATCGGACCCGTCGTCGGTGACGGTGATCCGGGACGCGGCCGGGAGGTACTTCGCCTCGTTCGTCGTGCAGAGCACCGACGAACCGCTTCCGGTCGCGGACTCCGAGATCGGCATCGACTTGGGCCTGACCCACTTCGCGGTCCTCTCGGACGGTACGAAGGTGGCCGCCCCGAAGTTCCTGCGCCGCGCTGCACGCAAGCTCAAGCGGTTGCAGCAAGACCTGTCCCGCAAACAGCGTGGCAGTCAGAACCGCAAGAAGGCCGTCGTGAAGGTCGCCCGCGCTCATGCGCGAGTGGCCGACACCCGGCGAGACTGGCAGCACAAGCTCTCGACACGGATCATCCGTGACAACCAAGCGGTGTTCGTCGAGGACCTGTGCGTCGTCGGTCTCGGCCGGACCCGGCTCGCCAAGTCCGTGCACGACGCGGGGTGGGCCAGCTTCACCGGCATGTTGGAGTACAAGGCCGTCCGGTACGGGCGCACCTTCGGTCGAGTGAACCGGTTCTTCCCGTCCACCCGGATGTGCTCGGACTGCGGGCGGATCAACGACAAGATGGCGCTCGACGTCCGAACGTGGAAGTGTCCGTGCGGCAGCACCCGCGATCGGGACGTCAACGCGGCCATCAACGTGCTCGCGGCGGGACGCGCCGAGAGCCTAAACGACCGTGGAGCGCGGATCAGACCACCAGCGATGGTGGCACCGCGCGGCGAAGCGGTAATCCACCCGGACGCCGCGTGTTCCACGCGCAGCGTGGAGGGAATCTCCGTCCTTTAGCTTTAGGGCGGAGAGATCGTCAACAGAACGCGGTGGCCTACCGGCTGCGCCGGGACGCCGACGACCCGGGCGAGCCGGTGACCCGGATCGAGCCGCGTGCCCTGGTCCGCCCGCCGGGGTTCCCGGACTTCATGACCCGTACCCGGGTGCTGCGTCCCGGGCGGTGCACGGTGGACGGTCGGGCCTGGTCCGGGCACGCGCCGGTCACCTCGGTGGAGGTGACCACCGACGGCGGGGCGACCTGGGCAGCGGCCACCGTGGACGCGCCGCGCGGCGGGGACTGGTCCTGGCGGCGCTGGCGGTACGAGTGGTCGCCGCAACCGGGCCGGTACGTCCTCGGCGCCCGGGCCACCGACGCGTCGGGACGGACCCAGCCGGTCGAGCAGCCGTGGAACCGGGGCGGGTTCGCCAACAACCTGGTCCAACGGGTCGAGGTCGCGGTCCTCCCGGACTGACGAGGGAGGCGGCGCCCGGCGACCGCCGCGCACAAGAGTGCCGTGGGCGATGCGGGCAGGCGTGGCGGGCGGAATCCGGCCGCCAGGCCGGAATGCCCGCGCCCGGAGGCAGGCGGCAGGTCGGGGAAGAGGTCGCGCGGGCCGGCGGGTGGGGGATGCCGGTGGGAGGAGTGGTGCGTCAGCCGCCGAAGCCGGAGTCGGCGGGGAGGGAGATGTCGGGCTTCTCCAGTTCCTCGACGTTGACGTCCTTGAAGGTCATCACTCGGACGTTCTTCACGAACCGGGCAGGGCGGTACATGTCCCACACCCAGGCGTCGTGCATCTCGACCTCGAAGTAGACCTCACCGTCGGAGTTGCGCACGTGCAGGTCGACCTGGTTGGCGAGGTAGAAGCGGCGCTCCGTCTCCACCACGTAGGAGAACTGGCGGACAATGTCGCGGTACTCCCGGTAGAGCTGCAGCTCCATCTCGGTCTCGTACTTCTCGAGATCTTCCGCGCTCATCGCACTCCGCCTTCCATGACCACATCTTCCCCCACCGGCGCCGGAGGCCGAGGCTGCTCGCCCAACGCCACGCCGACGGTACCCCCTGACGCGTCGAAGCGCTCCATCGGCTCGGGCGCGGGCCCGACGGCGGGGCGTCGGGACCGCGGCGGACGGCCGGCGCGGCCGGACACGGCGGCCACGTTGACGTACGAGAACCGGTGCTCCACGCACGGACCGCGCTCGCGCAACGCCTCGCTGTGCTCCGGCGTGATGTACCCCTTGTGCTCGGCGAAGCCGTAGCCCGGGTACTGCCCGTCCAGCTCGACCATGAGCCGGTCCCGGGTGACCTTGGCCAGCACGCTGGCCGCCGCCACGCAGGCTGCCACCCGGTCGCCCTTCCACACCGCCAGCCCCGGCACGTCCAGCCCGTCCACGCCGAAGCCGTCGGTCAGCACGTACTCCGGCCGGGTGGTCAGCGACGCCAGCGCCCGGCGCATCGCCGCGACGTTGCACACGTGCAGGCCCCGGGCGTCGACCTCCTCGGCCGGGATGATCACCACCGCGTACGCCAGGGCGCGGGCGACGACCTCCTCGTACACCCGCTCCCGGCTGGCCGGGGTGAGCAGCTTGGAGTCGGCCAGCCCGTCGATCTCACCGCGCCGCCCCTCGGGCAGCACCGCGGCGGCGGCGACCAGCGGCCCGGCGCAGGCGCCCCGACCGGCCTCGTCGGCGCCGGCGACGTGCCGGAAGCCGCGCCGCTGCAGGGCCCGTTCCAGGGCGTAGAGCCCACCTTCGCGGCGCACCACGGTGCGCGGGGGCGTCAGCACGGCGCGCCCCCGCTCGGGTCGGTCAGGGCCCGGGTCAGCACGGCGGGCAGGTCCTCCGGGTAGTAGCGGTCGCCGGTCGCGGTGAGTTCGTCGACCGACCACCAGCGGTGCCCCGAGACGCTGGCCCGCTCGATGTCGGTGAAGCCCGTGGTGTCCACCTCCCAGCCCGGCACCCGGACCAGGAAGAACTCCTGCTCCTGCCGGTACCAGACGCCGTCGAAGGGGAACTCGACGGTCTCCGACCAGACCGGCGCGCCCAGCTCGCCCGGGTCCAGCCGCAGCCCGGTCTCCTCGGCCAACTCCCGGGCGGCGGCCTGGCCGGGCGTCTCCCCCGGGTCGAGCCCGCCCCCGGGAGTGAACCAGTACCGGTGCTCGGGACGGGACGGGTCCCAGCCGCTGAAGAGCAGCACCCGGCCGCCCGCGTCGACGAGCAGCACCCGGGCCGCACGGCGAGGGGTGTAGACGGTCACCGCCCCAGCCTGCCAGACGCCGGTGACGAACTGCCACGCCCGGGGGGCGGGCCGCGGGTTCGCTACGGGTTGGGGACGGCGTCGAACTGCTCGGGTACGGTGAGCCAGGTCGCCCGGTCCACCGGCCAGAACACGGTGAAGGCCCGCCCGACGACCTGGTCCTCGGGAATGGTGGCGCTGTCGATGTTCCGACCGGACTGCTGCCAGTGCTCCAGGGAGTCGCCGGAGGCGGAGCGGTGGTCGCCCATCACCCAGAGCCGCCCCTGCGGCACGGTGATGTCGAACTCCTGGTCGGCCGGCTTGTCCCGCTCGCCGTTGGCCGAGAAGATGTACGGCTCGTAGAGCGGCTTGCCGTTGATCACCAGCTTGTCGTCGTCGCAGCAGACCACGTGGTCGCCGCCGACGCCGATCACCCGCTTGATGAAGTCCTCGCCGTCGGGGTTGCCGCTCCACTCGGTCGGCGCCTTGAAGACGACGACCTCGCCGCGGTGCGGTGACCGGAAGTCGTAGACCAACTTGTTGACCAGCACCCGATCGTCGATCTGAAGGGTGTTCTCCATCGACGGGGACGGGATGAAGAAGGTCTGCAACACGAAGTAGCGGACCAGCACCGCCACCAGGATTGCCACGCCCAGGAGGATGGGCAGTTCCTTCCAGAAGGAACTGCGGGGCTTGTCGGTCTGCTCGTCAATCACGGGTGGAGCCTACGTCCCCGGGTGCGGGCCGATCGTCCGGAACGCGCGACAACGGACATCAGGGTCACCGCCGGGAGGACGAGAGCGACACCACCCACCGGGGCCGGTTCGGCCGGCGGCGGGGCGGCCGGCGCGGCGGCCGGCCGGGAGAGCCCGTCGAAGGTCTCCGGCACCGGCAGCGAGGTCCACCGCTGGGACGGCCAGACCACCATGAACGCCCTACCGACCACGTTGTCGATCGGCACCGGACCCTGGCAGCGGGCGTCCTGCGAGACCAGTCGGTGGTCGCCCATCACGAAGATCTGGCCGGGCGGGACGACCACCTCCTCGAAGCGCCGGGACCGGCACTCGCGGGCGTTGGGCGGTACGTCCAGCGGCGAATTGCGGATCACGTACGGCTCGTCCAGAGGGGTGCCGTTGACCAGCACGCGCCCCTGGTCGTCACAGCACTTGACCCGGTCGCCGGGTACGCCGATGACCCGCTTGATGAAGTCCTTCTCGCCAGGGCGGCTGACCCCGACCAGGTCGCCGAACGTCCGCCCGACCTTGCCGGCGAAGCCGGGCTCGGGCTCCTGGACCTCCTGCGCGACCCACCGGTCGGTGCCGCGGAAGACCACGACCTCGCCTCGCACCGGGTCGCGCACGTCGTAGACGACCTTGTTGACCAGCACCCGGTCGCCGATGAGGAGGGTGTCCTCCATCGAGCCGGAGGGGATGAAGAAGGCCTGGAGCAGGAAGGTGCGGATCAGCACGGCCAGGCAGAAGGCGACGACCAGCAGCAGCGGGAGCTCCTGCCAGAGCGGCATCTGCCGGCGGGTGCGCCGGGTCCGCCGGCGCCACGGATCGACTGTGCCGTCCTCGTCAAGCACCTGCACCACGCCACTCCCCGGTCCGCAGAAACGACACTACCGCCCGGGAGCCTCGTCGAGGCCCCACGGGCGGTAGTGGACATTCGCACGCCGTGACCAGCGTCGCGGCGTCGCTGCCCCGCTGCGCCCGTACGACCAGGGTAATGCGATCTGGTCGATACGACACCCGCGCAGCTCAGGCGGCGTGGCGAGCGGGAAGTCAGCTGGGCTGCTTCTCCCGCTTCTCCTTGATCTTGGCCTTCTTGCCGCGCAGCTCGCGCAGGTAGTAGAGCTTGGCGCGACGCACGGCACCGCGGGTCACGACCTCGATCCGGTCGATGCCCGGGCCGTTGAGCGGGTACGTCCGCTCCACGCCGACGCCGAAGCTGACCTTGCGGACCGAGAAGGTCTCGCGCAGACCGTCACCCTGGCGGCGGATGACGACGCCCTGGAAGATCTGGACACGGGACCGGTTGCCCTCGACGACCCGCGCGTGCACCTTGACGGTGTCACCGGCACGGAAATCGGGGAGGTCGGTCCGCTTCGACTGGGCGTCAAGGGCGTCCAGGATGTTCATCGCTGCGTCCTCGTGAGGCTCACGGCGCACCGTCACTCGGTGCGCGGATGGGTGATTCTGATCCCCGGGTGGTGGTCGGCGGGCCGACCCCGGTCGAGGATCCTCGCAGCCGCCCGCGGGCGCGGGTGGATGCGGCAACCCCCCTACTTTGCCACATCCCCCGGCGGCAGCTGAAATCCGGCCCGGTCCAACGCGGCGACGTCCCGTTTGTCCAGGCTCTCCGGCGGCAGCGCGGCGATCATGTCGGGCCGCCGGACGGCGGTGCGGGCCAGCGCCTCGTCGCGCCGCCACCGGGCGATCCGCCCGTGGTCGCCGGAGCGGAGCACCTCCGGCACCTCGTGCCCGCGCCAGGTCGCCGGCTTGGTGTACATCGGGGCCTCCAGCAGCCCGTGCGCGTGCGACTCCTCGTCCAGCGAGCCGGCGTTGCCGAGCACCCCGGGCAGCAGCCGGGTGACCGCCTCCAGGATCACGAGCACCGCCACCTCGCCGCCGAAGAGCACGTAGTCGCCGAGGGAGACCTCGGTGACCCGCATCCGGGTCGCGGCGTGCTCCAGCACCCGCTGGTCGATGCCCTCGTACCGGCCGCAGGCGAAGAGCAGGTGCGACTCGGCGGCCAGCTCGTGGGCCATGGCCTGGGTGAACGGGACGCCGGCCGGCGAGGGCACCAGGAGTCGGGGCAGGGTGTGCCCGTCGGGGCTGAGCTCGTCGGGGGCGAGGGCGTCGAGCGCCTCACCCCAGGGCTCCGGCCGCATGACCATGCCCGGCCCGCCGCCGTAGGGCGTGTCGTCGACCGTGCGGTGCACGTCGTGGGTCCAGCTCCGCAGATCGTGTACGGCCAGCCGCAGCGTCCCGTTCTCCCGGGCCCGGCCGATCAGCGACAGGTCCAGCGGGGCGAAGTACTCCGGGAAGATCGACACGACGTCGACGCGCATGGGGGTGGCTCCGGTCTCAGAGGTCGAGCAGACCGGCCGGCGGGTCGACCACGACGCGCCCGCCGGCGAGATCGATCTCGGGGACGATCGCCTTGACGAAGGGGATCAGCGCGGTACGCCCCTCGGGACGGCGCAGGACCAGCAGGTCCGAGGCGGGGGCGTGGTCGATCCGGGCCACCTCGCCCAGGTGCTCGCCGGCCGGGGTGACCGCGGCGAGACCGACCAGCTGGTGGTCGTGGAACTCCTCGGGGTCCTCCGGCGGCGCGACGTCGGCGCTGTCCACGCCGAGCAGGGTGCCGCGCAGCGCCTCGGCGACCTCGCGGTCGAGGATGCCCTCGAAGGCGACCAGCATCCGGCCCTGGTGCCAACGGGCCGCCTCGATGGTCAGCTCGGCGGGGACCGTGAAGGGCACTCCGGGGCCGGGGGCGGGGTTGGCCGGGGCGGTCGCCCCCGGCTCGGTCCGAAGGACCGTGCCGGGGGCGAAACGCGCTTCGGGCTCGTCGGTCCGCACCTCCACGGTGACCTCACCGCGGATGCCGTGCGGTTTGCCGATCCTGCCGACGATGAGCAGCATCAGTACGAGTCGACGATGTCGACGCGTACTCCGCGTCCACCGATGGAGCCGATCACCTGGCGCAGTGCCTTGGCGGTCCGGCCGGACCGCCCGATCACGGTGCCGAGGTCCTCGGGGTGCACGCGGACCTCGAGCCGCTTGCCCCGACGGGAATCGACCATCCGGACGCGCACGTCGTCCGGGTGGTCCACGATGCCCTTGACCAGGTGCTCCAGCGCGGGACGCAGCGGCATGTCAGGCCTGCTCACCGGCGTCGGCAGCAGCGGCCGGGGCCTCGGCCGGAGCCTCGGTCTTCGGCGCCTCGGCCGGAGCCTCGGCCTTCGGGGCCTCGGCCTTGGCGGCCTTCTTGGCCGGCTTGGCCGGGGTCTCCGGAGCCAGGCCGGCGGCGGCCTTCGCCTCGGCCTCGTACGCCGCCTTGCGGTCGGCGCGCTCGGGGGCGACCTTCAGCGGCGGCGGGGCCGGCAGGCCCTTGAACTTCTGCCAGTCACCGGTCAGCTCCAGCAGACGCTGCACCGCCTCGCTCGGCTGCGCGCCGACGGAGAGCCAGTACTGGACCCGGTCCGACTTGACCTCGATCACCGAAGGGTCTTCCTTCGGCTGGTACACGCCGACGAACTCGATCGCACGACCGTCGCGCTTGGTGCGCGAGTCGGCGATGACGATGCGGTACTGCGGGTTGCGGATCTTGCCCATCCGCAGGAGCCGGATCTTTACGGCCACAGTTGTTTCGCTCCTGTTGCGATCTCACCGGCCCGGTACGGGCGGTGCACGGGTGAGCGCCGACCGGCACAGTGGGGTTGGGCCGGAGACAGCTCGGTGGACTGGCGACACGCCCGGGTTAGAGGGCGCCGGACGTGCGCCGGATACCAGCGACCCATTCTGCCAGATCCGGCGCGGATCTCTCACACCGGACCCGGACAGGTCACCCGACGCGGCGTGATGGTGACGCGGAACACGGTCAGCGGACCGGCGGACGGTCCCAGCCGGGCGGCAGTTCGTCGGGTACGTCCCAGTCCGGCGGCGGGACGAAGTCGCACCAGGTGCCGTCGAACGGGAACACCCCCGCCTCGGCCCGGGCGATCACCCGCTCCCCCTCGGCCCGTACCGCCGCCTCGTCGGCCACCCAGTAGTCGTCTCCGAAGGCGAGCCGCTCGGCGAACTCCTCCTCGTCCTTCCACCGCCAACTGTGGTCCGGGTACACCACCACGTCGAGGTCCTGGTCGACCACGTCGACCCCGGCGACCTGGCCGTCGTCCCAGCGAACGCCCGGCTCCTCCAGGTTGACGTACCAGTGGGCGAACCGGCCCCGCGCGTCGGAGAACCACCAGACCGAGTGGGCCGCCCCGGTGGGCAGGAACTTCAGCAGCGGCGGGCCGCTCCAGCGGCCGTGCGCCAGCCGGTACGACGAGGAGATCCACTCGGCGAAGGGCATCGCCCGCATCCCCAGGCCGGCCTCGGTGACCTCGTGGGCGACCGGGGTGTCCCGGGCGATCCAGATCAGCAGTCCACGCTCGTCGTCGCTGACCACCCGGCCCGGCCGGACCCAACCGATCCGGCCCTGCCGCACGTTGCGGTGCATGATCAGACGACCCGGCGCGAACCGGTCGGCGGGACCGCCGGGGCGCACCTCAGTAGGCGCGGGCGAGGATGGCGACCAGGTCCGACTCGTCCTCCGAGTCGGGCACCGAGCCGTCGGCGCGGAGCAGGCAGCGCACGGTGACGCCCTGACCGTTCGCCTCGGCCTCACCCGCCACCCCGACCGCCGACCACGGCACCTTGGCCCAGCCGGTGGCCGCCGCCTCGATCGCCTCGGCCAGCGTCGACACCTCGACGGTGCGGGACTCGCGGTGCGCGAGCGCCTGGTCGTGCAGCACCCGCTGGTCGGCCTCCAGGGCGGCCAGCACCGCGCCGACCACGTCCGCCACCGGGGTGGGGGCCTTCGAGCCGTCCGTACGCCGGACCACGACCGCGTTGCCGGCGGCCAGGTCGCGGGGGCCGACCTCGACGCGTACCGGATAGCCGCGCAGCTCGGCGTCGACGGCCCGGCGGCCGAACGCGGTGTCGGTGCGGTCGTCGAGCGCGACCCGGACGCCGGCGTCCCGCAGGCCGTCGCGGAGCTTGGCCGCCGCCTCGGCGACGCCCTCGCCGTCCTTGACGATCATCACGTACGCCTGGATCGGCGCCAGCTTCGGCGGCACCCGCAGGCCGTTGTCGTCGCCGTGGGCCATGATCAGGCCGCCGAGCATCCGGGTCGAGGTGCCCCAGGAGGTCGTCCAGGCGTGCTCCCGGCCGCCCTCGGCGGAGGAGTAGCTGATGTCGAAGGCCTTGGCGAAGTTCTGCCCCAGCTCGTGGCTGGTGCCGAGCTGGAGAGCCTTGCCGTCGCCCATCATGCCTTCGCAGGTGTACGTGGCGGTCGCGCCGGCGAAGCGCTCCCGGGCGGTCTTCAGACCGACCACCACCGGGATGCCGAGCACGTTGACCATCAGGTCCTCGTACGCCTCGTGCAGGATCCGCCGCGCGTAGGCGCGGGCATCCTCGCGGGTGGCGTGCGCGGTGTGCCCCTCCTGCCAGAGGAACTCGCTGGTCCGCAGGAAGATCCGGGGGCGCAGCTCCCAGCGGACCACGTTCGCCCACTGGTTGAGCAGCAGCGGCAGGTCCCGGTACGAGTCGATCCACTTGGCCATGAACTCGCCGATCACCGTCTCGCTGGTGGGGCGCACCACCACCGGCTCGGCGAGCTGCTTGCCGCCGCCGTGGGTGACCACGGCGAGCTCCGGCGAGAAGCCCTCGACGTGCTCGGCCTCGCGCTTGAGGTAGCTCTCCGGGATGAAGAGCGGGAAGTACGCGTTCTCCGCGCCGGCCGCCTTGATCCGGGCGTCCATCTCGGCCTGCATCCGCTCCCAGATGGCGTAGCCGGCCGGTCGGATGACCATGGTGCCGCGGACCGGGCCGTTGTCGGCCAGCTTCGCCTTGGCGATCAGGTCCTGGTACCAGCGGGGAAAGTCCTCCGCACGGGGAGTGAGCACGCGTGCCATGACCGCACATCCTAGGCGGCGTCCGCCCCGCCGCTGCGCCCGGGAGGCGGCGCGCCGCGTCCGCGTCGCCGCGCGGCCCGGCGTCCCCGTGCCCGGGCCGGTGGTGCGGGCGCGGGGCCTGCCGGGCGGAGGTCGGGCCGGATCGCGATCGTAGACTTCGACCACCATGGTTGAGCTGAGGGATTCCGCCCGGCAGCGGCTGCGCGACACGATCGTCGACGCCGCTCGCGCGCAGACCGTCGCGTCCGGCTGGGACGGGGTACGGATGGGTGGGGTGGCGGCCGCGGCCGGGGTGAGCCGGCAGACCGTCTACAACGAGTTCGGCAGCAAGGCGGGGCTGGCCGAGGCGCTCGCCCGGCGGGAGGTGGACCGGTTCGTCGCCGACGTCCGCGCGGCCCTGCGCGAGCACGGCGCCGACGTGCGGGCCGGCGCGTACGCGGCGATCTGGCACACGCTGACCGAGGCGGCCGGCAACCCGCTGATCAAGGCGATCCTGACCAGCGCCCGGGGCGGCTCCGACGCGCTGCTGCCGTACCTGACCACCCGCGCCGAACTGGTGCTCACCGAGGCCTCCGGCGCCCTGCTGGACTGGGCGGGCGACCACCTGCCCGCCGCTGATCCGGCCGCCCTGGCCTTCGCCGCCGACACCGTCGTCCGCCTCGTGGTCAGCCACATCGTCCTGCCCCGCGCCCCCATCGACCAGACCGCGTCCTCCCTGGCCGACCTCGCCCTCCACCTCTTCCTCACCGCAGCAACCCCCTGACCCCGGGTTCGGCCCTCCCCCACCCCACCCCGAGATCGGCGTGCACTTTCACGGAATGAGTGGCCAAGCAGCCCGGAATAGCCACGCTTTCCCTGAAAGTGCACGCCGGGGGCGGGTTGGGGGCGCGCGCGGCGGGGCGGGTTAGGGGAGGGTGTGGCCGCGGAGGATGGTGCGGGAGGGGGTGCGGACCACGCGGAGGTCGCGGCGGGGGTCCTCGGGGTAGACGGTGAGGTCGGCGAGGCCGCCCTCGACCAGGCCGGGGAAGCCGAGCCAGGCGCGGGCGCCCCAGGAGGCGGCGGCGAGGACGTCCGTGGCGGACATGCCGGCCTGCTCGTGCAGGAGCAGCATCTCCTCGGCGGCCAGCCCGTGGTCGATGCCGCCGCCCGCGTCGGTGCCGACGTAGATCGGCACGCCGGCCTCGTACGCGGCCCGGACCACCTCGGGGAAGCGGTCGCGCAGGGTGAGCATGTGGTCGGCGTACCCGGGGAACCTGGCCCGGGCCTGGTCGGCGATGCCGCCGAAGGTCCGAATGTTGATCATCGTGGGGATCAGCGCGGTGCCCTGCCGGGCCATCAGGTCGATCAGGTCGAGGCTCAGGCCGGTGCCGTGCTCCACCGAGTCCACCCCGGCGCGCACCATGATCTCCACGGCCGACTCGGAGAAGGTGTGCACGGCGGCCCGGGCCCCGGCGGCGTGCGCGGCCACGACGGCCGCGGTCATCGTGTCGGCGTCCCAGGACGGCGCCAGGTCGCCGACGCCCCGGTCGATCCAGTCGCCGACCAGCTTGACCCAGCCGTTGCCGGCGGCGGCCTGGGCCGCCACCGTCGCGGCCACCTCGGCCGCGCCGACCTCCACGCCGATGTCGCGCAGGTAGCGCTTCGGCGGGGCGACGTGCCGCCCGGCGCGGGCCAGGCGCGGCAGGTCCGGCTCGTCGTCGAGTTCCGGGTACGGGTACGGCGAGCCGGCGTCCCGGATGGCCAGCACCCCGGCGTCCCGGTCGATCCGGGCCAGCTCCCGGGCCTGGTCGAGCGAGGTGATCGGGGAACCGCCCCGGGCGATGCCGATGTGGCAGTGCGCGTCGACCAACCCGGGCAGTACGTACCCGCCGTCCACCACGGTCTCGGCGCCGGGCACCGGTTCGAAGGTGACCCGGTCGCCGACCAGCCAGAGATCCCGGACCTCGTCGTCCGGCAGGAGCACACCGCGCACATGCAGAGCCATGTGCACAGTCCTACCCGATCACCCCCCGCCGTGCCGCGCCGGGCCGGAGCCGCCCTGGCGGTCACCCCGGCAGGCTCACCCGGATGGGGTGGGGCGGCCTCACCCGGTGCCGGTGGACGGTGGTCGGACCCCGAGAGGTCAGGGAGGAAAGATGGCTGTCCGGACGACGGTACGTCCCTCGCCCACGGACGAGGTCCCGCTGCACCCGGCGTACGGCTACTCGTTGCGCCGCCAGCGGCACCCGGTCGGCGTCCGCGGCGGGCCGCGGCGCGCCCCGCGCGGGTTCCACCTGAGCGACGCCGACCAGCGGCAGGTCCGGGCGGCGTACGAGCTGCGCATGCGGCAGTTGGCCCGCGCGGTGGTGACGGCCGGCCGGCAGCCGGGCGACGCGACGGAGAACCTGGTCGGGCAGTTGGAACAGCGGATCGACGCGCTGGTGCACCGGGCCGGTTTCGCGCCCTCGGTCGACGCGGCGCGGGATCTCGTCGCCCACAACACCTTCACCGTCGACGGCGGCAAGGTCAACCGGTCCTCGTACCTGGTCCAGCCGGGGCAGACCATCCAGGTGCGCCCGGACCGGCAGTGCCGCGCGCCGGTCGCCATCGCCGTGGCCGAGTACGCCGAGGGCGACGCGCCGCCGTACCTGGAGGTCAGCTCGGAGCGGCTCACGGCGACCCTGACCCGGGAGCCGCAACGGCAGGAGGTGCCCGCGCTGCGGGACATCCCCCTGGCCGTCCACGCCGACGAGGAGGTCGCGCGATGAGCATGCCGATTCCGAACGATCGACGGGTGCCCAACTACCTGCGGCAGAGTGGCCGGCCGCAGCTGACGCCGCGGCAGCGGCGCCGCGCCGAGCACAAGGAGGCGCGGCGGGAGAGCCTGCTGGGTCAGCGTCCACCGAAGCGGTCGCGGGACCGGTGACCCGGAACCGGGTGGCGGTACCGACCGCCACCCGGCGGAGGTGGGTCGGTCGGGGTCACTCCCCCTGGCCCGCCAGGAGCGCCGCGCGCCGGGCGGTCAGCGCCGGGAGGTCCACCGAAACCTTCCAGGGGCGCTCGGTGACGAAGACGTCGTCGGTGTGCGCGACCGCCTCGTACTCGCCCTTGGGGCCGAGGACGAACTGGGTCAGCGTCATCCGCTCGCGCAGCGGGTCGACCACCCAGTACGTCTGCACACCGGCGTGGGCGTAGACCCGCGCCTTGTCGTACAGGTCGCGGAAGACCGAGGTCGGGGAGATCATCTCGACGGCGAGCAGGGCGTCCTCCACCGGCACGGGGCTGCGGTCGGCGTGCTCCCGGCGGATCGCGACCACGTCCGGCCGGGGCTCGTTGCGCCGGTCGACCCGCATGGACAGGTCGATGCTGACCAGGTACTCGGGCGGGCAGTTGATTCGGAGTGCGAGCAGGATCTCGACACAGAGGTCCTGATGGAGTGCGGTGGGGGGCGGCAAGATCAACCTTCCGTTGATCAACTCATACGGAAGGTCCTTCGGCAGGTCGCCGAGGTCGTCGACCGTCCACTCCGATCGCTCGGGCAGGATTGGCGCCACGGTCATGACTCCTCCTCCCAGGGGGCGACGTAACCCCAAGTGCTGGCCACGTCGCCCACCGCCACCGACACGCGTCAGCGCGGGCGGTTGTCGCCCTTGCCGAGCTTGTTGAAGTCGATCTTCGGGAGCTTGAAGCCCGGGGGCAGGCCCTGGCCGCCGGCCAGGTCGCCCGGGTCCAGCCCCGGCGGGAGCTGCGGCATGCCGCCCGGGAACCCGCCCGGCAGCCCGGCGCCCGCCCCGGTACGCGGCCGACCGCCGCCCTTGGTGCCCTTGCGCTTGTTCTTCGGCGACTTGGTCGCCTTGCGCCGGCCCGCGCCGGGCAGGCCCATCATGCCGCCCATCTGCTTCATCATCTTCTGCGCGTCGGCGAAGCGGTTGAGCAGCTGATTGACGTCCATCACGGTGACGCCCGAGCCGGTCGCGATGCGGGCCCGGCGGGAGCCGTTGATGATCTTCGGGTTGGTGCGCTCGCCCGGGGTCATCGACCGGATGATCGCGGTGACCCGGTCGAAGTGCTTGTCGTCCAGCTCGGCGAGCTGGTCCTTCATCTGCCCCATGCCGGGCATCATGGCCAGCACGTTGGCGATCGGGCCCATCCGGCGGACCGCGATGAGCTGGTCGAGGAAGTCCTCCAGGGTGAACTGCTCGCCGCCCATCAGCTTGGCGGTCATCTTCTCCTTCTGATCGGTGTCGAAGGCCTGCTCGGCCTGCTCGATCAGAGTGAGGACGTCGCCCATGCCGAGGATCCGGCTGGCCATCCGGTCGGGGTGGAAGACGTCGAAGTCCTCCAGCTTCTCGCCGGTGGAGGCGAAGAGGATCGGCTGTCCGGTGACCTCCCGGACGGAGAGGGCCGCGCCACCGCGGGCGTCGCCGTCGAGCTTCGACAGCACCACGCCGGTGATCCCGACGCCGTCGCGGAACGCCTCGGCGGTGCGGACCGCGTCCTGACCGACCATCGCGTCGATGACGAAGATGACCTCGTCCGGGTCGACCGCGTCGCGGATGTCGGCGGCCTGCTGCATCATCTCGGCGTCGATGCCGAGGCGGCCGGCGGTGTCGACGATGACGATGTCCCGGGCGGCCCGCCGGGCGTGCTCGATCGAGGCGCGCGCGACCTGCACCGGGTCGCCGGTGCCGTTGCCGGGCTCCGGGGCGTACACCTCGACGCCGGCGCGGCCACCGAGCACCTGGAGCTGCCCGACGGCGTTGGGGCGCTGGAGGTCGGCGGCGACCAGCAGCGGCTGGTGACCCTGGGCCTTGAGCCAGCGGGCCAGCTTGCCGGCGAGGGTGGTCTTACCGGAACCCTGGAGGCCGGCCAGCATGATCACGGTCGGCGGCTGCTTGGCGAACTGGAGCCGCCGCCCCTCGCCGCCGAGGACGTTGATCAGCTCCTCGTTGACGATCTTGACGATCTGCTGCGCCGGGTTGAGCGCCTCGGAGACCTCCGCGCCGCGGGCCCGCTCCTTGAGGTTGGCGATGAAGCCCTTGACCACGGGCAGCGCGACGTCCGCCTCCAGCAACGCCATGCGGATCTCGCGCGCGGTGGCGTCGATGTCGGCGTCGGTGAGCCGACCCTTGCCGCGGAGCTTGGTGAAGATCCCGGACAGGCGGTCACTCAAGGTGTCAAACACGCGAACATCCCGTTTGTCGGTGTTACGGCGGGCACTACCCGGCCGGTGTACAGCGGCCGGCCACCGCTAGGGTAGCCCGCCGCCCGCACCCGCGTACCAGCCCGGCCCAGCCCCCGGGGCCGGCCCGGTCCCCCGCCCGGGCCGGCCCGCACGGCGACGGCTGAATCGTCTACGTCATCAGCTCGACAGCGTCTGCGGGACCCTCCGCCCCCTCCGAGCGACGGCAGCGCCCCGCCCGCCGCACCCGGCCGTCTCGGGCCGGAGCAGGGTCGATCACGAGCTGACCAACCCTGACTGGTACGCGAAGACCACCAGCTGGGCCCGGTCCCGGGCGGCCAGCTTGACCATCGCCCGGCTGACGTGGGTACGCGCCGTGGCCGGGCTCACCACCAGCCGGTCGGCGATCTCCGCATTGCTGAGCCCCTCGCCGACCAGCCCGACCACCTCCCGCTCCCGCTCGGTGAGGGTGTCCAGCCGGGGGTGCGGGCGGGGCACCCGGGCCGGTCGGGTGGCGAACTCCCGCACCACCCGCCGGGTCACCGACGGCGAGAGCAGCGCCTCCCCCTCGGCGACGAGGCGCACCGCCCGCAGCAGCTCGGCCGGCGGAGTGTCCTTGGTCAGGAAGCCGCTCGCCCCGTGCCGCAGCGCGTCGAAGACGTACTCGTCCAGCTCGAAGGTGGTCAGCACGATGACCCGGGTACCGGCCAGCTCCGGGTCGGCGACGATCCGGCGGGTGGCCTCGATGCCGTCCACGCCGGGCATCCGGACGTCCATCAGCACCACGTCGGGGCGTACCTGGCGGGCCAGCTCCACCGCCCGCAGCCCGTCGGCGGCCTCGCCGGCCAGGGTGAGGTCGTCCTCGCTCTCGATCAGCGCGCGCAGCCCGATCCGGACGAGGTCCTGGTCGTCGGCGACCACCACCCGGATCATCGCCGCGCCTTCACCGGCAGCCGGGCGGACACCCGGAAGCCACCGTCGGGGCCGGGGCCGGCGGTCAGCGTGCCGCCCAGCGCGGTGACCCGTTCCCGCATCCCGGCCAGCCCGTGCCCCGCCGCACCGGGCGCGCCCACGCCCCGGTCGGTCACCTCCACCACCAGCTCCTCCCGGCCGTAGTCGACCCGCACCCGCGCGGCGGCCACCCGGGCGTGCCGCAGCACGTTGGTCAGCGCCTCCTGCACCACCCGGTACGCGGCCAGGTCCACCGCGCCGGGCAGCGGCCGTGGCTCCCCGGTCACCCGCAGGTCGACGGCGAGGCCCGCCTCGGCCAACCGCTCCCGCAGGGCGTCGAGCCGGGCCAGCCCCGGCACCGGCCCCCGCTCGGTGCCGCGCCGGACCGCCCCGAGGGTGACCCGCAGCTCGTCCAGGGCCTCCCGGCTGGTCCGGCTGATCGCGGTCAGCGCCGCCTCGGCCTGCTCGGGCCGCTTGGGCAGCAGGTGCAGCGCGATGTCGGCCTGCATGCTGATCGCCGCGAGCCCGTGCCCCACCACGTCGTGCACCTCCTGGGCGATCCGCAGCCGCTCCTCGTCGGCCTGCCGGCGGGCCTGCTCGGCCCGGGCCCGGGTGACGGTCTCCCGGTTGGTCCGCACCGCCACCCCCAGCGCGAACGGTACGACGACCCAGGCCGATCCGGGCAGCACCCCGGGCAGGCCGGGCGAGGCGCCCCGGGACCAGAAGACGTGCACCAGGATCACCACGAGCGCCGCCGCCCCGGCGACGGCGGCCGGGCGGATCGGCAGCCGGACCGCCACCGTGTAGACGGCGACCAGGAAGGTCAGCAGCACCGGCCCGTACGGGTAGCCGAGCACCAGGTAGGTGGAGACGGCGACGGCGACCACGGCGAGGGTGGCGCGAGGGGCGAGGCGGCGCCCGGCCAGCGCGAGAGTGGCGACCGCGACCAGGGCCAGGCAGCCGGCGTCGACCGGCGTGGTGCCGGGCTGGTTGCGGCCGGCCGGGCCGGTGGCGAGCAGGCCGAGCAGCAGCAGGACCACGGCCAGCGCCAGGTCGGCCGCCGCCTCCTGGCGACGGCCGCCGGAGTGTTCCCGCGGGCGCATGCCGGTCATTCTGCCCCCGGTCCGGGCGGGCGTCGTCCGCCCGCGTGCGGCACCGCGGCTACGCCGCCGGACGTACCCGCCCTCGGCGGTCGGGTCAGACGGCGGCCAGCACGGCGGCTTCGAGCCGGGCCCGTTCGGCGTCGGAGGGCCAGCCGCCGACCAGGTAGAACGCGTCCACCACGTCACCGCCGAGGGTGGAGATCCGGGCCGCGCGAACCTGGGCGCCGGCCTCGTCGAGGGCGCAGGTCACCCGGTAGAGCAGCCCGGCGGCGTCGGCGGCGCGCAGCTCCAGCAGCACCGCGTCGGTGGCCGCCTCCCGGTGCCAGACCACTCGCGGCGCGGCCCCCTCCCCCCGCGCCGCGAGCGCCCGGCCGCGCAGCCGCTGGGTGACGGAGACGTCCCCGTTGACGGCGCGACGCAGGTCGGCGCTGAGCGCGATCGGGTCCGGCGCGAGCCCGTAGCGGGGCTGCACCCGGCACTCGACCAGGGCCCGGCCGTCGACCGTGGAGGCGTCCGCGGCGAGCACCTCCAGCCGGTGCAGGGCCAGGCAGCCGGCCACCGTCGCGAGCAGGCCGCGCCGGTCCGCCGCGGCCACCGACACCCGCTCCTCCGTCAGGTGTACGACCGGCAGCGGCCCCGCCACCAGCGCCGGGTCCGGGGCCGGGGGCGCGGGCAGGGCGCCGGTGTCCAGCGCGGTACGCACCCGGGTCACCAACTCGGCGACCAGCCGCCCCTTCCAGTCCGACCAGGCCGCCGGCCCGGTGGCCGCCGCGTCGGCGCGGACCAGGGCGTGCAGCAGGTCCAGCGTCGTGGTGTCGCCGACCCGCTCGGCGACCCCGGCGATGGTCACCGGGTCGTCGAGGTCCCGCCGGGTGGCCACGTCGGGCAGCAGCAGGTGCAGCCGGACCAGCGTGCCGATCAGCGCCGCCTCGGGCGCGGGCAGGCCGATCCGGGCGGCCACCGCCTCGGCCACCGGCGCCCCCACGCTGCTGTGGTCGCCGGGCAGCCCCTTGCCGATGTCGTGCAGGAAGGCGCCGAGCAGCAGCAGGTCGGGGCGGTCCACCTCGCGGGTGTGCCGGCTCGCCTCGTACGCGGTCTGCACCAGGTGCCGGTCGAGGGTGAACCGGTGCACCGGGTTGTGCTGGGGCAGGCTGCGCAGCCGGGTCCACTCCGGCAGCCAGCCGTCGATCAGGCCGTACCGGTCGCAGGTCTCCCAGGCGGGCACCAGACCGGGACCGGCCCCGAGCAGGGTGATCAGCGCGGCGCGGGCGGCCGGCGGCCAGGGCGCGGGCAGCGGCGGGCAGTACGCGGCCAGCCACTCGCAGGTGGCCCGGGCGATCGGCAACCGGGTGGTGGCCGCGGCGGCGGCGATCCGCAGCGACAGGCTCGGGTCGGGGCGGGCGCCGATGGCGGTGCGGGCCAGCACCAGTTCCCCGTCGTGCTCGACGACGTCCCGGGCGACGGGCCGGCGCACCGGGCGGCCGTCGCCGCCCCGGCGGCGGCCGGAGCGCAACCGGTCGGCGGCCCGCCAGGCGTCGTCGAGGGCGTGGCTGACGGTGCGGGCGTCCCCGGCGACCCGGCGCAGCAGCACGTCACCGTCGCTGGCCTGCTGGGCGTCGTCGGACCCGCCGGGCGGGGACTGGCGCAGGCCGAGCAGCCCGGCCACGCCGTCGCGTTCCTGCGCGACGAGCCGGTCGACCCGGCGGCCGACCTGCTGGTGCAGGGCGTCACGGGTGTCCAGCAGACGCAGGTGCGCGGCCCGGACGGCGGGGCGCAGCGCGTCGGTGATGCCGGCGGTGGCGATGGCCCGCAGCAGGCCCACGTCGCGCAGCCCGCCGGCGGCCTCCTTGAGGTCTCCTTCGAGCAGGAAGGCCAGCTCGCCGTGGGCGCGCCAGCGGCTCTCGGTGATCTCCCGCAGGGCGGGGAGCCGGCGGACGGCGGTCCGCCGCCAGTGGTCGGCGGCCGTGCGGATGAGCGTGTCGGCGAGCGCCCGGTCGCCGGCGACGAAGCGCGCGTCGAGCAGCGCGAGGGCGACCTTGACGTCGTCCTGGGCCACCGACAGCGCCTCGGCGAGGGTGCGCACCGAGTGGTCGAGCCGCACTCCGGCGTCCCAGATGGGGTACCACAGCGACGCGGCGAGTTCGTCGACGCCGGGCACCCCGGCGTGCAGCAGCACCAGGTCGAGGTCGCCGTGCGGCGCGCACTGCCGCCGCCCCAGCCCGCCGACCGCGACCAGCGCGATCCCCTCCCGCCCCGGCACCAACCCTCCGAGCCAGGCGTCGAACCCGGCAGCCCGCTCCCGCCGCGCCACCTCCCCGATGCCACCGACCTCGTTGATCAAGAAGTTTGCGTCACCGTTGTCGGCGTTTCCTGACGCATTCCTCTTGATCAACGAGGTCATGGTGGCTCCTAGAGGGCGTCGAGGCCGCGTTCGCCCGTGCGGACCCGGACGACCTCCTCGACCCCGGTGACCCAGACCTTGCCGTCGCCGATCTTGCCGGTCCGGGCGGCGGCGACGATCGCGTCCACGATCTTGTCGACGTCCATCTCGTCGGTGAGCACCTCAACCCGGATCTTGGGCAGGAACTCGACCGTGTACTCGGCACCCCGGTAGACCTCGGTGTGCCCCTTCTGCCGCCCGTACCCCTGGACCTCGCTGACGGTCAGGCCGGCCACGCCGAGGGCGTGCAGGGCCTCCTTCACCGCGTCCAGCTGGTACGGCTTGATGACCGCGGTCACCAGCTTCATGTCCAACCCCTCCATCCCAGGAACGTTAACCGGCGACCTTCTCGTTGACCGGCTCGGTGGCCGGTTCGCCGGCCTCGCCCGAGGCTGGCTTCCCGGCGCCCGGGGTGAGCCCGGCCAGCGCGAAGGCCCCACCGCCGGCGCTGCCGGTGGTCGGCGACATGTCGTACGCGCTCTCCGCGTGCTCGGCCACGTCGATGCCGGCGACCTCGTCCTCGGCGTCGGAGCGGAGCCCGATCAGCGCCTTGACGGCGAGGGCGATCACCACGGCCACCCCGAAGGAGTAGACCGAGACGATGCCGCTGCCCAGCGCCTGACGGCCGAGCTGGGTCAGCCCGCCGCCGTAGAACAGGCCCTCGCTGCCGCCCAGGCCCTCGATGGCCGAGTTGACCTGGAGGGTGGCGAAGAAGCCGATGGAGAGCGAGCCGATCCAGCCGGCGACGAAGTGCACGCCGACCACGTCGAGCGAGTCGTCGAAGCCGAGCTTGTACTTCAGGCCGACCGCCACCGCGCAGACCGCGCCGGCGACGAGGCCGAGCAGCACCGACGGCAGTGGCGCGATGAAGCCACAGGCCGGGGTGATGGCGACCAGGCCGGCGACGGCGCCGGAGGAGGCGCCGACCAGGGTCGGCTTGCCGTTGCGCAGCCACTCGACGATGATCCAGCCGACCAGGCCGGCGGCCGTGGCGACCTGGGTGTTGACGAAGGCCACCGCGGTGGTGCCGTCGACGGTCAGCTCGGAGCCGGCGTTGAAGCCGAACCAGCCGAACCAGAGCAGGCCGGCGCCGAGCGCGACCAGCGGGACGTTGTGCGGTTTGAAGCTCTCCCGAGGCCAGCCGAGCCGCTTGCCGAGCACCAACACCAGGCCGAGCGCGGCGGCGCCGGCGTTGATGTGGACCGCGGTGCCACCGGCGAAGTCCAGTGCCTTGATCTTGGCGCCGATGAAGCCGCCACCCCACACCCAGTGCGCGACCGGGATGTAGACCAGCGTGAACCAGGCGAAGGCGAAGAGCAGCCAGCCGGAGAACTTCAGCCGGTCGGAGACCGCGCCGCTGATCAGGGCCACCGTGATGACCGCGAACATCATCTGGAAGACCAGGAAGACGTACGTGGGGATGCCGGTCCCCGCGCCGAGGAAGAGCCACTCCTCGCCGATGAAGCTGGTCTCGGTGCCGAGGTACTGGGTGAAGCTGCCGATCACGTTGTTGACGCCCGCGTTGTCGTTGGTGCCGAACGCGAGGGTGAAGCCGTAGATGACCCAGAGAACGGAGATGAGCCCGATGGCGGAGAAGCTCATCATCATCATGTTGAGTACGCCCTTGGACCGGTTGAGCCCCCCGTAGAACAGGGCCAGCCCCGGCGTCATGAGCAGCACGAGCGCAGACGACAGGAGCAACCAGGCGGTGTTGCCGGTGTTGATCTCCACGCTGCCTCCTCTCGGTGTGGAAGTCCTCCCATCCGACTGGAACCTGGCAGCATCGCCCGTCAGCCGGTTGGCGGGAAGCTTCGCCGCCGCCTGTTTCCTTCACCGACACCGCTCGATTTCCGACGCGTGACGGGTTGTTTCGGGCGTGTGAAGAACGTCGATCATGTTCGGCGGAAACGGCGAGAGTGGCCGTCGCGCGCGCGACGGCCACTCCTCCCGGGTGGACCGGGTCAGCGCAGGGCGTACTCCAGGGCGTGCCGCTCGTAGTCGAGCAGCCGCAGGTCGCGCATCGGGCGGCGCAGGTGGCCCTTGTGCACGATCCGGACGAACGCCGGCTCGCCGGCCGCCGCCATCCGACGGATGCCCTCGACGTGGTCGACGATCCGCTTGCGGATGGTCCGGATCAGCCGGTGCCGGTCCCGCGGGATCAGCCCGTACGCGTCGGCGAAGAGCCGCAGCCGACGCGGCCGGTCCGGGTGCTTCCAGCCGAGGGTGATCGAGTCCCGGTCGGAGAAGATCGGCACCCAGGTCCAGGCCGCGTACGCCACGTCGTAGATCCGGGCGCCGGGCGAGGCGAGGTCGAAGTCGATCAGCCCGAGGGTGCCGTCCGGCCGCCAGATGACGTTGTGCGGCGCGGCGTCGTGGTGGCAGATGACCTCGGTGTCCGGCGGGGGCGGGCCGAACGAGCGCCAGACCGCCCCGGGCGGCGGGGCGAAGCCGTACTGCGCGTCGTGGAACATCCGCAGCATGGTCGCCACCGTCACCAGCGCCTCGTCGGTGACCCAGTGCGGGGCCAGCGGGTATTCCCCGCACTCCCCCTCCAGGTACGACAGGACCTCCCGGTTGCGCTCGTCCATGCCGAGCGCGCGGGGCGCGCCGGTGAACCCGACGTACTCCAGGTGGCGCAGCAGGGCGTGCACGGAGGGCGTCCACGGGCCGGCGTTGCGCCGGACGGTGTCGCCGACCCGGACCACGGTGCTCACGTTCCCGCCGTGCAGCGGGATCTCCTGCGAGGTCACGTACGGTCTCCCCAGGGCCGGCGGCGCGTGGCGAGGGTCACGCCACCCGGCGAACGCGCGATCGTCAGTCGTCACCGCGAGATTACGCGTCCCGGGCGAGCGGCTCGGTGCCGAGCAGCGCGTCGACGAACTGCGCCGGGTCGAACGGGGCCAGGTCGTCCGCGCCCTCGCCCAGCCCGACCAGCTTGACCGGGATGCCGAGCTTGCGCTGTACGGCGATCACGATGCCGCCCTTGGCGGTCCCGTCGAGCTTGCTCAGCACCACCCCGGTCACGTTGACCACCTCGGTGAAGACCCGGGCCTGCTCCAGGCCGTTCTGGCCGGTGGTGGCGTCCAGGACGAGCAGTGTCTCGTCGATCGGGCCGTGCTTCTCGACCACCCGCTTGACCTTGCCCAGCTCGTCCATCAGGCCGACCTTGTTCTGCAGGCGACCGGCGGTGTCGATCACGACGGTGTCGGTGCCGGCCTCGATGCCCTCACGGACGGCGTCGAAGGCGACGCTGGCGGGGTCGGCACGCTCGGCGCCGCGCACGGTGATGGCGCCCACCCGGCTGCCCCAGGTCTGCAGCTGGTCGGCGGCGGCGGCCCGGAAGGTGTCGGCCGCGCCGAGGGTGACCGTCCGGCCGTCGGCGATCAGCACCCGGGCGATCTTGCCGCAGGTGGTGGTCTTGCCCGCGCCGTTGACGCCGACCACCATCAGCACCGCCGGCCGGCCGTCCTTGGGTGCGGTCCGCAGCGCGCGGTCCAGGCTCGGGTCGAGGGCGTTGACCAGCTCGGCGGCGAGCAGCGCGCGCAGCTCGTTGGCCGAGCGGGTGCCGAGCACCCGGGTCCGCTCGCGGAGCCGGTCGACGATCTCCCGGGTGGCGTCGACGCCGACGTCGGCGGTGATCAGGCTGTCCTCGATCTCCTCCCAGGTGTCCTCGTCGAGGTGGTCGCGGCTGAGCAGGCCGAGCAGGCCCTTGCCGAAGGCGTTCTGCGAGCGGGACAGCCGGGAGCGCAGCCGGACCAGCCGGCCGGCGGTCGGCTCGGGCACCTCCAGCGCGGGCGCCTCGATCACCGGCGGCTCGACCAGGATGCCGGTGGTGAGTTCGGCCTCGGGTGCCTGGACGGGTGGACCCGCCAGGTCCTCCTCGGCCCGGGTGTCGACCTCTGTCTCCGGCAGCGGCGGCTCGGGGCGCCGGCGCAGCCGGGGCACCACCAGGCTGAGGCCGCCGAGGATCAGCACCGCGAGCAGGGCGAGCGCGACGAGGAGGTATTCCGTCATGCCGAAATCCTGTCAGATGCCGGCGGCGGCGTCTCATCGACCGCACCCCGTGGCGGCGGCCGGCTCCGGCGGTAGGCTCGGCCACAGCCAGCAGTGGTGCGACCGCCGGCGGGGTAGTAAAGATGAAGTCCGCTCACCTCGGAGGTCTCACCATGCCCGCCCCATGCCTGCTCATCGGCCCCCTGCTGCGGCGGGTGGTCGGCACGCGGGCCACCGTCTGGGTCGAGACCAACGCGCCCGCGGTGGTCACCGTCCGCACGGCCGACGGGGCCGTCGGCAGCGCGCCGACCTTCTCCGCGTACGACCACCACTACGCGCTCGTGGTCGTCGAGGGGCTGACTCCGGAGAGCGCCACCAGCTACGAGGTGCTCCTCGACGGTGAGGTCGCCTGGCCGGTGCCGCGGGACGGCTTCCCGCCCAGCGTGATCCGTACCCGGGCCGCGGACGACCTCGACCAGCCGGTGCGGCTGATCTTCGGCTCGTGCCGGGAGACCACCCAGCACGCCACCACCCGGCGGCTGCCCCCGGACGCGCTCGACGCGTACGCCCGGCGGTTGATGGCCGACCCGGACCCGGCCGACCTGCCCGACCTGCTGGTGCTGCTCGGCGACCAGGTCTACGCCGACGTGACCTCGCCCACGGTGAAGCGGCTGCTCAAGCGGCGCCGCCGGCGCCCGAAGAACGCCCCCACCGACCAGGTGGTGAGCTTCGACGAGTACACCAAGCTCTACCTGGAGTCGTGGCGCGACCCGGAGATCCGCTGGCTGCTCTCCACCGTGCCGAGCGTGATGATCTTCGACGACCACGAGGTCATCGACGACTGGAACACCTCCGCGTCGTGGCGGGCGGAGATGCGCACGCAGCCCTGGTGGGCCGAGCGGATCCGCAGCGGCCTCGCCTCCTACTGGGTCTACCAGCACCTGGGCAACCTCTCCCCGGACGAGATCGCCGACGACCCGCTCTACGCCAAGGTGGTCGCCGCCGAGGACGCCACCACCGTGCTGCGCGAGTTCGGCGAGCGGGTCGACGCCGAGGCCGACGAGGCGCACGACACCGAGCGCTGGCGGGCCGTGCAGTACCAGTGGAGCTACGCCCTGGACCTGGGGCGGACCCGGCTGGTCATGCTGGACAACCGGTGCAGCCGGGTGCTGCAGCCGGGCAACCGGGCCATGCTGCCGCCCGGCGAGTGGTCCTGGTTCCTCGACCGGGCGCACGGGGTCTACGACCACCTGGTGGTCGGCGCGTCGCTGCCCTGGCTGCTGCCCCCGGGGATCCACCACGTCGAGGCGTGGAACGAGCGGCTCGCCGACTCCCGGCGGCCGTGGCTGGCCGGGCTCGCCGAGCGGATCCGCCGGGCCTGTGACCTGGAGCACTGGGCCGCGTTCAGCCGCTCCTTCGACGCGCTCGGCGCGCTCTTCGCCCGGCTCGGCAGCGGCGCTCCGGGCAGCCCGGGCGAGCGGGTCGGCGCCGGCCCGGCGTACGCGCCGCCGGCCTCGATCAGCGTGCTCTCCGGCGACGTGCACCACTCGTACGTGGCCCGGGCCCGGTTCGACGACCCGGCGGTGCGTACCCCGGTGCACCAGTTGACCTGTTCCCCGATCCACAACCAGGTGCCGGCCGGGATGCGCCCGCTGATGAAGCTGGGCTGGTCGCCGGGGCCGGCCGCGGCCACCCGGGCGCTGGCCCGCTCCGCCGGGGTACGCCGGCCCAGCGTCCGCTGGCGGAAGCTGGCCGGGCCGTACTTCGGCAACGCGGTGGCCACGCTGGCGCACACCGGCCGGCAGGCCGAGGTGCTGATCGAGGGCACCACCAGCGACGGCCACCTGCGCGAGGTGGCCCGGCAGCGGCTCACCCCGGCGGCCTGAGTCGGCCCCGTACGCTCGGTGCCGTGGAAGAGCATCTGCCGGAGACCCTGCGCGCGGTGGAGGACGAACTGACCGCGTTGCTGCGCCGGGGTCGCGCGTTGTCCTGGGAGATCGCCCGGGAGGTGCACCCGAACCTGGAGCCGAACGCGTACGGGCTGCTGCTCTGGCTCCGGCGCTCCGGTTCGATCCGGCTGACCGACCTGGCCGTCCGGCTCGGCATCGGCAAGGGCACACTCAGCCGGCAGATCCACGGCCTGGAGGGGCTCGGCCTGGTGCGCCGGGACCCGGACCCGGACGATCGGCGGGCGGCGCTGATCAGCCTCACCGAGGAGGGCACCCGGCGCTTCGACGCGGCCCGGGCGGCTCGGCTGGGGCAGATCCGCCGCACGATGGAGAGCTGGCCGAGGCGGGACGTGGCGGAGTTCGCCCGACTGCTGCACCGGTTCAACGAGACCTTCTGACCCGACCGTCCGGCGGAATACCGTGCCGGTCCGCCAAGTTGTTGCTTTAGGCAACTAAGCCGTACGGTTGCCCGAGGCAACTCCTTCTCGACTCCCACCGGAGGCAGTCACGATGACCCAGGCGTCAGCGCCCACCCGGGCGACCGCCGTCGACATGACTCACCGGCAGATCCTGGAGGCCCTCTCCGGCCTGCTGCTGGGCATGTTCGTCGCCATCCTCTCCTCGACGGTCGTCTCGAACGCGCTGCCGCGGATCATCACCGAGCTGAAGGGTGGTCAGTCCGCGTACACGTGGGTGGTCACCTCGACGCTGCTGGCGACCACCGCGACCACCCCGATCTGGGGCAAGCTCGCCGACCTGACCAGCAAGAAGATCCTGGTCCAGCTCTCCCTGACCATCTTCGTGCTGGGCTCCGTGCTGGCCGGGCTCTCCCAGTCCACCGGGCAGCTGATCGCCTGTCGGGTGCTGCAGGGCGTGGGCGCCGGCGGCCTCACCGCGCTGGCGCAGGTGATCATGGCGACGATGATCTCGCCGCGCGAGCGGGGCCGCTACAGCGGCTACCTCGGCGCGGTGATGGCCGTCGGCACCATCGGCGGCCCGCTGATCGGCGGCGTGATCGTCGACACCTCCTGGCTCGGCTGGCGCTGGTGCTTCTACGTCGGGGTGCCGTTCGCCATCCTCGCCCTGGTCGTGCTCCAGAAGACCCTGCACCTGCCGGTGGTCAAGCGGGCGGCGAAGATCGACTGGTGGGGCGCCACCCTGATCACCGCCGCCGTCTCGGTGCTGCTGATCTGGGTCACCCTCGCCGGCGACCGGTACGCCTGGCTCTCCTGGCAGACCGCCGCCATGGTGGCCGGCGCGCTGCTGCTGGCGGTGCTCGCCGTCCGGGTCGAGAACCGGGCCAGCGAGCCGATGATCCCGCCGTACCTGTTCCGCAACCGCACCATCGCCCTCGCCGTCATCGCCAGCATCGCGGTCGGCGTCGGCATGTTCGGCGCGTCGGTCTTCCTCGGCCAGTACTTCCAGATCAGCCGCGGCGAGAGCCCGACCATGTCCGGCCTGATGACCCTGCCGATGATCCTCGGCCTGCTGGTCTCCTCCACGGTCACCGGCCGGATCATCACCAGCACCGGCCGCTGGAAGCGGTACCTGGTGGCCGGCTCGGCGCTGCTCACCCTCGGCTTCGCGCTGATGGGCACGCTGCGCTACGACACCCCGTACTGGCTGCTCGGCGGCTACATGGCGCTGATCGGCATCGGGCTCGGCATGACCATGCAGAACCTCGTGCTGGCCGTGCAGAACACCGTCGGCGCGCACGAGCTCGGCGCCGCCAGCTCGACCGTCGCCTTCTTCCGCAGCCTCGGCGGCGCGATCGGCGTCTCGGCGCTCGGCGCGGTGCTCGGGCACCGGGTCAAGGACTACATCGCCGACGGGCTGACCGGCCTGGGCATCCCCGCCTCCGGCTCCGGCAGCGGCGGCACCCTGCCCGACGTGCACACCCTGCCCGCCCCGATCCGCCTGGTGGTGGAGTCCGCGTACGGCCACGGCGCCGGGGACATCTTCCTGGTCGCCGCGCCGTTCGGACTGATCGCCCTGATCGCGGTCTGCTTCATCCGGGAGGTGCCGCTGCGCCGGCACACCGGTGACCGGCTCGCCGCCGAGGTCGAGCGGGAGTCGACCGTCGCCGCCGGCGGCGGGGTCGCCGTGGTACGGACCGGCATCAAGGAGTGACGTCGTGAGCGCATCGGTGGACCGCGAGGAGTACGGCCCGCAGACCCGTCCGCTGCCGTTCGAACGCGGCACGGACGGGCCCCGGGTGGTGCTCGTCGGGGTGGACGGGACCCGCACCGCCGAGCGGGCCGCCTGGTACGCCGCCGGCCTGGCCCGCCGGCAGGGCTCCGCCCTGGTCGTCGTCTTCGTCAGCTCACCGCCCGGCTTCACCACGCTGATTCCCGGCGTGGACGCCGGTGCGCTGCAGCGCACCCACGACGAGCTGATCGCCGAGCTGCGCCGGGAGTGCCGGCGGGGCGCGGACGAGTTCGGCGTACCGGTCACCCTGCTCTGCCGGCGCGGGGACGCGTACACCGAGCTGCGCGCGGCGGCCGACGAGACCCGGGCGGACCTGGTCGTGGTCGGGGCGTCGGAGCAGGCGGGGCACCGCCTCGTCGGCTCCGTCGCCACCCGGCTGGTCCGCACCGGCCGCTGGCCGGTCGTCGTGGTGCCCTGACCCGCACCGGCGGGCGCCCTCCGAGCCGGCGGGCGATAACCACTCGCCGGTGTCGTACCCGAGGACGAGGATGTCCGGATGACCTGGAGAGCACCGGAGATCAACCGGACCACCGAACCGTACGTCGGCGACGAGCGCACCATGCTCGAGGGCTGGCTCGACTACCACCGGCAGACGCTGCTGCTCAAGTGCGCGGGGCTGACCGCCGAGCAGCTCAAGACGCCGAGCGTGGAGCCGTCCGGGCTGACGCTGCTCGGGCTGGTGCGGCACATGGCGGACGTGGAGCGCTGGTGGTTCCGGATCCGGGCCGCCGGGCAGGACATCGCCGGCATCTACGGCACGGACGACGACCCGGACGCCGACTTCAACGCCGTCGCCGACGCCGACGCCGAGGCCGACTTCGCCACCTTCGCCGCCGAGGTCGAGGCCGCCCGCAAGGCCGCCGCCGGCCTGTCGCTGGAGCAGACCTTCTCGCGGCAGCGCCGCGACGGCAGCGCCGACGAGTTCAGCGTCCGCTGGGTGTACGTCCACATGATCGAGGAGTACGCCCGGCACAACGGCCACGCCGACCTGATCCGCGAGCGCCTCGACGGGGTGACCGGCGACTGACCCCTCCCGCCGCCGGGCGTCGGTCAGCTGCCGCGCCCGGCCCGCAGGAGGTGCTCCCCGAGCGGGGTCAGCGTGCCGCGCCTCAGTACGCCAGCGCCGCCCGCAGGTAGCGCAGGTCGGCCGAGCCGCCCCACCGGTGCGCCGACAGCCCGGCGGCGCGGGCGCCGCGGACCGCCCAGTCCTCGTCGTCGACGAAGAGCACCCGGGCCGGCGGGGTCTGCAGCGCCTCGCAGGCCGCCTGGAAGTACTCCTTGGCCGGCTTGTGCACGCCGATCACCGAGGAGTTGACCACCACGTCCAGCTCCCCGACCAGGCCGAGCGCGGCGAGGTCGGCGTCGAGCAGGTCGGTGGCGTTGGTACCCAGCCCGACCCGGACGCCGGCCGCGCGGACCTCCCGGACGAACGCCAGCACCTCCTGGTCGACCTCGCCGCGGTAGCGCTGCCATTGCTCGACGGCGGCGCGGGCCCGTTCCGGGCTGCCCACCGACTCGGTCAGCGCGTCCGCCACGCTGCCCACCCACTCGGCGTGGCTGACCCGGCCGGTCAGCACCGGCTGGAGCCGCCCCCACTGCATGGCGATCTCGCCGAGCACCCCCTCGGAGAGGCCGTACTCCCGCTCGACACCGGCGGCCACCGCCGGGTCCCACCGCCGCAGTACGCCGTCGAAGTCCAGCAGGAGCGCCGTCGCGCGTTCCCGAGCCACTACCCGTTCTCCTCGCCGCGGCCAGGCCGCTCGTCCTCGTCGGCCCGGTTGAGCCGTTGGCTGATCACCTGGGTGACCCCGCTGCGCATGGTCACGCCGTAGAGCGCGTCGGCGATCTCCATCGTCCGCTTCTGGTGCGTGATGACGATCAGCTGGCTCTTCTCCCGCAACTGTGCCAGCAGCGTGATCAGTCTGCCGAGGTTCACGTCGTCCAGCGCCGCTTCCACCTCGTCCATGATGTAGAACGGGCTGGGCCGGGCGCGGAAGATCGCCACCAGCATGGCCACCGCGGTCAGCGACCGCTCGCCGCCGGAGAGCAGCGACAGCCGCTTGATCTTCTTGCCCGGCGGGCGGGCCTCCACCTCGACGCCGGTGGTGAGCAGGTCCTCCGGGTCGGTGAGGATCAGCCGCCCCTCGCCGCCGGGGAAGAGCACGGTGAAGACCTGCTCGAACTCCCGGGCGGTGTCCTCGAAGGCGCTGGCGAAGACCTCCAGGATCCGGTCGTCGACGTCCTTGACCACGGTGAGCAGGTCCCGCCGGGTGGCCTTCAGGTCCTCCAGCTGCTCGGAGAGGAACTTGAAGCGCTCCTCCAGCGCGGCGAACTCCTCCAGCGCCAGCGGGTTGACCTTGCCGAGCAGGGCCAGCTCCCGCTCCGCCTTGGCGGCTCGCTTCTCCTGCACCGGCCGCTCGTAGCGGACCGGCTCGGGCACCGGCAGGCCGTCGCGTTCGGCCGTCGCCACGTCGACCTGGGTGGGTGGAACGAGCTGGTCCGGGCCGTACTCGGCGACCAGGGTCTCCACGTCCAGGCCGAAGTCCTCGGCGGCCTTCGCCTCCAACTGCTCGATGCGCAGCCGCTGCTCGGCGCGGGCCACCTCGTCGCGGTGCACCTGGCTGGTCAGCCGCTCCAGCTCCGCGCCGAGGCGCTTGGCCGCGCCGCGTACCTCCTGGAGTTCGGCCTCGCGGGCGGCGCGTTCGCGCGCCACCGCGTCGCGGTGCTCCTCGGCTGCGGCGATCGAGGCGGTGAGCCGGGTGAGCGCCTCGCGGGCGCCGCCCACCACGGCCCGGGCGATGGCCGCGCCGCGGGTGCGCGCCGCCCGCCGGGCCGCGGCGCGTTCGCGCGCCGCCCGCTCGGCGGTGGCCTGCCGGGCCAGCGAGTCGGCCCGGCCGGCGATCGAGGAGACCCGCTCCTCGGCGGTACGCACCGCCAGCCGGACCTCCATCTCGTTCTGCCGGGCCCGGGGCACCATCGCGGCGAGCTGGTCCCGCTCCTCGGTGGAGGGTTCGGCGTCGATCGGGGTGTCCTCGGCCAGCCGCAGCCGCTCCTCCAGCTCGGCCAGGGCGAGCAGGTCGCGTTCGCGGGCCGCCTCGGCGCGGGAGCGGGACTCGCCGAGCCGGTCTGTCTCCGCCTTCGCGGAGCGGGCGGCGGCGCCCAGCTCGGCGAGCCGGCGGGCGGCGGCGTTGCGGTGGCTCTCCGCCTCCCGCTTGGCGGCGGCCGCGTGCTGCACCGCCTCCTTCGCGGCGGCCACCTCGGCCCGCGCGTCGACCAGCTGGTCGCGCAGCTCGGCGCTGGTCCGCTCGGCGGTGAGCCGGTTGGCGCGGGCCTCCTCGACGGCGGCCTGCACCTCGATGTAGCTGGGCGCCTTGGCCGACCCGCCGGCCGCCGCGTACGCCCCGACCACGTCGCCGTCCGGGGTGACCGCGCGCAGCTCCGGGTTGCCGGCGACCAGCTCGGCCGCGGCGGCCAGGTCGGCGACCAGCACCACGTCGCGCAGCGCCCGGTGCACGGCCGGGCGGATCTCGGCGGCGCACTCCACCAGGTCGGGCGCCCAGCGGGCGGTGTCCGGCAGCTTCGGGCGCAGGGCGTCGACCGGGCCGTCCATGCCGGGGCCGGCGGGGCTGCCGACCAGCAGCCCGGCCCGCCCGGCGTCGGAGATCTTCAGCAGCCGCATCGCCTCGACGGCCTCGTCCACCCCGCTGACCGCGACCGCGTCGGCGAGCCCCCCGAGGGCGGCGGCGAGGGCCGCCTCGTGGCCGGGGGCGACGGTGAGCAGGCCGGCCAGGCTGCCCAGCAGGCCGGGCACCTCGCCCGCGCGGGCCAGCAGCGCGCCCGCGCCGTCCTTGCGGCGCAGGCCGAGGGCGAGCGCCTCCTCGCGGGCCTTCCAGGTGGCGGCGTCCTTCTCGGCGGCCCGCTCGGCGTCGGCGAGGGAGCGTACGGCGGCCTGGGCCTTCTCGTGCACGGCGACCGCCTCGGCGTGCCGCTCGTCGAGTTCGGCGTTGTCCCGGTCCGCCTCGGTGGACTGTTCGGCCACCGCGTCCAGGTCGGCCTGGGCCTTCTCGGCGCGGGCCAGCGCGTCGGTGTGGGCGGCGGCGAGCCGCTCGATCTCCTCGCCGGCGCTGGTGGTGCGGGCCCGGGCCGAGTTGACCTGCCCGGTGAGCCGGGCCAGGCCCTCCCGGCGGTCGGCGATGGCCTTGGCGGCGGCGACCAGTTCCCGCTCGGCGGCGGCCAGTTGCCGTTCCAGCTCCTGCCGGTGCTCCACCGCCTCGGCCAGCCGGATCTGGTCGTCGGTGAGCGCCGCGCGCAGCTCCTCCTCCTGCTCGCGGACCCGCTGCGACTCGGCCTCCAGCTGCTCCGGGTCGCGACCGGGCCGCTCGTCGTCGGCGGTGGCGCTGAGGTGGCGCAGCCGTTCCCGGGCGAGCTGCTCGATGGAGCGGAACCGTTCCTGCAGGGCGGAGAGCTTGTACCAGGTGTCCTGGGCGGCGGCGAGCAGCGGCGCGTCCTCGGCCAGGGCCGCCTCCAGCTCGCCCAGGCGGGCCTGCACCTCGCCGTGTTCGGCCTCGACCTGCTCGCGCCGCTCGCGCAGCGCGGTCTCGTCGGCGATCTCCCGGTCCAGGGTGGTGCGCAGGGTGGCGAGGTCGTCGGCGAGCAGCCGCAGCCGGGCGTCGCGCAGGTTGGCCTGGATGGCGGCGGCCCGCCGCGCCACCTCGGCCTGCCGGCCCAGCGGCTTGAGCTGGCGGCGCAGCTCGGCGGTGAGGTCGGTCAAGCGGTTGAGGTTGGTCTGCATCGCGTCGAGCTTCCGCAGCGCCTTTTCCTTGCGCTTGCGGTGCTTGAGGACGCCGGCCGCCTCCTCGATGAACGCGCGCCGGTCCTCCGGCTTGGCGTGCAGCATGCCGTCGAGCCGGCCCTGCCCGACGATGATGTGCATCTCCCGGCCGATGCCGGAGTCCGACAGCAGCTCCTGGATGTCGAGCAGGCGGCAGGAATCGCCGTTGATCTCGTACTCGCTCTCGCCGGAGCGGAACATCCGGCGGGTGATGGAGACCTCGGTGTACTCGATCGGCAGGGCGCCGTCGGTGTTGTCGATGGTGAGGGTGACCTCGGCCCGGCCCAGCGGCGCCCGCCCGGCGGTGCCGGCGAAGATGACGTCCTCCATCTTGCCGCCGCGCAGCGCCTTGGCGCCCTGCTCGCCCAGCACCCAGGCGATGGCGTCGACGACGTTGGACTTGCCGGAGCCGTTCGGGCCGACCACGCAGGTGATCCCCGGCTCCAGCTTGAGCGTCGTGGCGGAGGCGAAGGACTTGAAACCCTTCACCGTCAGGCTCTTGAGATGCACCTTCTCGATCCTCGTCCGGTGGCCGCCGTACCGTCGCCGGCTGCGCGAGCCTGGTGAACCCGCAGACTAACCCCTTGGCAGCGACCCGTCGGCACGCGACCCGCCCCACGGGACGGCCACCGCGCGCGGACCGGACGGCAAATGGCGCGGTGAACGCCCACAAGATCGGGAAATTGCGGGCGGAAAGCCACGGGAGACAGAGCTGCGCGCCGGCACATAAGTGTCGGCGCGCGTTTTCGCGGTGGTGCGATTCAGTTTTTCCGGATCCCGTGGATCAGGTCAGGGCCGGCTCGGCCAGCCGGAGGAGGTCGTCGGCCTCCGCGGCGGCCGCGGCGAGCCGATCATTGTCGGCACGCAGCCGCGTGATCTCGAACTCGAGTGCCTGAACCCTGGCCCGCAGACGGGTGACCTCGTCGAGCAGACGCCGGTCGGGCGCTGCACCTACGTGGCCGTAGAGGGCTTTCGCCATGCTGACTCCTTGATATGCGCTGCCGGAAAGGCCGGCCAACGCGCGCCCAATAACTGTCCGCGACTGCCACCCCGGCATAATCCGGGCATGACTGGGCGCGACTGGCGACACCTACATATTGAGCCGACACCCCCCTCTTCGTCAAGTTCTCGCAGGCCGTAGATCATCTCTACGTCTACCCTGTCTACTTGTCGGGGGGCCGCAAGGCTCGGACACGCTCTGTCCGGACTCCTTAACTGTACGCCGGGAAATGTGCGTACGGTCACTACGTGAGTCGACATCGCCTTAACTCTTCCTTAGCCACGTTGCCGCAGTTCAGGGCCCACCCGTAGCGTCAGCGCGGCCCACAACCGACCCCGTGGAGGCGACAGGCGTGTACGGCTGGACCGACCCGATCGACCCGGACGGCGCCCCCCGGCGCCCGCAACCGCCCACCGACGAGCCGCCGGCCTGGCTGACCGACCGTCCCGAGCCGCGCTCGGCGTACCTCTTCGGCGACGAGCCGGAGCAGCCGGGCGACGACCTGGCGGACGCCCCGACCGCGCAGTGGCGTACCGAACCGGACGACCCGCCGTACGCGTGGACCGACCGGACCCCGGCCGGCCCGCCGAACGGTCACCTCGACCCGACGGCGTACCCGGACGCGCCCGGCGCCGCCTTCCCGCCCGCTCCCGAGTTCGCCCCGCCCGCCGACTGGCGGCACGCCACGGGCGGCCTGCGGGCCGTGGACGCCGAGCCGTCGGCCGAGGGGCAGGGCCGGCACCGGCAGCGGAGGCGGTTCCCGCGCCCGCTGGTCATCGGCGGCGCCGCCGCGGCCGCCACGCTGGTGGTGAGCCTCGGCGTGGGCGCCCTGGCGCTGCCCGGCGGCGACGGCGGAGCGGCCGACCCGGCCTCCGTCGACGATCCCATCGCCGCCGCCCCGCTGGCGCCGGACGCCGGGACCCCCGCCGACGCGCTGGCCGGCACCGCCACCGCCTCCCCCACCGCGACGCCGACCACCGGCCGCCCGACCCCGTCGCCGAGCCGGACGGTCAAGCCGACGCCCGCGCCGAAGCGGACCACGGCCGCGTCCCGGCAGAGCACCCGGACCGGCGGCGCGACGACCCCGAACTCCGTCAGCCCCGGCGTCAGCAGCCAGAAACAGCAGGTCGCCGACCTGGTCAACGCCGAACGGGCCAAGGCCGGCTGCGGGAAGGTGAGCATCGACGACAAGCTGATGCTGGCCGCCCAGCGGCACAGCCAGGACCAGGCCGACCACCGGAACATGTCGCACACCGGCAGCGACGGCAGCGACGCCGGTGACCGGATCGAGCGGGTCGGCTACACCTGGCGCACCTACGGCGAGAACGTGGCCTGGAACCAGCAGACCCCGGCCGCGGTGATGGACGCCTGGATGAACAGCTCCGGGCACCGGGCCAACATCCTCAACTGCGCGTTCACCGAGATCGGCGTCGGCGTGGCCAGCAGCAACGGGCCGTACTGGACCCAGGTCTTCGCCGCCCCGCGCTGAGGCGTACCGGGCGCCCCCGTCCACGACGCGACCGCGTCGTCGGCGGGGGCGTCTCGTTTGACCGGGTGAGGTGCGCCGTGCGGGACGGCGCGGGGCGGTGTGGCGCCGACCGACGACCCGGGAGCTGCCGATGCGGATCCGGCTGCCAGCGTCCGCGCGGCGGAGCAGGCCGCTGCCGAGCGCCGCGCGCCGGCGACCGCCGACCCGGCGCGGCGTCCGGCGGGCCCTGCCGGCCGCCGTCGCGCTCACCCTGCTGACCCCCGCCTGCCACACCCCGCTGGTCCCGCCGGGCGCGCCGACGCCGTGGCCGACCGCGTACGCGCAGCGGTGGCAGTGGCAGTGGCAGCTCGAGGGGCCCGTCGACACCGACGTCGCGGCGGACGTCTTCCTGCTCGACCCGGTACGGACCACCGCCGCCGAGACCTCCGCGCTGCGCCGGCGGGACCGCCGGCTGGTCTGCCAGGTGCACGTCGGCTCGTACGCCGGCACCGACCCGGACGTCACCCGCTTCCCGACGGCGGTGCGGGGCACCCCCACCGGCCGGGCGCAGCGCCGCTGGCTGGACGTACGCCGGTGGGACGTACTGGAGCCGGTGCTGGCCGACCGGTTCCGGCTCTGCCGCGGCAAGGGCTTCGGCGCGGTGGCGCTGGCCGACGCCGACGGGTACGCCCACCGCTCCGGCTTCCCGCTCGGCTACGACGACCAACTGACGTTCAACCGACGGCTGGCGGTGCTGGCCCGCTCCCTCGACCTCTCCCCCGGCCTGCTGAACGACGTCGGCCAGGTCGCCGCGCTCGCGCCCGACTTCGACTTCGCCGTCGTCGAGGAGTGCGTCCGGCTGAAGGTCTGCGCCAAGCTGCTGCCGTTCGCCGACGCCGACAAGCCGGTCTTCCACGTCGAGTACACCGGGCACACCGCGACGTTCTGCGTGACCACCCTCGGGTACGGCTTCGCCTCCATCCGCAAGAACCGGTCGCTGGACGCCTGGCGCGACCCCTGCCAGCTCCCCTGACGCCGCGGGGCCCCTGCCGTGGCAGGGGCCCCGCAGCAGGGGATTCAGCGGACGCCGACCAGCTCCGGGGTCGGAGCGGGCGGGTCGGCCGGCGGGGCCACCTGCTTCTGCCGCAGGAAGCGCGGCGCCCACCAGTTGGCGTCGCCGAGCAGTGTCATCAGCGACGGCAGCACCACCGCCCGGATGATCGTGGCGTCCAGCAGGATCGCGGCGGCCAGCCCCAGGCCGAGCTGCTTCATGTCGATCGTGCTGAGCGAGGCGAAGATCCCGAACACCCCGACCATGACGATGGCCGCGCTGGTCACCACGCCCGCCGACGAGGTGATCCCGTACGCCACCGCGTCGCGGTTCGACATGCCGGCCCGGACCCCCTCGCGGATCCGGCTGACCACGAAGACGTGGTAGTCCATGGAGAGCCCGAAGAGCACCACGAAGAGGAAGAGCGGCAGCCAGGAGACGATCGCCCCCATCGAGGTGAAGCCGAGCAGCCCCTCCGCCCAGGTGCCCTGGAAGACCAGCACCAGCAGGCCGTACGCGGCACCGGCGGAGAGCAGGTTGAGCACGATCGAGGTGAGCGCGACGACCACCGAACGGAACGTCAGCACCATGACTGCGAACGTCAGCGCCAGCACGAAGGCCATCACGATCGGCAGCTTCTCCTGCACGTGCCGCGCGTAGTCCTCGCTGGCGGCCACCCCACCGCCGACCGCGTACGTCACGTCGGGAATCCCGCGCATCGCCGCCGGCAGCAGGTCGTCGCGGAGCGTACGCAGCGAGCGGGCCGCTTCGTCGTCCCGGCTGGCGTACGGGGTGGCCACCTCCAGCACCGACACCCGCCGGTCGGCCGACACCTCGATCTTCGGGCCGTCCCCCTCGGCCGGCGCGAAGAGCGGGTCGGCGGCGGCCCGCCCGGCGAGGTCGGTCAGCGCGGCGCGCACCCGGTCAGCCTGGTCGGCCGGTGCCCGGACGGCCACCTGGTGGCTGGTGCCGGTGCTCGGGAAGGCGGCGGTGAGCCGGTCGTACGCCTGCATGGCCGGCGTGGTCCGCGGCAGGTCCTCCATGCCGGGGAACTTCAGCTTCATGCCGAGCGCCGGCGCGGCCAGCACGAGCAGCAGCCCGACCGAGACCACCAGGGTGGCCAGCGGCGCCCGCAGCGCGGGCCGCAGCACGGCCGGCCAGAAGCGCGGCGTGGCCGCCCGGCCGTCCCGCCCGGTACGCGGGGCGGTGAGCCGCCAGAGCAGCGGCACCCGGGGCCGGTCGACCCAGCGGCCGAGCTTGGCCAGCAGCGCCGGCAGCACGGTCAACGAGCCGGTCACGGCGACCGCGACCACCAGGATCGAGCCGATCGCGAGGGAGGAGAAGACCGCGTCGTTGGCGAGCAGCAGCCCGGCCATCGAGATGATCACGGCGAAGCCGGAGACCACCACGGCGTGCCCGGACGTCTCCGCCGCGATCTCCACCGCGTCGAGCCCGGAGCGCCCCTTGGCCCGTTCCTCGCGTTCCCGCCGGACGTAGAACAGCGAGTAGTCGACGCCGACCGCCATGCCGATCAGCAGGATCACGCTGGCGGTGGTGTCGGTGGCCGGCACCAGGTGCGAGGCGAGGGTGGACAGGCCCATCGCGGCGGCCACCGAGGAGAGCGCCAGCAGCACCGGCACGCCGGCGGCGATCAGCGCGCCGAACGCGACGATCAGGATGGCCAGGGTGACCGGCAGGCTGAGCAGCTCGGCCCGCTTGAAGTCCTTGCCCAGGGTCTCGTCCAGCGCCTGGTTGATCGACGGCCCGCCGACCTCCTCGACGCGCAGCTGCGGGTGCGTCGCCTGCACCTCGGCGGTGGCGTCGCGCAGCGGCTGCACCCGGTCGGCCGCGTCCTCCGGGTCGCCGGCCATGGTGACCGGCACCAGCAGCGCGTTGCCGTCACGGGACGGCACCGGCGCCCCGACCGAGGCCACCCCGGTCACCTGCCGCAGCCGCGCGGTCGCGTCGGCCGCCGCGGCCTGCGCCGTCGCCTGGTCCAGCACCCCGGTACGCGGGGTGATGAGGATGTTCTCGACCGCCGGATCGTCGAAGTTCCCCTCGGTGACGATGATGTCCGCCCGGCCCGCCTCGCCGATCGCCATGTCGGCGTCGGTGGCCTCCTTCAGCCCGGCGGCGCTGCCCCCGACGAAGCACACCGCCACGAACACCACCCAGAGCGCGATCGCGCGCCACGGGTGCTCGGCGCTCCACCGCGCCACCCGCACCGTCACCGGTCTCCTGCCCATCTCCCGGGCCCCCCTCCACGCGTCGGCCCGCTGCCGACCGTGTCGACGCTAGGGACAACGGCGGGCGCGGACATCGGGGATCGGCCCCGGCTCGTCCCGGACCCGGCGAAAGCCGGCTGTGCGGGTGATCGGAGCGGACGGCCGGGCAAACCGGGCGGATCTGCGGGACGCCGGGGGACGGCACACCGGCGCAACCCCGAGCCGGCTCGGGGTCACCCCTTCAGGGCGCCCCGGGGCCGCGGCTGACACCGCGGGCAGCTGAACGACGACCGGTTCATGAACGACTCGCGCCGGATCGGCGTACCGCACCGCCGGCAGGGCTCACCCTCCCGGCCGTACGCGTTGAGCGACCGGTCGAAGTAGCCGCTCTCGCCGTTGACGTTGACGTAGAGCTCGTCGAAGCTGGTGCCGCCCTGCCTGATCGCCTCGCCGAGGACGTCGCGGGCGTGGCCGAGCAGCCGGGTGGCCGCCGGCGCGGTCAGCGCGTCGGTCGGCCGGGCGCCGTGCAGCTTCGCCCGCCAGAGCGCCTCGTCGGCGTAGATGTTGCCCACCCCGGAGATCAGCGTCTGGTCCAGCAGCGCCCGCTTCACCTCGGTACGCCGTCGCCGCAGCGCCGCGACGAACCCGGCGTCGGAGAACTCCTCGTCCATCGGGTCCCGCGCGATGTGTGCGATCTCCGCGGGCAGCTCGGCGCCGCCCTCGCTGACCGAGAGGCCACCGAAGGTGCGCTGGTCGACGAAGCGCAGCTCCGGACCGTCGTCGGCGAACCGGAACCGGACCCGCAGGTGCAGCTCGTCGGCCGCCGCGATCGGCTGGAGCAGCAGCTGGCCGGACATCCCGAGGTGGCCGATCAGGGCGTCACCGCTGTCCAGCGGGAGCCAGAGGTACTTGCCGCGCCGGCGCACGTCGGTGACCGTACGACCGGCCAGCACGTCGGCGAAGTGGCCCGCGCCGGGGGCGTGCCGCCGGACGGCGCGCGGGTGGCGTACCTCGACCGAGGTGATCCGGCGGCCGGTGACCCACTGGGCCAGGCCCTGCCGGACCGTCTCGACCTCGGGCAGCTCAGGCACGGCCCAGCCCCGCCTCGGCCGGGTCGGTGGCCGCCTCGGCCTCCGCCGCCGCCCGCTCGGCCTGCTCCTGCTCGGCCCGCTCGGCCTGCTCCTTCTCGGCCTGCTCGGTCAGCTCCCGCCAGGCCGCCTCGGCCGCCCGCTGCTCGGCCTCCTTCTTGCTGCGCCCCTCGGCCCCGCCGTAGCGGTTGCCGGCCACCACCACCCAGGCCGTGAAGGTCTTGAGGTGGTCCGGTCCGGTGCCCTCGATGCGGTACTCCGGAACGCCCAGCCCCAGCGCGGCGGTGAGCTCCTGGAGGCTGGTCTTCCAGTCCAGCGCGGCGCCCCGGCCGGCCGACTCCGCCATCAGCGGGTCGAAGAGCCGGTGGATGACGATCGCCGCGGTCTCCAGGCCGTACTGGAGGTAGATCGCGCCGAGCAGCGCCTCCAGGGTGTCGGCGAGGATGCTCGCCTTGTCCCGGCCTCCGGTGCTCTCCTCGCCCTTGCCCAGCAGCAGGTACGCGCCGAGCCCGTCCGGCCCCAGGCCGCGCGCCACGTCGGCCAGCGCGCGCATGTTCACCACGCTGGCCCGCAGCTTGGCGAGCTGCCCCTCGGGCAGGTCCGGGTGGTTGCGGAAGAGCGCAGTGGTGATCACCACCCCGAGCACCGAGTCGCCGAGGAACTCCAGCCGCTCGTTGGTGGGCAGGCCGCCGTTCTCGTACGCGTACGAGCGGTGGGTCAGCGCGCGCTCCAGCAGTTCGGGGTCGAGCGTCACACCGAACGCCGCCTCGAGGTGACCGACGGGAGCACGCCGCCGCTTGTCGTTCGTCATGTGCCTACCTCTTCGTTCGGGACTGCCGGGGGCGCGAACCCCGTTCTCGCGCTCACGGGCGTACCTCGTCGGTGCGGTCCACGGCCGGCGACCCGACGGCGGCGCCGTCGAGCAGCGCGCGGACCCGGTCGCTGGCGCTCCGCCGCCACAGGTGGGCGGCGAGGGCGATGCCGGAGGCCACATCCTCGGCCCCGGCGGCGCCGTGGCACACCACCACCGTCCCGGCCACCCCGAGCAGGGCCGCCGCGCGGGGGGCACCACCGCCGGCGGGCGGGCCGCCGGCCATCGCGTACGCGCCCTCGATCGCCTTGAGCAGCACGTTACCGGTGAACCCGTCGGTGACCACCACGTCGGCGCGCGCGCCGAGCGCGACGTCGTACCCCTCGACCAGGCCGACGTAGCGCGCCCCGCAGGGCAGCGACGCGGCGGTGAGCAGGGCGTCGGCAGCCTTGCGGGGACGGTCGCCCTTGCCGGCCTCCGTGCCGACCGAGAGCAGGCCGACCCGGGGCCGGTCGACGGCGTGCGCGACCGCGGCATAGGCGGCACCGAGCACGGCGTGCCGGGCGAGGGTGAGCGGGCGGGGTTCCAGGGAGCCGCCGACGTCGAGCAGGACCACCGGGCCGGCGACCGCCGGCAGGGTGGCCACCAGGGCCGGCCGGCGGACGTCGGCCCAGCGGCCGAAGCCGAGCGCGGCGGCGGAGACGGTGGCGCCGGTCGAACCGGCGGAGACCAGCGCGTCGGCGGCACCGTCGCGGATGGCGGCGACGGCCGCGCGGACGGTGCTCTCGGCGCGCGGCGCGTGGTGCGCCGGGCCGGCGGCGGCCCGCACCGGGCGGACCGTCGTCCGGGCACGCTGCGCCGGGGTGAGGGCGTCGATCACCGCGGCCGCGACCTCGGTCGGGCCGACGAGCAGCAGGTGCAGGTTCGGATCGGCGCGTACGGCTCGCAGAGCGCCGTCAACCACGACGGCGGGGGCATCGTCCCCGCCGAGGAGGTCAACGGCGATCCGCGCGGTGCCCGGCTCCATCGGAACGCCGGCCGGAGCAGGCCGGCCGGCGTCGGAAGGAGCCGGGGCACCGGGCGATCGCCAGGGTGCGCGCGCCACCCGACCCGTGGTCGGGGGCGTCACTCGGCGTCCAGGTCTCAGACCTCGAGGACCTGGCGGCCGTTGTACGTGCCGCAGACGGAGCACGCGGCGTGCGGCAGCTTGGGCGACTTGCACTGCGGGCAGGCCACGGTCGCGACCACGGCCGCCTTCCAGTTCGCCCGGCGGGACCGGGTGTTGCTGCGCGACATCTTGCGCTTCGGGACGGCCACGGTTCCTACTCCTCTGTACGGTTCAGTTGCGACAGGCCCGCCCAACGCGGGTCGATCTGCTGGTGGCTGTGATCGGCCGGCAGATCGTCCCAGTGCACCCCGCACTCGGGGCACAGTCCTGGGCAGTCCTCCCGGCAGAGCGGGTTGGTCGGCAGCGTCAGCACCACCGCGTCCCGCAGCGCCGGCTCCAGGTCGATCAGATCGCCCTGCATCCGGCCTACCTCGTCCTCGTCGGTCGTGTCGTCCGTGGTGCTGTTCTCGTACGCGTACAGCTCCTGGATGTTCACGACCACCGAGTCGTTGATCTGGCGCAGGCACCGGCCGCACTCGCCCCGGACGGGACCGCTGATGGTCCCGGAGACGAGCACGCCCTCGGACACCGACTCCAACCTCAGGTCGAGGTCGAGGTCCGCGCCCTCCGGCACGCCGATCAACTCCACGCCGAGGTCCGCCGGTGCCGAGGCGACCCGCTTGACCGTACGCAACGCACCAGGCCGGCGCGGCAGGTCCCTCGTGTCGAGGACCAGCGGCGACCTGGGATTGAGTGTCGATGGCGAGTGTTTGGGCATAGTCAGACTCCGGCCGGTGAGAGGCCGACAAAAAAGGTTACCTGGGCGAGGGCCCCAGCGTCGAACCGGGGGCGACGCCCACCTGAGGTGTCGGCTGGTGAGGTGCCGCTCAGAAGGGTAGCGGGCGTTCGGCCTCGTCCCCACCGAAGGTGCCGATCTCGCGCAGCGCGTGCATCTTGTCCCGGCCGCGCTCTATCGAGGCCAGCGCCCGGGTCAGGAACTGCTCGAAGTTGGCCAGCGCCGTGTCGACGTAGTCGTCGACCTCGTCGCGCAGCCGCTGCGCCTCGGCCCGGGCCTCCGCGATGATCCGGGCCCCCTCGTGCTCCGCCGAGACGGTGATCTCGTTCACCGACACCAGGCGGGCGTGTTCCGCCTCACCCTCGCTGATGATCCGGTCGGCCTCCCGCTTGCCGGCCTCCATGATCTTGTCCCGCTCCTCCAGGAGGGCGGCGGCCCGGCGCAGGTCGGCGGGGAGTTCGGCGCGCAGCTCGTCCAGGACCGCGATCATCTCGCCCCGGTCGACCATGCAGTTGTTCCGCGACATCGGGACGGAGCGGGCCTGCTCCACCATGGCGATCAGTTCGTCGATGCGATCGAGCGGGTCCACCGGTACCTCACTCCTGTCGTTCGTCGGCCGACCTACATGATGCGGGTTACGGCCGGGTTCCCGCTCCACACATGATGTCCTGCGCGGGCGAGCCCCGCCCGATCCGCCCCGGCGCGGCGCGTCGCGACGAGCCGCCCGCCGGGACCGGCGGGCGGCGGTACGCGGCGAGGTGTCAGCCGCGGTGCTCGGGGCCGAGCCGGGCGACCAGCTCGTGGCGTACCACGTCCGGCACGTGCGCGGAGATGTCGCCACCCCACTTCGCCACGTCCTTGACCAGGCTGGAGGAGAGGAAGGAGTAGAGCGGGTTGGTCGGCATGAACAACGTCTCGACCCCGGCGAGGCCGATGTTCATCTGCGCCATCTGCAACTCGTAGTCGAAGTCACTGACCGCCCGCAGGCCCTTGATCAGCACGCTCGCCTCCTGCGCTCGGCAGAAGTCGACCAGCAGGCCACGGAAGGACTCGACCCGGACGTTCTCGTACGAGGAGGTCACCTCGCGGAGCATGTCGATCCGCTCCTCGACGGTGAACAGGCCACTCTTGGCCTGGTTCACCAGCACGCCGACGATCACCTCGTCGAAGAGCCGGCTGGCCCGTCCGATGATGTCGAGGTGTCCGTTGGTGACCGGGTCGAACGAGCCGGGACACACCGCACGTCTCATGATCGGCGACCGTACCAAAGGGAGGTCTCGCCGTAACGGCGACTGCGCTCCGCGGTGACGCCTTCCACCCACTCGACGGGGCCGGTGCGGCTGGAGCGCTCCACCACCACCAGCGCTCCCGGGGCCAGCCAGTCGTGTTCCACCAGGGCGGCCAGCATGGCGGTGATCTCGGCGTCGGGCACCGCGTACGGCGGGTCGGCGAAGACGACGTCGTACGGCTCGCCACCCGGACCGGCCGCGAGCACGCCGGCCACCTTGCCGGTGACCAGCCGGGCGGCCGGGGCGGCCCGGAGCGCGGCGACGTTCTCCCTGATGACGCGCGCGGCACGCGGGTCGGACTCGACCAGCAGCACGTGCTGGGCGCCCCGGGAGAGCGCCTCCAGCCCGACCGCGCCGGAGCCGGCGTACAGGTCGGCGAAGCGGGCGCCGACCAGGTCGATCTCGGTCTGCACCGCGCTGAACAACGCCTCGCGGACCCGGTCGGAGGTGGGTCGGGTGCCGGCGCCGGGCGGCGCGGCGATCCGCCGGCCGCCGAGCGTGCCGGCGACGATCCGGGTCACGGTCTACCCCTGCTCATGGAGATGACGCTACGCGACAGTCGAGCCGGCCCGGCCGACACGGTGCGTGCCGGACCGGTGCCCTCATGATCACTGCCGGTATATCAATGATCTCAGATCAATAACATGATCCTTAGTCCATCCTGAGCGCTGTAGCGCCGACGGCGATCCGTTTAGGGTCGGCCGGGTGCCGGCGACGCTCCGCCGGCCACGCGGCGCCGGGGAGCGCTCCGTCACGGGACGTGCCGCAATGCGACCGGGACCAACGCCACCGCCACCCCACGCCGCACCCTGACGCATCTTCACCCCGGGAGTACGCGTGATCCGTCCCCAGCCCTCGCTCCGGCGACCGCTCGCCGTGGCCGCCGCCGCGCTGGCCGGCCTCGCCACGGCCTTCGCCTGCACGGCCCCGGCGGGCGCCACCAACACGTCGCCCTCGCCGTCGGCCTCCCCGACCGTGACGGCCTCGTCGAGCACGCCGACGCAGCCGGCGCCGAACTGCGTCAAGGCCGTCGACGCGACGTACACGCACACCTTCGACGGCCCGAAGGGCGAGGCCTCGATCACCCTCACCAACGGCCCGCTCTGCGCAGGCGAGCAGCAGGAGCTGGCCCTGGTGTCGTACGTGACGCCGTCGGCCACATTCGCCGTGCCGCAGTACGTGCTCGACAAGTCGATCAAGAAGTTCGTCGGCGTTGGCGACGGTCAGCTGGGTGTGGCCACCCTGGACTTCCGGGTCGAGGTGCCGACCTGCCACACCCAGGTCGACTTCCTCTTCGGCAGCACGATCATCGACCCGCTGACCGACACCAGCGACCGGTACGGCGACCGCAAGGTCGGCAGCCCCTCCGGCATCGGCGCCCGGTCCACCGGCCCGAAGGGCTGGTACAACGGCGGCTCGGGCAGCTGCTCGGCGGCGCCCGAGGTGATCGCCGAGTCCGACTGCGCGGGCGGCGTCGAGCTGACCATGGTCAACCGCACCGGCAACGCCGCGGCGATCTTCACCATCACCGGCAGCGGCGGCTTCACCCAGACCGTCACCGTGCCCATGCGCAAGATCGAGACGCGGAAGCTCAACCCCGGGCAGGCGCAGGAGATCGGCGTGGCCGCCGCGGGCATGAAGGACTTCACCGGCGGCTGGCAGAAGCCCGAGGACTGCCAGCGGCCCGAGGTCGGCGCGCCGGACGCCGACTACGAGTCGACCTGCGACGCGATGACCTTCCGGATCAGCAACCCGGAGGACGGCGCGACCGTCACCTCGACCTTCACCCCGAGCAAGGGCGAGGCGAAGACGCTGACCGTCGAGCCGGGCCGCACCGGCTCCGTCAGCTTCACGGCCAGCAAGGGCCTCACCGTGACGGTGACCGGCGACCTGGACTCCGGTGGGCCGCTGGCCTGGGAGCAGCCGAAGGACTGCGCCGAGGGCGGCGCGGGCGGCGGTACGCCCGGTGCGGGCCTGCCGGTGACCGGCGCGGCGGCCAGCGGCATCGCCGCGGGCGCGCTGGCCCTGCTGGCGGCCGGTGCGGTGCTCTTCGTCGTGGCCCGACGCCGACGGATCCGCTTCACCGCCTGATCCACTGTGATCGCCTGAGGGCGCGCCGACCGACCGGTCGGCGCGCCCTTCGCGTACCAGCCGTCCATTCTGGAGTCCGCAGTCGTCCGGTGACGCTCGGTCTATCGATGATCTCGAAACGGCAACAACCGCCCTCGGCGGCGGGACCGCCCACTACCCGTCGGTACATTCACCCGGCGCGCTCGCGCTCGCGCGGACGCGCCGCGACCCCGAGGATGTTGCGCTGAGCCACGACCGCTCGGTCCCGCACGACCGCTCGGTCCCGCCGGCTCCCGCCTCCCCGGCCGCACACCCCGCGAACCTCCCCCCGTCAGGAGTACACGTGAACCGCCTGAAGTTCCGGCGCGTCGCCGCAATCGCCGCCGGCACGCTGATCGGCCTCGCCGGCGTCGCCACGGTCGCCGGACCCGCGATGGCCCACCACCCCGAGCCCTCGGGCACCTACTGCGCCGCGCCGGACGGCAAGATCATCGTCAGCTGGACCGTCGGCAACAGCGAGACCGACCTCGCCGGCACCATCACCAAGCTCGAGTCGACCGTGCCGGGTGACTTCACCGGCGCGCTGGCGCTGAACGCGGTGCTGCCCAAGAAGGGTGACGGCCCGCTGACCGGCACCCAGGCGCACACCTTCACCGGGGCGCTGCCGGAGCTCAAGCTGACCGTCGAGGCCCGGTGGGAGCGGGGCGACCGGATCATCACCGAGGAGCGCACCGTCTCCGCGCAGCCGGCCGGCGACTGCGCCGCAACCGAGTCGCCGTCGCCGTCGCCGACCACGCCGGAGCCGACGAAGTCCCCGGAGCCGACCAAGTCCCCCGAGGTCACCCCGTCGCCGTCGACCACCAGCCCGAGCGCGACCCCGTCGGCCACCACGCCGAGCGCGCCGGAGGAGCCGGTGTTCCGGCTCGAGGAGACCTGCGACGAGATGACCTTCATCGTGGAGAACCCGGCGAAGGGCATCCCCTTCACCGCCACGTTCACCACCGAGAAGGGCGTCACCAAGAAGCTCGAGTCGAGCCCGGGCAAGACCAGCTCGGTCAGCTTCGACGCATACCAGGGCCTGAAGGTCACCGTCTCCTACGACGTGGTCGAGGGCTCCGAGACCATCGAGTACACCCAGCCGAAGAAGTGCGACGAGGGTGAGGGTGGTGGCCTGCCGGTCACCGGCGCCGCCACCGGTGGCATCGCCGCCGGTGCCGTCGTGCTGCTGGCCGCGGGCGCGATCCTGTTCGTGGTGGCCCGCCGCCGCCGGGTGCGCTTCACCGCCTGAGCACCACCTGCCTGAAGCCGAGGGCGCGTCGACCGACCGGTCGGCGCGCCCTCGCGCCGCTCCCGCCCGCCCGCGTTGGATCCGCGACAGCGCCCGGCCGGGCTCAGCTCGACCGGTGCCCACGCAGGCCAGCGCCTCCAGCGCGCCGTCGGCGCCCGGTTCGCACGGCGCGCCGCACCCGCGCAGGGCCGACGCCACCTCTGCACGCCCTGTCGAACTGATGGCGTGAACGATTCAGCGCGAGCGAGTCCGGGGCGATGCCGCAGCACGCCACGGCAACGGCGCGTGGCACGGCACGGGGCCTTGGGACGGCATGAGGCCGTGGGACGGCATGAGGCCGTGGGACGGCACGGGGTCGCACTGCCGGTGCACGTACGCCAGGGCCGGCCGGCGGCCGTGGGACGGCACGGGGTTGGCGCGGCACGGATGACGGCGCAGGACGGGTGACGGCAGGAGTCGTCGTGCGCGGGGCGCAGCAGATCGCCCCCGCCCGGGCCACCCGCCGCCGTGAGTCGTCTACGTCATCAGCTCGACAGGGGCCAGGACACCGGTCCCGTCCGACGAGACCGACCGGCGGGCGGCGGGATCGGGGACACGCGACGGCGGCCGCCGAGGGTATGCAGGACCGCGAACTCGCCGAGCCGCGTCGCGCCGAGCCGGCTGCCCGAGATGAAGGAGGTCGTCACGCCGGTCGACACCGGCGAGGCCGAGCTCAGCCCTTTTCCAGGTACTCCGCGCGCTCCTCGTCCACCAGCACGGCGACCGACGCGGCCAGCGCCGGGTGCCGTTCCAGCTCCGGGTCCTCCTCGACCAGGGTGATCGCCTCGGCGCGGGCGTCGCGGATCAGGTCGGTGTCGCGCAGCAGCGACAGCAGCCGCAGGTGCGAGCGGCGGCCCGACTGGGTGGCGCCGAGCACGTCGCCCTCCCGGCGCTGTTCCAGGTCCAGTTCGGCCAGCTTGAAACCGTCCGTGGTGGAGGCCACCGCGTCGAGGCGTTCCCGGGCCGAGGACCCTTCGGCCGCCTCGGTCACCAGCAGGCAGAGCCCGGGGGCGGTGCCCCGACCCACCCGGCCGCGCAGCTGGTGCAGCTGGGAGACGCCGAACCGGTCGGCGTCGAGCACGATCATCACGGTGGCGTTCGGCACGTTGACGCCGACCTCCACCACGGTGGTGGCGACCAGCACGTCCAGTTTCCCGTCGGCGAAGGAGCGCATCACCGCGTCCTTCTCGTCGGCGGGCAGCTTTCCGTGCAGGACGCCGATCCGCAGCCCGTGCAGCGGCCCCTCGGCGAGCAGCGGCGCCACCTCCGTCACGGCCAGCGGGGGCCGCCGCCCGTTGTCGTCCTCCCGCGGCGGCTCCTCCTCGCTCTGCGGCCCCTCGCCAATCCGCGGGCACACCACGTACGCCTGGTGGCCGGCGGCCACCTCCTCGCGCAGCCGGCGCCAGGCCCGGTCCAGGAAGGCCGGCTTCTCCGCCGCCGGCACCACGTGCGAGGCGATCGGGGAGCGGCCCTGCGGCAGCTGGGACAGGGTGGAGGTCTCCAGGTCGCCGTAGACCGTCATCGCCACCGTGCGCGGGATCGGCGTCGCGGTCATCACCAGCACGTGCGGCGGCTGGTCGGCCTTGGACCGCAGCGCGTCGCGCTGTTCGACGCCGAACCGGTGCTGCTCGTCGACGACCACCAGGCCCAGGTCGGCGAAGTCCACCCCCTCGTAGAGCAGGGCGTGAGTGCCGAGCACGATGCCGGCCCGCCCCTCCGCGACCTCGGTCAGCGCCCGCCGCCGGGCCGCCGCCCCGAGCGAACCGGTGACCAGCTCCACCCGGGTGGCGTCGTCGGCCGCGCCCAGCTCACCGGCCGTGGCCAGCGGCCCGAGCAGGTCCAGCATGCCCCGGTAGTGCTGCGCGGCGAGCACCTCGGTCGGGGCGAGCAGCGCCGCCTGCCCCCCGGCGTCGACCACCTGGAGCATGGCCCGCAGCGCCACCACCGTCTTGCCGGAACCCACCTCGCCCTGCAACAGCCGGTGCATGGGGTGCGGGGTGGCCAGGTCGGCGGCGATCTGCACGCCGACGTCGCGCTGGCCGGAGGTCAGCTCGTACGGCAGCCGGGCGTCGAACGCGTCGAGCAGGCCGCCGGGCTTCGGCGGGCGGGGCCGGGCCGGCCAGGACGCCGCCCGGTGCTTGCGCTGCACCAGGGTGAGCTGGACGGCGAACGCCTCGTCCCACTTGAGCCGGCGGCGGGCCCGGTACAGCTCCTCCTTGCTGGAGGGGCGGTGGATCTCCCGCAGGGCGGTGCCGATGCCGACCAGGTTGCGCCCGGCCCGCACGGTCGCCGGCAGCGGGTCCTCCGGCGGGGTGAAAGTGTCCAGCACCACCCGGACGCAGCGGGCGATCACCCAGGTCGGTACGGCCGCGGCGGCCGGGTAGACCGGGATCAGCGCGCCCGCGAACTCCTCGATCTCCTCGCTCGCCGCCGCCTCGCCGTCGGTCGAATCCCCGAGGAGCTGGTATTCCGGGCCGTTGAGCTGCCGCTTGCCCCGGAACTCGGTGACCTTGCCGGCGAAGAGCCCCCAGCGCCCGGGGCGCAGCTCCCGCTCCCGCCACGCCTGGTTGCCGAAGAAGGTCAGGGTGAGTACGCCGCCGGAGCCGTCGCCGACGGTCACCTCCAGCAGGTTGCCCCGGCGCTGGCGCATCGGCCGCACCGCCGTGCGCTGCACCTGGGCCAGCACGGTGACCTGCTCGCCGACGTCGAGGGAGCGGATGTCCGTGTGCTCGCCGCGCTCGTCGTACCGGCGGGGGAAGTGGTAGACCAGGTCGCCGGCGGTGTGCAGGTCGAGGTGGCTGGCCAGGGCCTTGGCCGTCTTCTCCCCGACCAGCTTCTTCAGCGGCGTGTCCACCGTGGACGGCTTGGACGTCATTCGACCCCCACCAGGAGCGGATAGTGCGGCTGGCCGCCCGGGTACGCCTGCACCTCGACGAACGGCCAGCGCCGGCCGACGTGCGCGCGCACCGCGTCGGCGAGACCGTCCGGGGCGTCCGCGCCGGTGAGCAGGGTGACCAGCTCGCCACCGCCGCCCAGCATCCGGTCCACCACGGCGGCGCAGGTGTCGACCAGGTCGGCGCCGATCAGGTGCACCTCCCCCTCCACCAGCGCCAGCACGTCGCCGGGGCGGCAGGGGCCGGCCACGGTCAGCGCCTCCCGGCTGGCGTGGCAGACCTCGGCGTACCGGCAGGCGCCAGCGGCCTCGGCCATCGCGATCACGTCGTCCTCGAAGCGCCGCCGCGGGTCGCGCACCGCGAGCGCGGCCAGCGCCTGCACCGGTGAGCGGGTCGGCACCACGCTGACCTTGATGCCCAGCCGGTGCGCCTCCTTCGCGGCGGCGCTCGCCACGGCCTGGGTGTTCGGGTCGTTCGGGAGCACCACCACGCGGGCCGCGTCGGTGGCGCGGATCGCGTCCAGCAGCTCGCCGGTGGACGGGTTGCCCGGCACGACCGTGGCGCCCTCGCCGGCGAAGAGCTCCGCGATGCCCGCGCCGGCCGCGACCACCACGGCCGCCCGGCCGTCGGCGGCCGGGCCGGGCCGGGGCGCCGGCGCGGCCTGGTCGGCGAAGCGGGTCACCGAGATCCGGTACGGCCGGCCGGCGACCACGCCCGCCTCGACCGCGGCGCCCACGTCGTTGACGTGCACGTGCACGTTCCAGGTGGTGGAGGCCGCCGGTGAGGCGCCGTCGCCGACCACCACCAGCGAGTCGCCCAGCCCGGCCAGTTCGGCGCGCATCCGGGCCACCGACTCGTGGTCGGCGTCGAGCAGGAACTGCACCTCGTACGCGTACTCGGCGGAGCCGGCCTCGCGGACGGTGGTGAGCGGCGGGCGGACCGCCCGGGTCACCGGCGCCGGCCGGGGTGGGCTCTCCCCGGTGACCACCTCGACCAGCGCGTCGAGCAGCAGGCAGAGCCCCCGGCCGCCGGCGTCGACGACGCCGGCCCGAGCCAGCTCGGGCAGTTGCTCCGGGGTGCGGGCCAGGGCGCGGGCGGCCTCGCCCGCCGCCGCCCGGGCCACCGTGCGCAGGTCGTCGCTGTCGGCCTGCTCGGCGGCCGTCGCGGCGGCCGCGACCACGGTCAGCAGTGTCCCCTCCACCGGGCGGGCGACGGCCGCGTAGGCCGCGTCGGCGGCGGCGCGCAGCGCGACGGCCAGCGCCCGGCCGGCCACGGCCGGGACGGGGGCGAGCGCGTCGGCCAGGCCGCGCAGGATCTGCGACAGGATCACCCCGGAATTGCCCCGGGCGCCGAGCAGCGCCCCGCGCGCCATCAGCCGCAGCGCGTGCCCGTGCGCGGTGGGCCCGTCCCCCGGGAGGGTGTCGAGGTCCATCGCCAGCGCCTGCTGAGCGGAGGTGAGGGTGAGCACCATGTTGGTGCCGGTGTCGCCGTCGGGGACGGGGTATACGTTGAGCTCGTCGATCTCGCCCTGGTGGCGCCGCAGCGCGGTGAGCCCACCCACGCACCAGCGGCGCACCGCGGCGGCGTCGAGGGTGTCCAGCACGGCCAGAAGCCTACTGTCGCGCACCGACACCCGCCCGGTCCGTCCGGGGCGGTTGGTCGGACCCCCCGTTCATCGGGTAACCTGGCCAGGTTGCCCGGGCAGCGCCTGCCGGCGACCTCATGAACGTATCAATCCCAGGAGTATCCCGTGGCTAGCGTGTGCGACGTCTGTGGCAAGGGACCGGGCTTCGGCCACAACGTGTCCCACTCGCACCGGCGGACCAACCGCCGCTGGAACCCGAACATCCAGTCGGTGCGTACCCCGGCCGGTGGCGGTAACACCAAGAAGATGCAGGTCTGCACCTCGTGCATCAAGGCCGGCAAGGTCACCCGCGCCTGACGCGGTAACGCCTCCAGCTCGAACATTCGCCAGCACCGGCGGGCCGTGACGGTCCGCCGGTTCTGTCGTGTCCGGGGTCGATCGCCGCGCCGGTGACCGGTCCCCGACGACTTTCTCGACCCGCCCCGGGCGCCCGGCTACGGTCTGCCTGCGCCGCCCGACCGACCGGTCTCCGGCCTCGGCGCACCGACGCCGTACGGAGGACCGACCGGTGGACCTGGACCTGGACCTGGGCCGCGACGAGCTGATCTTCGTCGGGGCCGCGCTCGGCATGCTGCACTGGCTCGACGAGCAGCTCCCGCCCGGCGCCGTCGTGCTGATCGAGGAGCCCGACGTCATCCACCGCCGGAACGTCGCGGCGCTCGCGGCCGACCTGCCCGTCGTCTCGCGGGTGGTGCCCGCCGAGTACCAGACCGGGCTGGACGTCGACGCGCTGCTGGCCCGGGAGCCCGGGCTGGCCGCCGCGCGGTTGGTGGTGCCCGGCATCGAGTACGCCGTCCCGGCCGCCGCCCGGCTGGCCGACCGGCTCGGCCTGCCCGGGGCCGGCCCGGGGGCCGCCGAGGTCTTCGCCGACAAGCACCGGATGCGGCAGGTCGCGGCCGGGGCCGGGCTGCCCAACCCGGCGTACGAGCTCGTCGGCACGCCCGAGCGGGCGGCGGCCTTCGCCGAGCGCTTCGGCGGCCGGTGCGTGCTGAAGCCGACCCGGCGCTCCGGCAGCCTGGGCGTGCAGCTGATCACCGAGCCGGCAGCGATCGCCTCGGCCTGGGCGACGACGGCCGCGCCGGAGGAGCCGCCCGAGGCCACCGACCGGGGCCTGCCCACCGAGGTGCTGGTCGAGCAGCTGGTCGTCGGCCCGGAGCACAGCGTCGAGCTGCTGGTCGCCGACGGCGAGGTGTGCTTCGCCAACGTCACCGACAAGCGGGTGCTGCCCGGCCCCCGACCGGTCGAGACCGGTCACACCGTGCCGTCGGCCCTGCCCGCGGCCGCCCGGGCCGAGCTGGTCGAGGTCGCCACCCGGCTGGCGGCGGCGGCCGGGTTCCGCACCGGGGTGCTGCACAGCGAGTGGATCGTCGCCGACGGGGTGCCGACCCTGGTGGAGTGCGCCGCCCGACTGCCCGGTGACATGATCGCCGCGCTGGTCTCGGTCGCGTACGACTGCGGGTTCATCCCCGCGTACCTGCGGCTGCTGCGCGGCGAACGGCCCGCGCTGCCGGCCCGGCCGGCGGGCGCGGCGGCGGTGGAGTTCCTGCTCGCCCCGCCCGGCACGGTGACCGCCGTGACGGGCGTGCGCGCCGCGCTGCGGGCGCCCGGGGTGCTCAGCGCACAGGTGGACGTCGCGGTCGGCGAGATCCTCGGCGAGGTGGTCTCCTCGGCCCGGCGCAGCGGTCTGGTGCTGACCTGGGGCGACGACCCCGCCGAGGCGACCCGGGCCGCCCGGCACGCGGCGGGGCTGGTGGAGATCAGCGTCGGCTGAGGCCGACCCCGCCGGGCCGGTCAGAGGGTACGGCCGAAGGAGAGGCAGCCCGGCGCGTCGGCGTAGAAGCCGAAGTTGGGGATCGGCTCGTACCCGGCCGAGGTGTACATGCCGATCGCCTCGGGCTGCTTGTCGCCGCACTCCAGGATCATCCGCTTGCGCCCGTGGTAGCGGGCGGACTCCTCGACGGCGGCCAGCACGGCGCGGGCCACCCCGCGGCCCCGGGCGGTCGGGGCGGTGTACATCCGCTTCAGCTCGGCGGTGTCGTCGCCGTGGCTGCGCCAGCCGCCGCAGCCGACCGGTTCGCCGTCGAGGTACGCGACCAGGAAGGCGCCCTGCGGTGGGACGAACTCGCCCGCGTCGACCGGCGTGTCGTCGCCGCTGCCGCCGTACCGTTCGCCGAGGTCGGCCAGGGCCGCGCTGATCAGCGACCGCGCCACCGGCGAGTCGAAGGCCAGCGGGCGAATCTCGATCTCACTCACGGGTGAAGGGTACGACCACCCCTTACCGGAAGTGGTCCCAGCCGCCCCGACCGTCGTACTTCTCACCGTCGACGGTGACGCCGGCGCCCTCCACCACCCGGCCGACCGGCCGCCACTCGTCGGGCAGCGCCACCGAACGCGGGAAGGTGGCCGCGAGCGCGTGGTCGTCGCCCCCGCCGAGGATCCACGAGTACGGGTCGACGCCGAGCGCCTGCGCGGCGTCCCGCATCTGCCGGGGCACCTCGAAGGCGTCCCGGTGCACGTCCAGGCCGACCCCGCTGGCCTTCGCCACGTGCCCCAGGTCGGCCACCAGCCCGTCGGAGATGTCGATCATGGCGGTGGCCCCGAGCCGGGCCGCGTGCGGGCCGGCGGCGTACGGGACCGCCGGCCGCCGGTACGCCTCGACCAGCAGCCGGGGCGTGCGGAACCCGCGGGAGAGCACGGTCAGCCCGGCCGCCGCCCAGCCGCTGCGCCCGGCCACCGCGACCACGTCCCCGGGCCGCGCCCCGGAGCGCACCACCGGCGCCCGGCCGCCCAGGTCGCCGAGGGCGGTGACGGCGATGGTCAGGGTCGGGCTGGCGGACATGTCCCCGCCCACCACGCTCGCCCCCACCGTGGCCGCCTCCGCGGCCAGCCCGTCGGCCAACTCCTCCGCCCAGGCCGTCTCCAGGTCTGTCGGCATGCAGAGGGCGACCAGCAGCGCGGTCGGGGTGGCCCCCATGGCCGCGATGTCGGCCAGGTTGGCCGCCGCCGCCCGGTGGCCGACGTCCCGCGCGCCGGACCAGTCCCGCCGGAAGTGCCGCCCCTCGACCAGCACGTCCGTCGACGCGACCACCCGCGCGTCCGGGGCGGCCACCACCGCGGCGTCGTCGCCCGGACCGAGCAGGCAGCTCGATCCGTACGTCAGCCGCGCGGTCACCCGGTCGATCAGGCCGAACTCCCCGACACCCGCGACACTCATGGCACTCCCTCGCCGCGCTCGCTCACTGCTTCCCCTCGACCACCGATAGGGATCACGCCTGCTCCGTAAGGTACTTTCACCCTTCGGGCCGCCCACGGGCGGCGACGGACGGAGGTCGAGTCGTGGTACAGGCGTACATCCTCATCCAGACCGAGGTCGGCCGGGCGCGTGACGTGGCCGGGCTGATCGCGGACCTTGCCGGCGTGGTACGGGTCGACGCCGTCACCGGGCCGTACGACGTGGTGGTGCTCACCGAGGCGAACACCGTCGACGAGCTCGGCAAACTCATCGTCAGCAAGGTGCAGATGGTGCCCGGCATCACCCGCACCCTCACGTGTTCGGTGGTGCGCCTGTAAGTGGACGAGATGACTTCCTCCCCGACCGCCGGCGCCGAGCCGGCCGAGCAGACCGCCGGCCGCAAGCCGGCCACGCCGACCGCCGCCCGCAAGCCGGGCTGGGACCGGTCGACCCGCCGCGCCGCGCTGGTCGCCACCCTGGTCGCGGTGCCCGTGACGGTGGCTGTGGCCGGATTCACCTTCGCCAAGCTGGCACCGGACACCCCGGCCGCCGCGCCCAGCCCCACCGCCGTCAGCGCCCGCCCGCAGTCCACCACCCCGGTCGAGATGGCCGCCCCGGCGCTGGCCGCCCGGCCGGCCACCGTCTGCCGGGCGCTGATGTCGCAGCTCCCCCCGTCGGTGCGGGACCTGGCCCAGCGGCCGGTGACCGCCGGTGCCGAGCAGAACGCCGCGTACGGCGATCCGGCGCTCACCGTGGCCTGCGGCGGAGCCGAGCCGGCCGTCCCGGCCACCGGCGACGTCTGGACGATCAACAAGGTCTGCTGGTACGCGGCCGAAGAGGCCGGCGCGACCGTGCTCACCACCGTCGACCGGGAGACCGCGGTCCGGGTGACCGTCCCCCGCGCGTACGAGCAGCCGTTGCAGTGGATCGCCCCGCTCGCCGACGCCGTGGTCGCCTCGGTCCCCTCCGCCGGCGACACCCCCGCCGGCTGCACCCCCTGACCCCTCCCCCCCTTCCCCTCCCCCCGGGCCCCGGCCCCCGGGCCGACGCCCGGATTCGGGTGCACTTTCCGAGAAAGAGTGGCCATTCGGGCGCGGATGGCCACTCTTTCCGTGAACGTGGGCGGATCTTGAGCGAGGTGCGCGCGGGGCCGGGTCAGGGTCAGCGGGGGCCGGTGTTGCGGTGCAGGGCGGTGCGGATGAGGCGGTTGACCAGCTTGGGGTACTCCAGGCCGGAGGCCGCCCACATCCGGGGGAACATCGAGGTCGGGGTGAAGCCCGGCATCGTGTTGATCTCGTTGAGGTAGACGTCCAGCTCCGGGGTGACGAAGAAGTCGACCCGGGCCAGGCCGGAGCAGTCCAGCGCGGTGAACGCCCGGGTGGCGTACTCGCGCACCTGCCGGGTCACCTCCTCCGGCAGCCCGGCGGGGATGTCGTACTCGCAGGCGTCGTCGATGTACTTGGCCTCGAAGTCGTACCAGTCGTGGCCGGAGACCACCCGCACCTCGGCCAGCACGGACGCCTCGGGCGCGCCGCCGGCCTCGCCCTCCAGCACCCCGCACTCGATCTCCCGGCCGACGATCGCGCCCTCGACCAGCACCTTGGTGTCGATCTCGCGGGCGGTGGCGACCGCCGCCTCGAGCTGCGCCCAGTCGTCGACCTTGGTGATGCCGAACGACGAGCCGGCCCGGGACGGCTTGACGAAGACCGGCAGGCCGAGCCGCTGCTTGTCCTGCTCGCTGAGGGTCATCCCGTTGCGCAGCACCGCGTACGGGCCGACCGGGATGCCCTCGGCGGCGCAGAGCTTCTTGGTGAACTCCTTGTCCATCGCGGCGGCGGAGGCGAAGACGTTCGCCCCGACGTACGGAATGTCGGCCATCTCCAGCATCCCCTGGATGGTGCCGTCCTCGCCGTACGCGCCGTGCAGCACCGGGAAGACCACGTCCACGTCGGCGAGCGCCCGGGGCCCCTCGGTCGGGTCGAGCACCATCAGGCCACCCGCCGTCGGGTCGGCGCGGAGCACCACCTCGGCGCCGGAGCCGGCGGTGATCTCCGGGAGCTTGCGGTCGCTGATGGCGAGCCGGGCCGGGTCACCGCTGGCCAACACCCACTGCCCCTGGCGGGTGATGCCGACCGGCACCACCTCGAACTCGTCGGGGTCCAGCGCGCCGAGCACACTGCCGGCGCTGACGCAGGAGATGCCGTGCTCGGGGCTGCGGCCGCCGAAGACGATCGCCACGCGGGTCTTGCCTGGGGTGGTCACTGGGTCACCTCTCGGTACGCGACTGCGGAGCCGCCAGCGGCGCTCACCCGGTCGACCTTACTGTGGGTGGCGGCGCGCCGATGGTGATACCCAGGAGGACGCGTACCTCCCTCGCAAACGGTCACCCGTACCGATACGGTGCGTAGTCGACTCAGTCGCCTCCGACGCTGACGGCACCGTGCCGGCGACCGACGGCGATCACCTTCACCCGCTGCCGCCCGGCGCGCACCATGCCCAGCGCCATGAACGCCCCGGCGATCCGGTCGGCGGCCTCCCGGCTGCTCGCACCGACCACCTGGCGGCGCCGCTCGGGGGCCCGTCGCTCGTCCCGGATCTCGCCCTCCACGGGGCGGACGTCGGTGAGCACCACGAGGAAGCGGGTCATCGCCGCTCGCCCCGGTGTCCGGTCACGGTCATCGGCGAAGTCCTCCCGGTGGACGGTCGCGGGTGGCACGTGGCGATCGGGTACGGGGGAGTAAACCCGATCGCCACGCGCCCCATCCCCTCCGGTCGCTCACCACCGCCGTCGCCACGACAACCGTTGGTGAGGACGCCATCACAGATTGACAGGTGGACACGCGTGAATGCAACTCTCATCGACGTTCTCTCATGCACACCTTCCCGTGAACATATGTCACCATCAACGTATGGCTCCGAAGACCGCCCGGGCCCGCCGGCTGGGCATCGCCCTGCGCACCCACCGCGAGGCCGCCGGCCTGACCCTCGAGGCCGCCGCCGACGAGATCAACAGCACCCGCAGCACCCTGTCCCGCTATGAGAACGCCCAGACGCTGGTCAACCCCGCCACCGTGCGCGCGCTGCTCAGCCTCTACGGCGTCGGGTCGGACGACATCGCCGCGGCGGTGCAGTTGGCCAAGGACACCCGCAAGCCCGGCTGGTGGGTGCCGTACTCACACCTGCTGGACAAACGCACCATCGACTTCATCGCCCTGGAGGCGGAGGCGACCGGCATCGCCAACTTCGAGCCCTCGGTGGTGCCCGGCCTGTTGCAGACCGCGGACTACATCCGGGGCGTGATGCGCGGCGGGCCGCACACTCTCGGCGACGACCAGGTCGAGCAGCGGGTGCAGTTACGGCTGGACCGGCAGCAGCGGATCACCGCCGACGACCCGCCCATCTTCGACGCGATCATCGACGAGGGTGCCCTGCTGCGCCCGGTCGGTGACCACTCGGTGATGGAACGGCAGCTGCACCACCTGCTCAAGATGGCCGAGCTGCCCAACGTCACGGTGCAGGTCATCCCGCTGGCGGCGGGCTACCACCGGGGTACCCGCGGCTCGCTGCACATCCTCGAGTTCGCCGACCCCGAGGACCCGATCATCGCCTCGGTGGAGACGGTCGCCGGGCAGATGGTCCTCGACCGGCCGGGCGACCTGCGTACCTGCACCAAGATCATGGAACACCTGCGGACCGTCGCGCTCAGCCCGACGGACAGCCGCGACCAGCTCCTGCAACTGTTGAAGGGACGGTAGGACCATGACACCGACGATCAGCGCGGCGCTGGCGACGGCCAGCTGGCGCAAGAGCACATACAGCGGGGACCAGGGCGCCTGCGTGGAGCTGGCGACCGTGCCCGACCGGGTCGCGGTCCGCGACTCGAAGGACCCGGCCGGCCCGGTGCTGCTCTTCCCCCCGGCCGCCTGGGCGGCCTTCGCCACCGCCCCACCTCGCGGCTGACCCCGGCCCACCCATCGGGTTGGTCACGAAGTTCGCGTCCCGGATGGCCCGATCCGGGACGCGAACTCCATGGTCAACCCGGTCGGCCGCCGGGGCGGGTCAGGCCGCCAGGGTGGGCCGGGAGACGGGAGCGGCGCGCAGCGCCTCCAACGCGGCGATGGCCACGCCGCGCGCGCCGGCCATGTCGCGGTCGGGCACCAGGGCGAAGGTGGCCACCGCCGCCTGCTCCGCGCGGAGCACGGTGTTCTCCCGCACGGTGGCCAGGAACCACTCCCGGAACTCCGGCGCCGCCTCCACCACCCCACCCCCGACGAAGTACGCGTGCGGGTCGGTGAAGTTGGCCGCGATGGTGAACAGCCGGCCCAGCGCCGCCGCCTGCTGGGCGAAGACCTCCCGGGCCAGTTCGTCGCCGCGCTCGGCGTACCCGCGCAGCAGCTTGGCGGCCCGGTCCGCCGGCTCGGCGGCGAGCGGGTGGTCGGGGTGGCGCCCCAACCAGAACGGCAGCAGGCTGCGCCGGATCCCGGTCAGCGAGGCGATGCTCTCGGCGTCCCCGACGAAACCGCAGGCGCAGGTCGGTTCCGGCTGGCCGGGGGCGAGCAGCCCGGTCAGCGGGATGTGCACGTGCCCGAACTCGCCGGCCATCCCGGCCGCGCCGGTGACCACCCGACCGTTCTCCACGACACCGCCGCCGAGCCCGGTGCCGACGATCGCCGACACCGAGGACCGGACCATCGCCTCGGCTCCGAAGTGGACATGGTGGGCGTAGAGCGCGGCCGCGTTGCCGTCGTTGTGGTAGACCACCGGCAGGCCGAGCCGCCGCTCCAGCGCGCCGCGCACGTCGTACCCGTGCCAGGCCGGCTGGGCGAAGTTGGTCGACCCCCGCGAGGAGATGACGCCGGTCGCGCTGGCCGGTCCCGGCGTGTCCAGCCCGACCGCCCGGACCAGCTCACGGGGCACGCCGGTGTGCGCCAGGACGCCGTCCAGCGCGCGGGCCAGCGCCTCGATCGCTGCCTCCGGGCCGGCCTGGACCTCGCTGGGGATCTCCAGCAGCCCGTCGACCAGGAACCGGCCGTCCAGGGTGAGCACGGTGGCGTTGTCGCTCGTGCCACCGTTGTCCAGACCGACCACCACCGGCACGTCCACGCCGCCACCGCCTCCCGCCCGACCTTGGAACGAGGCTAGTTCCCGTCTTTCGCCCCCGCCATGCCGCGAACGGCCAGCGCGCCCGCCGATCCGGCGGCCGGGTGGTCAGTCGGGCCGGCGGGCGGTGACCGCGGTGGCGTCCCACTCCGGCTCCCGCACCACCGTCGGCATCAGCCCCAGCGCGCTCATCGCCGCGCAGAGGGAGTCCGCCTGGGTCTCGCTGACCTCCACCACCAGGTGGCCACCGGGCGTCAGCCAGTCCACCGCCCCGGCAGCCACCCGGCGCAGCACGGCCAGCCCGTCCGCCCCGCCGTCCAGCGCCACCGGCGCCTCGTGCAGCCGCGCCTCGGCCGGCAGCAGCGCCACCGCCTCCGTCGGCACGTACGGGGCGTTGGCCACCACCAGGTCGAGGCGCCCCCGCCAGGCCGGCGGGAGCGGGTCGTACAGGTCGCCGGTCAGCACCGGCACGTCGCGACCGGCGAGGTTGCGCCGGGCGCAGGCCACCGCGGCCGGGTCCACGTCGACGGCGGCGAGCCAGCGCGGGGCGAGGCGCTCGGCGAGGGCGAGCGTGGTGCCGCCGGAGCCGCAGCAGAGGTCGACCACCGCCGGCGCCGGCCCGGCGATCGCGGCCGCGGCCTCCACCAGCAGGGCGGTACGGCCCCGCGGCACGAAGACGCCGGGGTCGACGGCGACCCGCAGCCCGCAGAACTCCGCCCAGCCGAGCAGGTGTTCCAGGGGAACGCCGGCGACCCGGCGGTCGGCGAGGGCGGTCAGCGTCTCGGCGGAGTCGGCGGCGGTGAGGAGCAGTTCCGCCTCGTCCTCGGCGTAGACGCAGCCGGCGGCGCGCAGCCGCGAGACGAGGGCGGGACGGTCGACGTGGAACGCGGTCGGTGCCATGGGATGCCTTTCGGGAACGCTCGTCGGCGCTCCCGGCCGTCGCCTAGCGGTGCGACGGGGACTCGGAGAGGAGCGCCGTTCCTGCTGTCTGGCGGATCGGACTCACCTCCTCGGGTCGGGGCCCGCGCGGGCCGGGGATCACGATAGCGGACCGACCGGCCCGGCGGCGTCCAGCGCGGCGGCGATGTCGGCGACCAGGTCGGCGGTGTCCTCCACGCCGCAGGAGAGCCGGACGAAGCCCGGCGCGGTGTCGTCGCCCCACTGCGCCCGCCGGTCGGCGGTGGTGTGCAGGCCGCCGAAGGAGGTGGCGGCGGCGACCAGTCGGGCGGCCTCGACGAACCGGCTCACCCGGTCGGCGTCGCCGAGGTCGAAGGAGACCACGCCGGGCATCCGCCGCATCTGCGCCGAGGCCACCGCGTACGCCGGGTCCTCCGGTCGCCCGGGCCAGCGCAGGCCGGTCACGTCGGCGCGCCCGGCGAGCAGTTCGACCACCGCCGCCGCGTTGGCGGACTGCCGGGCCAGTCGCAGGTCGAGGGTGGCCAGCGACCGGTGCGCCAGCCAGGCGTCGAAGGCCCCGGGCACCGCGCCGGTGGTGGTGCGCCAGGCGGTCAGCGTCTCCAGCAGCTCCGCCGAGCGGGTCGCCACGTAGCCCAGCAGCAGGTCGGAGTGCCCGGTCAGCGCCTTCGTGCCGGAGGCGACCACCAGATCGGCGCCGAGGTCCAGCGGGCGTTGCCCGAGCGGGGTGGCGGTGGTGTTGTCGACCACCAGCAGGGTGCCGGCGGCCTGCGCCTCCCGCGCGAGCGCGGCGACGTCAACCACGTCCAGGCCGGGATTGGCCGGGGTTTCCAGCATCAGCAGCCGGACGCCCTCGAACGACGGGTACGGCCCGACGGTCGGCACGAACCCGACCCGCACCCCGATCCGCTCCAGGGTGGCGGTGGCGAAGGCGCGCACCGGGAAGTACCCGTCGGCGGGGAGGAGCACGGTGTCCCCGGGTCGCAGCACGGCCAGCAGCAGCCCGGTGATGGCGGCCTGACCACTGGCGAAGACCCGGCAGTCGCCCCCCTCCAACTCGCCGATGGCCGACTCCAGCAGCCGTCGGGTGGGGTTGTCCGGCCGGCCGTAGCCGTTCGCCGTGGCGGCCGGCCCCTGCCACGGGTCGAGGTGGTACGGCGCGGCGAAGACCGGCCCAGGCAGGAACGGGTCCCCGGGCACCGGCTCCGGCAGCCCGGCCCGGACGCAGCGGGTGCCGTCCCGCCACCGCGGCTCGGCGGCGCTCATTCGTACGACTCCGGCTTGGCGGTGCGGCTCATCAGGGCGTCCACGGCGAGCCGGGGGTCCATGCCCTCGTGGCAGATCCGCTCGATCTGCTCGGTGATCGGCATCTCCACCCCGTGCGCCCGGGCCAGGTCCCGGATGGCCAGGCAGCTCTTCACGCCCTCGGCGGTCTGCCGGGTCGCCGCCTGCGCCTGCTCCAGCGTCTCGCCCCGGCCGAGGTGCTCGCCGAAGGTGCGGTTGCGGGCCAGCGGCGAGGAGCAGGAGGCGACCAGATCACCCATGCCGGCGAGGCCGGCGAAGGTGATCGGGTCGGCGCCGAGCGCGACGCCCAGCCGGGCGGTCTCGGCGAGCCCGCGGGTCATCAGCATCGCCCGGGTGTTGTCGCCGAACCCCATCGCGGTGGCGATCCCGTACGCCAGGGCGATCACGTTCTTGACCGCCCCGCCCAACTCGCAGCCGATCACGTCGTCGTTGGTGTACGGGCGGAAGTACGGCGTCCGGATCGAGGACTGCACCAGCGCGGCGCGGCGGGCGTCGGTGCCGGCGACCACCGTCGCGGCGGGCTGCTCGGCGGCGATCTCGGGGGCCAGGTTGGGGCCGGAGACCACCACCACCCGGTCCGGGCTGACCCCGGCGGTCTCGACGATCACCTCGCTCATCCGCCGGGTGGTGCCCAGCTCGATGCCCTTCATCAGGGAGACCAGGGTCGAGTCCGGGGCAAGGTGGCCGACCCAGTCGGCGAGGTTGCCGCGCAGCGTCTGCGACGGCACCGAGAGCACCACCAGCTCGGCGCCGGAGATCGCCTTGGCCGCCTCACCGGTCGCGGTGACCCGCTCGGGCAGCCGCAGGTCCGGCAGGTAGTCCGGGTTGCGCCGGTGGACCCGGATGGCGTCGGCGACCGACTCCCGCCGGGCCCAGATCGTCACGTCCCGGCCGGCGTCGGCGAGGATCTTGGCGAAGGCGGTCCCCCAGGACCCGGCCCCCAGCACCGCCACGTGGCCGCTCATGCCCCCGCCTCCACACGATCGGCGGCGCGCGGCGCCACCACACTGAGCTGGTCGAGCTCGCTCATCAGGTCACCTCGGGAGTACGCGGACGGGCGGGACGGTCCCACAGCGGAGGCGGCGTGCCACCGCGGATGTCGGCCAGCAGGGCGCGCAGGCTCAACATGATCTCGTCGGTCATCTCTTCCAGCACCGCCCGGCTCGGGGTGGCGCCCGCCCACCGGCTCAGGTCGACCGGCTCGCCGGCGACCACGGTCACCGGGGTGCGGGGCCGCAGGCCGAAGCGGGTGGTCCGCGGGTCGAACAGCTTCTCCGGGCCCCACATCGCCAGCGGGATCACCGGCGCGCCGGTGGCCAGCGCCAGCCGGGCCGCCCCGGTCTTGCCCTTCATCGGCCACAGCTCCGGCTCGCGGGTGATGGTGCCCTCCGGGTAGATCACCACCGCGCCGCCCGCGTCGAGCGCGGCGATCAGCTTGTCCAGCGACTTGACCGCGTCGGCGGTGCCGCGCTCCACCGGGATCTGCCGGCAGCGGTGCAGGATCCACCCGATCACCGGCACCCGGAAGACGCTGGCCTTGCCGAGGTACTGCGGCCAGCGGCCGGCCTCATAGATGAAGTGCGCCGAGACCAGCGGGTCGGCGTGCGAGAGGTGGTTGGGCACGATGATGATGCCGCCGTCGCGGCCCAACTGCTCGGCGCCGCGCCAGGTGCGCCGGGTCCAGACCAGCATCACGGGCTTGACCAGCGCCACGGCGAAACGTTGCCAGAAACCCAGCCTGCGCCGTGTCACCCTGCCTCCTCGTCGCCCCAACCCCGCGCGCCGCACCCACCGGTGCGGCCCGCAGCGGAAATCATGCCTGCTCGCCCCGGGTACGGCCAGTGCGGGTACCACCGTCGACGCTGGCAGGATTGTCGCGTGGGTCAGAGGCGGTGGACCGTGGTGGTGCCGGTGAAGCGCCTGGGCGCGGCTAAGAGCCGGTTGCGGGGCGCGCTGCCGGCCGTACCCCACGAGGAGCTGGCACTGGCCCTGGCGGCCGACACGGTCCGCGCGGTGCGGGCCTGCCCCGCGGTCGCCGAGGTCCTGGTGGTCACCGGCGACGAGCGGGCCGCGGCGCTGCTGGGCGCGGCCGGCGCCCGGATCGTGCCGGACGAGCCGGAGGCCGGGTTGAACGCCGCGTTCCGGCACGGCGCCACGGCCGCCGCGGCGGGCGCCTGGGTGGCGGGGCTCACCGCCGACCTGCCGGCGCTGCGTCCGGCGGAGCTGGCGGCGGCGCTGCGGGCCGCCGCCGACGATCCGGGGGTACGCCGCTTCGTCGCCGACGCCCCGGGCAGCGGCACCGTGCTGCTCACCACACCGCCCGGCGTGCCGTTGGAGCCCCGGTTCGGGGTCGACTCGGCGGCGGCGCACGCCGCGAGCGGGGCGCTCCCGCTGGCCGGGCCGTGGCCCTCGCTGCGCCGCGACGTGGACACCGCCGCCGACCTGACGGCGGCGCGGCAGCTCGGGCTGGGGCCGCGCACCGCCGCGCTCGCCGCGGACCGAGGGGAGAGCGCGGCGGGGTACGGTGCTGGCATGCAGGGCACGGTGGCGACCTTCGACGCGCAGACCCGCACCGGCGTGCTCCTCCTGGACGACGGCACCGAGCTGGCCTTCCCGGCGCCCGCCTTCGACGCCTCGGGGCTGCGGCTGCTCCGCCTCGGGCAGCGGCTGCGGGTGGACCTCGGTCCGGACGGCGAGGTCGTCCGGGTGACATTGCCGACGATGGCCTGACCCGACCCGCCCGAGTTCATTTTGCGTTAACCCGGATCGGGTGATTATGAGCGGGTGAGCACCCCTCGCGAGCACCCCGCCCGCCCGCCCCACGCCGCCGACCCGACCGGCCCCCGCAACGGCGCCCGCCGCCGCGGCGGCACCCGCGCTCCCGAGGAGACCGCCGCCACCACGCCCGACTCCCCCGGCGCCAGCGCCGCCGGGGCCTCCGCCGGGCTGGAGGAGGTGCTCGACCCGGGCGAGCGGCCCACCCCGCCGACCGGTCCGGACGGCGAGCCGCCGGCCGTCGCGCCGCTGCCCGAGGACCGCTTCCTCAACCGGGAGCTCTCCTGGCTGGACTTCAACGCGCGGGTGCTGGCGCTCGCCGAGGACCCGCGCACCCCGCTGTTGGAGCGGGCCAAGTTCCTGGCCATCTTCGCCAGCAACCTGGACGAGTTCTTCATGGTGCGGGTGGCCGGGTTGAAGCGCCGCCTCTCCGCCGGCCTGCCGGTACGCGGCGGCGACCGGCTGCCGCTGCGCACCCAGCTGGAGCTGATCACCGAGAAGACCGCCGAACTGGTCGGCCGGCACGCCGCCTGCTTCGTCGACGACGTGCTGCCCGGACTGGCCGCCGAGGACGTCCGGATCCTGCGCTGGGCGGAGCTGGACGACGCCGAGCGGGAACGGCTGCGCACCTACTTCCGCGAGCACATCTTCCCGGTGCTCACCCCGCTCGCCGTCGACCCGGCGCACCCGTTCCCGTACATCTCCGGCCGGTCGCTGAACCTGGCGGTGGCGGTCCGCGACCCGGACGGCGGCTCCGAGCTGTTCGCCCGGGTGAAGGTGCCCAACAACGTGCCGCGCTTCGTCCGGGTCGCCCGGGACCAGCCCGGGCTGCGGATGCTGCCGGTGGAGGAACTCATCTCGGTGCACCTGGGGCAGCTCTTCTCCGGCATGCAGGTGGTCGAGTGCCACCTGTTCCGGGTCACCCGCAACGCCGAGGTGGAGGTCGACGAGGACCGCGACGAGGACCTGCTCCAGGCGCTGGAGCGGGAACTGGCCCGGCGCCGCTTCGGCCCGCCGGTACGCCTGGAGGTCGCCGCCAGCATCTCCGACCACATGCTGGAGCTGCTCGTCCGGGAACTGGACATGGACGCCCAGGACGTGCTCCGGGTGCCCGGGCTGCTGGACCTCTCATCGCTCTGGCAGCTCTACGGCGAGGCCGACCGCCCCGACCTGAAGGACCCGCCGTTCGTGCCGGCCACTCACCCTCGGCTCGCCGAGGGCGAGGTGCCGCGCAGCGTCTTCGCCACCCTGCGCGACGGGGACGTGCTGGTGCACCACCCGTACCACTCGTTCGCCACCAGCGTGCAGCGCTTCATCGAGCAGGCCGCCGCTGACCCGAACGTGCTCGCCATCAAGCAGACCCTCTACCGCACCAGCGGCGACTCCCCCATCGTCGACGCGCTGGTCGACGCGGCCGCCGCCGGCAAGCAGGTGGTGGTGCTGGTGGAGGTGAAGGCGCGCTTCGACGAGGTGGCCAACATCGGCTGGGCGCGCACCCTGGAACGGGCCGGCTGCCACGTCGTCTACGGCCTGGTCGGGCTCAAGACGCACTGCAAGACCGCCCTGGTGGTACGCCAGGAGGGCAACCAGATCCGGCGCTACTGCCACATCGGCACCGGCAACTACCACCCGAAGACCGCCCGGCTCTACGAGGACTTCGGCGTGCTCACCGCCGACCCGGAGATCGGCGCCGACCTGACCGACCTGTTCAACGTGCTCACCGGCTACAGCCGGCAGACCGCGTACCGGCGGCTGCTGGTGGCGCCGCAGGGCATCCGCAGCGGCCTGATCGAGCGGATCGAGCGGGAGATCGACCACGTCCGCCTCGGCATGCCGGGGCTGGTGCAGTTCAAGGTGAACGCGCTGGTCGACGAGGAGATCACCGACGCGCTCTACCGGGCGTCCCGGGCCGGCGTCCACGTCGACCTGCTGATCCGGGGCATGTGCACGCTGCGGCCGGGGGTGCCGGGGCTGTCGGACAACATCCGGGTCCGCTCGATCCTCGGCCGGTTCCTGGAGCACTCGCGGATCTTCCGGTTCGGCAACAACGGCGACGCGGAGTTCTGGATGGGCTCGGCCGACCTGATGCACCGCAACCTGGACCGGCGGGTGGAGGCCCTGGTGCAGGTCAGCGACCCGGTCGCCCGGGCCGAACTCGACCACGTGCTGACCGCCGCGTTCAGCCCCGAGGTGGACTCTTTCGAGCTGGCCGGCGACGGCACCTGGACCCGCCGCGCCGGCTCCCCGGAGGAGCCGCTGACGGACCTGCAGGAGCTGCTGCTGCGCCGGGTGGGCGGCACCGCCGGCTGACCCGGTACGGCGACCGCCATCGCCCGCCGTACCGGGTCCGGGCGGCGCGGTGAGGTGCCGCCGGACGAAGCTGAGCGGCCCGTGCGGCGGGTCGCCCGGACGTAGGGTGATCGGATGGCGCAGGAGCAACCGGTCGACATCCGGGCGGCCGGTGGAGTGGCCTGGCAGCCGGACGCCGACGGGAGCCTCCAGGTCTGTCTGGTGCACCGGCCCCGCTACGGCGACTGGTCGCTGCCGAAGGGCAAGCTGGAGCCCGGCGAGCACCCACTGCTGGCCGCCGTCCGTGAGGTGGCCGAGGAGACCGACGTACGGGCCGTGCCGCAGGTCCGGCTCCCCACCGTGCGGTATCGCAGCGAGGGCCGGCCGAAGACGGTGGACTACTGGTCGATGCGGGCGGTGGGCGAGGGCGGCTTCCAGCCCGGCACCGAGGTCGACGACGTCCGCTGGCTCCCCGTCGACGACGCGATCCGGCTGGTCAGCTACCCGCACGACGCGGAGGTGCTGGCCGCGTTCGCCGCGTTGCCCCGGGTCACCGCGACGATCGCGCTGGTCCGGCACGGCCGCGCCGGCAAGCGCGCCACCTGGTCCGGCCCGGACGACGGGCGCCCGCTGGACGTGACCGGCCGGGCGCAGGCCGAGCGGCTGGCGCCGCTGGTGGCGCTGATCCGCCCCACCAGGCTGCTGTCCGCCTCGGCGCGCCGCTGCGTGCAGACCCTCGACCCGGCGGCCGCCCTGCTCGACCTGCCGATCGAGGTGGACGGCGACCTGGACGAGCCGCGGCCGGGCCAGCTCGGCGACGAGTGCGCGCTGGCGACCGCCGGCCGGCTGGCGGAGCTGGCCGCCGCCGGCGAACCGGTCGCGGTGTGCAGCCAGGGCAAGGTGATCCCGGGCGCGCTGGAGCGGCTGACCGGACGGGCCGACGACTTCACCACCCCGAAGGGCGGCGGCTGGCTGCTCGCCTTCGCCGCCGACCGGCTGGTCGCCGCCGACCGGCTCTGAGACCGGCGGGATCCGCGGCGCTCCGCCGGGTCAGGCCCGCGGCAGGGTCAGGGTCACCGCGACCGGCAGGTGGTCGCTGGCGGTGCCGCGCGGCGCGACGACGTCGGCGCCGGTGAGGCCGGGCGAGACGAGGACGTGGTCGATCTGCTCGCGCGGGTCGTCGGCCGGGCTGGTCGGCAACGGCCGGGCCGCCGCCAGCGCGTCCACCAGGCCGGCGCGGGTGAACTCCGCGAAGCCGGGAGCACCGGGTTCGGTGTTCAGGTCGCCGGCCACCACCAGGGGCCGGCCGGCGGCGTACCCCAGGGCGAACGCGGCCACCGCGCGGGCCTGGACCACCGGCTCCCGCCCGGGCGGCGGTTGCAGGTGGGTGGCCACCACCGCGAGGCGTACGTCGGCACCGAGGTCGACGGTGACGCCGAGCGCCTGCGCCCCGGTCGGCGCGCCCACCGCCGGCAGCCGGCGGGTACGCGCCGCCGCCAACGGCCACCGGCTCAGCACCGCGTCGCCCCAGAGCGGGTCGGCCGCCGGGGCGAAGACGTACGGCATGTCCAGCCGCTCGGCCAGCAGGTCGAGGGTGTCGTGGCCGCCGTTGAGCAGCCAACCCCGGTCAACCTCGCTGAGGACCACCACGTCGGCCCGGCCGACGGCGCGGGCCAGGGCGTCCGGATCGAACCGGCCCTCGATGCCGAAGCCCATCCGGATGTTGTACGCCGCCACCCGCACCGTCGCCGGCGGTCCCTCGCGGTTGCCCGCCACCAGCGTCTCGTCGGCGGTCAGCGCGGCGACCAGCGCCAGCGCCGTGGCGCACGCGGCGGTCCGCACCGGCGGCAACGACGGCGCGGTACGCGCCGGCACGGGACCGTCGGACAGCGCCGGCACGGTCCCGCTACGCACCGGCGCGCGCCCGGCGGACAACGCGACGACAGCCGTCAGGACGGCCACGGCCACCGGCACCCATCCGTTGGGGTAGCCGAGGTCGTAGGCGGCGTAGTGGAGCACCGCCGCGACGGCGAAGACCAGCATCCCGCCGACCGCGGCGTACCCGCGGCGGCTCCCCTCCCGCTGGAGTCCGCCCGCCTCGTCGTCGCCCGGTCCCCCCGCCCACGGCCCGACGCCGGTGTCTTCCACGGCCGGCGCGACGCCGGCGGGTGCCGTCGGCGGCGTGACGCCGGTCGCGGCCGTCGCCGACGAGACGCCGGCCCACACGGTCACCGGCTCGACGCTGGTCGCCGGGATCGCCGGCGCCCGCTCCTCGGCGGTGTCGCAGCGGGCCAGGCAGCCACCGAGGCCGACGGCGGTGAGCAGGACGGCCGGCAGCAGCAGCTCACCCCGCCCCAGGGCCACCAGGACGGCCCCGGCGAGCAGGGCCACCGGGCCGATCCACCGCCCGGCCGGCCGGCGCGGCGGCGTCAGCGCCGCGAGCAGGAACCCACCCACCGCCACCGCGACCGGCAGCGGCCCGAACAGCGGCGCGACGGCCACCCCCGAGCCCTGCGCGGTCGACGACTCCAGCAGCCCGAACTGGTAGGACATCGCCGTGCGGGCCACCGCCGGGGAGAGCGCCACCATGCCGGCGAGCAGCAGCGCCGGCCCGACCAGCAGCCAGCCACGCGCGCCGCCGACGCCCGGCCCGGGGTGAGCCGCAGCCTCGCCGGCGGGCGGCACGGGCAGCGCCTGTCCGGCCAGGAAGAGCGCGGCCAGCACGACGCCCAGCACCCAGACCTCCGCACCGCCCAGCCAGGGCGAGCGGTAGGTGTCGGAGACGGTGTGCAGGACCGCGGCGGCGGCCAGGCCGAGCGCCAGCCCGGGTACCGGCCGGTTCGACCCGGCGGCCACGGCGGTGAGCCAGCACAGCCCGGCGACCAGGCCGGCGGTGGCGAGCCAGAGCTGGGCCCGCCCGCCGGGGAAGCCGGTGACGGCGAGCCGGGCGCCGGCCAGCACCACCGCGGCGACCAGGGCCACGGGCCGGACGCCGACCCGGCGCAGCAGCGGCGGCACGGCCAGGGCGAGCACGAACCAGCCGAGGGCGAACGCCCCGAGCAGCTCGGCCGGAGTGGACGCCGCCTGCCCGAAGATGGTGATGACCGACGGCAGGAAGACCCGCAGCACGTCGGTCAGCAGGACCAGGCCGAGGGCGGTGACGACGGTGGTGCGGTGGCGGTAGCGCACGAGGGCCTCCTCGCCGACCGGTGGGGGTGCGGCGATTCTGCGCAGCCGGCGGGCCCCGGGTCAACCGGCGGGAAACGGCGTGCGGGGCGCCCACCTCAGCGGTGGGCGCCCCTGACGGGCGTACGTGCGCAGGTCAGCGCCGAGCGGCGGTCTTCTTCGCCGGGGCCTTCTTCGCCGGGGCCTTCTTCGCCGTGGTCTTCTTGGCCGCCGTGCTCTTGGCGGCGGTGGTCTTCTTCGCCGGCGCGGCCTTCTTGGCCGCGGCGGTCTTGGCCGCGGCGGTGGTCTTCTTCGCCGGCGCGGCCTTCTTGGTGGTGGCGGCCTTGGTCGCGGTGGTCTTCTTGGCCGCCGTGGTGGTCGTCTTCTTCGCGGCGGCGGCCTTGGCGCCGGTCGCCTTGGCCCCCGTCGCCTTCGCGCCGGCGGCCTTGGCGGCGGCCGCGGTGGTCTTCCTCGCCGGCGCGGCGGCCTTCGGCACCTTGCCGCTGGCCACCATCTCCTTGAAACCGGCGCCGGCGCGGAAGGTCGGGACGGATGTCTTCTTGACCTTCACCGCCTCACCGGTACGTGGGTTGCGCGCTGTTCGGGCGCCCCGGACGCGCTTTTCGAAAGCTCCGAATCCGGTGATCGCCACCTTCTCGCCCTTGGTTACCGCCCCCTGGACCTCGGCGATGACCGCGTCGAGCGCCGCCGTCGCCGTCTTCCGGTCCCCCAGGCGAGCGGCGAGCGCCTCGATGAGCTCGGCCTTGTTCACGACTTCCTCCCGATTGTGCAACTGACTCGACGCGAGCCATTCTGCGCGCACGGTATGCCCTGTGCTGCCGGGACACAAACATTCGGTGGAAAAAAGCCCTTGTGTCGTAACGGATTCGCCCCCACCGGGCGGACCGGTGAGGGCGAAAATCGATGAGCGGTCGGGCGTACGGCTATGCCACGGCGGGCTTGAACGACGGCCGGGACGCCTCGTACGCGCTGATCTCCGCGGCGTGCCGAAGGGTGAGTCCAATGTCATCCAAGCCTTCCATCAGCCGCCAGCGGCTGTGGTCGTCCAGGGGGAACGACCAGCTCGCCGGGCCGACCCGGACCTCACGGGCGACCAGGTCGACGGTGACCTCGATGGTCGGATCGGACTCGACCCGGTCCCAGATCTCCTCGACGGCTTTCAATTCCAGCTCCACCGGAAGGAGGCCTTCCTTGAGGGCGTTGCCCCGGAAGATGTCACCGAATCGCGGTGAGATCACCGCGCGGAAGCCCCAGTCGCGCAGCGCCCAGACGGCGTGCTCGCGCGATGATCCGGTGCCGAACTCCGGACCGGCCACGAGAATCGACGCTCCGGAATGGGCCGGATCGTTGAGCACGAATGCCGGATCTTCCCGCCACGCACTGAAGAGCCCGTCGGCGAAACCGGTCCGGGTCACCCGCTTGAGGTACACGGCCGGAATGATCTGGTCAGTGTCCACGTTGGACCGGCGCAGCGGCACGGCGGTGCCGGTGTGGGTGGTGAACTTGTCCATCTCGGCTGCCCTTCTACAGGTCGGCGGGGGCGGCGAGCCGGCCGACCACGGCGGTGGCGGCGGCGACCGGCGGGGACACCAGGTGGGTGCGCCCTCCCCGGCCCTGGCGGCCCTCGAAGTTGCGGTTGGAGGTCGAGGCCGAGCGTTCGCCGGGCTTCAACGTGTCGGGGTTCATCCCGAGACACATGGAGCAGCCGGCGAAACGCCACTCGGCGCCCGCGTCGGCGAAGACCTTGTCCAGCCCCTCCGCCTCGGCCGCCTCCCGCACGGCCGCGGAACCGGGCACCACGAGCATGCGTACGCCGTCGGCGACCTTGCGCCCGCGCAGCACGTCGGCGGCGGCGCGGAGGTCCTCCAGCCGCCCGTTGGTGCAGGAGCCGACGAAGACCACGTCGACCGCGAGGTCGCGCAGCGGCGTGCCCGGGGTCAGCGCCATGTACTCCAGGGCCCGGCGGGCGGCGGTCCGCTCCACGTCGGTGCCGAAGTCCTCCGGGGCCGGCACGGCCGAGCCGAGCGGCGCGCCCTGACCCGGGTTGGTGCCCCAGGTGACGAACGGGGTGATCCGGCCGGCGTCGAGGGTCACCTCGGCGTCGAAGGTCGCACCCTCGTCGGTGGGCAGGGTCCGCCAGTAGGCCACCGCCGCGTCCCAGTCGGCGCCCCGGGGCGCGTTCGGCCGCCCCTTGAGGTACGCGAACGTGGTCTCGTCCGGCGCGATCAGGCCGGCCTTGGCGCCCCACTCGATGGACATGTTGGCGACGGTCATCCGCCCCTCCATGGACAGCGCGCGGATCGCCTCGCCCCGGTACTCCACGATGTGGCCGCGCCCGCCGCCGGTGCCCACCTGGGCGATCAGCGCGAGGACCAGGTCCTTGGCGGTGACGCCGGGGCCGAGCCGGCCGGTCACCGTGACCGCCATGGTGCGCGGGCGGGCCTGCGGCAGCGTCTGGGTGGCCAGCACGTGCTCCACCTCACTGGTGCCGATGCCGAAGGCGAGCGCACCGAAGGCACCGTGGGTGGCGGTGTGCGAGTCGCCACAGACGATGGTCATGCCGGGCTGGGTGACGCCCAACTGGGGGCCGATCACGTGCACGATGCCCTGGTTCTCGTCGCCGAGCGGGTGCAGCCGCACCCCGAACTCGGCGCAGTTGCGGCGCAACGTCTCGATCTGCGTACGCGAGGTGGGGTCCGCGATGGTGAGCAGATCACCGCGGCGGGACCGGAAACTCGGGTCGTCGTACCCGGTCGGGGTGTTGTGGTCCTCGGTCGCGAGCGTGAGGTCGGGACGGCGGACCGGACGACCGGCCAGGCGCAGGCCGTCGAACGCCTGCGGGCTGGTCACCTCGTGCAACAGGTGCAGGTCGATGTAGAGCAGGTCCGGTTCACCCTCGGCGGTCCGTACCACGTGCGCGTCCCAGACCTTCTCGGCCAGGGTCCTCGGTCGAGTGACTCCCACCATCTGGACATCCTAAATTCTGGGAGGTAAGTTTCGGCTTGTGGGACACAGTATGAGCGGTGTCGGCGTGCTCGACAAGGCGGTGGTCATCCTGGCCGCCTGTGTCGACGGCGCCAGCCTGGCCGAACTCGTTGAACGCACCAAGCTGCCCCGGGCCACCGCGCACCGGCTGGCGCAGGCGCTGGAGATCCACCGCATGCTGGTCCGGGACACCCAGGGGCGCTGGCGTCCGGGGCCCCGGCTCGGCGAGCTGGCCAACGCCGCCCCCGACGTGCTGCTGACCGCCGCCGAGCCGTTGCTGGCCGCGCTGCGCGACGCCACCGGGGAGAGCGCCCAGCTCTACCTGCGCCGCGCCGACGAGCGGGTCTGCGTGGCGGCCGCCGAGCGGGCCAGCGGCCTGCGGGACACCGTGCCGGTCGGCTCGGTGCTGCCGATGACGGCCGGTTCCGCGGCGCAGATCCTGCTCGCCTGGGAGCCCCCGGAGGCGGTCATGCCGCTGCTGCCCCGCGCCAAGTTCACCGGCCGCACCCTCGCCGAGGTACGCCGCCGCGGCTGGGCGCAGAGCGTCGCCGAGCGGGAGGCGGGTGTGGCGAGCGTCTCGGCCCCGATCCGCGACCGCACCGGCCGGGTGATCGCCGCCATCAGCATCTCCGGCCCCATCGAGCGCCTGGGCCGCCGCCCCGGCGAACGCCACGCCATGGCCGTGGTCCGAGCCGGCCAGCGCCTCTCCGGCCTCTGACCGGTCCCTCCCCCGACCCCGCACCGGACTCGCCACGCCCGACCCGGCCCTGCCTCCGCTCAACCCGGCGCCGGCCTGCCCCTGGCCAGCGCCGCCCGACCCGGACCCGGCCTGCCTGGGCTGAAAGTTGACCAAGAGGTTTGCGTCCGCCGCCGCCTCCGGCGGGACGCAAACCTCTTGATCACCGAGGCCGGCGGCCGGGGGGACCTCGATTGATCTGGTTCTGGTCGGGCGGGTCGGGGCAGGGGTCGGTTGCTGTAGAGCTGGTGTCGTGAACGAACACGGGTGGGACGCCGCCGGCCGCCGGCACCCACCCGCCGCCACCTGGCCACCGGCACTCGCCCGCCGGCACCCGGCCGAGGCTTCCTGAGGGTCGACTCCGAGCGTCGGTCCACCGCAGGCAACCCACCCGGCCGGGCTGCGGCCCGGAATGGCGAACGGCCCGCCTCGCTGTCGCGAGACGGGCCGTTCGGCGGTGTAGCCCCGACCGGATTCGAACCGGCGCTACCGCCTTGAGAGGGCGGCGTCCTGGGCCGCTAGACGACGGGGCCAGGCACTTTTCCTGCTTCACCGCCCTGGTGGGCGGCGCGGCTGTAGTCTAGCGGCACCACCAGCGTCCGACGACGAGGGGTCCGGCGGCTCGCGACCGGAGCCGTGGCGGAGGCGGCCCGACAGGGGCGACACCGCTCGGCCCACCTGCCCGACACGTGAGGACGCGCGAGGGCCGGGCGCCGGTGGAGGACGGGACGCGGGGAGAGCCGCGAGCGGGGAACACGAAACAGCCCGCCCCACCGAGGTGGAACGGGCTGTCAGCACTGTAGCCCCGACCGGATTCGAACCGGCGCTACCGCCTTGAGAGGGCGGCGTCCTGGGCCGCTAGACGACGGGGCCAGAACTTCACCTGCTTCCCCACCCTGGCGGGTGGGGAAGCTGCACTCTATCAGAGATCATCTGCCGCCCCTCGGGAGGGACGGAGCGGAACTCCGCCAGAATCCAGCGTCCGGGATTCTCGCGAATCCGCGGTTGCGCTGGGGTACCAGGACTCGAACCTAGACTAACTGAACCAGAATCAGTCGGGCTGCCAATTACCCCATACCCCATTGGCCCCTTGCGGCGCCGGGAATGAACTTTACCCTCCCCGCGCCGGCAGGCCAAATCCAACCCCCCCGAAACGCCTGTGAGCTGCGAAAACAGGGCGTCGGACGCGTCAGGCGACCGGCACCACCGGATTGGTGAGCTCGCCGATCCCCTCGATCCGCACGGTGACCGTATCCCCCTCCGTGAGCGGGCTAACCCCCGCCGGCGTGCCGGTCAGCACGACGTCGCCGGGCAGCAGCGTCATCACGTGCGAGATGTAGGACACCAGGGCCGGTACGTCGAAGACCATGTCCTTCGTCCGGCCGAGCTGGCGTACCTCCATCTCGTCCGGGTTGCGACCCACCTCGCACCGGATCTCCAGGTCGGAGACGTCCAGTCCGGTGGTGATCCAGGGGCCGATGGGGCAGAACGAGTCGAAGCCCTTGGCCCGGGTCCACTGCCCGTCGGAGCGCTGGAGGTCCCGCGCCGTCACGTCGTTGGCGCAGGTGTAACCGAAGATGGCCTTGGCCGCGGCGGCCCGGTCGGCGCGGCGGGCGCCCGGAGCACCGATCACCACGGCCAACTCCGCCTCGTGCTCGACCTGCTTGGAGAAGATGGGCAGCCGGATGGCGTCGCGCGGGCCGATCACCGACGTGGACGGCTTCAGGAAGAGCAGCGGCTCCTTCGGGACCTCGCTGCCGTGCTCGGCGGCATGCTCGGCGTAGTTGCGACCGACACAGACCACCTTGCTGGGCAGGATCGGCGAGAGCAGTCGGACGTCGGAGAGCGCCCAGCGGGCGCCGGAGAAGGTGACCTGACCGAACGGGTGGCCCTCGATCTCGGCGATGGTCAGGCCCTCCGGCCCCACCCCCGGCTCGCCCTCGACGACCCCGAACGACATTCCCTTGGCATGAGCAAAACGAGCGATACGCACCTGGCCAATCTAGCTCCCGCCCACCTGGTGGCACCCCGTCGACGCCGGAGGCCGCGGTGAGTCGGCGCAGGGTAGGCGATCGGCCGGTGATCGGGGCGGGCTTCGGCACTTCGTACCCGGGCGGAGTGTCCGCGCCCCTACCGTCGGCTCCGGAGGTTCGGTTCGTATGCCTGCATCGAGACGACACCACAGGGCCCTCGCCGTGTTCGTGAACGGCCTGGGCATCCTCGCCGCCGTACCGGCGCTGCCGACGGCGACGCCCACGACCAGGGCCGAAGCGGCACCGGCGGTCACCACGCCGGCCAGTCCGCCGGCCACGGCCACGCCCAGCGGCCCGGCCGCCACACCCCTGCCCACGGGTCCGGCCACACCGATGGCCACCCCTGCGCCGGCGGGGCACGCGCCGCCGGCGGCGCCCGGGGCGGCGGCGACCGGAGCCGTGATCCCGGTGCCGCCGGGGATGCCGGCGCCGGGGATGGCCACCACCGCGAATCCGGGGTCGCCCCGACCGGCCCAGCCGGTCACCGTGACGGTGGCGCCGGCCGGGACGCCGGTGCCGGGGTACCGGATCCAGCTGCGCAACGAGAGCGTCTTCCCGCTCGACACCACCGTGCGCCAGGAACTGCCGGCCGGCGCGTCGCCGACCGCGGTCAGTGCGGGCGGTCGGGCCGTCCGGTCCGCCGGGAACGGCACGGCCGAGGTGACCTGGCGGCTCCGGCTGCCCGCCCGCAGCACCACGACCCTGGACACCGCCCTGGCGGCGACCCCGCCGGGCACCTCGGTGACCGCACCGGCCTGCGCGTTCACCAGCGACGGCAACCGGCCGTACGACTGCGCGACCGCGACCTGGCAGGCGGCGGCGGCGCCGGCGACCCGGGTGGAGGAGGCGGCCCCGGCCTGGCGACGGCCGCCGATCCTGGCGGCGGCGCTGGCCGGGCTGCTGCTGATCGCCGGCGGTGGCCTGTGGTGGGGGCAACGGGCCCGGCGGCGGCGCAGCGGCGTCGAGCCGACCGGCGCGGCCCCGACGGTGGTCGGGAATCCCACGTACGCGGGCGGCGCCGCCGCGCCCGGCGGTGGCACCGTCTACCCGCGCCCGGCCGCGCCGGGCGGGTCGGGGCGACGGCGGACGCCACCGGTCTGGATGATCGTCGGCGTGGCCGCGGCGATCCTGGCCGGGGTGGTCTTCGCCGCGGCGTGGACGGCCACCCAGCGGGTCGCCGCGATCGACACCACCAAGCAGCCGACCAGCGGCGCCTGGATGGGCCGCGGCGCCACCGGCAGCGTCGGCGTGCCGCTGCGGGAGAACGCGTTCGAGTTCACCGTCTACCGGGTGGCCTGCGAGCCGGCCGGCGGGACGGGCCGCCGGTGCCACGCGACCGTCGGGGTGCGCAACGTCACGCCCGAGCAGCAGGTGTGGCACGGCCAGCTCCAGCGCGCCTACCTGCCCGGGGGGAACTGGGTCAGCACCGACGAGCCGGCCACCCGGCTGGCGAACCTGGGCCGGGACGTCTTCGCCCAGCCGGTCGCGGCCGGCAACCGGGTGGTGCTGCCGCTGGTGTTCACGGTCAACGGGGCGCAGAAGCCGAAGCAGCTGGAGCTGCGCAGCGGGGTCTTCTCCGCCGGGGTCCGGGTGGACGTGCCCTGACCGGCGGCCGGGTGGCGGTCGTACCCTTTGGTCCGTGACCGCCGCCCTCGCACCCGCTGCCCTCGACGCGGCCGACTGGCGGGCCCGCCGGGCCGCGCACGTCGCCCGGGTCGACGCGTGGCTGGCGCCGCACCTGGCCCGCCGCCGCAGCGGCGGCCGGCACCCGGTCGAGGACTTCCTCTTCACCTACTACTCGCACCGGCCGGCCCAGCTGCGCCGCTGGCACCCGGGCGCGGGGGTGGTGCTGCGCGACGCGGAGCCGGCCGAGTTCGGCCCGGACTACCGCGCCGACGCCGCCGGGGTCACCCTCGACACCGATCGGGTACGCGCCCGGCGCGCCGAGTCGATCGCCTGGATCCGCGACCTGCTGGCCGCGACCGCCGGCCGGCCGGCCCATCTCGGCTGCTTCGGCATGCACGAGTGGGCGATGGTCTACCGGCAGACCCAGGAGGAGGTGCGGCACAACTCCTGGCCGCTGCGGCTGAGCCCGGAGCGCACCGCCGCGGTGGTCGAGGAGCGGGGCGTACGGTGCAGCCACTTCGACGCGTACCGGTTCTTCACCGCGCCGGCCCGGCCGTTGAACCTGCTCAGCCCGACCCGGGAGAGCCAGCACGCGCTGGAGCAGCCCGGCTGCCTGCACGCCAACATGGACCTCTACAAGTGGGCGTACAAGCTCTCGCCCCTGGTCGCCTCCGAGCTGGTGGCGGACTGCTTCGCGCTGGCCAGGGAGATCCGGGCGCTGGACATGCGGGCCAGCCCGTACGACCTGGCCGCGCTCGGCTACCCGCCGGTGCGGGTGGAGACCCCGGAGGGCCGGGCCGAGTACGCCGCCGCCCAGCGCGGCTTCGCCGAGCGGGCCGCCGTGCTGCGCTCCCGCCTGCTGACCGCCCTCGACACCGTCGCCTGACCGCCTCCGATCCGACCGCTGTGCGGGATCGGACGATCGACCGGGATCGGGTCATCGACGAGCGGGCCGGCGGATCGGCCGCACGGACCGTCACCGGTTGACAGAGTGATGAGGTGGGCGGCTTCGGGCGGATCGAGCTCGCGGGCGAGGGCGACGGCGTCAGCCGCCTGGAGCTCTTCGTCGACCTGATCTTCGTGTACGCCTTCCTGAACGTCACCGGGGTCATCTCCGAGCAGTTCAACCCCGCCGGCGTGCCCCGTGGACTGCTCATCCTGGTGCTGCTCTGGTGGTGCTGGGTCCGGTACGCCTGGTTGGGCAGCGCGGTCCGGCTGGACCGCGGTTTCGTGCCTGGGTTGATCTTCGGGGTCAGCGCGACCCTGCTGGTGATGAGCCTGACCGTGCGGGAGGCGTTCGGCGACCAGCCGGGCGGCCTGTCCGGGCCACTCGTCTTCGCCGTCGGCTACGCCCTCGTGCAGGGCGGGGGCCTGGCGCTGGGCAGCTGGGCGCGCTGGTCCGACCCGGGGTCGCGGCGGCAGTTCCGTCGGGTCTGGCTGCCCGCCGGCGCCGGGATCATGCTGCTGCTGGCCGCGGCCCTGGTGCCGAGCGGCACGGCCGACGACACCGCCCGGGAGTGGATCCGGTTCGCTTTGGTGGTGAGCGCCGTCCTGGTCGAGTACGTCGGCTTCGCGCTGGTCGGGGTGGGCAGCTGGCGGATCCATTCGATCACCTACTGGGCCGAGCGGCACGGCCTGATCATCCTCATCGCGTTCGGCGAGACCATCCTGTCGGTGGGCCTGAGCCAGGGCGCCGCCATCGCCCAGCCGCTCACCTGGCCGGTGATCGCCGGCGTGCTGCTGAGCGTGATGCTGGTCGGCACCCTGTGGTGGACCTACTTCGACGTGGCCCGGTTCGCCGCCGAACAGGCACTGCACGACGTCACGGGCCCCCGGCAGACCCGGCTCGCCCGGGACGCGTACAGCTATCTGCACCTGCCGATGGTCGGCGGCCTGATCCTGGTGTCGCTCGGCCTCAAGTACGCGCTGGGCGAGCTGCGGGTGCCGTCGGAGAAGTCGCCGATTCTCGGGCTGGCCGCCCTCTACGGGGGCGTGCTCCTCTACCTGGCCGGGCTGATCGCCTTCGAGCTGCGTACCCTGCGCCTGCTCGGCCGGTCCCCGATCCTCGGCGTCGCGCTGGTGGTGGCCGCCGCGCCCCTGGCGGCCGGCGCCCCGGTGCTGGCCAAGCTGGCGCTGGTCGCCGCCGCGACCGCGGCGATGGCGCTCAGCGACGTGACGGTCTTCCGGCACAAGCACCGGCGCCTGCACGCGGCGCTGGGGCCGGCCGGCCGGGAACCGCCGGGGGTCACCCCGAAGGAGCTCTTCTTCGACCTCGTCTTCGTGTACGCGTTCCTTCAGGTGGCCGCCTTGATGGCGGAGGACCCGACGTGGCCGGGACTGCTGCGCGGGCTGCTGGTGCTCATCGTGCTGTGGTGGGCCTGGGCGGCGTACGCCTGGCTGTCCAACACGGTGCGGGCCGAGACCCCCGCCGTGCGGGGGGTGATGCTGCTGGCCGTCGCGGTGACCGCGGTCATCACGATCGCGATTCCGCAGGCGTTCAACGACGCGGTCGGCGGTCTCTCCGGCCCGGTGCTCTTCGTCGGCTGCTACACGGTGATCCGGCTGTTGCACCTCGGTTCGTTCTGGGCGGTCACCCGCGTCGAACCGGCGCTGCGCGGCCGGATGCTGCCGATGGCCGTGCCGACCCTCACCGCGCTGGCCCTCCTGATCGCCGCCGCGCTGATCCCCGAGCCGGTCGGGGACGTCCGGCTGCTCAGCCCCGTCCGCGCGGGCCTCTGGCTGCTCGCCATCGCGATCGACCTGTCCGCCGGGGTGGCGCTGCTCCCCCCGCCCTGGCGGATCCCGTCCGCGTCACACTGCGCGCACCGGTACAGCCTGATCGTCATCATCGCGCTCGGCGAGGCGGTCATCTCGATGGGCGCGGCGGTGATGTACACGCCGATCTCACTGCGCATCGTGGTGGCCTCAGCGCTCGGCACCGCGCTGCTGGCCGCGCTCTGGTGGTGGTACTTCGACGTCGACTCGACGGCCGGGGAGCACGCCCTGGACCGGGCCGAGGGCGAGCGTCGGACGACGCTGGCCCGGATCGGCTACGGCTACCTGCATCTGCCGATGATCGCCGGCATCGTGCTGGTCTCCCTCGGGCTGCGCACGACCATGTCGGTGCTGGGCACCCACGGCCTGCTGACGGCCGCGCCGCCCCTGCGGTGGCCCGCGCACCTCGCCCTCTTCGGCGGCGTGGTGCTCTTCCTCCTGGCCGACCAGCTCTTCTGGTGGCGGCTCACCGGTGGGCTGCGGCGGATCCGGGCGGCCGCCACCCTGGCGCTGCTGGCCCTGATCCCGCTGACCGTCGGGGTCGGGCCGCTGCTGGCCCTGGCGCTGCTGGTGGCGGCGTGCCTGGCCCTGATCGCGGCGGAGACGCTCGGCGCCGCGCCTTTGCGGCAGGCCGTGCGGCACTGACCCGCCGGCGCCTGCCGGGCGCGGCTCAACGCCCTCCCGCCATTCGGTCGGGCGACGGCCGTTCACGCCGCCGGGCGCAGCCGGTCCTCCAGCTCCGCCATCGTCTCGACGAACCAGAGCTGGCGACCCCGGTTGGACTCGGTGACGAAGTCCCGCAGGGCGGTGCTGCGCGCGACGTGCGCGGAGATGTCGCCGACCACCACCACCGGCAGCCGGTAGTTGACGAACTTCTGCACCAGCTCGCCGGCCACCCCGGTGCGCAGCGTGAAGAACTCGTCGGCGAGCCGCCGTACCGGCAGCACCACCAACTCCGCCCGCTGCCCGAGCGCCTCGCCGATCACGTCCAGCGCGTCGCCGCCCCCGCACAGCCGGGGTCCGTCGGGGGCGCAGGCGAGCAGCGAACGACCGTGCAGCGTGACGAGGGTGTCGGTGGACATGCTGGCAGCCTAGGCACCGCTCCCCCGCCGGCACACCGGATTTCCCGCTCAGTCGCCGTCGACCCGGCGGTCCCGCTTGCGTTGCGACTGGCGCTTCTTCTCCGCCAGCCGGCGTTCCTTGGCGCCGCGCGACGGGCGGGTCGGTCGTCGGGGCGGTGGCGGCGGCGCGACGGCCTCGCGCAGCAGCGCGGTCAGCCGCTCCCGGGCCGCCTCCCGGTTGGCGAGCTGGGCGCGGTGCTCGCTGGCGGCGATGGTCACCACCCCGTCGACCAGGCGGCCGGCCAGCCGTTCCAGCGCCCGCGCCCGCAGCGCCGGCGGCAGGCTGGGCGAGGCGGCCAGGTCGAAGCTCAGCTCCACCCGGGAGTCAGCGGTGTTGACCCCCTGCCCGCCCGGCCCGGACGAGCGGGAGAACCGTTCCCGCAGTTCGGCGGCGGGCACGATCCACCGGTCGGTCACCCGCAGTCCGTCGTCCACGCCCCGAGGCTAGCGCCCCTTCGGGGCACCGTGGGTGGCGGACGAGCTCGGCGACGGGCTGGGCGCCGGTTCCGCCCGCTCGTGGTCGGGGCCGACGGCGGCGTACGCGACCGCCCCGACGAGCAGCAGCGCGATGACGCCGACCTTGGTGGTGACGGCCCGGACCAGCAGCCACGCTGTCTTCCGGGCGCCCGGTACCGCGTTCTTGGCGGCCTTGTAGTCGGTCCAGCCGCGCTTGGCCCGGGCGTACTGCACGCCCACGCCCCATCCGATGAAGAGTCCCACCGCCAGCAGGACCGCTATGAGAGGAAGCTCCACCCACGCCAGTATCCATACTCAGCGTGATATTTCTATGGCCCGATGGTTCCTCGCCAGGAATCCGACAGTTTTACCGTTACGACCGCCGCGTCCCGGGCGCGCCCGACTAGCCGCCTTTGCCGATGATGGTGTCGGCGGTCTGCTGCACCTGCTCGATCGGGATGGCGAACCCGATGCCGATCGAGCCGTTGCCGTCGATGGTGGCGATCGCGGTGTTCACCCCGACCACCTCGCCCCGGGCGTTGACCAGCGGCCCTCCCGAGTTGCCCGGGTTGATCGAGGCGTCGGTCTGCACCGCGCTGCGCCGGGTGGTGCCGAGGCGTACCTGGCGGTCGAGGGCGCTGACGATGCCGGCGGTGACCGTCCCGGCCAGGCCGAGCGGCGAACCGACCGCCAGCACCGGCTCACCGACCTTGGTGGAGCGCGGCTTGGCCAGCGGCAGCGGCGCCAGCCCGGCCACCGCCGGCACCCGCAGCACCGCCAGGTCGCTGCCCGGCTCCCGGCCGACCACCTCGGCGGCGTACCGGCGGCCGTCGGAGAGCTCCACGGTCACCTCGCCGCCGCCGCCCTTGGCCAGGATGTGGTCGTTGGTGACGATGTGCTGCTGGTTGTCGATGGCGAACCCGGAGCCGGACGCCGAACTGGCGGCGCCGCCGCCGACCATCACCGACACCACGCCCGGCACGGTCTTCTGCGCCGCGGTCACCAGCTCGGCCGGGACCGGCGCGGCGGACGCCGCCGAGGGCCCCGCACCGCCGTCCCGGCCGGCCACCCAGCCACCGGCCGCCGCGCCGGAGACGGTGGAGAGCGCCACCACCGCCGCCGCCGTCAGCAGCCGGCCGCGCCAGCGCCGCCGCGACGGGCCCTCCCCCGCCCCCGGTACGTCCCGCCGGGGCCGCCCGTCCGGCCCCAGCTCGGGCGAGACGAACCACGGTCCCCGGGGCTCGCCCAGTCCGGTCTGCACTGCCATGCGTGCGCTCCTCACTGTCGCTTCGGCGGGCTCAGGGCAGGCGGGAGAACCACCGCATCGACCCGGCCGCGGCGCCCATCGCGAACATCAGCCCGAGGCCGATGAACCGGGCGGAGATGTCCTGGCGTTCGGTGCGGTAGCCGACCGACGAGCCGATGTCCTCGTAGACCTTGCGCAGTTCCGCGCTGTTGCCCGCCTCGTGGAAGCCACCCCCGGTGTCCTCGGCGACCGCCTTGAGGGTCTGCCCGTCGACCGGCACCTGGATCGGCCGGCCGCCCCGGTCGACGAACCCGCCGGGGGTGCCGAAGGAGATGGTGTGCACCGGCACCTTGGCCGCGACGGCCGCGGCGGCGGCCTCCATCGGGTCCATGCCGGAGGTGTTCGCCCCGTCGGAGAGCAGGATGACCCGGGCCGGCGGGGGCTGCTTCGCCGCCGTGGAGTCCAGGCTCTTGACCGCGCCGAGCGAGGCGCTGATCGCCTCGCCGATCGCGGTGCCCTGCACTCCGGTGATGCCCTCGGCGAGCCGGTCGATCCCCTCGTGCAGCGCCTCCCGGTCGGTGCCGGGCGGCACCACCACCGCCGCGCTGCCGGCGAACGCGACCAGGCCGACGTTGAACTCGTCGGGCAGGCCGTCGACGAACCGCCGGGCCGCGTGCTTGGCGGCGGCGAGCCGGTCCGGTTCGACGTCGGTGGCGAGCATCGAGGTGGAGACGTCGACGGCGACCATGACGGTGGCCCGCTCGCGGGGCACCCGTACCTCGGCCGTCGGCCGGGCGAAGCCCACCACCAGCAGCGCCAGCATGGCCAGGAAGAGACCGGCCGGCACGTGCCGCCGCCAGGCCGGCCGGGTCGGCGCGACCCGGTCGAGCAGCCGGAGGTTGGTGAAGCGCACCGCGTACCGGCTGCGCCGGCGCTGGGCGAGCAGGTAGCCACCGGCCAGCGCGAACACACCGAGCAGCAGCAGGAGCCGGGCGGGCGACTGCCAGGTCACGCGACACCTCCCCGGGCGGCGGCCGGCGCGGCGGCCAGGCGGCGCTGCGCGTGCACGTGCCGTACCACGTCGGCGGTCCAGTCCCGGTCGGTGCGCAGCGGCAGGTGGGTGGCGCCGGACCGGCGCAGCGCCCGGCGTACCTGCTCCCGCTGGGCGGCCGCCGCACTGGCGTAGCGTCGGCGCAGCGCCTCGTCGCCGGTCCAGACCTCCCGCCGCCGGCCGGTCTCCGGGCAGACGAGGGTGATCAGGCCGACATCGGGCAGTTCCAGCTCGCGCGGGTCGGTGATCTCGACCGCGAGCACCTGGTGCCGGGCGGCGAGGCGGCGCAGCGCCGGCTCCCAGGGCATGGGCTCGTCGTGGTGCTCGGGCAGGCCGTCGAGGAAGTCGGAGACCACCACGACCAGGCCGCGCCGGGTGGCGACCCGCTGCACGGCCGCGAGCGCCTCCGCCAGGTCGGGCGGGTCGGGCGGGACCACCCGCTCGTCCTGGTCACCGGTACGCGGCGCGGCCAGCAGCGTGCGGAGCACGCCCAGCAGATGGGTACGGCCGCTGCGGGCCGGGAAGCGGCGCAGCCCGGTCGGGGTGAGCAACTGCGCCCCGAGCCGGTTGCCGGTGCCTGCGGTGAGGAAGCCGATCGCCGCGACGGCGGCCACCGACAGCTCCCGCTTGTCCAGCTCGGCGGTGCCGAACTCCATGCTGGGGCTGGCGTCCACCAGCAGCCAGGTGCTCAGTTCCCGGTCGGCGTCGACCTCGCGGACGTGCGGCACGGTGGTGCGGGCGGTCACCGCCCAGTCCATCCGGCGCACCTCGTCCTCGCCGGGGCGGTACTCCCGGCTGCCGGCGATCTCGCTGCCCGGCCCGGGCAGCAGACCCCGGTGCTGGCCCTGGAGCAGCCCGTCCAGCCGGCGGGTGACGGTCAGTTCCAGCCGGCGCAGCCGCTGGTCCCCGGCGAGGTCGGCCAGGCCCGGTCCGGCGGGCGCCGGGGCGGTGCGGCGCCTCATGCGGCAGCCAGGTCGGCGGCGGCGTGCTCGGGCTGCCCGGTGGCCAGCACGGGCGGGGGCACCGCCTGCACCAGCCGGTGCACCAGCGCCTCGGGCGAGACCCCGTCGGCCACCGCGTCGAAGGAGAGCACCAGCCGGTGGGCCAGCACGTCGACGGCGAGCTCGCGGACGTCCTCCGGCAGCACGTACTCCCGGCCGCGCAGCAGCGCCTGGGCGCGGGCCGCGGCGACCAGGCCGAGGGTGGCCCGGGGGCTCGCCCCGTACGCCAGCATCGGGGCGATCTCCGGCAGCCCGAAGCGGCCCGGGTCGCGGGTGGCGAGGATGAGGCGGACGACGTACTCGGCGAGCGCGTGGTGCACGAAGATGTGCTCGGCGCGCTGTTGCAGCCCGCGCAGCCGGCCCGGGTCGAGCACCTGGTGGGCGCGCGGCCGGTCGGTGCTCATCCGGTAGAGGATGGCCAGCTCGTCGGCGTCGCTCGGGTAGTCCACCACGATCTTCATGAGGAACCGGTCGCGCTGCGCCTCGGGGAGCTGGTAGACCCCCTCGGACTCGATCGGGTTCTGCGTCGCGAGCACCAGGAACGGCTCCGGGACCGGCCAGCTCCGGCCGCCGATGGAGACCTGACGCTCGGCCATCGCCTCCAGCAGGGCGGACTGCACCTTGGCCGGGGCCCGGTTGATCTCGTCGGCCAGCACCAGGTTGGCCATGATCGGGCCCAGCTCGACGTCGAAGCTCTCCTTCGACGCCCGGTAGATGCGGGTGCCGACGATGTCGGAGGGAACCAGGTCGGGGGTGAACTGGATCCGGGAGAAGGTGCCGCCGACGACGGTGGCGAGGGTCTGCGCGGCGAGGGTCTTCGCCACGCCGGGTACGCCCTCCAGCAGGCAGTGCCCGTCGGCGATCAGTGCGGTGAGCAGGCGCTCGACGAGCCGATCCTGCCCGACGATCACGCGCCTGACCTCGAAGAGGGTCTGTTCCAGCTCGGTGGCCGCCGCGTCGGGATCGGCCGGGCTGGGCAGGCTGGCCAGGGTGTCCGAGATGTCCGTCACGGTGCTTGCTTCCCGGGGTACCGGGCGGGCAAACGTCGGAATATCACCCCCTGGCAGGCCTTTTCCCGCCCGGAGCGGGACGAGCCGCCCGTTACGGCGCCGCCGGGCGGTGACCGCGCGTTCCACACCAGACGGTGCCGACCCCCGGGTGGAACCGGCACCGCCTCGGGTGTCGCTCAGTTGGCGACGATCAGGTGGAACGGGCGGCCGGGTCGCCGCGTGCGCCTTCAGCACGACGTCGTAGTCGAGCAGCACCTGGTACTGGCCCGGGCCGTCCTTCGTGATGGACACGACGTTGGCGGAGTGCTGGACCAGCGTCCCGTTGGCGGCGACGACGGCGAAGGCGACGGCGCCGGGCGGGGTGGCGCGTCACCGCCGCCGCCTTGCGCCTGAAGAATGTGGTCATGTCAGGCCTGCCCTTTTTCTGACCGTGGAAATACGGCCGACCCACATTTTCGAATGGGCCCGCTGATCGTTGCAGACGAGCCGAGCTGACGAAAGCAATACACTTTCGACCGCACCTGAAACGTTGATGCTTCACCGGTTCTTACCCGCCTTGAGCTGGGGTTACTACACTTTGCTGTAGCGCCACAACCAGGAGGAAGGCAGCACGGCAAAAAGCCGAGCGTCAATAGTTGATCGAGGCGTTCAACATTCCTTCCGGATGATTGTCGTCATTGTGAGAGACGAGGGCTGCACCATTCATGAAACGGGCCGGGCACCCTGCGGCCCGGGCGCGAGCGCTAGTCTGGCCCTCATGATCACCATGGAGCCGCCGGCCCGGACCCGGCTGCCGGTACGCGCCCTGCTCTGCTGGCTGGCGGTCGTGCCCGGTGCCGCCTGGGCGCTGGTCCGCCTCGCCGGGATGGAGCGCGGGCCGCTGGTGCAGGCGGTCGCCTTCACCCCGTACGTCGCGGGCTGGAGCCTGTTGGCGCTGGTGCTGGCGCTCGCCCTGCGGCGCCGGGGGCCGGCGGTGGCCGCGGCGGTGGTGGCGCTGGCGCTGCTCGGCGCGGTGGCCCCCCGGGCGGTCGCCGCCGACCAGCCGTCAGCCGGCGGGCCGGTGCTGCGGGTGCTCACCGCCAACCTGCTCAAGGGCGGCGCCGACGCGGGGACGGTGGTGGACCTGGTGCGCCGCCACCGGGTGGACCTGCTGGCCGTGCAGGAGTTCACCCCCGAGGCCCGCGACGCGCTCGACCGGCAGGGCCTGGCCCGGCTGCTGCCCCACCGGCAACTCAACCCGGAGGTCGGCACCACCGGTTCCGCCCTCTACTCGCGGCTCCCACTCGCCGAGGGTGGCTTCCGGCGCAACGCCGGCTTCCAGTTCACCCAGGCGTACGCCGTCGTGGCGGTGCCGGGGGCGCCGCCGGTGCGGGTCGAGTCGACGCACCCGGCCGCGCCCTACGCCGTCGCCGCGGTCGACGAGTGGTTCACCGACCTGCGGGCGCAGCCCCCGGCCACCCCGGACGGGCCGCTGCGCATCCTCGCCGGCGACTTCAACGCCACCCTCGACCACGCCCCGCTGCGCGCGCTGCTGGCCACCGGGTACGTCGACGCGGCCGACGCCGCCGGGGCGGGGCTCGCCGGCACCTGGGGCCCGTACGACGGCGACCTCATTCCACCGGTCACCATCGACCACGTGCTGGTCGACCGGCGGATCGCCGTCCGGTCCGTCGCCGTGCACCCGGTGCCCGGCAGCGACCACCGCGCGGTGCTGGCCGAGCTGCGCCTGCCGGCGGCCTGACCCCGGCGGACCCCCGACCCGGCCCGGCGCCGCCCGGTCGACCGGAGCGGGGCTCAGACCCGGGCGCGGTCCAGGCCGTAGGTGAGCGCGTCGACCAGGGCGTGCCAGCTCGCCTCGACGACGTTGGGGTGCACGCCGACGGTGGTCCAGTCGCGGCCGGTGCCGTCCGCGGTCTCCAGCAGCACCCGGGTCACCGCGCCGGTGCCGTGGCTGCCCTCCAGGATGCGCACCTTGTAGTCGGCCAGCTCGAAGTCCCGCAGCTCCGGGTAGTGCCGGGACAGGCCGACCCGCAGCGCCTCGTCCAGGGCGTTGATCGGGCCGTTCCCCTCGGCGGTCGCGATCACCCGCTCGCCGCGTACCCGGATCTTCACGGTCGCCTCGGAGACCACCGCGCCGTCCTCGCGGTGCTCGACCAGCACCCGGTAGGACTCCAGCGCGAACGGCCGGGGCGGCGCGGCGTCCGGCAGCTCCGAGCGGACCAGCAGCTCGAACGACGCGTCCGCCGCCTCGAACGACCAGCCGCCCGCCTCCAGCTCCTTGACCCGGCTGGTGACCTTCGACAGCGCCTCGGGATGGCCGGCCAGGTCCAGGCCGAGCTCGCGGCTCTTGAGCTCGACGCTGGCCCGGCCGGCCATCTCGGTCACCAGGATCCGCATGTCGTTGCCCACCACCGACGGGTCCACGTGGTTGTAGAGCAACGGGTCGACCTTGATCGCGCTCGCGTGCAGCCCGGCCTTGTGGGCGAAGGCGGCGGCCCCGGCGTACGCCTGGTGGGTGTCGGGGGCGATGTTGGCGATCTCGGCGATGGCGTGCGCGACCCGCACCATCTGCTCCAGGCAGCCCTCGGGTAGGACGGGCAGCCCGAGCTTGAGCTGGAGGTTGGCGACGACCGCGAAGATGTCGGCGTTGCCGGGGCGCTCGCCGTACCCGTTGGCGGTGCCCTGGACGTGGCGGACCCCGGCCTCGACTGCGGCGACGGTGTTGGCCACCGCGCAGGCGGTGTCGTTCTGGGCGTGCATGCCGAACAGCTCCGGGGCGATGCCGGTACGCGCGCTCAGGTCGGCGATCGCGGCGGTCACCATGGACGGCAGCATCCCGCCGTTGGTGTCGCAGAGCACGAACCGCTCGGCGCCGGCGGCGAGCGCCGTCTCGACCACCGCGGCGCCGTACGCCGGGTCGTGCCGGTAGCCGTCGAAGAAGTGCTCGCCGTCGACGAAGACCCGCCGGCCCTGTGCGACCAGGTGGGCGACGGTGTCGCGGATCATCGCCAGGTTCTCCGGGCCGGTGGTGCGCAGCGCCCGCTCGACGTGGCGGAGGTCGGCCTTGGCGACCAGGGCGACCGCCGGGGTCTCGGCGTCGAGCAGCCCGCGCACCTGCGGGTCGTCCGCCACCGGCACCCCGGCCCGGCGGGTGGCGCCGAAGGCGACCAGGACGGCGTGCCGCAGGTTCAACTCGGTCCGCGCCCGGCGGAAGAACTCGGTGTCCTTCGGCACCGCGCCCGGCCACCCGCCCTCGATGAAGCCCACCCCGAACTCGTCGAGCAGCCGCGCCACGGCCAGCTTGTCGACCACCGAGTAGCTGAGCCCCTCACGCTGGGCACCGTCGCGCAGCGTCGTGTCGTACACCTGGAACGTCATGGGAGTGCCTTCCTCACGGACCTCGGGCGGGGGAGCAACAAAAAGACCCCCCGCGGATGCGGGAGGTCTGCGCGCTCGGCGGAGGGGAAGCCGGCGCGCTAGCTGCCAATAATCAGGACGGTGCTGGTCACGATCGCCACTCTGCCACCCCACCCCCGGTTTTGGGAGGAACAATCCACATCTCGGGACGGTGACTCAGGGTGGCGAATGCCGGATCAATCACCGTGACCCGGGCGGGCCGCGCCGCTGGTGATCGACTTCACAAGTCACCCGGCCGCCACCAGGCGCGAACAACGCTGCGGAAGTATCTGGAACCGATCAAGTTACCGGCCTCGCGCCGTTGACAACCGCTTGCCAAGGAGGACCCGTGCTCACTGTCGGTGACCGCTTCCCTGAGTACGAACTCACCGCCTGCGTCTCGCTGGACGCCGACAAGGCGTTCGAGACCATCAACCACAAGTCCTACGAGGGCAAGTGGCGGGTGGTCTTCTTCTGGCCGAAGGACTTCACCTTCATCTGCCCGACCGAGATCGCCGAGTTCGGCCGCCTCAACGGCGAGTTCGCCGACCGCGACGCCCAGGTGCTCGGCGTCTCGGTGGACAACGAGTTCGTCCACTACGCCTGGCGCAAGGACCACCCGGACCTGCGTGAGCTGCCCTTCCCGATGCTCAGCGACATCAAGCGCGAGCTGACCGCCGACTGCGGCGTGCTCGGCGAGGACGGCGTGGCGCAGCGGGCCACCTTCATCGTCGACCCGGACAACGAGATCCAGTTCGCCATGGTCACCGCCGGCTCGGTCGGCCGCAACGTCTCCGAGGTGCTGCGGGTGCTCGACGCCCTGCAGACCGACGAGCTCTGCCCGTGCAACTGGAACAAGGGCGGCGAGACCCTGGACGCCAACGCGCTGCTCGCCGGTGCCGGTGCCTGAGATGGGTCTGGACGCGGTCAAGGCGGCGCTGCCCGAGTACGCCAGGGACATCAAGCTCAACCTCGGCTCGACCGTCGGCACCTCGACCCTCAAGCCGGAGCAGGCCTGGGGCACCGCCCTGGCCTGCGCGGTCGCCGCGCGTAACCCGGTCGTGCTGAAGGAGATCGCCGACGAGGCGACCACCCACCTCACGCCGGAGGCGATCGAGGCCGCCAAGGGCGCTGCCACCATCATGGCGATGAACAACGTCTACTACCGGGCCAAGCACCTGATCGGCGACGACCAGTACGCCTCGATGCCGGCCCGGCTGCGGATGCAGATCATCGCCCGGCCGGGCGTGGACAAGGGCGACTTCGAGCTGTGGTGCCTCGCCGTCTCGGCGATCACCGGCTGCGGCGTCTGCCTGGAGTCGCACGAGAAGACGCTGCGTGGTGCCGGGTTCACCCGGGAGCAGGTGCACGAGGGGCTGCGCATCGCCGCCGTCGTGCACGCCGCCGCGGTGGCCCTCGACGCGCAGGCCGCGCTGGCCTGAGGCCGGTCGGTGTAGCGATCCCCACAACCGGGTAGGTAGTGATCCGACAGGCAAATCCCCCGAGAAAGTCGAGAAAGGGAGTGTTGACGCCATGGAGCGGCTCGACCCTCGAACGACCCACGGGACGCCGGATCCGCTGACCCAGGGTGGTCAGGGCGCCTTCGCGGGCGGCGCGCCCGCCGGGCGCTTCGATCCGTGGAGCTACCGGGACGACGCCGGGGTGACCGGTGTCGACCTGGTCGGCTACAAGGTGGAGGCGAGTGACGGCGGTATCGGCAAGGTGGACCGGGCCAGTCACGAGGTGAGTTCCAGTTACCTCGTGGTGGACACCGGGCCGTGGATCTTCGGCAAGAAGGTCATGCTGCCGGCCGGCACCGTCAACCATGTCGACCACGACGAGCGGAAGGTCTACGTCGACCGGAGCAAGGACCAGATCAAGGCCGCGCCCGAGTACGACGAGACGACCGACACGGACCCGGCGTACCGGGACAAGCTCGGCGGTTACTACGACGACACCTACTCGTCGATTCCGCCGGGCACGGCCCGGTAACGGAGGCACCTGCAACCAGCGGCCGGCGGGGCACATCGTGGCCCCGCCGGCCGTTACCGTGTCAGGGGTGGACGCCCCGGAGACACCCTTCCCCGCGCTGTTCAACTTCCGCGACGTCGGCGGCTACCGCAACCGGGACGGGCGCACCGTCCGGCACCGCCGGCTCTTCCGCTCCGACTCGCTGCACCGGATCGACCAGACCGACCGGGCCGCGTTCACCGCGCTCGGCATCCGCACCGTCATCGACCTGCGCCGCCCCACCGAGGTGGCGCGGGACGGCCGGGTGCCGGCCTACGACGGCCTCACCTACCGGCACATCCACCCGGAGCACACGGACTGGGCGCAGCACCGGTACGAGCCGGGGTCCGACCTGGCCCGCTACCTCGCCGACCGGTACGCCGACCTCGCCCGCACCGGCACCGCCGGGCTGGCCGAGGCGGTCGGGCTGATCGCCGACAGCGCGACCGCGCCGGTGGTCGTGCACTGCGTCGCCGGCAAGGACCGCACCGGCATCGTCTGCGCGCTCACCCTGGCCGTGCTCGGCGTGCCCGACGAGGACGTCGCCGCCGACTACGCGCTCAGCACCGCCGCGTCCGAGCGGTTCAGCGCCTGGGTCCGGGCCACCATGCCGGACGCCGAGGAGCCACCGCCGCCATTCCTCTCCTCCCCCGCCGAGGCGATGATGCTCTTCCTCAGCGAGCTACGCGAGGGCTACGGCTCGGCCGAGGGCTACCTGCGCCACGCCGGAGTCACGGACGACCAGCTCACCGCCCTCCGCGACCACCTGCTCGACCAGCCCGCGTCCCGCCCCGGCCGCCCGCGATGACCGACCGCCGGCCGCGCCGCACCACGGCGGCGGGCCGGCGGCCGGTACGGGTCGTCAGAGGACGCGCCGCACCCAGCCGTGCGGGTCCTCGGCCTCGCCGCGCTGGATCGACACCAGCTGCTCCCGCAGCGCCATGGTCGACCGGCCCGGCTCGCCCCCGCCGATGAGGAACTCCCCGTCGGGGAAGCGCACCCGGCCGATCGGGGTGATCACCGCGGCGGTGCCGCAGGCGAAGACCTCGCGCAGCCGGCCGCTGGCGGCGTCCGCCTGCCAGTCGGCGAAGCTGACCGGCCGCTCCTCGACCCGGTGCCCGGCCGCGGCGGCCAGGGTGAGCACCGCGTCGCGGGTGATGCCGGGCAGGATCGTGCCGGTCAGCGGCGGGGTGACCAGGGTGTTGTCGTCGTAGACGAAGAAGACGTTCATGCCGCCCAGCTCGTCGACGAACCGGCGCTCCACCGCGTCGAGGAAGACCACCTGGTCGCAGCCGGCCCCGATCGCCTCGGCCTGGGCCGCCAGCGAGGCGGCGTAGTTGCCGCCGCACTTCGCCGCGCCGGTGCCACCGGGCGCCGCGCGGGTGTAGTCCGGGGAGACCCAGACGGTGACCGGCTTGACCCCGCCGGCGAAGTACGCCCCGGCCGGCGAGGCGATCACGCAGTAGAGGTACTCGTTGGCCGGGCGGACGCCGAGGAAGACCTCGCTGGCGAACATGAAGGGCCGCAGGTAGAGGCTGGCGTCCGGCCCGTCGGGGATCCACTCCCGGTCGATCTCGACCAGCCGGCGCAGCGACTCGACGAACGTCTCCGCCGGCAACTCCGGCATGGCCAGCCGCTGGGCGGAGGCGATGAACCGGTTGGCGTTGGCCTCGGGGCGGAACATGGTGACCGCCCCGTCCGCCGTCCGGTACGCCTTGAGCCCCTCGAAGATCTCCTGCGCGTAGTGCAGCACGGCGCTGGCCGGATCCATCGGGATCGGCGCACGCGCCTCGACCCGGGCGTCGTACCAGCCCTTGCCCTCGGCGTAGCGGATGGTGACCATGTGGTCGGTGAAGACCCGGCCGAAGCCCGGGTTGGCCAGCAGGGCGGCCCGGTCGGCGGCGGATACCGGTGCGGGATTCGGACGGATCTCGAAATCGAGCTTGTCACCACCGCTCATCGCGCTGACCTCCCTGCGGGTCGACGGCGTGCGGGATCGCACACCGAATCACTGGTGCCAGAAACTTACCCCGAACGGTCGTTCAGCGGATAGCTCCGCCCCGGCGGATCGAACGCCCCGGATGGGGGCGCCACGGGGGCGTGCGGAGCAGCGACGACGGCGGGGCCGAGAAGGCCCGCCCCGGGTCCGGCGGACCCCGGAGGCGGACCGGTGGAGCGTGCCGGTGGCCGGTCAGGCCACGGCGTGGGCGGCGAGCCGGTCGCCGACCTCCTCGGTGCGCAGCGGTACGCCCGGGGTGCGGTTGGCCAGCTCCACGCCGACCGCGGCGGTCACCCGCGCGGCGGCGTCGGCGTCGCCGAGCTGGTCGAGCAGGAGCGCGGCGGAGAGCACCGCGGCGACCGGGTCGGCGAGCCCCTTGCCGGCGATGTCCGGCGCCGAGCCGTGTACCGGCTCGAACATCGACGGGTACGTCCCGTCGGGGTTGATGCTGCCGCTGGCGGCGAGCCCGATCCCGCCGGTGACCGCGGCGGCGATGTCGGTGAGGATGTCGCCGAAGAGGTTGTCGGTGACCACCACGTCGTAGCGCTGGGGCTGGGTCACCAGGAACATCGCGGCGGCGTCGACGTGCTGGTACTCGGTGGTCACGTCCGGGTGCTCGGCGGCCACGGCGGCGAAGGCGCGCGCCCACAGCGAACCGGCGTGGGTCAGCACGTTGGTCTTGTGCACCAGGGTCACCTTGCGGCGCTCGCGCCGGGCGGCCCGGGCGAAGGCGTCCCGGACGACCCGCTCGACCCCGTGCCGGGTGTTCAGGCTCTCCTCGGTGGCCACCTCGGCCGGGGTGTCCCGGTGCAGCACGCCGCCGGCGCCCGCGTAGAGCCCCTCGGTGCCCTCCCGGACGACCACCAGGTCGACCTCGCCGGGCTTGACGTTGGCCAGCGGGCCCGGCACGCCGGGCCAGAGCCGCGACGGGCGCAGGTTGACGTACTGGTCGAAGGCGAAGCGGAGCTTGAGCAGCAGGCCGCGCTCGAGCACGCCCGGCGGGACGGAGGGGTCGCCGACGGCGCCGAGCAGGATGGCGTCGTGGCCGGCCAGCTCGGTCAGCACCGCGTCGGGCAGCACCTCGCCGGTGCGGTGGTAGCGCTCCGCGCCGAGGTCGTAGCGGGTGGTCTCGATCCCGGGGTGCACGGCGTCGAGGACCTTGAGGGCCTGCGCGACCACCTCGGGTCCGATACCGTCCCCGGCCACCACCGCGATCCGTGCCACCTGGCGCTCCTCACCTCGTCGTTCACGTGCACGGTACGTCGCCGTCCCGCTTCCCGGTACGCGTCTTCCAACATTCGGGACACGCCGATGCTCAGGAGGCTCCCAGGTGACATTCATGGTGCGGTCATGTCCGCTGCCTATGGTCGATGACGAACGGGTCACGGGGGCCCGTGACGGGATTCGCCGCGGTGCCGCGGCGCCGTCGGCGAAGGAGCGGTGTCATGCGGATCGACCAGCGGTACCGACCGGCCGGGACGAACGAGCAGCCCCGCACCCGGTGGGTGGACCAGGCGGCGTTCGCCCGGCGCCGGCCGGACCTGCGGCTCGGCACCAGCAGCCACCGGGTCGACCGCACCGGCGAGGCCGCCGTCGACCGGATCGCCGTCCGGCACACCGTACGCACCAGCACCGCCGAGTACTCGCTGCTGCTCAACGCCCCCGAGCACGTCGGGCGCCGGCTGGTCGGGGACGCGCTGCGCGACGCCGTCGCCGAACTGCGCGCCATCGACCTCACCTACGGCCCCGGCCGGCCGGACAGCCTGGTCTCCCGGCTGCGCCGGGGCGAGATCGCGCCCGAGTCGTACCCGCCGCTGGCGGACCTGGTGGACCGCTGCGCGGCGATGCGCGCCGCCACCGACGGCTGGTTCGACGCCTGGGCCGTACCCGGCGGTTTCGATCCGGGCGGCCTGCTCAACGGCTGGGCGGTGGAGCGGGCGGCGGCCCGGCTGCGCGCCGCCGGCATCCACGACTACGCCGTGCTCTCCGGCGCGGACCTCACCGTGCGGGGTCACGCCGCGCACGGCGGGCCCTGGCGGGTCGCGGTGCACCACCCGACCGACGGGCGTCGCCCGCCGCTGGTGCTGGAGATGACGGCCGGCGCGGTGGGCACCTCCGGGGTGACGGGCCGCCGGGACCACGTGGTCGACCCGCACACCGGCGAACCGGCCGATCAGCTGGTCGCCGCCACCGTCGTCGGGCCCGACCTGGCGGTGGCGGACGCCTACGCCACCGCGCTGTACGCGGCCGGCCCGACCGGGCTGGCCTGGTTCCGCAACGGCTCGGGATATCAGGCGCTCTTCGCCCACCGGCGTCGCTGAGTGGGGCGGGGGCACGTCGGCCGACCGGTGGCGGGGGTCCACTCGGGTGGCGCGGTCGGCGGGCCCGCGATCGGCCCCCACGGTCTCGGCAACAACCGTGGGGGCCGGTCAGCGACGAGTGCGCGTGGCTCGCGCAATCGAGGGGTGCGGACCGGTCGGCCGGAACGCCTGACCTCGTCACCCGAAGACGGGCCGAACGCTCCACCCGGCCGGCGACCGCACCGGTACGCTAGCGAATCGACGCAACTCGACGCAAGAGTCTCCACAGCGGACCGTCGTGTACGGACCTCGCGTCACTCTCGGAGTCGCTCGTCGGCGGGTCCCTGCAGCAAGGTGAACGGCGGATGGCACGCTGTCCGCCGTGAGTTTCGATCTGAGCGTGTGGGCCCTGCCTGCCGGGGCGACACCGGAGGACGTCCGGGCGGCGGTGCGGCGGTGCCGCGAGGGACGCCACGATGACCTGCACCCCGACCCGCGGGTCGTCGCCTTCTACCGGGCCATCACCGCGAGCTATCCGGACCGGCGGGTCGTACCGGGTACGCCGTGGGAGGTCGTACCGCTGCACGCGGCCAACGACCACGTCGAGCTGAACCTCGTGCCGACCTGCGCGGACCAGGTGCTGCTCGACATCGAGCGGCTGGCCGGCCAGCACGACCTGATGCTCTTCGACGCCCAGGACGGCTCGGTCTATCCGCCGCCGTCCCGCGTCGCGGGCTGACCCGCCGTACGGCGAGGGGCCCGGCCGAGACGGCCGGGCCCCCCTGCGTCGTGCCTACGGGTACTACTCGTCGCGCAGGTCGGCGGCGCTGGCCGAGGTCGCGCCGATCGAGTCGGCCGCCGAGGTGAGCAGGTCCGCCCCGAGCGCCTGGTCGACGGTGAGGGTCATCAGCGTCTCGCCGCCGGCCTCCCGACGGGCCACCTGCATGGCGGCGATGTTGACGCCGGCCTCGCCGAGCAGGGTGCCGACCGTGCCGACCACGCCGGGCCGGTCGACGTAGCGCAGGAAGAGCAGGATGCCCTCCGCGCCGATCTCCACGTCGAAACCGTCCACCTCGGTCAGCTTGATGACGTCGCGGGCGCCGGTGTTGGTGACGGTGCCGGAGACGCTGACCGTACGGCCGTCGGGCAGCGCGCCGCGGACGGTGACCAGGTTGGGGTGGTCGACCGTCTCGGCGTGCGTCGCGAGGGTCACCTCGACGCCCCGCTCGGCGGCCAGGTGCGGCGCGTTGACGTAGGTGACCTGCTCCTCCACCACCGAGCTGAACAGCCCCTTGGTGGCGGCGAGCTTGAGGACCGACACGTCGTGGTTGACGATCTCGCCGCGCACCTCGACGGTGACGCTGGCGGCCACCCCGCCGGCGACGGCGGTGAAGGCCCGGCCCAGCTTTTCGGCCAGCGGCAGCAGCGGGCGGACGTCCTCGGCGACCACACCGCCGGCCTGCACGTTGACCGCGTCCGGCACGAACTCGCCCTGCAGCGCCAGCTTGACGCTCTTCGCCACGGCCAGCCCGGCCTTGTCCTGCGCCTCGTGGGTGGAGGCGCCCAGGTGCGGGGTGGCCACCACGTTGTCGAACGCGAACAGCGGCGAGGAGGTGCAGGGCTCCTTGGCGTACACGTCGACGCCGGCGCCGGCGACCCGGCCCTCGGCGATCGCGTCGGCCAGGGCCTGCTCGTCGACCAGGCCACCGCGGGCGGCGTTGACGATCCGGACGCCGGGCTTGACGACCGCCAGCTCCTTCTCACCGATCAGGCCCACGGTCTCCGGGGTCTTCGGCAGGTGGATGGAGATGAAGTCGCTCTCCCGCAGCAGCTCCTCCAGGCCCACCAGGCGGACGCCGAGCTGGGCGGCCCGGGCCGGCTGGATGTACGGGTCGTACGCGATCAGCCGGGTGCCGAAGGCGGCGATGCGCTGGGCGAAGAGCACGCCGATGCGGCCCAGGCCGACCACGCCGACGGTCTTGCCCTGCAGCTCGACGCCGGTGTACTTGGACCGCTTCCACTCCCCCGCCTTGAGCGCGGCGCTGGCCGCGGCGGTGTTGCGCGCGACGGCGAGCAGCAGCGCGACGGCCTGCTCGGCGGCGGAGACGATGTTGGAGGTGGGAGCGTTGACGACCATGACGCCCCGCGCGGTGGCGGCCGGCACCTCGACGTTGTCCAGCCCGACGCCGGCCCGGGCGACCACCTTGAGCCGCGGCGCGGCCGCGATCGCCTCGGCGTCGATCTGCGTGGCGCTGCGCACGATCACCGCGTCGGCCTCGGAGAGCGCGGAGAGCAGGGCCGGGCGATCGGTGCCGTCGACGTGGCGTACGTCGAAGTCGTGGGCGAGCACCTCGATGGCGGCGGGAGCGAGTTCTTCGGCGATCAGTACGACAGGATTCATCGGTCCTCGTAGACGTCGTATGCGGTCGGCCTGGGGCGTCGGGACGCCGCGCTGCGCCCTGCGCTGATCCGTGCCATGGCCGTGTCGGTGCCGGCTACGCACCTACCAGGGATCGTAGGTGGCCCGATGCCCGACGTGTCCCGGACGGCGGGGTGAGCGCCCTCACACAGGGTCGTCGCACGCTCGTCATCCCGCGTTCACCCGGCCACCCGGTGGCGCGGCCCGGCTGCGCCCGGCTGACCCGGCGGGCGCCGCTCCGGTTCGGCCCGCCGCTGGCCGAGGCGTTGGTCACCCGGTCCCAGCAGGTGGGCAGCCGGCCCAGCGCCACCGCCACCGCCCGGCCCACCTCGCCGCGGTCCTGGCCGCCTCGGCCGCCAGCACGAGGCGGACCGGACGGCCACCGAGGCCGACGCCGTGCGCTCCGTTCCACCTGGGCCGGGTGGGCCCACGGACCGGCCTGGGGTATGAGCCCGCACGCAGCGTGACGGACACCGACGCGGGGCATGCGGTGAGCGATATGCCTCAGCGGCATAAAAATGACTGTCCGGCATACCGCTCGACGGGCACCGGAGTGTCCGCGGCGACACGCCGGCTCGGCGGCGACGCGCTTCCTTCTCGTCGGCGCGAGGTCGCGAAACAACGCGGCCCGCGACCCGACGCCGGGGAGAGCGTCGGGTCGCGGGCCGCGTCGCGGCGGCCCCGCCGGGGCGGGGCCGCGCGTCAGGCGGTCTCGGTGATCGGCCGGTCGACCCAGCTCATCATGGCGCGCAGCTTCTGGCCGGTCTCCTCGATCGGGTGGGCCGCGCCCTCGGCCCGCCACTTGGCGAAGTTCGGCCGGCCGGCCTCGTCCTCGGCCACCCACTCGCGGGCGAACTCGCCGGACTGGATCTCACCGAGGATCTTGCGCATCTCCTCCTTGACCCGGGAGTCGATGACCCGGGGGCCACGGGAGAGGTCGCCGTACTCGGCGGTGTCGGAGACGCTGTAGCGCATCCGGGCGATGCCGCCCTCGTACATCAGGTCGACGATCAGCTTCAGCTCGTGCAGGCACTCGAAGTAGGCCACCTCGGGGGCGTAGCCGGCCTCGGTGAGCACCTCGAAACCGGTCTGCACCAGCGCCGCCGCGCCGCCGCAGAGCACCGCCTGCTCGCCGAAGAGGTCGGTCTCGGTCTCCTCGGTGAAGGTGGTCCGGATCGCGCCGGCCCGGGTGCCGCCGATGCCCTTGGCGTACGAGAGGGCGAGCTGGAACGCGGTGCCGCTGGCGTCCTGCTCGACGGCGACCAGGCAGGGCACGCCCTTGCCGTCGACGTACTGGCGGCGGACCAGGTGACCGGGGCCCTTCGGGGCGACCATCGCCACGTCCACGTCGGCCGGGGGCTTGATCAGGTCGTACCGGATGTTGAAGCCGTGACCGAAGAAGAGCGCCTTGCCGGGGGCGAGGTTGGGGGCGATCGCCTCGGCGTACAGGCCGCGCTGCGCGGTGTCCGGCGCCAGGATCATGATGACGTCCGCCTCGGCGGCCGCCTCGGCCGGCGTGAGCACCCGCAGGCCCTGCTCCTCGGCCTTCGGCCGGCTCTTCGAGCCCGCCGGCAGGCCGATCACCACGTCGACGCCGGAGTCGCGCAGCGACAGCGCGTGGGCGTGGCCCTGGCTGCCGTACCCGATCACCGCGACCTTGCGGCCCTGGATCAGGCCCAGGTCGGCGTCGTCGTCGTAGTACACCTCAACGCTCATTGACTTCCCTTTCGTACGGCGGTCCGAGCGGCCCGTCGTGGACTAGTGCGGTGGTTCGGGCGGCGCGGAGCGCCGGCGAGGTCAGATCAGGCGGCGCGCAGCGCGGGCCCGGCGGTGATGGAGCGCGAGCCGCGCCCGATCGCCACCGTGCCGGACTGGACCATCTCCTTGATGCCGAACGGTTCGAGGTCGCGCAGCAGCGCGTCCAGCTTGTCGGGGGTGCCGGTGGCCTCGATGGTCAGCGTGTCCGGCGCGACGTCGACCACCCGGGCCCGGAACAGGTTGACCGTCTCCAGCACCTGCGCCCGGGCGTTGCGGTCCGCGCGGACCTTGACCAGCAGCAGCTCCCGGGCCACCGAGACCTGCGGGTCCAGCTCCACGATCTTCAGTACGTTGACCAGCTTGTTGAGCTGCTTGGTGACCTGCTCCAACGGGGACGACTCGGCGTTGACCACGATGGTGATCCGGGAGACGTCCGGGTTCTCGGTCTCGCCCACGGCGAGGCTGTCGATGTTGAACCCGCGCCGGGAGAACAGGCCGGAGACCCGGGCCAGGACACCCGGCTTGTTCTCCACCAGGACCGAAAGGGTGTGCAGAGTCATCAGATCTCGTCCTCGTCGAAGGCCGGGCGGACGCCACGGGCGAACATGATCTCGTCGTTGCTGGTGCCGGCGGCCACCATCGGCCAGACCATCGCGTCCTTGCCGACCACGAAGTCGATCACGACGGGCGCGTCGGTGATCGCCATCGCCGCCTCGATCGTCTTGTCGACGTCCTCGGGGGTCTCGCAGCGCAGGCCGACGCAGCCGAGCGCCTCGGCCAGCTTGACGAAGTCCGGGATGCGGTGCTTGTGGGTGCCCAGCTCGGTGTTGGAGTACCGCTCACCGTAGAAGAGGGTCTGCCACTGCCGGACCATGCCGAGGTTGCCGTTGTTGATCACGGCGACCTTGATCGGGATGCCCTCCAGCGCGCAGGTGGCCAGCTCCTGGTTGGTCATCTGGAAGCAGCCGTCGCCGTCCACCGCCCAGACCACCGTGTCCGGCCGGCCGACCTTGGCGCCCATCGCCGCCGGCACGGCGTACCCCATGGTGCCGAGGCCGCCGGAGTTGAGCCAGGTCCCCGGCTTCTCGTACGAGATGAACTGGCTGGCCCACATCTGGTGCTGGCCCACGCCGGCCACGTAGACCGCGTCCGGGCCGGCGATCTCGCCCAGCCGCTTGATCACGTACTGCGGGGCGAGGGTGCCGTCGGCCGGCTCCTCGTACCCCAGCGGGTAGCGCTCGCGCAGGTCGTCCAGCTGGGTCCACCAGTCGGCCAGGTCGGACCGGTGGCCGGCCTTGCGCTCGGCGGTGACCGCGGCGATCAGCTCGTCGATGACGTGCTTGGCGTCACCGACGATCGGCACGTCCGCGTGCCGGTTCTTGCCGATCTCGGCCGGGTCGATGTCGGCGTGCACCACCGTGGCGTCCGGGGCGAACGAGTCCAGCTGGCCGGTGACCCGGTCGTCGAACCGGGCGCCCAGCGCCACGATCAGGTCGGACTTCTGCAGGCCGTACACCGCGGCGACGGTGCCGTGCATGCCGGGCATGCCCAGGTGCTGGCGGTGCGAGTCGGGGAACGCGCCCAGCGCCATCAGCGTGGTGACCACCGGGATGCCGGTCAGCTCGGCGAGCTTGCGCAGGCCCTCGGTGGCGCCGGCCTTGAGCACGCCGCCGCCGACGTAGAGCACCGGCCGGCGGGCCATCGCCATCAGCCGGGCCGCCTCGCGGATCTGCTTGCCGTGCGGGTGCAGGGTCGGCCGGTAGCCGGGCAGGTCCAGGGTGGGCGGCCAGGCGAAGGTGGTCGGCGCCTGGAGGACGTCCTTGGGGATGTCGACCAGCACCGGCCCGGGCCGCCCGGTGGAGGCCAGGTGGAAGGCCTCGGCCAGCACCTGCGGGATCTCCTCCGGGGTCTGGACCAGGAAGTTGTGCTTGGTGATCGGCAGCGTGATGCCCTGGATGTCCGCCTCCTGGAAGGCGTCCGTGCCGATCGAGGGCCGCGCGACCTGACCGGTGATCGCGACCATCGGCACCGAGTCCATGTACGCGTCGGCGATCGGGGTGACCAGGTTGGTCGCGCCCGGGCCGGAGGTGGCGATGCAGACGCCGACCCGGCCGGTGGCCTGCGCGTACCCGGTGGCGGCGTGTCCGGCGCCCTGCTCGTGGCGGACCAGGATGTGGCGCACGGTCGAGTCGTAGAGCGGGTCGTACGCGGGCAGGATCGCCCCGCCGGGGATGCCGAAGACGACGTCGACGCCGAGCGCCTCGAGGGACCGCACGAGCGAGCCGGCCCCGGAGACCTGGGCCGGGGCGGGCTGCCGTACGGCCGGGGTGGCCGCGGCGGCCCCGCGCGGCGCGGGGGTGTGGTCGGCGTCGCCGGCCGGCTCGGTGGCCGTGCGCGCCCGCCGGGCGGAATGGGCGAGTGTCTCTGGCGTGGGTCTCGTCATGGCGGTTCAGGCCTTCGGCTGGAGGGTGGAGGCTCTTTCGACACGTGCGACGCGGGCGGGGCCCGCCCGGTCAAGTCCGACGGCAATAAAAACGGCCCTCGTGCAGATGCACGGGGCCAGCGCACTCTCGGTGACGGAGAGTGCGCTCAGGTAAGTACTCGCTGCGACGGGATCGACGACATGTGGACCAGCCTGACGCATCTCACGCGATGAGTCAACTGATCCCACATGTTGGTTCACGAACGGGGGACACCGTCTCCCGTCGCGGGCTTCGCGAGCGGTCCGACCTGCGCGGATCCCGTCCCACCGACGCGCGGCGCGGGCACCGGCCGCCGCCCACTGGCGAACGGCGTGGCCGGCAGCGGCCCCGGGCGGGCGCCGGGCGAGGTGGCGGCGTCCAGCATCGCCTCCAGGTGCTCGGCCGGCACGCCCCAGCCGAAGAGCGCGCCCTGGCCGAACCGGCAGCCGGCGGCGACCACCGCGGCCAGCTCCGTCGGCGTGGTGACGCCCTCGGCGATCACCTCCAGCCCGAGCTGGTGCCCGAGGCGCATGACGATGTCGACCATCGGGGCGAAGGCCGGCCCGTCGGTGTCCACCGGGCGGACCGGCTCGTGCTCGGCGACCAGGCTGTGGTCGATCTTGAGGATGTCGATCGGCAGCCGGCGCAGCTGGCCGAGGGACGAGTAGCCCGCGCCGAAGTCGTCCAGCGCGATCCGCACCCCGGTGCGCCGCAGCGCGGTCAGCCGCCGGATCAGCTCGTCGAGGTCGGTGGCGACGGCGTGCTCGGTGACCTCCAGCACCAGCCGCTGCGGCGGCACGTGGTGGGCGCGCAGCGCCTCGGCCACCTGGACGACGTACTCCGGGGCGTGCAGCTCACGCGGGGAGACGTTGACCGAGACCCAGACGTCGTGGCCGTCGGCCAGCCAGCGGGAGAGCTGCCAGCAGGCCTGGTGCAGCACCCAGGCGCCCAGCTTGGCGATCATCCCGCACTCCTCGGCGAGCGGGATGAACTCGTCGGGGCGGACGTTGCCCAGCTCCGGGTGGTGCCAGCGGAGCAGCGCCTCGGCGCCGACCGGGCGGACCGACGGCAACGAGGCGACCGGCTGGAAGACCAGCCGCAGCTCGTCGCGCTCGATCGCGCCGCGCATCTCGTGCTCCAGCCGGGTCCGCCGCAGCAGGAGCTGGTCGTGCGTGCCGTCGTAGCGCTCGATGCGGTTCTTGCCGCGCTGCTTGGCGTAGCGCAGGGCGAGGTCGGCGTGGCGCAGCAGGGCCACCGAGTCGGGCTCGCCGCACTGCCCGGCCACCCCGATGCTCACCGAGAGGAAGACCGGCCCGTTCGGCTGCTCGTACGCCCGGCCGAGCACCCCGAGCAGCCGCTCGGCGACCACGTCGGCGTCGGCCTGCCGGCCGCGCATCAGCACGGCGAACTCGTCGCCGCCGAGCCGGGCGGCCAGGTCGCCGGGGCGCAGGTTGCCCCGCAGCCGCCGGCCCACCTCGGCCAGCACCATGTCGCCCACGTCGTGGCCGCGCATGTCGTTGACGTTCTTGAAGCCGTCCAGGTCGAGCCCGAGCAGCACGCACCCGACGCCCTCGTCGGCGCAGCGTTGCAGCTCCCGCAGCAGGCCCCGCCGGTTGGCCAGCCCGGTCAGCGGGTCGGTGTGGGCCAGCTCGCGGAAGTGTCTCTCGCGCTCGGCCAACCGGCCGGCGTACCCACGCATGTCGTTGAGGGTGAGGTACTGCCGGGCCACCAGCGCGAACCCCTCGACGCTGCCGGCGACGATGCCGAGCGCGTCGAAGCGCCCACCCTGGGCCAGGTGGTACATCGCCGAGGCCGCCATCGCGAACATCGGGACGAAGGCGTACGCGCCGTCCCGGCGGATCAGGTCGACGTCGACCTGCCCCGGCGCCTCGACCCGGTGCACCGCCAGCGCGACCGCCAGCAGGCCCACGGCGAGCAGCGCGGCGCTGGTCAGGGTCATCCCCGGGCCGGCCTGGCAGACCCCGCCGGCCACGCCCAGCCCGCCGGCGGCGTTGGCGGTGATGCCGATGCCGAGCAACCCGAACCGGCCCCGGGGCGGAGCGGCGCGCAGCAGCACGGTCAGGGTCACCCCGACGGTCAGCGCGGCGTTGACCGTGGCCAGCAGGATCGCCGGGCAGGCCACCGGGGTGGCCGGCCCGAGCAGCCGGGTCGGCGCGGAGAAGAGCACCCAGCCGACGAACCAGAGGGCCGTCGCGACGATCAGCGCGTCCAGCAGCAGCCGGGCGGTCGCCGGCCGGGACACCACCGCCCCGGGCAGGCGGAGCAGCCCGGCGGCGGCGGCCAGGCCGCTCACCGTCACCGCGGCGGAGATCAGGACGGGCCACCCGCTGAGTCGCGCCGGGTGCGGCGGGTGGTGCGGGTCACCGAGCACCAGGCCCACCCCGACCAGCAGGCCGACCAGGGCGAACCCGCCGGCGGCGGCCAGCAGCGCGTACGGCCGGCGGTCCGGGCCGCTGCGCCGCTGGACCGACCCGACGAGCAGCAGGGTGGCGGTCACGGCGACCAGGGCGCTGGGGAGCGCGACGGCGACCATGCCCGGGGGGAAACGCACGTCCCCAACTGTGCCGGATCCGCGCCCCGCGCGGGGAACCGGGTGTGCATCTGTTGGGACACGCTCGGACCGCTGGGGGCCGCCGCCGGGACGGTGCCAGACTGGTATCCATGCCTGAGCTGCGGTCGAGGACCTCCACCCACGGTCGGACGATGGCCGGCGCCCGGGCCCTCTGGCGGGCCACCGGGATGACCGACGACGACTTCGGCAAGCCGATCGTCGCCATCGCCAACAGCTTCACCCAGTTCGTCCCGGGTCACGTACACCTGAAGGACCTCGGCGGCCTGGTGGCCGACGCGGTGGCCGAGGCCGGCGGAGTGGGTCGCGAGTTCAACACCATCGCCGTCGACGACGGCATCGCCATGGGCCACGGCGGCATGCTCTACTCGCTGCCCAGCCGGGAGTTGATCGCCGACGCGGTCGAGTACATGGTCAACGCGCACTGCGCGGACGCCCTGGTCTGCATCTCGAACTGCGACAAGATCACCCCGGGGATGCTGCTGGCCGCACTGCGGCTGAACATCCCGACCGTCTTCGTCTCCGGCGGGCCGATGGAGGCCGGCAAGACGGTGGCGATCGAGGGGATCGTGCACTCCAAGATCGACCTGATCGACGCCATGATCGCCTCGTCCAACGAGGCGGTCACCGACGACCAGCTCGGCGAGATCGAGCGCTCCGCCTGCCCCACCTGCGGCTCCTGCTCCGGCATGTTCACCGCCAACTCGATGAACTGCCTGACCGAGGCGATCGGCCTGGCGCTGCCGGGCAACGGCTCGACGCTGGCCACCCACGCCGCGCGCCGGTCGCTCTTCGTCGAGGCCGGCCGCACCGTCGTGGAGATCGCCAAGCGGTGGTACGACGGCGACGACGCCTCGGTGCTGCCCCGCGCGGTCGCCAGCCGGGCCGCCTTCGAGAACGCGGTCGCCCTGGACGTGGCGATGGGCGGGTCGACCAACACGATCCTGCACCTGCTCGCCGCCGCCCGCGAGGCCGAGCTGGACTTCCAGGTGGCCGACATCGACGCGATCTCCCGCCGGGTGCCCTGCCTGGCCAAGGTCGCGCCGAACTCGCCGCAGTACCACATGGAGGACGTGCACCGGGCCGGCGGCATCCCCGCCATCCTCGGCGAGCTGGACCGGGCCGGCCTGCTCCACCGGGACGTGCACGCCGTGCACTCCCCCTCGCTGGAGCGCTGGCTGGCCGACTGGGACGTGCGAGGCGGCTCGCCGAGGCCGGAGGCGGTCGAACTGTTCCACGCCGCCCCGGGCGGGGTGCGCACCACCGAGCCGTTCTCCACCACCAACCGCTGGTCGTCGCTGGACACCGACGCGGCCGGCGGCTGCGTCCGGGACCGGGAGCACGCGTACTCGGCCGACGGTGGGCTGGCCATCCTGTACGGCAACCTCGCCCCGGACGGCTGCGTGGTGAAGACCGCCGGGGTGCCCGAGGAGTGCCTGACCTTCCGCGGTCCGGCGAAGGTCTACGAGTCGCAGGACGACGCGGTCTCGGCGATCCTGGCCAAGCAGGTCGTCGCCGGGGACGTCGTGGTGATCCGCTACGAGGGCCCGAAGGGCGGCCCGGGCATGCAGGAGATGCTCTACCCCACCTCGTTCCTCAAGGGCCGGGGACTGGGCCGGGCCTGCGCGCTGCTCACCGACGGCCGCTTCTCCGGCGGCACCTCCGGGCTCTCCATCGGGCACGTCTCCCCCGAGGCCGCCTCGGGCGGGCTGATCGCGCTGGTCGCCGAGGGCGACGAGATCGTGATCGACATCCCCGGCCGGTCCATCGCGCTCAACGTGCCCGACGACGTGCTCCAGGCGCGCCGGGTCGCCGAGGAGAAGCGGGAGCGGCCGTACACCCCGGTCGACCGGCAGCGGCCGGTGTCGGCGGCGCTGCGCGCGTACGCCTCGATGGCGACGTCGGCCAGCGACGGCGCGTACCGGCGGGTGCCCGAGTAGTTCCTGGCGACGGCTGTCCGCGGCGCGAAGGTCGTACCGAGCCGCTGCTTGCGCTCACTGCGTGGCCCCGGCCGTCACGCCCAGGGCGATGGGGCGGGCGTGGCGAATGGCGGCCGGGGTGTCCGGGAAGACCAGGCCATCCCGGCGCAGCTGGTCCGCGACGCCGAGGGTGGCCAGCACCTGGTCGTGGCCGGGGGTGATGCCGGAGAGCAACACGGTGATTCCCCGCCCCCGCAACCGGGTGATCGCGTCGCCGAGGACCTGCGCGCCGGTGGCGTCGATGGTGGACACCCGGGACATCCGCAGGATCACGACCCGGACGTCCGCGACGTCGGAGAGTTCCAGCAGGAAGGTGTGGGCGGCGGCGAAGAAGAGCGGTCCGTCCAGCCGGTACGCGACGATGTGCTCGGCCAGCAGGGCGTGTTCCTCGGCGCTGTGGTCCCCGGCGTCGAGCGGGACCTGCTCCAGCCGCGCGCTGCGGGCCACTGCGCGCAGCGCGACGACAACCGCGACGGCAACGCCGACCGCGACGGCGGTGACCAGGTCCCAGATGACCGTGACGGCGAAGGTGAGCACGAGCACCAGCGCGTCGCCCCGGGTGGCCCGCGCGAGCGCCCAGAGCGAACCCGCCTCGACCATCCGGACGGTCGTGGCGAGCAGGACTCCGGCCAGGGCGGCGAGGGGGATCCGGCCGACCAGGGGCGCGGCGGCCAGCACGATCACCGCGAGCGCGACGGCATGGGTCAGTGCCGCCAGTTTCGAGGACGCCCCGGCGCGGACGTTGACCGCCGTCCGGGCGATCGCGGCGGTCGCGGGAATTCCACCGAAGAGCGGGGAGGCGAGGTTGGCCAGGCCCTGGCCGAAGAGTTCCCGGTCCGGGTCGTGCCGCTCGCTGACGGTCATCCCATCGGCCACGGTGGCCGACAGCAGGCTCTCCAGCGCGGCGAGTGCGGCCACCGCGAGCGCTGAGGGTAGCAGCACACTGGCCGCGCCGAGGTCGAGGAAGTCCAGCGACGGCGCCGGCAGGCCCTGCGGCAGGGCGCCGATCCGGACCAGTTCGACCGGGGTGGTCTCGGCCAGCACCGTCGCGGCGGCCACCCCGAGCAGCGAGAACGGCAGCCCGGGCCGCCACCTGGCGCCGAGCAGCATCAGCGCCGCGACACCCAGGGCCACTGCAACGGCCGCCGGCCGAGGGTGTACGACGAACCGGGCGACCGCGTCGGCAGCCACCGCCCAGACCCGGTCGCCCTCGGCGTCGGTCACGCCGAGTGCTGCCGGCACCTGTTGCAGGGCGATGACCACCGCGATGCCGGCGGTGAAGCCCTCGATCACGGGGGCGGGCAGGTAACGGACGTACCGGCCGAGGCGGGCGAGGGCCAGGGCGACCAGGATCAGTCCCGCCATCGCGCCGACCATCAGCACCCCGGTCGGGCCGAACTGCTGCACCACGGGCACCAGCACCACCGTCATCGCGCCGGTCGGACCGGACACCTGGAGGTTCGAGCCGCCGAAGATGGCGGCCACCGCGCCGGCCACCACGGCGGTGACCAGCCCGGCCTGCGCGCCCAGCCCGGAGGTGACCCCGAACGCCAGGGCCAGGGGCAGCGCGACCACCGCCACGGTCAGCCCGGCGAGCAGGTCCCGGCGCGGCGAGCGGCGGACGGCGGCCCAGTCGGCGCGGCCGGGAAGCAGCCCGAGCACCCGCCGTCCCACCAGGCCGGGAACGCCCTGCCGCCGGTCTGAACCTGGTATCCGCGGCCCGCGGACGCTCTCCGCCCGGCGGGCGGACGGTGGTGGTTGGTGACCCGCTCCCGCCCTGCTCACCGGTCGCGCCCGTCGGCGCGCAGCTCGTCGAGGAGCGCGTCGCGGTCGGTGAGGACCGCCCCGAGAATGCGCCGCCCGGCGGCCAGCAGGTCGGCCACGTCGGGAGTGCTGAGCGCGTACATCACCAGCGGGCCGTCCCGGTAGGAGGTGACCAGGCCGGCGCGGCGTAGCACGCCGAGCTGCTGGGAGAGGTTGGACGCCTCGACGTCGATGGTCGCCAGCAGGTCACGGACGGGCATGGGGCCGTCCTGGAGCAGTTCGAGGACCCGGATCCGCACCGGGTGCCCCAGGGTGCGGAACAACTCCGCCTTCGCCTGATACAGCGGCACCGACACGCCCGTCTCTCCCCCATCCCATGGTTGACCGGCATCGCCTTGCACACTTTATCACTTGAAGAGTTCTTCAATCAGGGGTCGGTCCGGGCCACTTCGGCGGGACGGGAGTGCGCCACGCCCACGGTCGAGTGGCGGCGGGCAGGCGTGTCCTTGGGGGGAAAGGGCATATGCCCGAACGGCGATATACCTGAGAGGCATAAATATGACCCACAGGCATCTCGCTCGTGGCGGCGTCGCCTCCGCGCCGACCTCGGGGGCGATTACCCCGGCCGGCCGCCCACGCCCCTCAGGCCCGCACGCCTTCCGAGGCGGTCGGGGCGGTCATGCTCACCCGGATGATGTCGTTCACGCAGCGCAGCACGGGCCGGGCGGTCAACGCCACCGGGTCCAGCTCCGTGTCGGCCCGCACGGTGAAGGTCGCCGACTCCCCCGGCAGCAGGGTGACCAGCGCCCGGTCGACCTCGGCGGACGGGTCCAGCCGGTCCGGGAAGAGGGTCAGGTCGCGCAGCACCGTCCGGGCGGTCACCCGGACCCGCTGGCCGTCGTCGCCCGACGCGACCGTCGCGTCGAAGCGGGCTGCCGGCCAGTCGACCTCCCGGTCCTCGGCGAAGAACCAGAGGGCCCGCTCGGCCGTGTCGCCGGCCTCGGCGATCAGCAGCTCCCGGCGGGCTTCCGCCGGCCCAGCGAGGTCCGCGGGCAGCGCCAGCACCACCGCCGAGTACGCCGGGACGTCCAGCGGGTAGGCCGTCTTCGCCCTCGGCTCACCGGCCAGGGTCAGCCGGGTGACCGTCGCCGGGGCCCGCCAGGGCGCGCCGGTCTCGTTGACCGCCACCAGGGCCAGCCCGCCGTCGCGGGGCTGGACGGTGAGCAGCCGGTCCGCGTACGCCCGGCGCAGCGCGTACCAGAGCGGCTTGCGGCGGCCGTCGCCGTCGATCGCCGACCACGAGGTCACCGGCCAGCAGTCGTTGAGCTGCCAGACGATGGTGCCGGCGCAGACGTCCCGGTGCGAACGGAAGTGCTCCACCCCGAGCTGGATGGCCCGCGCCTGGTTGAGCTGGGTGAGGAAGTGCCAGTCGTCGAAGTCGGCCGGCTCGGGCAGGTGGGCGTCGAGTCCGCGCTGGAGCTTGGCGTCGCCGTCGGCGGCCTTCTGGTGGTGCGCCATGCCCGGCGAGTCGGGCGCGAGAGGCTCGTCGGTCAGCGCCCGGCGCAGCGTCGCGTACGCCGCCGGCGCCTGGTAGCCGAACTCGGCGACGAAGCGGGGCAGGTACTCGCGGTACTTCGGGTAGTCGTCGGTGTTCCAGACGTCCCAGATGTGCATGGTGCCGTGCGCCGGGTCGTTGGGGTGGATCTCCTCGCTGCCCGACCACGGGCTGCCCGGCCAGTACGGCCGGGTCGGGTCCAGCTCGCCGACGATCCGGGGCAGCAGGTCGAGGTAGTAGCCCCGCCCCCAGGTGCGCCCGGCCAGTGGCTCCTGCCAGCCCCAGTCGTACCAACCCCAGATGTTCTCGTTGTTGCCCGTCCAGAGCACCAGCGACGGATGGCCGGCCAGCCGGGTGACCTGCTCGGTGGCCTCGGCGGCCACCTCGGTGCCGAACGGCTCCTCCTCCGGGTACGCCGCGCAGGCGAAGAGGAAGTCCTGCTGCACGAGGATCCCCAGCTCGTCGGCGAGGTCGTAGAAGTCCTCCGACTCGTACCGGCCGCCGCCCCAGACCCGCAGCAGGTTCACCCCGGCTCCGGCGGCCTGGTCGAGCCGGTGCGCCAGCCGGTCCCGGGAGATCCGGCTCGGGAACGGGTCGTCGGGGATCCAGTTGATCCCGCGGACGAAGACCGGGGTGTCGTTGACGTGCAGGGCGAAGGGGGTGCCGTGGGCGTCCGGGGTGGTGTCGAGGCGTACCGACCGGAAGCCGATCCGACGGGACCAGGCGTCCAGGGTCCGGCCGTTCGGCGCGCAGAGCGTGACGTCGAGCTGGTGCAGCGCCTGCTCGCCGTACCCCCGGGGCCACCACAGCTCGGGGTCGCGGACGGTGAGGGTCGCCACCGCCGTGCGCTCCCCCGCCGGGACGACGGCCTCGACGGCCGCGCCGGCGACGGCGGCCCGGACGGTCAACGGGGTGGCCGCGACCCGCTCCACCTCGACGTGCAGTTCGACCCGTCCCACCCCGCCGGCGACGGTGACCAGCGGACGGACGGTGGCGAGCCGGGCGGTGGACCAGGCGTGCAGGCCGATCTCCTGCCAGATGCCGGCGGTGACCAGGGTCGGTCCCCAGTCCCAGCCGAAGTTGCAGGCCATCTTGCGGATGAACTGGAACGGCTCCGGGTAGGCGTTCGGCCGGTCGCCGAGGGCGTCCCGGTGCCGTTGCGCGTAGCGGTACGCCGAGTCGAACCGGACGGTCAGCGTGTTCGCTCCCGGGCGCAGCAGCGCGCCGACGGCGAACCGGTGGCCGCGGTGCATGTTCTCGGTGCGGCCGACCTCGACCGCGTTGAGGGTGATCGTGGCGATGGTGTCGAGGCCGGCGCAGACCAGGTCGACCCGCTCGTCGTCGCCGGCCCGCCGGTCGAAGGTGGTCTCGTAGACCCAGTCGGTGTGCCCGATCCAGGCCAGCGCCGCCTCGTTGTCGTCGACGAACGGGTCGGGGATCAACCCGGCGGCCAGCAGGTCGGTGTGCACGCAGCCGGGCACGGTGGCGGGCACCGCCCGGCCGGCGATCCCGTCCGGCACCTGCGGCCCCGGTACGGCCCGCAGCGTCCAGCCCTCGTGCAACGTCTGCCGGGTCACGACTTCACCGCGCCTTCCATAATCGAGAGACGTCGACTGAACCGGATAAGTTAGGCCACCGTACGGGCCGGGTCCAGCACTGTCAACGGCGGTTAAGGGTGGTAGGTCTGTCGGGGTAGCGTGAGGGCCGCCGGTGATCCCGGCGCCGTGGGACCGGCCCGGGGGGCCGCGAGGATTGAGGAGCACGCCGGTGAAGCGGCCGACCATCGCCGACGTCGCGCGACGTGCCGGGGTGTCCAAGGGTGCGGTGTCGTACGCGCTCAACGGGCAGCCGGGCGTCTCCGAGGCCACCCGTCAGCGGATCCTGGCCATCGCCACCGAGATCGGGTTCAGCCCGAGCAGCGCCGCCCGCGCGCTCTCCGGCGCCACCGCAAACGCCGTCGGCCTGGCCCTGTGCCGGCCCGCCCGGATACTGGGCATCGAGCCGTTCTTCATGGAGCTGATCAGCGGCGTCGAGGCGGAACTCTCCGCCCGGTCGTACGCGCTCACCCTGCAGGTGGTGGCCGACCAGGAGGCGGAGATCGCGGTCTACCGCCGGTGGTGGGCCGAGCGGCGCGTCGACGGGGTCTTCGTCTGCGACCTGCGCACCGAAGACCAGCGGGTGCCGGCCCTGGAGAAGCTGCAACTGCCGGCCGTGGTGATCGGTGGACCCGGCCACACCGGCAGCCTGGCCAGTGTCTGGTCGGACGACGCGGCGGCGCTGGTCGAGACGGTCGAATACCTGGTCGCCCTCGGGCACCGGCGGATCGCCCGGGTGGGCGGCCTGCCCTCGCTGCTGCACACCGAGATCCGTACCGACGCCTTCGCCGAGGTGTGCCGGCGGCTCGGGCTGGCCGACGCCGTCACCGTCTGGTCCGACTACACCGGCGAAGAGGGCGCCCGCGCCACCCGCCGCCTGCTCAGCTCCGCCAACCGCCCCACCGCGGTGATCTACGACAACGACGTCATGGCGATCGCCGGGCTCTCGGTGGCGCAGGAGATGGGCCTGGCCGTCCCCGGCGACCTCTCGATCGTGGCCTGGGACGACTCGCCGCTCTGCCGGCTGGTGCACCCGCCGCTGACCGCGCTCGGCCGGGACATCCCGGCGTACGGCGCGCACGCCGCACGGCAGTTGCTGGCGGTCATCGCCGGCGAGCCGGTGAGCGGCCTGCAGGACGAGACCGCCCACCTGACCCCGCGCGGCAGCACCGCACCGCCCCGGATCAGGTGAACCGGTTCAGCATCTGCTGAGCAGCGCGGTCAGCGGGAGGCGGACGGGAACTCCTCGAAGTACGCCTCCACCCGCTCCGCCGTGGCCGGCCGGGCCAGCGCGAACCCCTGCCCGTACGGGCAGCCGGCCCGCTGCGCCCGGTCGACGTCGGCGTCGGACTCCAACTCCTCCACCACCACCGACAGCCCGAGCCGTTCACCGAGGCTGACCACCACGTCGATCAGCGGTCGCTGCGGGTCGTGCACCGACCCCACCAGCTGCGGCCGGACCTTGAGCAGGTCGATCGGGAGCCGACGCAGCTGGGCCAGGGAGGCGTGCTCGGCGCGGAAGTCGTCCAACGCGGTGCGCACCCCCAACGACCGCAGGCCGGCCAGCCGGGCCACCACGGTGGGCAGGTCCCGGCCGATCCGGGGCTCCGCCACCTCGACCACCAGCCGGTGCGCCGGCACCCCGTGCCCGGCCAGCGTGGCGGCCACCCCGGCCAGGAAGTCCGGGGCCAGCAGCTCCCGGGGGGTCACGTTGATTGCCATCCAGAGCTCCCGGCCCCCCGTCGACCAGCTGGCGAGCTGCCGGCAGGCCCGGTCCAGCACCCAGCGCCCCAGCTCGCCGACGAGGTCGAGATCTTCAGCCACCGGCAGCAGTTCGGCCGGGAGCACGGTGCCCAGCACCGGGCTGCGCCAGCGCAGCAACGCCTCCGTACCGACCGGCTGCCGGTCGGCCAGCCCCAGCACCGGCTGGTAGACCAGGTCCAGCTCACCCCGGGTGGCCGCGCCGGGCAGTTCCCGCTCCAGGTCCAGCCGGCGGACCAGTTGCTCCTCCAGGTAGGCGTCGTACCACTCGACCCGGTTGCGGCCGAGCTGGACGGCGCGCCGCCGGGCCAGGTCCGCCTGGCGCAGCGCGTCCTCCGGCCCGGTCCCGGCCAGCTCGGCCAGGCCGACGCTCACCCGCAGCCGCACCATCGACCCGGGCGTCGGGCAGGGCTCCGCGAGCGCGGCGACCAGGCGGCCACCCAGCGCGTACGCCGGCACCGGACCGGCGTCGGTGAGCACGGCGAACTCCTCGCCGGCCACCCGGGCGACCAGGTCGTGCGGGCCGACCACGTCGCGCAGCCGGCGGGCGGCCGTGAGCAGCAGGCCGTCCGCCGCCGACGGCCCCGCTCCGTCGGTCACCGCGCCGAGGCCGTGCACCTCCAGCAGCAGCAGCGCGCCCGAGCCGTCGCCCCGCGCGCCGAGCGCCCGCATCAGCTCGCGCCGGTTGGCCAGGCCGGTGAGCTGGTCGGTGGCGGCCAGCCGGTGCAGTTCGCGTTCCAACCGGCGCCGCTCGCCGATGTCGCGCACGTGCAGCACCACCGCGTCGACCTCGGGCACCCCGCGCAGGTCGCTCACGGTCGACTCGGTCTCCCGCCAGCCACCGTCGCCGGTGGCCATCCGGGCCACCAGCAGCAGCGGCTCCTGGCCGCTCCGGGGAGCGGCCAGCCGGCCGAGCGCGCCCGGCGCGTCGTCGGGGTGCAGCAGCTCGACCAGCCGCCGGCCGCGCACCTCGTCGTCGCGCAGCCCGAACCAGCGGGCACCGGCCGCGGAGAGCCAGCGCACCCGCAGCTCGTCGTCGAGCAGCAGGATCAGGTCGCGGCCACCGGAGACCAGCGCCCGGAAGTGCGCCTCCCGGGCGGCCAGCCGGCTGGCCCAGTGCCGGTTGTCGGCGGCGGTGATCAGCTCCCGCCCGACCAGCGGCGGGATCACCGCGAGCCCGAGCAGGACGGCGGTCGGCGTGAAGCTGCCGACCGCCCAGAGGTGGTACCCGGCGGCGAGGGTGGCCACCGCGGCCGGCGCGGTCACCCGGGGCCAGGCCGGGGGCGGGCCGGTGCCCAGGGCCGGATCCCCGGCGGACACCCGCGCCATCCCGGCGGCGGTGAACAGGGCACCCACCAGCAGCGGCGCGACCGCGGTCAGCGTCGCCACGGCCGGCGCCCGGTAGGCCAGCAGCCCCACCAGGTCGGCCAGGCCGAGCAGGGCGGCCGCCGCCCCGGCGCGACAGAGCGCCGCACCCGGCCGACGGCGCCGCTCGGCCAGCGCGCTCACCAGCAGCACGGCGAGCCCGCCCGCACCGAGCACCGTGACGGCGCGGGCCAGCGGAGGGACGTCACCCGGCGGCAACAGCACCCAACCGGCGAACAACAGGGCGGTGCCGAGCCCGAGCACGTCGACGGTCCGGCGCAGCCGGACCCGGGGCGCCAGCCGGGAGTGGCCGGGGAGCAGGAGCAGGCCGCCGGCGTACAGCAGGGTCGCGGCCGCCAGGCCGGTGGCCGCGACGTTCGCGCGCTGCTCCCCGGCGGCCAGGGGCAGCACGCCGACGGTCAGGCCGACCACCAGCACGGCGGCGTCGAGCAGCGCGGCGGCCCGCCGGCGACGCGGCGCCCGCCGGTCCCGGCCGCCACCGGTGGCGGCCTCCCGGGAGAGTCGGACGCCGGCCAGGGCGCAGCCGGCCGCGCCGGCCAGCGTCGTGGCGGCCAGCGGTGGCAGCACGCCGGCCAGCGCGGCGGCGGCCAGCAGCGCGGCCGCCGTCAGCAGGGCGGCCACCGCGGGCGCAGGGCGGTGGACCAGGTACGCGTGAGGCACGACGGTCGCCTTCGTGAGGGGGACACGGGGCGGTGCGGCGATGCGGGCGGGAGGGGACACAGGACAGATATCCGACACCCACCACCCCCGCCAACGACGGTTCGGAGCGGTGGTTACGGCCCCCTGTAGTGACTCATGTCACTGTCGAATGGCGCCGGTCACCGTCCACCGCCCGCGCGGAGCGGGGCCGCGCCGGAGTGGGATCATCGGAGGGTGAGTAGCGCCGACACCATCCGCTTCCGGTACAACCAGGCCATCCTGGTCGCGGCGATCGTCGCCTTCATCGGCGCCCTGCCGCTGGCCACCGCCGAGTGGTACCTGCTGCCGGTGCTGCTGATCCCGCTGGCCGTCGCCGTCTGGGCGTGGCGGGCGGGCACCGACGCCGACCGGCGGGAGCTGCGGCTGCGGGCCCTGGCCGGCAGCCGCCGGATCGCCTGGGACCGGGTCGTCGAGCTGACCGCCGACCCCCGCGGGCGCGCCGTCGCCCGCCTCGACGACGGGCAGGAGGTCATGCTGCCCGCCGTGCGCGACACCGACCTGCCCCGGCTGGTCTCCGCCACCGGGCAGCACCTGCCCGGCGAGCGCTGAGCCCGCTCAGTAGCCGTCGGTCACCGTGTTGACCAGCGGCTCTCCCGCGACGAACCGCCGCAGCTGGGCAGCCACCAGCCGGTACGCCCGCGGCAGCAGGCCGCGTACCGAGCCGGCGACGTGCGGGGTGAGCAGCACGTTGGGCAGCTCCCACAGCGGATGGTCGGCGGGCAGCGGCTCGGGATCGGTGACGTCCAGCGCGGCCCGCAGCCGGCCGCTGGACAGCTCCGCCACCAGCGCCTCCGTTCGGGCCACCGGGCCCCGCGCCGCGTTCACCAGCAACGCGCCGTCGGGCATCGCGGCGAGGAAGGCGGCGTCCACCATGCCCCTGGTCTGCTCGGTCAGCGGCACCAGCAGCACCACCACCTCCGCCTCCGGCAGCAGCCGGGGCAGTTCGTCCACCCCGTGCACGCCGTCGGCCGGGCGGGCGGTGCGGGCGACCAGCGTGACCGTGACGTCGAACGGGGCCAGCCGGGCGTGCACCGCAGCGCCGATCGAGCCGGCGCCGACGATCAGCACCCGCTTGCCGGTCAGCTCGTCGGTCGGCGCGACCTCGTCGTACGCCCACTCCCGGCGGGCCTGCGCCCGGGCCATCGCGGGGAACCCGCGCAGCTGAGCCAGGATCGCGGTGAGCACCCACTCGGCGGTGCCGGCGTCGTGCACGCCCCGCGCGTCGCAGAGGGTCACCCCGTCCGGCACCTGGCCGACCCAGGCGTCCGCCCCGGCGGAGAGGAGCTGGACCACCGCCAGGTCCGGCAGTCGCGCCAGCATCGCGGCGGTGTCCCCGGCGGCCAGGAACGGCGGCACCCAGAACCGGACCCCGGCCGGGTCCGACGGCGGGCGTCCCGGGTCCGTCCACGCCTGGACGGTGACGCCCGCGGGCGCCTCGCCGAGCAACCCGACTCCGGCCTCGTGCGGAATCCATACCTTCACGTCCGCCGACGATAGCGACCGCGACCCGACCCGATCCGGCGGACCGGCGCATCGGGGGCGAGCGGCCGGCGTCACCACCCGTGGGCGTCACCGCCGCCTGCCGGGTATAACCGAGGGTCGGAGCGCAACCCGGTGCCCCGCACGCCCGCAGACAGGTGGCCGATGACCGAGCGCTCCCCGCACCGTCGCGGTCCGCTGCCCGCGGTGGACATCCCCGCGCTGACGGACCCGGCGCGGCTGCGCGCGCTCGCCGAGACCGGCCTGGACGCCGAACCCGACGAGGCGTTCGACCGCTTCGCCCGGCTGGTGAGCGACCTGCTGGAGGTGCCGGTCGCGCTGGTGTCGCTGGTCACCGGCGAACGGCAGTTCTTTCCGGGCGCGGTCGGCCTGCCGGAGCCGTGGGCCGCCCGCCGGCAGACCCCGCTGACCCACTCGTTCTGCCAGCACGTGGTGGACATCGAGATCCCGATGGTGCTGCCCGACGCCCGGCTCTACCCCCGGGTGTGGAACAACCTGGCCATCGCGGAGCTGGGCGTGGTCGCGTACGCGGGGATGCCGCTGACCGACCTGGACGGCCGGGTGCTCGGCTCGCTCTGCGCCATCGACAGCAAGCCCCGCGCCTGGACCGCCGACCAGCTGCGTACCCTGGCCGACCTCGCCGCCGCGTGCTCGTCGGAGCTGCGGCTGCGGATCGCGCTCGACGGCGCCGAGGAGGCCCGGCGGCGGGTCGAGGAGGCGCACGAGCGGCTGAAGCTGCTCTCCGCGCTGAGCGAGACCCTGACCGGCACCCTCGGCGTGGCCACCGCGGTGGACCGGCTGACCGAGGCGGTGGTGCCGCTGCTGGCCGACTGGGCGCTGGTGACGCTGGTCGACCGGGCGGGCGCGCCGCGCCGGGTCACCGCCCTGCACCGGGACCCGGCCCGGGCCGCCGAGGTGGACCGCTTCGCCGAGCTGATGACGACCAACCTCGGCCCGGAGTCGATCACCCGTACGGTGCTGCGCACCGGCCAGCCCGTGCTGGGCAGCGCGGCCACTCTGGACGACGTCCGGCGGGCCACCACCGACCCGGAGATGGTGTCCCTCGCCGATCAGCTCGGCTTCGCGTCGCACCTGACGGTGCCGGTGCCCGCGCCCGGGCGCGGTGCGGTGGTCGGCTGCGTGACGCTGATCAACGCCAAGGGGCGGCGGCCCTTCGACGACAGCGACCTGCACACCGCCCTGGAGATCGGCCGCCGGGCCGGCCAGGCGCTCGGCAACAGCTGGATGTACGACGAGCAGCGGCACGTGGCCGAGGTGCTCCAGCACAGCATGCTGCCGAACCTGCCGGAGAGCCCCCGGGTCGAGCTGGCCGCCCGCTACCAGCCGGTAGCGGACCGGGTCGAGGTGGGCGGGGACTGGTACGACGCCTTCGTCCAGCCCGACGGCGACCTGGTCGTGGCGATCGGTGACGTCGCCGGCCACGACATCGAGGCCGCCGCCACCATGGGCCAGCTGCGCAACCTGGTCCGGGGCAACGCCTTCGGCCGGACCGACCCGGTGGACGAGCTGATGACCCGGCTGGACCGGGCCATCTCCGGGCTGCGCATCCCGGCCGCCGCCACGGCCACCCTGGCCCGGCTGCGTCCCCGGGCGGCCGGAGGCCTGACGGTGAGCTGGTGCAACGCCGGGCACCCACCGCCGCTGCTGGTCGACGCCGAGGGCGTGGTCCGGGTCCTCGGCGGCCGGCGCGAGCCGCTGCTCGGCTTCGCCCGGCCGATCCCCCGCAGCAGCCAGGAGACCACCCTGGCGGCGGGGGACACCCTGCTGCTCTACACCGACGGCCTGATCGAGCGCCGGGACCGCTCCATCGACGAGGGGCTGGCCGAGCTGCTGAGCCGACTCTCCGAAACCGGCCCGCTCCCCCTCACCGAGCTCTGCGACCTGCTGCTCACCTCCTCGGACCGGCGCGAGGACGACGTCGCGCTGCTCGCCGTCCGGGCCCGCTGAGCGGGTCACGACGTCCTCGACCGTCGCCGGTGGGCCGGGAAGTCCGGATTCGCGGGCTAGGCTGGGCCGGGTGAGCGCCCGTCCCCCGTACCCCCGCACCGGCCGCCGTCGCGCGGCGCTGGCGGCGTCCTGCGCGGCGCTGCTGCTCGCCACCTCCGGGTGCAGCTTCGGCCCGCCGGAGCCGGACCCGGCCGGCGAGCCCCCCAACCTGCCCACCCCGTCCGCGTCGGCGAGCGCCGGCGGCGCCGGTCAGGAGGTGGTCGCCACGGTCCTGGCCAAGGGGTTGCGGGTGCCGTGGGGCATCGCGTTCCTCCCGGACGGCGGCGCCCTGGTCACCGAGCGGGACAGCGGGCGGATCCTCAAGGTCGGCCCGGAGTCCGGCCCGGAGGGGTTGCGGGTCGCGCCGGTGCAGACCGTGCCGGACGTGGCGGCCGGCGGCGAGGCGGGGCTGCTCGGCATCGCGGTCTCCCCCGCGTACGCCAAGGACGAGACCGTCTTCGTCTACTACACCACCGAGCGCGACAACCGGGTCGCCCGGCTGAAACTCGGCGGCACGCCGACGCCGATCCTCACCGGCATCCCGAAGGCGGGCAACCACGACGGCGGCGGGCTGGCCTTCGGCCCGGACGGCCAGCTCTACGTGAGCACCGGCGACGCCGGCAACCGGGACGTCGCGCAGGACCGGAAGAGCCTCGGCGGCAAGATCCTGCGGATCACCCCGGACGGCAGACCGGCGCCCGGCAACCCGTTCCCCGGCTCGCCGGTGTGGTCGCTGGGGCACCGCAACGTGCAGGGCATGGCCTGGGACGCCGGCAAGCGGATGTACGCCACCGAGTTCGGCCAGAACACCTGGGACGAGATCAACCGGGTCGACAAGGGCGCCAACCACGGCTGGCCCACCGTCGAGGGGCAGGCCGGCGACAAGCGGTACGCCGACCCGCTCGTGCAGTGGCGCACCGCGGAGGCGTCCTGCTCGGGGCTGGCCGCGACCGGCCGACTGCTGGTCACCGCCTGCCTGCGCGGCAAGCGGCTGTGGCTGCTCGAGCTGACCGACACCGGCACCGTGCTCGGGCAGCCCCGCCAGCTGCTGACCGGCCGGTACGGCCGGCTGCGCGCGGTGGCCGCCGCCCCGGACGGCTCGCTCTGGGTCTCCACGTCCAACCACGACGGGCGGGGTGAGCCGGCGCCGGAGGACGACCGGCTGCTGCGGCTGGTCTTCGCCGACGGTGGCGCCGGGCGCAGCTGAGCACCGGCCGAACGGCTGTCACGAGCGGCCGAGAGGCGCGACACACCGGGAGTTTCGGCGCGGAACGCGCCGCCGTCCGTGGGGTTTGCCAAGATCCATCATTGGGCAGGTCAGAATCTCAGCATGGACGGTGGGGAGAACGAGCAGCGCGGGCCCGGGGACGAGGACACTCCCCCGGCCCGGCGTGAGCGACGCTGGGGGCCCCGGCGGGACCGGGCCGGCCGGGCGGACCGGGCGGGCCGGACGGGGTGGGTCCGGCGGGTGGGCGTGGTGCTCGCCGTCCTGACGGTCGCGCTGGCCGGGGCCGTGATCGGGGTGCTGGCCGGCGGCCGGGTGAACACCGACATCGGCCCGTTCCGGGCCAACCTCACCCTCGCCCCGGCGGTCAAGGGCAGCACCACCGTCGACGTGCCGCCGCTGGGCGCGCTCCAACTCGACAGCCACGACGGGCCGACCCACCTGACCGTCCGGCTGGGCGCGCTGGACCAGCGCAAGACCGAGGCGCTGATCGACGACCCGGCCAGCATCAACCGGGCCAGCCTGTCGGCGGTCGAGGACGTCCGCGACGGCGTGATGCGGCTCGGGCTGCGTACCGCCGGGTCGGCCGTGCTGGCCACGCTGCTGCTGGCCGGGCTGGTCTTCCGGGACGTCCGCCGGACCGCGTGGTCCACCGGGCTCGCGCTGGCGGTCACCGCCGGCAGCCTGGGACTCGCCGCGGGCACCCTGCGCCCCCAGGCGATCGAGGAGCCACGGTACGAGGGGCTGCTGGTCAACGCCCCGGCGATCGTCGGCGACGCCCGCCGGATCGCCAACGACTACTCGCGCTACGCCGAGCAGCTGCAGCGCATCGTCGGCAACGTCAGTCAGCTCTACACCACGGTCTCGGCGCTGCCGGTGTACGAGCCGGCGCCCGGCACCACCCGGGTGCTGCACGTCTCCGACATGCACCTCAACCCGACCGGCTGGCAGCTGATCCGCACGGTGGTGGAGCAGTTCGACATCGACGTGGTGATCGACACCGGCGACATCACCGACTGGGGCAGCGAGCCGGAGGCCTCCTTCGTGGGCTCGATCGGCCTGCTCAAGAAGCCGTACGTCTACATCCGGGGCAACCACGACTCCTCGCGCACCGCCGCGGCGGTGGCCCGGCAACCCAACGCGATCGTGCTCAACAACTCGACCACCACGGTCGCCGGGCTGACCATCGCCGGGATCGGCGACCCCCGGTTCACCCCCGACAAGGAGACCTCGCCGGCCGGCAGCGGCCTCACCAAGCAGGTCGCCGAACAGGTGATCGGGGCCGGTGAGCAGCTCGCGGCCACCGTGCAGCGCTCACCCCGACCGGTGAACATCGCACTGGTGCACGACCCGGCCTCCGCCGGCCCACTCTCCGGCACCTGCCCCCTGGTGCTCGCCGGGCACACCCACGCCCGCCAGGTGTCCAAGCTGCCGCAGCAGCTCGGCAAGCAACCCACCCAGTTGATGGTGGAGGGCTCCACCGGCGGGGCCGGGCTGCGCGGCCTGGAAGGCGAGAAGCCGACCCCGCTGTCGATGACCGTGCTCTACTTCGACCAGCGGAAACTGCTCCAGGCCTACGACGACATCACCGTCGGCGGCACCGGGCAGGCGCAGGTCAACCTGGAACGCCACGTGGTCAAGGAGCCGGCGCAGGGCGCCCCGGTCCCCGTCACCCCCACCCCGACCCGCTGACCCACCCCGCCGGGCGATCCGACGGCAGCCAGCCGCACGGCTGGCTCGTGCCAGCAGCGGCCCACAGCCCAACGCTGGCTCCCCGGCCGCCGCCGGCCCCGGCAAGCACGGCTCCAGCTCCAGCTCCAGCTCCATGATCGTCACCCAGCGCAAGATTCTCTCCATCACCGGCGCTCCGGCCCGCGCACTTTGCTCTGCTGCCGCGGATGCAACAGTCACCCAAGGTGATTGCGCATCTGGAGATCGTCGTCGGCGAAGCCCTGGTCAGTAGCGGTGTCGCCGGGAGGGCAGCAGAGCAAAGGGGCGACCGGAGGTGCGCGGACCCACGCCGACGTCACCCTCCGCGACCTCCACGCTGGGTGATTGGCAGGCGCCTCCGAAACGGCTCCACGGGAGGCCGGGAACGCTCGGTCCGTGCGTCCGACGCGAGCCCGCGCCGGTCCCCCCGCCACCGTGGATGGCGGCGGGGCGGGCCCGGCTCAGGCTTGGCGCCCCTGGCTCAGCGCAGCGACAGCGCGGCCAGGGCGGCGTTGACGATGCTGCCGGGCAGCAGGTCGTGCAGCTCGTACAGCTCGCGGACGCTGCCGGACTGGCCGAACTCGTCCACCCCGAGCGGCACCGCCGGCACGCCGAGCGCCGAGCCCAGCCAGGCCATCGCGTGCGAGGCGGCGTCGTGCACGGTCACCACCGGGGCCCGGTCGCCGAACGCCGCCCGCAGCGCGCCGGCCACGCTCGGCACGGTCGCGGTCCGCACCCCCTGGCGCAGCGTCCGCTGCCAGGCCCGGTAGAGCCGGTCCAGCGAGGTCACGTCCACCACGTGCGCGGCGATGCCCTCCTCCGCCAGCTCCGCGGCCGCCGCGAGCACCTCCGGCAGCACCGCGCCGGAGCCGGCCAGGGTGACCACCGGGGCATCCGCCAGCTCCGGGTACGCCTGGTGCGCGTCGACCAGCCGGTACGCCCCGGCGACCACCTGCCGCCGCAGCACCGCGTCGCCGATCCGGGCCCGGGCCGCCTCGAACGGCGACTGGTCGATCGGCCGGGTGCTCAGCCGGAAGTAGTACGCCCCGTCCTCGGCCGGCGCGGCGGTGGCCGCCGGCGTCGACCCACCGGCGATCTGCCCGAGCGCGTCGCAGAGCAGCCAGTCCAGGCTGGCCGCGTACGCCGGCTCGATGAAGGTGACGCCGGGCAGTTCCAGGCCGACGGAGGCGGTGATGGTCGACTGGTGGGCGCCGCCCTCGGGGGCGAGGGTGATGCCCGACGGGGTGCCGGCGACCACGAACCGGGAGCCGGAGTAGGTGCCGTAGAGGAACGCGTCCAGGCCGCGCAGCACGAACGGGTCGTAGACCGTGCCGATCGGCAGCAGCGGCTGCCCCGACAGGTCCCACGACAGGCCGAGCTGCCCGAGCAGCAGGAACAGGTTCATCTCCGAGATGCCCAGCTCGATGTGCTGGCCGGCGGGGCTCTCCGTCCAGCGCAACATCCGGTCCTCGGTCCACGAGCGCTGCTCGGTGGGGGCGAAGACGCCGGTCTTGTTGATGAACCCGGCGAGGTTGGTGGAGGTGGCCACGTCCGGTGCGGTGGTCACCAGGTACGGCGCGACAGCGGGATCCCGGGCCAGGTCGACCAGCACCCGACCGAAGACCTCCTGGGTGGAGACGGGCTTGTTGGCGCGTACCCGGGTGGTCTCCGGGACGGTGACCCCCAGCGACCGCTCGCGGGGCGCGCGGGACAGCGCCTCCCGGCGCTCGCCGGCCCGGATGCCGGCCGGCGACGCCGGGTCGAGGCGGTCCCACTCGGTCTCGGCGGTCAGGCCGTTGGCGGCACGCAGCGCATCGACCTGCTCCGTGCTGAGCAGCGCGGAGTGGTTGCGCGGGTTGCCGGCGATGGGCAGCCCCCACCCCTTGACGGTGTACGCGAAGACGACGCTCGGCCGGTCGGTCACCGCGTCGCACTGCGCGTACGCGTCGAGCATGGCTTCCAGGTCGTGCCCGCCCAGGTCGGTCACCAGCGGGCCCAGCTCGTCGTCACCGATGTCCGCGACGAAGGCGCCCACCTCGGCCGGCGCGCCGTCGAGGAACTGCTTGCGCAGGGCCGGCCCCTCCAGCCCGAACAGCGACTGGTACTGCTCGTTGGGCATCAGGTCGATCCAGTCGCGCAGCGCCGCGCCGCCCGGCCGGGCGTAGGCCTCGGCGAGCTTGCGGCCGTACTTGACCTCCACGACGTGCCAGCCGGCGGCCTCGAACTGGCCCCGCCACTGGTTGATCCGGATGCCGGGGACGACCCGGTCCAGCGACTGGCGGTTGAAGTCGACCAGCCACATGACGTTGCCGAGCCCGGTGGTGGCCGGGTCGGCGACGGCCTCCCAGATGTTCCCCTCGTCGAGCTCGGCGTCGCCGATCAGGGCGACGAACCGGGAGTGCGGACGCGCCCCGAAGTGCGCGTCGACGTAGCGGCGGGTGACCGCGGCGAACAGCGGCGCGGCGGCGCCGAGCCCGACGGAGCCGGTGGAGAAGTCCACCTCGTCCGGGTCCTTGGTCCGCGACGGGTACGACTGGAGCCCGCCCCGCGCCCGCAGCTTCGGCAGGTACGACCGGTCCAGGTTGCCGAGCAGGTACTGGATGGCGTGGAACACCGGCGAGGCGTGCGGCTTGACCGCGACCCGGTCCTCGGCGTCGAGGTGGGCGAACCAGAGCGCGGTCATCGCGGTGACCAGCGAGGCGCTGGAGGCCTGGTGGCCGCCGACCTTCACCCCGTCGCCGGTGTCCCGGTCGTGGTTGGCCGCGTCCACGATCCGGGTGGCGAGCCAGAGCACCCGCCGCTGGATCTCGTCGAGGACGTCGAGGTCGTGCTCGTTCACGGTGACTCCATCCGGGCGTCGCCGTTGACGCCCTCGCGAGGGGTGGCGCGGATCGCGCGTACTCGGGGGGAAGCGGGAAGGCCGCCGCCGGGGTGCGACGGCGGCCTTCGACGGGTCGGGCTCAGTGTCGGGCTCAGCCCTGGACGCCGAGGCGCTCCAGGATCAGCTCGCGGACGGTCTTGGCGTCGGCCTGGCCGCGGGTGGTCTTCATGACCGCGCCGACCAGCGCGCCGGCCGCGGCGACCTTGCCGCTGCGGATCTTGTCCGCGACCTCCGGGTTGGCGGCGATGGCCTCGTCCACGGCGGCGGTGAGCGCGCCGGTGTCGGAGACGACCTCCAGGTTCCGGTTGGCCATGATCTCGGTCGGCGAGCCCTCGCCGGCCACCACGCCCTCCAGGACGGTACGGGCCAGCTTGTCGTTGAGCTTGCCCGCGTCGACCAGACCCTGCAGCTCGGCGACCTGCGCCGGGGTGGCGCCCACGTCGGCCAGCTCGATGCCGGCCTCGTTGGCCCGCCGGGACAGCTCACCCAGCCACCACTTGCGGGCGGCGGCCGGGGTCGCGCCGGCGGCGATGGTGGCCTCGATCAGCTCGACCGCGCCGGCGTTGAGCACCGACTGCATGTCCAGGTCGGACAGGCCCCACTCCTGCTGCAGCCGGCGGCGGTGCAGCCGGGGCAGCTCCGGCAGGGCGGCCTTCAGCTCGGCCACCCAGGCGGTGTCCGGGGCGAGCGGCACCAGGTCCGGCTCCGGGAAGTACCGGTAGTCGGTGGCGGTCTCCTTGGACCGGCCCGGCGTGGTGTCGCCGGTGTCCTCGTGGAAGTGCCGGGTCTCCTGGGTGATCTTTCCGCCGGCGTCGAGCACGGCGGCCTGCCGCAGCATCTCCGAGCGGACCGCCCGCTCCACCGAGCGCAGCGAGTTGACGTTCTTCGTCTCGGTGCGGGTGCCCCACTCCTCGCCCGGCAGGTTGAGGGAGGTGTTCACGTCGCAGCGCAGCGAGCCCTCCTCCATCCGCACGTCGGAGACGCCCAGCGAGCGGAGCACGTCGCGCAGCTCGGTGACGTACGCCCGGGCCACCTCCGGCGCCAGCGCGCCGGTGCCCGGGACCGGCTTGGTGACGATCTCCACCAGCGGGATGCCGGCGCGGTTGTAGTCGACCAGCGACTCGGTCGCGCCGTGGATGCGGCCGGTGGCGCCGCCGACGTGCAGCGTCTTGCCGGTGTCCTCCTCCAGGTGCACCCGCTCGATGCCGATCCGCACCAGCTCGCCGCCGACCTCGACGTCCAGGTAGCCGTCGAAGCACAGCGGCTCGTCGTACTGGCTGATCTGGAAGTCCTTCGGCATGTCCGGGTAGAAGTAGTTCTTCCGGGCGAACCGGCACCACTCGGCGATGGAGCAGTTCAACGCCAGGCCGATCCGGATGGTCGCCTCGATGGCCGCCTTGTTGGCCACCGGCAGCGAGCCGGGCAGGCCCAGGCAGACCGGGCAGACCCGGGTGTTCGGCTCGCCGCCGAAGTCGGTCGGGCAGCCGCAGAACATCTTGGTGTTGGTGCCCAGCTCGACGTGGGTCTCCAGGCCGATCACCGGTTCGTAGCGCGCGACGACCTCGTCGTACGCGGGCAGTGTCGTGGTCATCTGAGCTCCTGCCTCACAGCGCCGGTGGGGTGAACGTGCCGACCACGGACTCCAGCGCGGCGGCGACCCGGTACATCCGGTCGTCGGCCATCGTCGGGGCCATCACCTGCAGGCCGACGGGGAGCCCGTCGGAGAGGCCGCAGGGCACCGAGATGCCCGGGCCGCCGTACAGGTTGGTCGGGATGGTGAACAGGTCCGCCAGGTACATCTGGTAGGGGTCGGAGGTGCGCGCGCCGATCGGGAACGCCACGAACGGGGTGGTCGGCGAGATCAGCGCGTCGACCCGCTCGAAGGCGGCGTTGAAGTCCCGGGTGATCAGGGTGCGGACCTTCTGCGCCTGGCCGTAGTAGGCGTCGTAGTAGCCCGAGGAGAGGGCGTACGTGCCGATCATGATGCGCCGCTTGACCTCGGCGCCGAAGCCGGCCTCCCGGGTCAGCGACATGACCTCCTCCAGCGACCGGTTGCCGTCGTCGCCGACCCGCAGGCCGAACCGGACGCCGTCGAACCGGGCCAGGTTGGAGGAGCACTCGCTCGGCGCGATCAGGTAGTACGCCGGCAGCGCGTACGCGAAGTGCGGGCAGGAGACCTCGACGATCTCGGCGCCCAGCTTGGCCAGGGTGTCGGCCGACTCGCGGAACGCGGCCAGCACGCCCGGCTCCGCGCCCTCGCCGGTGAACTCGGTGACGATGCCGAGCTTCACGCCGGTCAGGTCGCCGGTGGCGCCGAGCTTCGCGGCGGCCACCACGTCCGGCACCGGGGCCGGGATGGAGGTCGAGTCGCGCGGGTCGTGCCCGCCGATCACCTGGTGCAGCAGCGCGGCGTCGAGCACCGTACGGGCACACGGGCCGGGGGTGTCCAGCGACGAGGAGAACGCCACCAGGCCGTACCGGGAGGTGCCCCCGTAGGTGGGCTTCGCGCCGACGGTGCCGGTGACCGCGCCGGGCTGGCGGATCGAGCCGCCGGTGTCCGAGCCGATCGCCAGCGGCGCCTCGTACGCGGCCAGCGCGGCGGCGCTGCCGCCACCGGAGCCGCCCGGGATCCGGTCCAGGTCCCACGGGTTGTGGGTCGGGCCGTACGCGGAGTATTCGGTGGAGGAGCCCATCGCGAACTCGTCCATGTTGGTCTTGCCGAGCATCACCGTGCCGGCGTCGCGCAGCCGCTGCACGATCGTCGAGTCGTACGGCGGGCGCCACCCCTCGAGGATCTTGGAACCGACGGTGGTCGGCACGCCCTTGGTGGTGAGCACGTCCTTGACGGCGATCGGCACGCCGGCCAGCGGGCCCAGCTCCTCGCCGGCGGCCCGACGCTCGTCGACCGCGCGGGCGGCGGCCAGCGCGCCCTCGGTGTCGACGTGCAGGAAGGCGTGCACCCGGTCGTCGACGGCGGCGATCCGGCCCAGGTGGGCCTGGGTCACCTCGACGGCGGAGGTCTCACCGCTGGCGACGAGACCGGCGATCTCCGTCGCGGTCAGCTTCGTCAGGTCGCTCATGAGGCCACATCCTCGTCCAGGATCCGCGGGACGCGGAACCGCTGCTGGTCGGCGTCCGGCGCGCCGGACAGCGCCTCCTCCGGGGTCAGGCACGGCGTCACCACGTCCTCGCGGAGCACGTTGGTCAGCGGCACCGAGTGGGAGGTCGGCGGGATGTCCGCCGCGGCGACCTCGCCGACCTGGGCCACCGACTGGAGGATCACGTCGAGCTGGCCGGCGAAGACGTCCAACTCCTCCTCGGTGACGGCGAGCCGCGACAGTCGCGCCAGGTGCGCGACCTCCTCGCGGGAGATGGCGGCCATCGGTGCCCCCTTCGTGGCTGTCCTGCTGCGTCTGCGGTGTGCCGGCCGCGCGATCGGAGATGACGCGCGGTGACCGGAGCGAGTCTATTGTCCTGCGGTCACGCCGATGCCTCCGACTCCCCCCGCGCCCGCCCGGCGGGACCGTCCGTCGCCGTGGCGGGCTCAGCCGGTCGGCCCGCCACGGCCGTCCCGGCGGTCGCCCCCACCGCCGAGTCAGCGGGTGGGGCGGCGCGGCGCCTCGGTGTCCGGGCCGCCGGTCGGGTGCACCGGCCGGTACCGGGTCAGCCAGGTCACCAGCTCGTCGGCCGGCATCGGCCGGGCGTGGAACCAGCCCTGCGCCACGTCGCAGCCGGCTGCGTGCAGCATCCGCCAGGTCCGCTCGTCCTCCACGCCCTCGGCGACCACCCGCAGGCCGAGGGCGCCGGCCAGCTCGATCATCGACCGGACGATGGCGGCGTCGTCGGCGTCGTCGGCCATCCCGAGGACGAACGAGCGGTCCACCTTCACCTCGGCCAGCGGCAGCCGGCGCAGGTGCTGCAACGACGAGTACCCGGTGCCGAAGTCGTCCAGGGAGATGGCCACCCCGATCCGGTGCAGCCGGGAGATGGTGGTGAGCACCCGCCGGGGGTCGGCCATCAACGCGCCCTCGGTGATCTCCAGTTGCAGGCGCTCGGGGGCCACCCCGAAGGCGGCCAGCCGGTCGGCGATCCGGTCGGCGATCTCGCCGGTGTGCAGGTCGCGGACGCTGACGTTGAGCGCCGCCCGCAGGTGGATGCCGGCCGCCGACCACTTGGCCAGCTGTTCCACCACGTCGTCGACCACCCGCTGGGTGAGCAGCCGCATCACCGCGCTCTGCTCGGCCACCCGGATCAGCTCCTCCGGGTCCACCATGCCCCGGCGCGGGTGCCGCCAGCGCAGCAGCGCCTCCACCCCGACGACCTCGCCGGTGGCGATGGCGATCTGCGGTTGGTAGTACATCGTGATGACGCCGACGTCGGCCGCCGCGTCCTCGGCCCGTTCCACCGGGTCGGGAACGGCCGGCAGCTCGGGCCGCTCGGGCTCGGCGGCGGGCTGCCCGGCGCGGCGGCGGTGCGGGTCGGCGCCGGTCAGGATCTGGTTCAGCAGTTCGTCGGAGCCGTCCACCGCGACCCGCGCCCGCCGGCGCCGGGGCCACCACCGCCCACCCGCGCCGTTCGCCCCGGCGCCGTTCGGTGCCGCGCCGTTCATCCCGGCGCGGTCCGGTCCCGCGGCGCGCGTCCCGGCGAGCCGGGCGGGCAGCGCGGCGCCGTCGCCGCCCCGCACGGTCCGCCCGGCGGGCGGCCCCGCCTCGAGTACGCGGCGCAGGTCGGCCAGGAGCCCCAGCCGCTCGGCCGAGTTGTGGTCCGACTCGGCGGCGTAGACGGCGACGGTGTCGTTGCGGTGCTTGGCGTCGTACATCGCCACGTCGGCGTGGCGCATCAGGGTGGCGAAGTCCTCGCCGTGCTCGGGGAAGAGCGCGATGCCGATCGAGGCGCCGACGTCGAGCGGCAGCCCGTCCAGCGACACCGGTTCGGTGAGCGCCGCGACCACCCGGCCGGCCAGCTCGCGGGCCTCGTCGACGCCGTCGAGCCGGCCGGCGACGATGGCGAACTCGTCCCCGCCGAGGCGGGCCAGCATGTCCCGGCCGCCGACGACGTCCACCAGCCGGGCGCTCACCTCGACCAGCAGCCGGTCGCCGACGGCGTGGCCGAGCGCGTCGTTGACGTTCTTGAACCGGTCCAGGTCGATCAGGAGCAGGGCCAGGTGGGCGTCCCGGTCGCCCTTGGCGACCCGCTCGGCGTGCAGGTGCACCTGCTCGGCCACCTCGGCGAGCAGCGCCTTGCGGTTGGGCAGGCCGGTGAGCGGATCGAGCGCGGCGAGGTGTTCCTGCTCGGTGGAGAGCCGGGACATCCGGTAGACGGCGAAGAGCGGCACCAGCACGAGCGGGACCAGCGCCGCACTGGCCCGGGCGGCGGTGACCAGCACCGGGGCGAGCAGCAGCAGCGAACCGGTGGAGAGCAGCTCGTACGGCAGCGCCTGCCGCACGCTCGGCCACCACCGGCCGCCGAAGCGCAGCCGCAGCGCGCTGCTGACCAGGCCGTAGTTGACAGCGAACCAGGTGAGGGTGGCGCCACCGACGGCGGTCACGTCCGTCCAGCCCAGCCGGCCGCCGTCGAAGAGTCCACCCGGCCCGAGCCGGAGCACCAGGTACGCGGCGCCGAGCGCGCACGTGTACTGGGCGGCGTTGAAGGTGGTCCGCCAGAGGGCGTGGCGCATCCGCCAGCCGGAGACGGCGACCGCGACGGCCTGCACCGCCACGGCCGGGCCCAGCCCCCAGCCGAGCAGGATCGCGAAGGTGAAGCAGGTGGACGGGAAGACGGCCGAGGTGTGCCGCCGGCCCGGCGGGACGAAGGGCCGCGCGTCACAGGCGACGGCGAGCGCCGCCATCGCCCAGAACGCCGCCGGCAGCCGGGGCAGGCGGTCGGGGAGCCCGATCAGCGGCAGGACGGAGACCAGCAGCGCCGACCCGACCACGGCGGCGACGAAGCCGGCGAACCGCGCCTCCCGCCCGGGTGGGACGGAGTTGCGGGGGTCGGCCGTCTCCATCGCACCTCCCGGGCATGCGGTACACGGCGCGCGCCGGTCGCGCACCGTGCCCCAATGAAACGCCCTGAGTGGCCGTACCCCGACACGACAGTCACGAATCGGTCGTAGTCGTAATTAAGTTGGTATACGACCCCAAGATCCCCGCCGGCGCGTCGGCTCACCCCTCGACGCGGGCGACCTCCCGGGCCGCGTCCGGCCCCCGGTCGAGCAGCACCCGGAAACCGTCCTCGTCGAGGACCGGCACCTTGAGGCTGGCCGCCTTGTCGGCCTTGGAACCGGGGTTGTCGCCGACCACCACGAAGCCGGTCTTCTTGGAGACCGAGCCGCTGACCTTGCCGCCGAGGCTCTGGATCGCCTCGGACGCCTGGTCCCGGCTGAACCCGGCAAGGGTGCCGGTCACCACCACGGTGACCCCCTCCAGCGGGCGCGGCCCCTCGTCGACCGCCTCCTCGGCCATCCGTACGCCGGCCCGGGCCCACTTCTGCACGACCTCGCGGTGCCAGTCGACGGCGAACCATTCCTTGATGCTGGCGGCGATGGTCGGGCCGACACCGTCCACGGAGGAGAGTTCCTCCTCGCTGGCCGCGTCGATCGCCTCGATCGAGCGGAAGTGCCGGGCGAGGGCCTGCGCGGCGGTGGGGCCGACGTGCCGGATGGAGAGCGCGACCAGCACCCGCCACAGGTCGCGCTCGCGGGCGACGGCGAGGTTGTCCAGCAGCTTGGTGGCGTTGCTGCCGAGGCTGCCGTCCTTGTTGACGAAGAACGGCGAGCGGGCGAGCTGCTCGGCGTCGAGCTGGAACAGGTCGCCCTCGTCGGTGATGATCTCGGCGTCGAGCAGCGCGGCGGCGCCCTTGTAGCCGAGCACCTCGATGTCGAAGGCGCCCCGCCCGGCCAGGTGGAACACCCGCTCGCGCAGCTGCGCCGGGCAACTGCGGCTGTTGGGGCAGCGGATGTCGACGTCGCCCTCCTTGGCCGGCGCCAGCGGGGTGCCGCAGGCCGGGCAGGTGGTGGGCATCACGAACGGGCGGGCGTCGGCGGGGCGCAGGTCGACCACCGGGCCGAGCACCTCGGGGATCACGTCGCCGGCCTTGCGCAGCACCACCGTGTCGCCGATCAGCACCCCCTTGCGCTCGACCTCGCGGGCGTTGTGCAGGGTCGCCAGGGCGACCGTGGAGCCGGCCACCCGCACCGGTTCGAGCACGGCGAACGGGGTGACCCGCCCGGTGCGCCCGACGTTGACGTCGATGTCGAGCAGCTTGGTGGTCACCTCCTCGGGCGGGTACTTGAAGGCGATCGCCCAGCGCGGCGCCCGGCTGGTCGAGCCGAGCCGGCCCTGGATGGAGACCGGGTCGACCTTCACCACCACGCCGTCGATCTCGTGCTCGACGTCGTGCCGGTGCTCGGCGTAGTAGGCGATGTAGTCCGCGACGCCGGCCAGGCCGGGCACCACCCGCCAGCGGTCGCTGGTCGGCAGGCCCCACGCCTTCAGCGCCGCGTACGACTCGGACTGGGCGGTGGGCCGGAAACCGCGCCGGGCGCCGATGCCGTGCACCACCAGGCGCAGCGGCCGGGAGGCGGTGATCCGCGGGTCCTTCTGCCGCAGGCTGCCGGCGGCGGCGTTGCGCGGGTTGGCGAACGGCGCCTTGCCCTGCTCCACCAGGCCGGCGTTGAGGTCGGCGAAGGCGGCCACCGGAAAGTAGATCTCGCCGCGCACCTCCAGCAGCTCGGGCAGGTCGCCGAACTCGGCGGACGGGGTGAGCCGGCCGGGTACGTCGCGGATGCTGCGGACATTGGCCGTCACGTCCTCACCGGTCCGCCCGTCGCCCCGGGTGGCGGCCCGGACCAGCCGGCCCTTCTCATAGGTGAGGTTGATGGCCAGGCCGTCGACCTTCAGCTCGCACAGGTAGGGCACCGGACCGCCGGCGTCCCGCTCGACCCGCTCGGCCCAGGCGGCCAGCTCCTCGTCGGCGAAGGCGTTGTCGAGGGAGAGCATCCGCTCGGCGTGGGTCACCGGGGTGAAGTCGGTGGAGAAGGTGCCGCCGACCCGCTGGGTGGGCGACTCGGGGCTGCGCAGCGCCGGGAACTCGGCCTCCAGCGCCTCCAGCTCGCGCAGCCGCCGGTCGAACTCGGCGTCGGAGATGGTCGGCGCGTCGAGGACGTAGTAGCGGTACTGGTGTTCGGTGAGCTCCTGGCTCAGCGTGGCGTGCCGTTCCCGCGCCTCGGGGGTCGGTTCGCCGCCGGCCGCCGCCTCCTGCGCGGGGCTGACCTGCTGACCGATCGCTTCTTCGGACACCCTGCCGCCTCCGGACACCAGTGGGATCTCCCCGTGATCACGCTACCTCCGCACCGTAGCGGGCCGGTGGGACAATCCCCCGCCACCCCCGCCACCCCCGCCGCGCCCGACGGGCGGCGACCCGCCGACCGTGCGACGATCGCCGGACGTCGGCGGCGTCGGCGCCGGAGAGGCAGGGGTGGGAATGCCCGAGTGGGTGTGGTGGGCGGTGCTGGTCGTGCTGGCCGTGGCCGCCGGTTGGGCCTGGAACGAGTGGCGACGACGCGGCGGCCGCCCGGCGGCGGGCGAACGCACCCGGCCCGAGCGGGGCACCCCGCCGCGCGACCGGGCCCGCCCCACCGCGCCGCCCCGCCCGCGCACCCCGACGGGTACGCCCCGGCCGGGCGAGATCTGGTGGGCCGACGTCCCGTTCCACGACGGGACCGGCTCGAAGGTTCGCCCCTGCCTGGTGCTCCGCGCCGACGACCGGGGCGCCGACGTCCTGAAGATCACCAGTCAGGACAAGAGCAACCGCGACGACCACGTCCGCATCCCGACCCGGGAGTGGGACCAGGACGCCGACCACGACAGCTGGCTCGACCTCGCCGAGTCCGTCCCCGTCCCGAGCAGCGCCTTCACCCACCGCGCCGGCACCTGCGACAAGTCCCTCTGGCACCGTCTCCGGTCCCTCCCCCACCTCCCCACCTGACCCACCCACCGGGTCGACCATGAGGTTGGCCGCGGTGCTCGATTCGGGCCGCCCGGTCAGTCCCAGCGGGTGGCGAGGGTGGTGAGCTGGTCGGCGTACTCGATGCGGGTCGACCAGTCCGGCGGCCAGCCGGCCATGCCGTGGGCGGTGCCGATGAAGGCGCCGGCCAGGGCGGCGATCGAGTCGGAGTCGCCGGCGGTGGTCGCGCCCCGGGCGATCGCGGCGACCGGGTCGTCGGGATGGCGCAGCGCGCAGAGCAGGGCCGTGGCCAGCGCCTCCTCGGCGATCCACGCCTCGCCGGTGTCCCGGCACGGGTCGCCGCCGTCGTCGGGTCGGCCCAGCGCGGCGACCAGCCGGTCCAGCACCTGCCGGCACTCGTCCCAGCCCCGGGCGACGAACTCCTCCGGGGACGTCGCGCCGCACCGCTGCCACAGGTCGCCGAGCCAGTCGGCGCGGTAGACCCGCCGCTGCTCCCCCGCCCGCGCGATGAGCAGGCCGGGCAGTTCGGCCAGGCCCGCGCCGTCGCGCAGCAGCCGCACCGCGTACGCGGTCAGCTCGCTGGCCGCGAGGCCGGTCGGATGCCCGTGGGTGAGACCGGCCTGGAGCTGGGCCAGCCCGGCGAGAGTGTCCAGGTCGACGTCGAGCAGCCCGACCGGGGTGACCCGCATGTTCGCGCCACAGCCCTTGGAGTCGGCGACGGTCGCCTCCTGCCAGCGCAGGCCACGACCCAGCTCGGCGCAGGCCCGCAGGCAGGTCATCCCCGGGGCGCGGTTGTTGTCCGGGCTGACCGCCCACGCGCCGAAGCGCTGCCGCAGCAGCGGCTCGACCACCTCCGGGGTGTACGCGGACGCATCGTGCAGCGCCCACGCCACGGCCAGGGCCATCTGCGTGTCGTCGGTGACCAGCGCCGGATCACCGACCAGCTCACGCGGGCCGCCCGGGCCGTAGCGACGGGTGATCTCGGCGACGGTCAGGAACTCGGTCGGCTTGCCGAGGGCGTCGCCGTAGGCGAGACCGAAGAGCGAACCGGAGGCACGGTGGGGCGAGGAGTCGATCACGCCCGCGATCATGCCGCCCGGCCGCAACCTTCGGCCGGCCGCCGTCGGATCAGTCCCAGCAGAGGCAGAACGGGTGACCGGCCGGGTCGGCGTAGACCCGCCAGCCGTCCCCCTCGCCCGGCAACCGGCGCGCGCCGAGGGCGAGCGCCGCCTTCTCCGCCGCCTCGATGTCGTCGACGGTGACGTCGAGGTGGAACTGCTGGGGCCGCTCCGGGTCCGGCCAGGCCGGGGCCCGCAGGTTGAGCGCCTTCTGGAAGGCGAGCCGCGGCTGGTGCCCCGGCGAGCCGCCGAGCACCACCCAGTCGTCGCCGTCGGAGTCCCCCTCCACCAGCGGCAGGCCGAGCAGCTCGGCGTAGAACCCGGCCAGGGCCCGCGGATCGGGGCAGTCGATCACCGTCGAACGCAGCTGTCCAATCATGACGGTCATCCTGCCCGCCGGGTACGACGGAAAACCTCAGTCCTCGTGCAGGCGCCGACCGGCGTCCCGGCAGGCGGCCAGCACGGCCCGGGCGTACCCCGGGGTGGCGTTGGCCAGGCCGCAGGCCGGGGTGACCACCACCTGCTCGGCGAGCTGGCGGCGCGGGAAGCCGAGGCGGTCCCAGAGCGTGCGTACCCGGCCGGCGACCTCGGCCGAGGTCGGCGCGCGACCGGCGGACGGCGGCTGGGTGGGCGCGGCGCCGGCGAACAGCCCGAGCCCGGCGTCGATCGCCTCGCCGAGCGGGTCCAGGTCGGTGACCAGGGCGAGGTCCAGCGCCACGGCGGCCGCCCCGGCCGTGCGGATCAGCTCCAGCGGCACGTCCGGCGCGCAGCAGTGCACCACGGTCGGCGCCCCGGCCGCCTCGATCACGGTGCGCAGCAGGGCGCGGGCCACCTCGGACCCGACCGGCCGGTGGGCGCCGAAGCCGCTCTCGGTGGGCACCCGCCCGGCGAGCACCGTCGGCAGGGACGGCTCGTCGAGCTGGAGCAGCACCGACGCCCCGGGCAGCCGGCGGGCCACCGCCTCGACGTGCAGCCGCAGCCCCTCGGCCAGGGAACCGGCCAGGTCGCGCACCGCGCCCGGGTCACGCAGCAGCCGCCCGCCGATCGGCAGCTCCAGCGAGGCCGCCAGGGTGAACGGTCCGGCCGCCTGGATCTTCACCGGCCCGGTGTACTCCTCGGCCTGCTCGGCGAGCTGGTCGAGGTCGCGTTCCATCAGGTCCCGGGCCCGGCGCAGGTCCCGGCCGGGGCGCAGCGCGATCCGCCAGCGGGCCGCGTAGAGCTCGACCGGCAGCTCCACCAGCAACCCGCCGGTCCGGCCGATGAGGTCGGCGCCCGGCCCACGGGCGGGCAGTTCGGGCAGGTGGGGTAGGGCGGGCAGCTCGCCGAGGACGACCCGCTGCGCTTCGGCGATGTCGGTGCCGGGCAGCGAACCGATGCCGGTTGCCGCCCCCGCGGGCCAGGGCCAAGGCTGATCAGTCACGGCCGAAGGGTAGCCGCTCGGCGTGGCCGGCCGGAGGCGGACGGCGGCGGTCAGTCGGTGATGGTGGCCGAGCCGAGCACCACGTCCCCGGCCGGGTCCGGCCGGTACGCCACGATCGCCTGCCCGGCGGCCACCCCGCGTACCGGGCGGCGCAGCTCGGCGCGGAGGGCGTCGTCGGTCAGCTCGACGGTGGCGGGGACCACGTCACCGTGGGCGCGCAGCTGCACCTCGCACTCGACCGGGGCGGTCGGCCGCTCGCCGCCGGTCCAGACGGGACGGGTGGCCTGCACCCGGGAGACGTCCAGCGCCTCGGCCGGGCCGACGGTCACCGTGTTGGTCTTCGGGGTGATGGAGAGCACGTAGCGGGGGCGGCCGTCCGCGGCGGGCCGGTCCAGGTGCAGGCCGCGCCGCTGCCCGACGGTGTACGCGTACGCGCCGGTGTGGCTGCCCACCACCGTGCCGGTGAGCGCGTCGACCACGTCGCCGGGCGCCTCACCGAGCCGGCCGGCGAGGAAGCCGCGGGTGTCGCCGTCGGCGATGAAGCAGATGTCGTGCGAGTCCGGCTTGTCGGCCACCGCCAGACCGCGCCGCGCCGCCTCCTCGCGGACCTGCGCCTTGGTGGAGTCGCCGAGCGGGAAGAGGGACCGGTCGAGCTGGTCGTGGGTCAGCACGGCGAGCACGTACGACTGGTCCTTGGCGAGGTCGACGCTGCGGCGCAGCAGGCCGTCCGCGCCGAGCCGGGCGTGGTGGCCGGTGACCACCGCGTCGAAGCCCAGGGCCACCGCCCGGTCCAGCACCGCCGCGAACTTGATCTTCTCGTTGCAGCGCAGGCAGGGATTCGGGGTACGGCCGGCCGCGTACTCGGCGACGAAGTCGTCCACCACGTCGGCGTGGAACCGCTCAGCCATGTCCCAGACGTAGAACGGGATGCCGATCACGTCGGCGGCCCGCCGCGCGTCCCGGGAGTCCTCCAGGGTGCAGCAGCCGCGCGCCCCGGTGCGGTAGGTCTGCGGGTTGCGGGCCAGCGCCAGGTGCACCCCGGTCACGTCGTGCCCCGCCTCCACGGCGCGCGCCGCCGCGACGGCGGAGTCCACCCCGCCCGACATCGCCGCCAGAACCCTCACCGTGACACCTCCCTCACCCCACGACCCTATCCGCCCCCGCGCCGCCGTCCCCACCCCCGCCACCCGGCTGCGCCGCCGGTCACCGCCAGCCGCGCGTTCGGGCACTCACGGCCGGGACGAACCGGGCAAAGCAGCACCGCCGACCGCCGGGCCGGCGGCGTGTCGACGGCCGGGTCCGGTGGCGTGTCGACGGCCGGGTCCGGTGGCGTGTCGACGGCCGGATCCGGCGGCGTGTCGACGGCCGGATCCGGCGGCGCGTCGACGGCAAGCCGGGCGACCGGCCCAGCCCGGCGGCGGCTCAGCGAAGGTGGCGGACGGCGGGCAGCGCCGGTGGCGGCCCGGCGGACAGCACCGGTAGCGGCCCGGCGGACAGCGCCGGGCCGGGGCGGGAGACGGCGGGTCAGCGGAGGGTACGCAGGGCGGCCGCGCGGCGGGCCCGGTCGACGGCCGCCGGGAGGGCGGCGATCAGGGCGTCCACGTCGGCGGGGGTGCTGGTGTGGCCGAGGGTGAAGCGCAGCGAGGAGCGGGCCCGATCGTCGTCGGCGCCCATCGCGATCAGCACGTGCGAGGGCTGGGCCACCCCCGCGGAGCAGGCCGAGCCGGTGGAGCAGGCGATGCCCTGGGCGTCGAGCAGGAGCAGCAGCGCGTCCCCCTCGCAGCCGGGGAAGGAGAAGTGCGCGTTGCCGGGCAGCCGGTCGGTCGGGTCGCCGTTGAAGACCACCTCGGGCACCGCCTCGCGGACCCGCCGGACCAGGTCGTCGCGGAGCGCGGCCACCCGTACGGCGTACTCCTGCTGGCCCTTCACCGCGGCCTCGACGGCGACGGCGAAGGCCACGATGCCGGCGGTGTCGAGCGTGCCGGAGCGGACGTCGCGCTCCTGGCCGCCGCCGTGCAGCAGCGGGGTGGCCGGCACGTCGCGGGCCAGCAGCAGGGCACCGACCCCGGTCGGGCCGCCGAGCTTGTGCCCGGTGACGGTGAGCGCCGAGACGCCGCTGGCGGCGAAGTCCACCGGCACCTGACCGACCGCCTGGATCGCGTCGGTGTGGAACGGCACCCCGTGCGCGGCGGCCACGGCGGCCAGCTCGGCCACCGGCTGGACGGTGCCGACCTCGTTGTTGGCCCACATCGCGGTCACCACGGCGACCCGGTCGGCGTGCGCGGCCAACTCGGCGCGGAGCCGTTCCGGGTCGAGCCGGCCGGCCGCGTCCACCGGCAGCCAGCCCACCTCGGCGCCCTCGTGGTCGGCCAGCCAGTCCACCGCGTCGAGCACCGCGTGGTGCTCGACCGCGCTGGAGACCACCCGGACCCGGCCCGGGTCGGCGGCGCGGCGGGCCCAGAAGACGCCCTTGACGGCGAGGTTGTCGCTCTCCGTGCCGCCGCCGGTGAAGACGACCTCGGAGGGGCGGGCACCCAGCGCGGCGGCGACCCGTTCCCGCGACTCCTCCACCCGCCGCCGGGCGCGCCGGCCCGCCGCGTGCAGTGACGACGCGTTGCCGACCTCGCGGGCGGTGGCGACGTACGCCTCCAACGCCTCGTCGAGCATCGGGGTCGTCGCCGCGTGATCCAGGTATGCCATCACCGTTCAGCCTAACGGCCTGCAGCCGTCCCGCCGGACGCCGGATCACCGGGGGCCGGGCGCCGCACGAGGGCTCAACCGGGGCGGCCGGGCCGGCGGGTGCCGGGTCCGGCTGTGTCACGGCTCAGGCCGGTACGGCCGCGACGACGATGTTGTCCCGGTAGTGCCGGCTCTTCGAGTCGAACGGGCCGCCGCAGGTGATCAGCGTCAGCCGCGGTCTGCCGTCCCGAGCGAAGTACCGCTCCAGCGGGATCTTCGTCTTGGCGTACTCCTCGCGGGCGACCACCCGGTACGCCCGCTGCTTGCCGTCGGCGCCGGGCCGCCGTGCTCGGCGTGGTCGGCACCCTCGCCGTGCTGGACGCCACCGATCGGGAGCCGGATCGGGCACCGCAGCAGGCCGTCCTGGCCAGCGCGCCGCTGTCCGCGTACGGGAGGACGCCGAAGGACGCCAACGGCGACGCCCGGATCTTCGCCGACGGCCGACTGCACCTGCACGTGGCGAATCTCCCGGACGTTCCGGGGTATTACGAGGTCTGGCTGATCAACCCGACCAACATGGAGATGTTCTCGATCGGTGTACTGCGCGATCCGTCGGGGGATGCGCTGCTCCCGCTACCACCAAATGTCGATCTTCAGGCATACTCGGTTGTCGACGTCTCCGCCGAGCAGTACGACAACAAGCCCGCCCACTCCGGCGACAGTTTGCTGAGGGGCACCCTGACGGGCTGATCGGCGGGCCGGCTCAGCTCCCCGGCCCGCCGATCAGCTCCCTTCCCCACCGCGACGGGAACGGGAACAGATACAGAGAAAGAGTGGCCATTCCGCGAAGGATGGCCACTCTTTCTCTGTATCTGCGTCGCGTCGGGGCGCCGGCTGGCGGCGCCCCGAGCGGGCGTCACTTGCGCTTGCGGATCTCCTCGGCGGCCTGCGGCACGACCTTGAACAGGTCGCCCACCACGCCGAAGTCGGCCAGCTCGAAGATCGGGGCCTCGCCGTCCTTGTTCACGGCGACGATCGTCTTCGAGGTCTGCATGCCGGCCCGGTGCTGGATCGCGCCGGAGATGCCCAGCGCGACGTAGAGCTGCGGGGAGACGGTCTTGCCGGTCTGGCCCACCTGGAACTGGTGCGGGTAGAAGCCGGAGTCGACCGCCGCGCGGGATGCGCCGACGGCGCCGCCGAGCAGGTCGGCCAGCTCCTCGACCAGCTTGAAGTTGTCGGCGTTGCCGACACCACGACCACCGGAGACCACGATGCCGGCCTCGGTCAGCTCGGGGCGGGAGCCCTTCTGCTCGGCGACCCGGTCGACGACCTTGGCCAGCTTGTCGGTGTCGGTGACCGCCACCGTGAGCTGCTCGACGGCCGGGGTGGCCGGTGCCGGGGTCGGGTTGACCGAGTTGGGCCGGACGGTGACCAGCGGCAGGCCCTTGGTGACCTTGGACTTGACGATGGTGGAGCCGGCGAAGGCGACCTGGGTCGCGGTGCCGTCGGCGGCCAGGCCGACCACGTCGGTCAGGATGCCGTTGTCGAGCTTGACGGCGAGGCGGGCGGCGATCTCCTTGCCCTCCTGCGCGGAGGCGAGCAGCACGGCGGCCGGCTGCACCCGCTTGACCAGCTCGGCCAGCACGGTGGCCTTCGGGGCCACCAGGTAGCCGTCGATCTCCTCGCTCTCGGCGGCGTAGATCTTCTCCGCGCCGTACTCGCCCAGCTTGGCGCTCAGCGCCTCGGCGGCGCCGGCGCCACCGAGCACCACCGCGCTCGGGGTGCCCAGCTCGCGGGCGAGGGTGAGCATCTCCAGGGTGACCTTCTTGACGCCGAATTCCCGGGTGGCTTCGACGACGACGAGAACCTCAGACATGTCCAGCCCTCTCACACGAACTTCTCGGTGGCGAGGAACTCGACCAGCTTGACGCCGCCCTCGCCCTCGTCGGTGATCTTGGCGCCGCCGGACCGCGGCGGGCGCTTGGTGTGCTCCAGCACGGCGCTGGTCGCGCCGTCGAAGCCCACCTCGGTCGGGGCGACGCCGAGGTCACCCAGGGAGAGCGTCTGCACCGGCTTCTTCTTGGCGGCCATGATGCCCTTGAAGGACGGGTAGCGCGGCTCGTTGATGGTGTCCCAGACGGAGACCACGGCCGGGGTCGAGGCGGTGATGACCTCGTAGCCCTCCTCGGTCTGCCGCTCGACGGTCAGCGTGGCGCCGTCGACGGTGAGCTTGCGGGCGCCGGTCAGCGCCGCGACGCCCAGCCGCTCGGCGATCATGTGCGGCATGACCTGGACCCGGCCGTCGGTGGACTCGGCACCGCAGATGACCAGGTCGGCGTTGAGCTGACCGAGGGCGGCGGCGAGCACCTTCGAGGTGGCCACGGCGCAGGACCCGTGCAGGGCGTCGTCCACCACGTGCACGGCCTTGTCCGGGCCCATGGAGAGCGCCTTGCGGATCGACTCGGTCGCCCGGTCCGGACCCATGGTCAGGATGGTGACCTCGCCGCCGTGCGCCTCCTTGATCTTCAACGCCTCTTCGATGGCGTACTCGTCCATCTCGTTGATGACGTTGTTCGCCGAACCGCGGTCGACGGTGTTGTCGTCAGGACGCAGGTTGCGGTCCGCGCCCGAATCGGGCACCTGCTTGACGAGTACGACGATGTTCATCGCGTTTCGACGACCCTCCTGTTGGTGTGGCGATCGCTCGCCCGGTCACGGGCGCAGCCTCGCGCGTCCGTTGACGCCCGGTCAACCGCGGGCGCTTGTGCAGTTGCCCACGGCGCAATGTTACCTGCCAGTAGGTTCCGCTTCCTGGGCACTCAGAGTGACACAGCTCACCGGAGCGGCGGGCCCGGCTAGACTCACAAACTGGGAGGTGTCAGGACATGTCTGGACAGGACACGGGGCGTCCGGTCGGCGCGGCGACCCGCGGCGACCGCGCACCGGAGCGCTGCGGTCGCCCGGCGACGGCGGAGGCGTACCGGTGCGCGTGCGGCCGGGTCCGTGACCTCTGCGTCCGCGACACCGTGCACACCGTCTGGACCGCGCCCGGCGGCGACCCGGCGGGCGGGCCGCCCCCGGCGGACGGGTAGCTCTCACGCCGGCTCGGCGAGAGCTCCCCGGATCCGTTCGATCACGGCCGCCTCGGCCGGGGAGACCCCCCGGTGCACCCGGGCCACCCGGTCCGCGGCCGCCAGCACCACGTCCCGGTACACGGCCAGGTCCTGCGGCGACTTCTCCCGCAGGATGTCGACCGCCCGGCCGAGCGCCGGCAGCACCACGGACTCGACCTCGAGCGCGGAGTCCCGGGGCAACCTGGGCAGCGGCCCGGTGGTGAGTGCCTCCTTCACCACCCCGCTGGCGCCGTCGAGCGCCCCGGACGCGGCGATGCTCTCCCGGATCATGGCGAACATGCCCACATCGGCGTTCGACACCAGGAAGACCGCCCCGAACGCGCCGGTCTTGAGGGTGAGCCGCTCGTCGTCCGTCAGCCGCTGCTCCATCATCACGGAGTGTAGACGTACGGGGTGGTCGTGGTGACCGGTACGAAGCCCAGCCGCTGCAGGATCGGCCGGCTGTCCTCCGAGGCGTCCACCTGGAGCAACGCCTTGCCCCGCTGGTCCGCCAGCCGCGCCCGGTACGCCACCAGCGCCCGGTAGATGCCCCGGTGCCGCCACTGCTCCAACGTGGAGCCGCCCCACAGACTGGCGAAGCCGGTGTTCGCCAGGTAGCGGACCCAGCCGGCGCTGACCACCCGGTCCCCCGCCTCGGCCACCACCACGGTGATCGACTGCGGGTCGGCGGCGATCTCCTTCTCCAGCCCGGTCACCAGGTGGCTGCGGTCGGCCTGCCACACCTCCTGCTCCATCGCGGCGATCCGCTCCAGGTCCGCCCGGGAGGTGACCTCGCGCAGGCGTACCCCCTCGGGCAGCACCGGGACGGCGCCGGCCAGCGGGGCGACCGGCCCGATCAGGACGGTCTCCCGGTCCTCCGGCACGAACCCGGCGGCACGCAGCCGGTCGGCCAGGTCGGCGGGCTCGTCGTGCGCGTTCAGCTTCCACTCCACCGACTCGCCCCGCTGCCGGAACAGCTCGACCTGCCGGGCGATCAGCGCGTCGAGCTCCGCGCCGGCCAGCCCGTCCAGCGTCCGGTAGGTGAGGAAGCCGCCATGGTCGAGGCCGAGGATCCGGACCAGCGGGCCGTCCCGTTCGACGGTCACCCCGGCCGGCACCGGGTCCGGGATCTCCGGGCGGATCTGGCTGTCGTACGCGGCGCGCAGCGCGCCAGGCTCAAGATCGGTCATCCGTCCAGGCTATTCCCGGTACAAAGCGGATAATCGACGCCGTGTGGCAGGCGATCAGGCGGTGGTTCGACCCGTCGGAGCTCAGGTCGGTCGGCACCGCCCCCGACTACCGCTTCTCGCTGGCCAACGAACGCACCTTCCTGGCCTGGCTGCGCACCGGGCTGGCGCTGATCGCCGGCGGGCTGGCCGCCGCCCAGTTCCTGCCCCCGACGCCGGTGCGCCATCTGCGCGAGGCGATCGCGGTCGCGCTGCTGCTGCTCGGCGGCACCGTGGCGGTGCGGGCGGTGGACCACTGGGCGCGGACCGAACGGGCCATCCGGCTCGGCGAGGAGCTGCCCGTCTCCCGCTTCCCCGCCGTGCTCGCCCTGATCGTCGGGCTGGGCGCGCTGCTGCTGGTGGCCGCGGTGCTGGCGCGGGGGGTCGGCGGCCGGTGACCGGCGACCCGGGGCTGCAACCGGAGCGCACCCGGCTGGCCTGGCGGCGTACCGCCCTGGCACTCACCGTGGTGGCGGTGCTGGCGGTCCGGCTCGCCCTCACCGGGGACGTGCCCGGCGCGCTGCTCGCCGCAGCCGTGGTGCTGGTCTGGGCCGGGGCGCTGGCGGCCTGCTGGCGCCGGGCCGCGGGCAGCGGGCCGATCCGGGTCGGCTCGCCGGCCCTGCCCACGGTCGCCCTGGCCACCGCCGTGCTGGCGCTGCTCGCCGTGCCGCTGGTGCTGCGCGGGATGTGGTGACGGGCCGCAGTGCGCCATCATGGGGGCATGGCCCGGTTGTCCCTCCTGCTCTTCGCGGTCCAGATCGTCCTGGCCGTCTGCGCCCTGATCAGCTGCCTCTCCGCCGACGAGGAGGACATCCGCGCGCTGCCCCGCATCGCGTGGGTGCTGATCATCCTGTTCTTCCCGCTGGTCGGCTCGATCGCCTGGTTCCTCGCCGGCCGCAAGGTCACCCCCGCCCGGCCCGGCCCGGCCGGCCCCGCCCCCGCCGGACGGGACCGCCGCCGGCCGGTCGCGCCCGACGACGACCCGGAGTTCCTCGACTCCATCGCCGAGCGCTCCCGTCGGGACGACGAGGAGCTGTTCCGCCGCTGGGAGGACGACCTGCGCCGGCGCGAGGACGACCTGCGCCACCGCGAGGGCGACCCGCCGCGCGAGGAGGACCGCCCGGAGGTCTAGGGCTGTGTCTAAGTCCTCGGTCGAGCCGAGGCGGAGTCCAGGCGGCGATCCGGCAAGGCGGATCCCGCTCGCGCGTCTGCGGTGACGGGCGACCGAAGCGGCCCGGGTGCCCGGAGGGAGACGGCCGGGGAGGCCGTCCGGGTCACACCCGGCGCTTGAGTGCGCGCAGGGACAGCGGTGCGAAGAGCACCGCGATGCCGGCGCCCCAGAGCAGGGTCTGCAGCACCGGGCCGGCCACCGGACCGCTGACCAGCAGCCCCCGCAGCGCGTCGGCGACGACGGTGACCGGGTTGACCTCGACCCAGTTCTGCAACCAGCCGGGCATCCGGTCGGTGGGCACGAAGATGTTGCTGGTGAAGGTGAGCGGGAAGATCACCGTGAAGCCGAAGATCTGCACCTTCTCCGGCTCGCTGACCAGCACCCCGACCAGCACCGAGATCCACGATGCGGCCAGGGTGAACGCCAGCAGCAGGGCGAACGCTGCCAGCACGCCGAGCGCACCGTTGCCGACCCGGAAGCCGAGGATCATCCCGACGCCGAGCAGTAGCGCGATCGACCAGGCCTGCTTGACCGTGTCGGCGAGGATCCGGCCGGCCAGCGGCGCCCAGCGGGCGATCGGCAGCGCCCGGAGCCGGTCGAAGACCCCCTTGGTCAGGTCGTTGTTCAACCCGAACCCGGTGGTCATGGTGGCGAACAGCGCGTTCTGCACCATGATGCCGGGCAGCATGAACGTCAGGTACTCGCCGGACGAGCCGGCGATGGCGGTGCCGAAGACGTAGGTGAAGAGCAGCACGAACATCACCGGCTGGATGCTCAGATCGAGCAGCTCCATCGGGTTGTGCTTGATCTGCACCAGGCTGCGCCAGGCCAGGGTGAGGGTGTGCCGCAGGCCGGCGCCGACGCCGAGCCGGCGGGCCGGGGCGAGCGCGGTCGCGGGCGCGGTGACGGCGGTCATGCCGGGGTCCCTTCGAGTACGTCGGCGGAGGCGTCCTGCTCGGCCCGGTGGCCGGTGAGGGAGAGGAAGACCTCGTCCAGGCTGGAGCCGCGCAGGGCCAGCTCCGCCACCTGGATCTCGGCGGCGTCGAGCCGGCGGACCACCGCGGGCAGCACGTCCGGGTCGTTCACCGGCACGGTGACGGTGGTCTGGGCGACCTCCGGCGTCGCCCGGGCCACCTCGCCGGCGATGGCCCGCACGGTCGGCAGGTCGGCCGGGTCGACCGGGCGCACGGTGAGCACCTGCCCGCCGGTCTTCGCCTTCAGCTCCTCCGGGGTGCCCTGGGCGATCACCCGCCCGTGGTCGACCACCGCGATCTGCCCGGCGAGCTGGTCGGCCTCCTCCAGGTACTGCGTGGTGAGCAGCACGGTCACCCCGTCGGCGACCAGGGTGCGCACGATGTCCCACAGCTCGTTGCGGCTGCGCGGGTCCAGCCCGGTGGTCGGCTCGTCGAGGAAGAGCACCTGCGGCCGCCCGACCAGGCTCGCCGCCAGGTCCAGCCGGCGGCGCATGCCACCGGAGTAGGTCTTGGCCGCCCGGCCGGCGGCGTCGGTGAGCTGGAAGTCGGCGAGCAGCTCCGCGGCGCGGGCTCGCGCCTGGGCCCGGCCGAGCCCGAGCAGCCGGCCGATGAGCAGCAGGTTCTCGGTGCCGGTCAGGGTCTCGTCGACCGAGGCGTACTGGCCGGTCAGACCGATCAGCTGGCGCACCCGGTGGGCGTCGCGGCCGACGTCGTACCCGCCGACCGTGGCGTGCCCCTCGTCCGGGGCGAGCAGGGTGGCGAGCACCCGTACCGCGGTGGTCTTTCCGGCGCCGTTGGGACCGAGCAACCCGAATACCGTCCCCGTGGGAACCTCCAGGTCGACCCCGGCGAGGGCGGTGGTGGCGCCGAAGCGGCGCACCAGCCCCTCGGCGCGGATCGCGTATGTCATCAGAACTCCGATCGTTATCGTTGGTCGCCCAACGATGCGCGAGGGGTCTGACGTTACGACGACGGCCGCTGACATTCCGCCGATTTAGCTGCCGACAGAACGCGACCGCCGCGCCGGTCACCCGGCTGCGGCGGTCGCGGCGTCGTGGTCAGGCCAGGTTCGACGAGCGCGGGTACGCGTCGGTCGGGTCGGTGAGCACGTTGACCAGGTACGGCACCCCGGCGTCGAAGGCGCGGGCCAGGGCCGGCCCGAGGTCGGCGGCCTTGGCCACCGTCTCGCCGGCCCCGCCGAGCGCCTCGACCACCTTGTCGTAGCGCAGCTCCGGCTGGAGGTCGGCGGCGACGTCGTAGCCGTACATGGCCCGCATCGGGTGCTTCTCCAGCCCCCAGATGCCGTTGTTGCCGACCACGATGACCACCGGCAGCCGCTGCCGGACCAGGGACTCCACGTCCATCAGCGAGAAGCCGGCGGCGCCGTCGCCCATCAGCACGCAGATCTGCCGGTCCGGGTGGCTGACCCGGGCGCCCATCGCGTAGCCCATGCCGGTGCCGAGGCACCCGTACGGGCCGGGGTCGAGCCAGGTGCCCGGCTGCGCCGGCTCCAGGTAGCGGCCGGCGTACGAGACGAAGTCGCCGCCGTCGCCGATGGTGATCGCGTCGGGGGCGAGCACCCGGCGCAGCTCGCCGTAGACCCGGGCCGGCCGGATCGGGTCGGTGTCGGCGGCCATCTCCTCGGCGTCGCGCGCCTTCGCGGCGTCCTCGGCGGTGCGCAGCTGCGCGATCCAATCGGCGTGGTCGACCCGGTCGCCGGTCTGCCCGGCCAGCGCGGAGAGGATCAGGCGCAGGTCACCGGCGGGGCTGGCGGCGGGCTGGACGTGCCCGGCCCGCTGGCTGGGGGCGTCGACGATGTGCACCACCGCCGCGTCGCCGAAGTCGCCGAAGCTGAGCCGGAAGTCCAGCGGGGTGCCGATGACGACGACCACGTCGGCGCCCTTCAGGGCGACCCGCCGGGCCCTGGCGAAGGCGAGCGGGTGCTCCGGCGGCAGCGCGCCGCGCCCCATGCCGTTGGTGAAGACCGGCACCCCGAGCGCCTCGGCGGCCTCGCGGAGGGCGGCGACCGCGTCGCCGGCGTACACGTCGGAGCCGGCGATGATCACCGGGCGGTGCGCGCCCGCGATCAGCCGGCCGGCGCGGGCCACCTCGTCCGGGTCCGGTTCGACCGGCGCGACGGCGACCGGCGCGGGCAGCTCGGCGTCGCCGACGCTGAAGACCGCCTCCAGCGGGAAGTCCAGGAAGGCCGGGCCCCGGTGCGGGGTGAGCGCGCTGGTCAGGGCGGCGGTGACGGCGCGCGGGATGTCGTCGGTGCTGAACACCGTCTCGGCGTGCTTGGTGACCGGGGCGACCAGCGGCAGGTGGTCCATCTCCTGGAGGCTGCCGGAGCCCCAGCGGAACTGCGGCGCCCGCCCGCCCAGCACCAGCACCGGCGAGGCGTTGAAGAACGCGCTGGTCAGCCCGGAGACGCCGTTGGTGACGCCGGGGCCGGCGGTGAGCACGGCCAGGCCGGGGCGGCGGTTGAGCTTGGCCACCGCCTCGGCGGCGAAGACCGCCGACTGCTCGTGCCGCACGTCGTAGATCGGGAACACGTGCTTGTGGGCGGCGTCGTAGAGCGGGAAGACGTGCCCGCCGGAGAGGGTGAACATCTCCCGTACGCCGTTGGCGCGCAGCGCCGCCAGCGCGAGCTCCCCGCCGTGGCCCTCGACCCGTTCCGTCATCGCCGCTCCCCTCGTCACCTGACCGGTGTCACACGCTACTGGCCGGTACGGAGGATGTGAACACTTCTCGGTTCACCTGACGGGCCGGCGACCACCCGCGGGGTCGCCGGCCCGGGTTGACGGTCAGCGGCCGGTGAAGTCCGGCCTGCGCTTCGCCACGAAGGCGGCCATGCCCTCGCGCCGGTCGTCGGTGGCGAAGAGCGCCGCGAAGAGCTGGCTCTCCCAGGCCAGACCGGAGTTGAGGTCCATGTCCAGGCCGCCGTCGACGGCGAGCTTCGCCGCGCGCAGCGCCTGCACCGGGCCGGTCAGGTACGGCGTCACCAGCTCGACGGCCGTGTCGTAGACCTGCGCGGCCGGGGCGACCCGGTCGGCCAGGCCGATCCGCAGCGCCTCCTGGGCATCCACCATCCGGCCGGACATGATCAGATCCTTGGCGCGGGCCGGGCCGACCAGGCGGGCCAGCCGCTGGGTGCCGCCGGCGCCGGGGATGATGCCGAGCTTGATCTCCGGCTGGCCGAGTTTGGCGTCCTCGGCCACCACCCGCCAGTCGCAGGCCAGGGCCAGCTCGCAGCCGCCGCCGAGGGCGTACCCGGTGATCGCGGCGACCACCGGCTTGGGGATCCGGGCGATCGCGCCGAGGGCGCTGGACAGGTCGGCGGCCCGCTCCGCCATGTCCACGTAGGACATGTCGGCCATCTCCTTGATGTCCGCGCCGGCGGCGAAGACCTTCTCCCCGCCGTACACGATGACGGCGCGGACGCCGGCGTCGGCGGTGGCCGCCGCGGCCGCGGCGCGCAACTCCTCCTGCACCTGGGTGTTGAGCGCGTTCATCGGCGGCCGCTCCAGCCGGATGGTGCCGATGCCGTCCCTGGTCTCCAGCCGCACGAACTCGCTCACGCTGCCCTCACTTCCTCGTCGAAGTCGCGTGCCAACCTTACGGCCCGGTCGTTGGGGTACGTAGGCTGGTGTCAGCCCCGCCACCGGGAGTACCGCCATGATCACGTACTACGACGACAGGTCTGTGCAGGTCACCTCCACCGCCATCCGGGTGGACGGGCGGACCTTCCCGCTCGCCGAGATCGGCATGGTCTGGCACCAGCGGGGCAGCCGTTCGTGGCGGGTGCTCGTCGGGCGCGGCGCCCTGGGCGCGGCCCTGGCCGGCCCCCTGGTCGCCGCCGTGCTGGGCGTGGCGCTGGCCGTCTGGCTGCACCGCTCGCTCACCGTCACCGTCGCCATCGTGGGCGCCTCGATGCTGGTCGGGCTCGCCGTCGGCCCGCTCGCCGACTTCCTCTTCGAACACCTCGACCGCTCGTACGCCCGGGGCAGCCGGCAGTGGGAGATGTGGGCCCGCTGGCGGGGTCGGCCGGTGCTGCTGCTGCGCACCGGTGACGCGCTGCGCTTCGGCCAGGTCTACCGGGCGGTGCAGCGGGCGACGGAGAACCGCCGCCCGATGCCGGGCGCTCAGAACTCGATCGGCCCGTCGGGCACCATCTCCAGCCCCCGCAGCAGGCCGTAGAGGTCCTGCTCGCCCCAGAACTGCACGATCCGGCCGCCGGCCAGCCGGTACATCTTGCAGGCGCTCTGCACCCGGGTGACGAACGTGCGCAGGTACCGGCGGACCACCTCGACGTTGCGCTCGCTGTCCGCCATGCGCCCGCACGCTACGCCGCTACGGCCATTCTCCGCCGTCCCGCCGCGACGCCGTCCGGTCCCCCGGGTCGGCGCACCCGGCCGGCGAGGCGGTGGCGGCATCTGCGCCGGCGGCGGTGGTCCGCGCCGACGGCCGGGTGCCGGGATCCGCGGCGGCAGCATGTGGTCCCCGGACGTTGTAGAACTGATGTCGTAGACGAGTCAGCCGCAGTGGCGCCCGACCGTGAAGTTTCCCCGAGTCTCGCCGCCCACTCCCCCGGCGTCACCGGCCCCGGGCCAGCCGGTGGAACCACATGTGTGTCACCGACGCCTCTTGACACCCATGACGTTCCGCCGGTCGACGTCGAGCCACCCGGCGTGCATCGCGAAGGCCGGACCCGTTGACGACATCAGCTCCACCGCGTCCAGCAGCCCACCCCGGGCCCCGGACGGACGCGCGGACCGGAGGGCCGACCGGGTGCCGGAACGACGGGGGCGGGTCCTGTCCACGGATGGTTAGGGTCTAGTGATGACCCTCTATTACCGGGACGACACCGTCCAGGTGACCTCGGAGTTGATCCGGGCCGGTGGGCACGCGGTCCGGATCGCCGACGTGACGTACGTCTGGCACGCGCGGGGGGCGACGACGCTGGCCGTCCGGGGGCGGGTGCTGGGCCGGGGCGTCCTGGTGCTGCTGCTCTCGCTGCCACCGCTGGTGGCGCTGGTCTGTGTGGTCTCGCTGGCCTGGTCGGCGCAGGACCGGGGCAACTGGAAGCTGGCGCTGGTCATCCTCGCCGGTTGCACGGTCGGCGCGCTGGCCCTGACCCCGTTCCTGGAGCTGCCGCTGAGCTGGCTGGACCGCTCCTACGAGCGCGGCAACCGGGTGCACGAGCTGTGGGTGCAGCACCACGGGCAGGAGGTGATGCTGGTGCGCACCCCGGACGCGTTACGGTTCGGGCAGATCTACCGGGCCGTACAGCGCGCCGTCGAGCACCAGGGAGAGCACCGGTGACCCCCCGACGTGGCGAGGCCGCCGCCTACGGCCGGCTGCCGTTGCCGGCGCCGCTGGTCTGGTGGGACGGATCCCGTACCGGCGACCTCAACTCAGCGGCAGGGTGGTGGCCATCGGCCAGGCCAGCAGCGCCGCACCGACCAGGGCCGGCAGCCACCGGGGTGCGCCGGCCCGGCGCAGCACCGCCGCCCAGGCCGCCTGCCAGCCGACCAGCACCGCGAAGAGCGGCACCACCAGCAGCACGAACCCGGGCGCCAGCCCCACCACGGCCGAGGCGGTCAGGGCCAGCACGGCGATCCCGCCGACAGCCGCGTACCGCCAGCTCCGCCCGGCCGTCGCCAGTTCCGCGCCGGTGAGGAAGACCAGGCAGGCGGCGGCCACCACGGGCAGCAGCCACCACCGGTCGCCCACCGGCAGCGCCGAGGTGAACCCGAGGTGGATCGGCACGGCGACGGCGGTCACCGCGTACCCGGTGAGCAGGACGGCGGCGACCGCGGACCGGGCCGGCGCGCGGCGGACGACCGGCGCGGTCGCCGGGACCGGGGTCGAGGTGGCGGCGGGCAGCGGCCACCATCGCGCGGCGGCGGCCAGCAGCACGCCGGTCACCAGCAGGAAACCGGTGACGTGACCGCCCACCGCGAGCGGAAGCCGGGTGGTCGGCGCCAGCGCGCCGGCCAGCGCACCCAGGCCGGCGGCGGACGCCGCCACCGCCAGCAGGGCGGGGGTCGGAGCGGCCGGCCGGGACGGCCGGGGCCGGCGGCCGAGCAGCAGGGTCGCCAGCGGGATGAAGCCGAGCCCGAACCCGAGCAGCAGCAACCCGGCCGGTGCCAGCCGCGCGAGGGGTCGCGGCGGGTCTGCGCCGCCACCCACCCACGCCGCGACCTCGTCATGGGTACGACCGGCGAAGAGCACCGAGATGTGCTCGACGCCGGGTACGACCACCAGCCGCCGCCCGACGCCCCGGCGCGACGTCGCCTCTGCGGCGTCGCGGAAGGCGGGGAACTCCGCGCCGCCGACGATCAGCAGCAGCCCCTCCGGCCGACCGTCGGGCAGGTCGTCGGAGTCCGGCAGCGAGATGGCGACGGTGCGGGCGACGTCCGGGTGGCCGGCGGCGTAGCGGGTGACCGCGCCGGCGCCCATGGAGTGTCCGACCAGGACGATCCGCGCCGGGTCGACGTCCGGCCGGGTACGCAGGTACCCGACGGCGACGGACAGGTCGTGCTCCAGGGTGGCGCGGGAGTCGGCGGCGTCCCGCCCGGCGCCGGGCAGCCGGGCCGGGTTGGCGCCGTGCCCGGCGACGTCGACCAGCAGCGCGACCGCGCCCTGCCGGGCCACCGTGTCGGCGATCGGGCGCATCAGCCGGGCCGAGCCGGCGAACCCGTGGGCGATCACCACGCCGGGCCGGCGGCCCACCACGCCGGCGGCCCGCACCTCGGTCAGCGGCACCCCGTCGACGGTCGCCTGCCGGGTGGTCAGCCCCGCGTCGGCGCGGCCCAGCCCGTACCCGCCGAAGGCCAGGGCGAGCGCGGCGAGGACCGCGAGGACCGCGACCCGGCGGACGGCCGGCGTGGCGCCGAGGGGGCGGACCGACATGTCCGGCACCCTATCGCCCGGGCGGGCGTGCCGGGGCCCACGCGACGCCGGCCGGCAGTGACCGGGACCGCGCCGTCGGGCGCGGGTGGCCGGGCCGACGCACACTGGTCACATGGCTATCCCCCTCCCCCGGCCGACCGCGGTCGTCGGCCTCACCCGCACCGCCCTCGACCAGGCGTTCGGCTCGGCCGCCTCGTTCGCCGCCGTGCCGGCCCGCGCGTTCGCGGTGCTCGACGGCGTGGAGGCGCTGCTGGCCCGGATCAACGGGGTGGTGGACCGGATCGAGGGCACCCTGGACCGCACCGACCGGGTGCTCACCGACGCCGAGGCCGCGGTCCGCGAGGTCGCGGTGATCAGCGCGGCGGCGACCACCGCGATCGAGACCGCCACCGAGGTCGCCGCGGCGGCCGCCGTGGTGGTCGGCGAGGCCGAGCAGGTGTCCGGCGCGGCGGCCGTGGTGGTCGGGGAGGCCGAGCGGGTGGCCCGGGCGGCCGGCGCGGTGGTCGCCGAGGCGGACGCCGTCGCCGGCCGGGCCGCCGGCACGATCGTCGCCGCCGAACAGGCCACCGCCACGGCGGGCGAGCTGATGGCGGCGTACGAGCCGGCGCTGCGCCGGGCCGCGCCGATGGCGACCCGCTTCCTCGAGCAGCTCAGCCACGAGGAGGTCACGGCGGCGATCCGGCTGGTGGACGAGCTGCCCAAGCTCAAGGAGCACCTGACCGCCGACATCCTGCCGATCCTGGCCACCCTGGACCGGGTCGGCCCGGACCTGCACGACCTGCTCGACGTCACCGCGACCTCAAGCTCGCCGTCGCCGGCATCCCCGGCCTCGGCATGCTGCGCCGCCGGGGCGAGCGCCTCACCGACGACGACCCGATCGGCTGACGGCCGGGGCCGGCGCCGGGGACCGGTCAGCAGTCGCAGCGGGCGGTGGCGCGCGGGGCCGTCAGGTCGTCGACCGGCCGGCGGGTCTCCCCGGTCGGGGTACGCACCGGCAGCCCCTCCCGGACCCAGTACTCGTAGCCGCCCAGCATCTCCTTGACCCGGTAGCCGAGGCGGGCGAACTCCAGCGCCGCCCGGGTGGCGCCGTTGCACCCCGGACCCCAGCAGTAGGTGACCACCGCCGTGCCGGTCGGCACCAGTTCGGCGGCCCGGGTGGCGATCTCGGCCGTCGGCAGGTGCACCGCGCCGGGCAGGTGTCCCTGCCGCCAGGCGTCCGGCCCCCGGGAGTCGACGACCACCAGGCCGGGCACCCGGGCGGTCAGGTCGGCGTGCACGTCGCTGACGTCGGTTTCGAAGGTCAGCCGGTCGAGGAAGTGGGCGGCGGCGACGGCCGGGTCGGCCGGCGGCACCGAGAGCGTGTACGACATGCCTGTAGATCCTCGGCCGGCCACCGCCCCTGGCGGGAGTGGCGGGAACGACGTCCTCCGCTAACATCCCGCCATGACCCGTACGGTGGCCGTGCTGGCGTACCCGGGGATGTCGGTCTTCGAGACCGGCATCGTCACCGAGGTGTTCGGGCTGCCCCGCCCCGAGTTCGACGTCGACTGGTACGCGCTGACCGTCTGCGCGGAACGCCCCGGCCCGGTACCGGTGGTCGGCGGCGCCGCCCTGCACACCCCGTACGGCCTCGACGTGCTGGCCCGGGCCGGGACGGTGATCGTCCCGGGCGTGCCCGACGTGACCGCCGAACCGTCACCGGAGCTGGTCACCGCGCTGCGCCGGGCGCACCGGGCCGGCGCGCGGATCATGTCGATCTGCTCCGGGGCGTTCGCGCTCGCCGGCGCCGGCCTGCTCGACGGCCGGCGTGCCACCACCCACTGGCGGTACGCCGACCTGCTGGCCCGGCGGTACCCGCGCGTCGAGGTCGACCCGGACGTGCTCTACCTGGACGACGGCGACGTGCTGACCAGCGCGGGCAGCGCCGCCGGCCTGGACCTCTGCGTGCACGTCGTCCGCCGGGACTTCGGCGCGGCGATCGCCAACGCGGTGGCCCGGCGGCTGGTGATCCCGCCGCACCGCGACGGCGGGCAGGCGCAGTTCATCGAGGCGCCGGTGCCGGCCGACCCGGGCGACGACCGGATCGCCCGCAGCATGGACTGGGCGCTGGCCCACCTCGGCGAGCCGCTGACCGTGCAGCGGCTGGCCCGGCAGGCGCACATGTCCTCCCGCACCTACCTGCGGCAGTTCGCCCGGGCCGCCGGGACCAGCCCGATCCGCTGGCTGATCGACCAGCGGGTGCGGGCCAGTCTGGTGCTGCTGGAGTCGACCGGACTGCCGGTCGCCGAGGTGGCCAGGTCGGTCGGGTTCGACAGCGCGGTCACCTACCGGCACCACTTCGGCCGGGCGATGCGCACCTCGCCGTCGGCGTACCGCCGGGCCTTCCCCCGCGACGCCGCCTGACCGGGCGCTCCGGGGACACTCGCTGGCTGGCGTCAGCCGGCCGGCGGGGCGTAGAGCGCGTCGATCTCGTCCCGCCGGGGCAGCGCCACCGAGGCGCCGAGCCGGCGTACGCAGGCCGCACCGGCCGCCGCGGCCCAGCGCACCGCGTCCAGCACCTCCCGGCCCTCGCCCCAGGCCACCGCCAGCGCGGCGGTGAACGCGTCGCCCGCGGCGGTGGTGTCGACGACGTTTACCTCGACCGCCGGCACGTGCACGTCCGCGCCGTCCCGGTCGCCGTACCAGGCGCCCTCGCCGCCGAGGGTCAGCACCGCGCGGGGCACCAGTTCCAGCAGGGCCTGCGGCTCGTCCCGACCCCGGCCGGTGAGCGCCTGCGCCTCCGGCTCGTTGACCACGAGCAGGTCCACCGCGGCCAGCAGTTCGGCCGGCACCTGCCGGGCCGGCGCGGCGTTGAGGATGACCCGGGTGCCGGCCTCCCGGGCCGCCAGCGCCGCGGCGGTCACCGTCTCGACCGGGATCTCCAGCTGCGCGACCAGCACGTCCGCCTCGCGTACGGCGTCCAGTTCGCCCGCGGTGAGGCCGGTGAAGGCGGTGTTGGCGCCGGGGGTCACCAGGATGGCGTTCTCCCCGGCGGCGTTGACCATGATCAGCGCCACCCCGGACGCGCCGTAGACCACCCGCAGCTGGCCGGTGTCCACGCCGGCGGCGGTGATCCGGGCGCGCAGGGTGACGCCGAAGGCGTCGGAGCCGATCGCGCCGAGAAAGGCGCAGGACGCTCCGGCCCGGACCGCGGCGATCGCCTGGTTGGCACCCTTGCCGCCGGGGACCGTCACGAAGTCGCTGCCGAGCACGGTCTCCCCCGGCCGGGGCAGCGCCGGGCCGGTGCCGACGAGGTCCATGTTCGCGCTGCCCACCACGACGACCCGGGTCTGCCGCACCACGACCTCCTGCCGACCTGCACGTTGCGGCGAGTCTAGGACCAGCCCGTCGGCCGGTGGCCGGGCGCCCGGCTCAGGCGGCCCGGGCGGTGTACCGCTCGCCGCGCCGCTCGACCACCAGCGGCAGGCCGAAGGTCTTGGAGAGGTTGTCCCCGCTGAGCGTCTCGGCGAGCAGCCCCTGGGCGACCACCCCACCCTCGCGCAGCAGCAGCGCGTGGGTGAAGCCCGGCGGGATCTCCTCGACGTGGTGGGTGACCAGGACGAGGGCGGGGGCGTCCGGGTCGTACGCCAGCTCGGCCAGCCGGGCCACCAGGTCCTCGCGCCCGCCCAGGTCGAGCCCGGCGGCCGGCTCGTCGAGGAGCAGCAGCTCGGGGTCGGTCATCAGGGCGCGGGCGATCTGCACCCGCTTGCGCTCGCCCTCGGACAGCGTCCCGTACGCCCGCTCGGCGAGATGCCCGACGCCCAACTGCCCGAGCAGCGCGCGGGCCCGGGACTCGTCGGTGCGGTCGTAGCTCTCCCGCCACCGGCCGACCACCGACCAGGCGGCGGTGACGACCACGTCGCTGACCCGCTCCTCGGCGGGTACCCGCTCGGCCAGCGCGGCGGTGGAGAGGCCGATGCGCATCCGCAGCTCGTTGACGTCGGTGCGGCCGATCCGCTCGCCGAGCACGTGCGCGGTGCCGCTGGTCGGGTGCAGCCGGCCGGCGGCCAGGTTGAGCAGGGTGGTCTTGCCCGCGCCGTTGGGGCCGAGGACGACCCACCGCTCGTCGAGCTCGACCCGCCAGTCCACGTCGTGCAGCAGCGCGGTGCCGGAGCGCTTGACGCCGACACCGTCGAGGCTGACCACCAGATCCGCGTCCACGGGTGCGGGGGCGGCGGGGGCGCCGGCGGCGCCGGGGATCAGGTCACCAGTCACCGCTCCATCCAACCACGCAGCCCGCGGGGTGCCCCCCACGGGCGAGGCTCCGGCCATAGGGTGAGGCGCCGTGTCGTTGGTCACCACAGCCGGAGGACGTGCCATGCCCGATCGAGGTCAGGAGCGGCGCCGATGAGCGCGGTCATCGAGATTGAGGGGCTGCGCAAGACGTTCCACACCCTGCGACAGGGGCGGCGGGTCGCGGTCGACGGCTTCGACATGCTGGTGGAGGCCGGGCAGGTGCACGGCTTCCTCGGCCCGAACGGCTCCGGCAAGACCACCACCCTGCGTGCCCTGCTGGGCCTGGTGAGCGCCGACGGCGGCCGGATGAGCGTGCTCGGCGCCCCCGCGCCGGAGAAGCTGGCCCGGGTGGCCGGCCGGGTCGGCGCGATCGTGGAGAGCCCGCAGTTCTTCGGCAACTTCACCGGTCACCGCACGCTGCGGCTGCTGGCGCTGGCCGGCGGGGTGCCGACCGGCCGGGTGGATGAGGTGCTGGAGCAGGTCGGGCTGCGCGACCGGGGCCACGACCGGGTGAAGGGCTACTCGCTGGGCATGCGGCAGCGGCTGGCCGTGGCCTCCGCCCTGCTCAAGGATCCCGAGCTGCTGATCCTGGACGAGCCGGCGAACGGGCTGGACCCGGCGGGCATCCGCGAGATGCGGGACCTGATGCGGTCGCTGGCCGACGCGGGGGTGACGGTGCTGGTCTCCAGCCACATCCTGGCCGAGATCCAGCTGATCTGCGACCACGTCACGATCATCTCCCGGGGCCGTCGGGTGGCGGCGGGCCGGGTCGAGGAGGTGCTGGCCGGCTACGACCAGCACGAGTGGCAGGTACGGGTGGCGGAGCCGGGCCGGGCCGCCGACCTGCTGGGGGCGGCCGGCCTGTCGGTCACCGACCGCGACGGGCTGCTGGTGGTTGCCGGGGCGGAGGACCCCGAGCTGATCACCCGCACGCTGGGCGAGCAGGGGCTCTGGGTACGCGAGCTGACCCCGATCCGCCCCGACCTGGAGAGCGTCTTCCTGGAACTGACCGGCGCCGCACCACATCCGACACTGCCGCGGCAGGTGGGCGAGGCCGCCCTGCCCGGGGAGGGACCTGACGCATCCATGATCGACCTCGACGTGACCGCCGGCCGGGGGGTGCAGGCATGAACCTCGTCCGTGCCGAGGTGGAGCGGCTCGCCGCCCGCCGCTTCGTCCAGCTGATGCTGGTGCTGCTGGCCCTGGCCTTCGCCATCACCACGGCCACCACGCTGGTCGGATCGCACCAGCCGTCGCCGCGCGAGCTGGCCGAGGCCGAGGCCCAGGTCGCCCAGGCGATCAGCAGCATGGAGACCGAACACCGCCGCTGCCTGAACATCAAGGCGGGCGAGCTGCCGATCGACGAGAACGCCTACCTGCCGGCGGACTGCAGCGAGCTGGACCCGGTGCTGCGGGACCGGCTGCCGGTGGTCGCCGACTACCTCAGCGGCGTCTTCGTCTTCGGCCAGCAGGCGGGTTCGCTGCTCTACTTCCTGATCGCCTTCCTGGTGCTCTTCGGTTTCCTGGTCGGGGCCTCCTACATCGGCGCCGACCTGAACTCCGGCGGGGTGGTCAACCTGCTGCTGTGGCGGCCGCGCCGGCTCACCGTGCTCGGCGCGAAGCTGGGCACCCTGCTCGGGGTGGTGACGCTGCTGTCGCTCGTGGCCACGGTGGTCTACCTCGGCACGTTCTGGACGATCGCCCAGACGGCCGGGCTGCCGGGCCATCTGGACGGGGCGTTCTGGCAGGACCTGGCCGGCCGCTACGGGCGCGGCCTGGTGCTGGTGCTGTTCGCCACCGCGCTGGGCTTCGGCATCGCCACGCTGGGCCGGCACACCTCGGCGGCGCTCGGCGCGGTGGCCGCGTACGCGGTGGTCTGGGAGCTGGGGGCGCGGGTGGTGTTCGAGATCGTTGACGTGGCCCGCCCGGACCAGCTGATGCTCTCCACCTACATCGGGGCCTGGCTCGCCGGCCGGGTGGAGCTCTATGACGACCACGCCTGCCGGAGCGCCTCGGGCTTCGACATCTGCGACGGGACGTACACGATCACCTGGTCTCCGGCGCTGCTGGTGCTGCTGGCCCTCGCCGGCGCGGTGACCGCCGCCGCGTTCGCGGTGTTCCGCCGGCGCGACCTGATCTGACCGGCCGCCGTGCCGGGGCGGCTGCCCGCCCCGGCACGCCCGGCCACCCACCGGCCCGCCCCGGCGAGATCTTGCCGCAGGCAGGCCGGTGGTGAAGAATTCCTTCACATGACGGGTGGCGTACGGCGACGGGCGTCAGCCGACCGTCGACCCGAAGACCTCGTCCCGGACGGCGTCCAGCGCCGTGCGCAGCGCGCCGCGCAGGATCGGCTCCTCGGTCAGCCCGGTCGGCACCACCCGGGGCCGGACCAGCGTGATCGCGGCGACCTCCTGCTGCACCCGCTCGGCCAGCGCCGCCCCGCCGGCCTGCCCCACCTCCCCGGCGAGCACCACCAGCGGCGGGTCCAGCACCACACAGGTGCTGGCCACGCCGAGGGCCAGCCGCCGGGCCAGCTCGTCGAGCATCGGGGCGCCGGCCGGACCGGCGGCGACGGCGTCGCGCACCGCGTCGGCCGCGCAGCCGGCGTCGAAGCCGTGCTCACGGGCCACCGCGTGAACCGCGTCCGCCCCGGCGAGCTGCTGGAACGCCGGCTTGGCCCGACGGGAGACGTCGCGCGGGATCGGCACCCCGGGCACCGGCAGGTAGCCGATCTCACCGGCCGCGCCGCTGCTGCCGTGGTGCAGTCGCCCGCCCAGCATGATCGCCAGACCGACGCCGGCGCCCACCCAGACCAGCACGAAGTCGCCCAGCCCCTGGGCCGCGCCGGACTGCGCCTCGGCGACAGCGGCCAGGTTGACGTCGTTCTCGAAGACCACCGGGGTGTGCAGGTCCTCGCGGAGCGCGGCGAGCAGGCCCCGGTGCCAGCGCGGCAGGTTGAAGGCGAAGGTGATGTCGCCGGTGCCCGGATCGACCAGGCCGGGGGTGCCCAGCACCACCCGCCGCACGCTGGACAGCTCCGCGCCCGCGCTGCTCGCCACCCGCACCACCGCGTTGTGCACCACGCCGACCGGGTCGTCGGTGTCCCGGGTGGACTGCTCCACCCGGCCGATGACGGCTCCGGTGATGTCGGCGCAGGCCGCCACCACCCGCTCCGCGCCGACGTCCACGCCGACCACGTGCGCGCTGCCCGGGCGTACCGCGTAGAGCTGGGCGTTCGGGCCCCGCCCGCCGGCCTGCTCACCGACCCGGGTGACCAGCCCGCGCTCCTCCAGCCGCTCGACCAGCTGCGAGGCGGTGACCTTGGACAGGCCGGTCAGCTCGCCGAGCCGGGCCCGGGTCAGCGGGCCCCGTTCGAGCAGCAGTTCCAGTGCCGCTCGGTCGTTGAGCGCCCGCAACAGGCGGGGTGTGCCGGGCAGCCGGGTCGCACTCATGCCACGTCCTCTGATTTCCGTAAACTTCGCCAACCGAATCGACCTGCGGGCGGGTGCCCGTAGCGTATCGGCCACCCCGTACCCGGGAACTCGGACGACCGACCGCTCCCGGTGCGACACTCGTGCCGTCCGGCACCGAAGGGGGAAACACACGTGGGGCTGGATCCAGGACTGCGCCGGCTCGCGCTGGGCACGCTGCTCGCCGCGTACCCGGGGCCGGTGCCGCCGGAGTGGGCCGTCGAGCTGATCGCCGAGGGGCTGGCCGGGCACACCCTGTTCGGCACCAACGTCCACGATCCCGCGCAGGTGGCCGCGAGCACCCTCGCGCTGCGCGCCGGCCGGGCGGACGTGCTGATCGCCATCGACGAGGAGGGCGGCGACGTCACCCGGCTGGCGCACGCCACCGGGAGCCCGTACCCGGGCAACGCGGCGCTCGGCGCGGTCGACGACACCGCGCTCACCCGCCGGGTGTACGCGGCCATCGGCGCCGAACTGGCCGCCCTCGGCATCACCGTCAACCTGGCCCCGACCGTCGACGTCAACACCGCCGACGAGAACCCGGTGATCGGCACCCGGTCGTTCGGCGCCGACCCGGCCCGGGTCGCCGCCCACTCCGCCGCCGCCGTCGCGGGTCTCCAGTCGGTCGGGGTCGCCGCCTGCGCCAAACACTTCCCGGGGCACGGCGCCACCGTGGCCGACTCGCACCACGAGCTGCCCACCGTGGACGTGTCCCCGGCCCTGCTGCGCGAGCGCGACCTGCCGCCGTTCGCGGCGGTCGTCGAGGCGGGCGCCCGGGCCGTGATGACCGCCCACATCCGGGTGCCGGCGCTCACCGGGGACGGGCCGGCCACGTTCAGCCGGGCCGTCCTGGTCGACCTGCTCCGCGGCGAGTACGGCTTCACCGGCACGGTGATCACCGACGCGCTGGAGATGCAGGGCGCTGCGCTGGCCGCCGGCGGGGTCGGGCCGGCCGCCGTGCGCGCGCTGGCCGCCGGCGCGGACCTGCTCTGCATCGGCGCGAAGGTCGACGCCGCGCTGGTCGAGCACGTGGCCGGCGAGATCGTCGCGGCGATCGGCGACGGCCGACTGGACCGCGCCCGGGTCGAGGAGGCGGCCGGCCGCACCGCCGCGCTCGCCGCCTGGACCCGGGCCGCCGGCATCCCGCCGGCCACCCCCACCGACCTCGGGTACGCTGCCGCGCGCCGCGCGGTCCGCGTCGAGGGTGAGGTCGACGGGCTGACCCGGCCGCTGGTGGTGCAGCTGCACGCCGCCGCCACCATGGCCGAGGGGCGGGTGCCGTGGGGCCTGGGCCCGCACCTGGACGGCCTGGAGGAGGTACGCGTCGTCGCCACCGAGACCGATCCCGCCGCGCTGGGGCAGCTCGCCGACGGCCGGCCGATCGTGCTGGTCGGGCGGCACCTGCACCGGCTGCCGGGCGGCGCCGAGCTGGTCGACGCGCTGGCCGCCGCGTACCCGGTGACCGTGGTCGAGATGGGCTGGCCGGGGCGCTGGCGGCCGACCGGCGTACGCGCCTTCGTCACCACCTACGGAGCGAGCCACGCCAACGGCCGGGCGGCGGCGGAGGCGCTGGGGCTGATCGGCTGAGGCCCGGTCGCGGCGCTGCCGCCGGCAACGGGGACCGGGGGGCCTAGGCGGCGGGGGCGTCCGGGTCGAGCGGCTTCCGGTGCCGGGGCGCGAGCCCGACCAGGCTGTCGACGCCGGTGATCCGCAGCACCCGGGCCACCACCGGCTGCGGGTCGACCACCCGCAGGCTGGCGCCCCGACCGACGGCCTCGGCGGCCCCGCGCAGCAGGGCGGCGACCCCGGTCGAGTCCAGGAAGGGCACCTCGGCGAGGTCCACGACCAGCTCCACCGTGTCCGGCAGGTCGAGGGCGGCGTCCAGGGCGTCCTGCACCACGGCGGCGGTCGCGATGTCCAGGTCGCCGACGGGCCGCAGGACGATCCGCCCGCCGTCCTCGTCCCGCCTGTCCACCCGCATGTCCCGCTCCTCGCCGAGCTGCCGCCGTCGCGGCACGACGATACCCGCCGGACGGCGCGAGGGCCGGGGTCGCGGTCCGCCGCCCGCCCACTCCGCACGCTCCGTCACCATCACCGTCCATCCGATCGACGACTCTTGTCGCAGCTCAAGTCCACTACCGGACACGCCGAAACGGTCGGTTACCTCTTGCTCACCGGCCGATCCGTACGTAGCGTCACCATCAACGGGACCGGTCGGCGGGTACGCCGGCACACGGGAGGGCCTGGGGGAAGGCTGCGGACCGTGGATTCGGCCCGGAATCCACGGTCCGCGCCCTGCCACCACGGCGCGGCGCGGTCAGCGCGGCGCCACACCCGCGGCCGGTCACCGGGGATAGACGCCGTACGATCGCCAGCCCCGGTCCGGGAAGCCAGCCGCCTCCGCCACCCGGGCCGAGGCGACGTTGGCCGGGTCGTGCCGGTACGTCGGGACGGCGCCCTCGTCGAGCACCCGCCGGGCGGCCTGGGCGACCAGCCGGCGGGCCAGGCCCCGGCCGCGCGCGGCCGGCGTCGTCCCCACCGCCAGCTCGTGTCCGTGCAGGTCGTGTCGCTTGATCCCGACACCGGCGAGGTAGCCGCCGTCGGCGTCCCGGACCATTAGCACCTCCCGGTCGAACAGCCGCAGCCAGGGCGGGAACGCCGGGTCGGTCGGCGGGACCCAGTGCCCCACCTCGGGCAGCGGGGCCGGGTCCAGGCACCACCGGAAGACGTCGTCGGCCAGCATCCAGTCCGGTTGCCCGACGGCGGCGGGCAGCGCCGCGAGCAGCTCGGCCTCCGGCCCGCGGGCCAGCGCGCGGATCGCCTCCACCCGCTCCGGCGGCACCGAGAGCACGGTGCTGCCGGCAGCCTGGACGGCGATTGCCGGTCGCAGCCGCCCGTCCCACGACGGTCGCCCGCGCCGGCGGGAGCCGACGATGTGCAAACCGGGGCCGGCCGGCCACTGGCCCAGCCAGGTGACCAGGTGCAGGTAGAGCCGGCGGTCGAGCACCGGACACCTCCCTCGCCCGCTCGGGTACGACCACCTCGTCGTGATCACCGTACGCCGTGCCGGCCGGGCCGACCTCCCGTTGCGCTCGACGCGGGCCGGTTGACGGGCTGGCCGCCCGGGTAGACGTACCGAGCAAGGCCGGTGCCCGGGAACCGGAGACATCGATCGACCGTCATATTCATTTCCATACATGTACAACTTCTTTTGGGACGGTAATGGTCATGCCGAATCAGCCGAATGACCGGTACCAGCAGGACACCGCGAGGATCTGGCGGGCGGCCGAGGCCGCCGGGCGATTTCCGGCCCAACCGCCGTACCGGGAGGCGCGGACCGGGCGCGGGGTGAACGCCGCGCTCTCCTGGGGCGACCTCAACAGCCTTCCCGCGGGCGTCTCCTCCCGCCGGGGCCTCACCGCCCGCTGACCGCGCCGGAGAAAGCGGCGACACACCCGGGGCGTCCAGCCGGGGCTTTCGCACACCTGTCGGGTAGCGTCTTGTGGTCCGAAACTCGGCCTACGACAGGAGAAGCTCCGCGCATGGGCAAGAAGACGATCCACGTCTCCGACTTCAGTGGCACGGTACTGCGGGCCGACGACGAGGTGGTCAAGGTCGTCGTGCTGGAGCACCCTGACCTGGTGGCCGGGCCCGTGCAACTGGACGCCACCCCGATCGAGGTGGAGAGCATCGACGACGCGGCGCTGGACGTGGCGGTGGTGGAGATCCACGACCGGCACGGCGGCGGCGAGCCGCGCCGGGTGGTGCTGACCGCCAGCGAGTTCGACGCGATGGCCACCGACGTACCGATGGCCCAACTGCTGCGCACCGCCGAGCGGGTACGTCCGCCGAAGGCGCGCAAGAGCGCGGAAAAGATCGACTACGGCACCATCGAGCACGCCGGCCGGCCGCACCGCGGGCGGGTCACCGAGGAGGAGGCCCGACTGGTCCGCGAGCAGCTGGACGAGGTGAACAAGCGCCTCGCCGACGCCGGCATCCGGCAGGTCGACCCGACCGACCCGGAGCACGCCGCCCGCTACGGCTTCCCCGTCGCCGTCGCCTGACCCCGTACCCGTCGATGGCCGGGGCGACCCCCCGTGCCGCGCCCCGGCCACCGACGGACCGCCAGCGCCCCCGCGTCGGCCGGGCGCGACGGCGGGACGGTCCACCTGGGACTCTGCCGACATCCAGCGGGCGGGAACTCCCCGGTGCGGGGGACATCGGGTCCCCCGCGAGGGTCACCGGTACAGCGCCAGGGTGGCGGTGATCCGTTCCTCGACACCGTCCTTGCCCAGTCCCAGCCCGGAGAGCACGCCCGAGCCGTCCTCCAGCTCCAGCAGGGCGAGCAGGATGTGCTCGGTGCCGATGTAGTTGTGCCCGAGGCGCAGCGCCTCCCGGAAGGTCAGTTCGAGGGCCTTCTTGCCCTGCGCGTCGTAGGGGATCAGGTCGGGCACCTGGTCGGCGGGGGGCGGGAGCGTCGCCGTCGCCGCCTGCCGCACGGCGTCCAGCGACACGCCCTCGTCGACGATCGCCTTGGCGGCCAGCGCGTCCGGCTCGGCCAACAGCCCCAGCACCAGGTGCTCGGCGCGGATCTCCGCGTGCCCGGTGGCCCGGGCCTCGTTCTGCGAGGCCATCACGACGTTGCGGGCCCGCGGGGTGAAGCGGCCGAAGCCGGCGCTCGGGTCGAGGGCGGCGGCCGCGTCGACCTTCGCGGCGGAGCGCTTCTGGGCGGCCTGCTTGCTGACCCCCATGCTCTTGCCGATCTCGGTCCACGAGGCACCGGAGCGCCGGGCCTGGTCCACGAAGTGGCCGATCAGGTGGTCGGCCAGCTCGTCCAGGTGGTCGGCCGCGATGACCGCGTCGCTGAGCTGGTCGAGCGCGTCGGGATGGGCCTTCTTGATGGCCTGGATGAGGTCGTCGAGGCGTACCGGGTTGCTCATCTGGATGGGTTCCGTCATGCGTCAACCATAGGTTGACGGGCCTCTGCCGTCAACGACAAGTTGACGATCTAACGCCCGCCTGCCTGCCGACGCGGAGGCCGCGCGCCCCCGGTCCGGACGGGGGCGCGCGGCCGAGCGTGCGCCGGGCGGATCAGCGGCCCGCGGGGACCGTCACCAGCTCCGGCACGGGGGCCGCCTTGCGGCCGGCCGACGGGCGCCGCCCGGACGGGACGGCCAGCGCCGCCACCGCGGCCGCCAGGGCCAGCCCGGTGAGGACCAGGAAGCCCAGGGTGAAGCCGGCCTCCCGGGGCAGCCCGTTCGCCTGCGGGTGGGCGGTGATCACACCGCTGACCACGGCCGCGCCGACGGCGCCGCCGATGGTGCGGATGTTGGCGTTCATGCCGGTCGCCACCCCGGTCTGCCCGGCCGGGACGTTGCCGACGATGAGGTTGGCCATCGAGGCGAAGGCCAGCCCGATGCCGAGGCCCACGAGGGCACCGGCCACCCCGATCTCCCAGCGGGTGTCGTGCGCGACCGTCAGCATCGCCGAGGCGAGCACGTTGAAGGCCGCGCCGGTGGCGAGCTGCGCCTTGGCGCTGAAGCGCGACTCCAGCCGGCCGGCGAGCAGGCCGGCGACGAACATGCCGACCAGCATGGGCAGCATCAGCAGGCCGGCCTGGGTGACGGTCGCGCCGAAGCCGTAACCGGCCACCGTCGGGGTCTGCACGAACTGCGGCAGGAACGCGTAGACGGAGAACATCGACGCGCCGTAGAGCAGGGCGACCAGGTTGGTCGTCCAGACTCCGGGCAGACGCATCATCCGCATGTCGATCAGCGGGCTGCTGGAGCGGATCTCGGCGACCAGCCAACCGGACAGCAGCACCGCGGCGAGCGCCAGCAGGCCCACCACCCGAGGCGAGGTCCAGCCCCAGGCGGCGCCCTTGCTGATCGGCAGCAGCAGGGCGACCAGCCAGCCGGACAGCAGCAGGGTGGCCCGCCAGTCGATCCGGCCGGGGGTACGCACCGGGGACTCCGGCACGACGAAGTGGGCGGCGACGGCGGTCAGCCCGACGACGACCATCGGGATCCAGAACAGCCACCGGTAGTCGAGGGCGCCGACGATCGGGCCGGCGAGCACGACCCCCAGACCACCGCCGGCGGCGACGATCGCCGAGATGGCGGCCACCGCGGAGGAGACCCGCGCGGCGGGAAACTCGTCGCGGATGATCCCGAACGACAGCGGGAAGACGGCGCCACCGACGCCCTGGACGACCCGGGCGACGATGAGCACGCCGATGCTCGGCGCGACGGCGGCCAGCAGGCAGCCGAGGGCGAGCGCGCCGAGGGAGACGACGAGCATCCGTTCCTTGCCCACCATGTCGCCGACCCGGCCCAGGATCGGCGTGAAGATGGACGCGGAGAGCAGGTAGGCCGTCAGCACCCAGGTGACGGTGTTCTGAGACGTGTGCAGGTCGTGCTGGATGGTCGGCAGCACCGGGGTGATCAACGACTGGAGCATCGCGAAGAACCCGGTGCCGGCCGCCAGGACGAGGAAGGTGAGCCGGCGGGAGCCGCGACGGACGGTCTCTGTCATGCGGGAAACTCCAATTCCGCGTACGGAGGGGACGACGGGCAGGTGGGCTCGTCAGGGCTTCGGGGCGGCACCGGTCGCCCGCCGGCGGGATCGGCACAGGGCGCCGGGGAGGTAAGCTAAGCGGAGGCATGGCTCCGGACAGTTCCGGAGGGGTGCCTCCACTAAGTTAGCGGAGGGGTGCCTCCGGTTGCAACCGAGGTGAGGTGACGCACGTCATGGCCAGCGCGGGACAGACGCCCGACGTCTTCGCACGGCGACCGAAGCGGGCCGACGCCCGGCGCAACTACGAGTCGCTGATCGCGGCCGCCCGCGAGGCCTTCGCAGCGAACGGAGCGTCCGCCTCGCTGGAAGAGGTGGCCCGGCGCGCCGGGGTGGGCATCGGCACCCTCTACCGGAACTTCCCCACCCGGCAGGCCCTGTTCGAGGCCGTCTACGTCGAGGAGGTCCGAGCGCTGAGTCGCTCCGCGACCGACCTGGCCGACCTGCCCCCCTGGGAAGCGCTCGTCGCCTGGCTGCACCGGTTCGTCGGCTACGTCGCCACCAAGCGGGCCCTGGCCGAGGAACTGCTGCGCGACTCCGAGGTCTTCCGGAGTTGCCGGACGGAGATCTACACCGCCGGCGAGCCGCTGATGCGCCGCGCCCAGGCCGCCGGGGCGGTCCGCGCCGACATCAGCTTCGACGACGTGGTCCGGCTGCTCAGCGGCCTCACCATGGCCCAGTTCCCCGAGCCGGAGCAGCGCGAACGGGTGCTGGGCGTCGCCCTCGACGGACTACGCCCGCCCGCCACGCCGCGCTGACGCAGCTCCGACCCGGTCCCGTGCGCACGACCTGCGGCGTGCGCCTCGGCAGCCGTAACTCTGTCGGGCGAGCGACCACCGCGTCAGGCGGGCACCACGTAGGGGAACGTGCCGGAGCGGGCCTCCCGGGTCACGTCCGCGGTCAGACCCGAGGTCATCCCCGTGTTGAGCACCAGGGAGAACATCACCTCCGGGGCGTTGTCCAGCATCGTGCGCCCGTTCCGGACGGCGAAGCCGTAGTTGGCCGGCGTCCCGACCCGGTACGACAACACATCGGGGTAGACCTGCCGGGCCACGCTCCAGCCGTACGCCTTCGGATCGACAGCGGTGCCGTTCGCGGCGACCACCCGCGCGACGGTCGAGGCGATGTTCTCGCCGTCCGCCTTCAGGTCGTCACAGGGGTGCCGGACGTTGGCGGGGTCGGAGAAGTCGGTGTCGGTCGGCCAGAAGATCGGCCACATCATGGGGTGGCCGGCCCGGTTGATCGGCCGCCATCCGCCCGCGTCCGTCGCCAGCTTCGTGGTGCACCAGACGCCGATCTGCGCCCCGTCGCGCAGCATCGGCTCGTCGTGCGACACCTCGAGGACGATCGACTCGACGGTGGTGCCGGCGAAGCTGTTCTTCGCGTTCTCCGGCCGCCACTTCGAGCGGTCCAGCTCGGCGCCGTTCTTGAAGGCGTCGTTGACGGTCGCGAGCTGGTCGAGGTCGATGTAGAAGGGATCGGTGATCCGGCCGGCCCAGAGCCGCAGGACGTCGCTGCTCACCACCTCGCCGGTCCGCCCCTGGACGAGGAGCTCGCCGGTCGCCGCGTCGCTGCGGGCTTCGGTACCGGTCAGAGCGTGCAGCGTCACCGCCTGCCGCCCGTCGGCGTCCGGTTCCCCGAAGCTCACCCGGTAGGTGAGCTCCTCGAGATCGGCGCCATCGAAGTGAATCTTGAACTCGTACCGCGCCTCATGGTGGAAGCCACGCTTGATGTCGGCGCGGGTCACCGAGCTGTTGACGTCCATGACGAAGACCGTGCCGCGCTCGCCGTCGAAGACGTACAGGTCGTTCAGGTAGAGCTGCCCGTTCTGCGCGGCGAGCGGGGTGTCGAGATGGTGCGACATCGGCTGACTCCTCGATGGATCCGGGCACGGCACCCTGAGACTAGGCGGCGTTTGCTTCATTTCTATGGCTTATGAACCCTTTTGCATGCCTTGCTGGACACGTCATCGCGCAGCAGGAAACGACGGGCCCACATGACGCCCGCCGTCGGCGCGCTGCGGCCGGAACCCGCCCTCAACCGCCACCGATACAGCGTCCGCGGCCGACGTTGCCAGAGCCCAGAACACGCAGCGGGCGGACGTTCCCCGGCACCGGACGAGGGCTAACCTCTGGGCCATGTCCGCCTCGCGTCCGCTGCTGTTCCTTGACGTGGACGGCACCCTCATCCCGTTCGGAACGCCACCGGCGGCACCGCCGGACATGCCGCCCAACCACACCCGTGCACAGGTTCGGCCGGATGACGCCCATCCGTTGCTGCACAGGGTCGAGCCGGAACGCGGCCGCCTGCTGTCCGCCCTGCCGTGTGAGCTCGTGTGGGCGACGACGTGGATGAGCGACGCGAACGACGTACTGGCTCCGCTGCTCGGACTGCCGGCCCTGCCGGTGGTGGACCGGGCCGACTCAGACGAGGAGGGCGCCCTGCACTGGAAGACCCGTGGCCTGGTCGAGTGGGCGCAAGGGCGCCCCTTCGTGTGGGTCGACGACGAGATCTCGCCTGCCGATCGCGTCTGGGTGTCCGCCCAACACCACGGCCCGGCGCTGCTCCATCGGGTCGACCCCCGGCGCGGCCTGACCGAACGCGACTTCACGGTCATCCGGGACTGGCTCGTCGAGCAGGTGTGATGCCACGAGCCTGACAGGCCGCCGTTGCCTTGACGAACAGCGGCTGTCGGGACCGACGCGCCTCATCGTCTGGAACAGTACGGCGGCTGCGCGCAACGGCCTCGACGGCTTCCTCCAGCGTGGTGGCCTCCGAGGATCGTGTCCGGGCTGCCGGTCGGGACGACGTCAACGGCCACGGTGCTCCCCGAAGTCAATCGTTGCGCACGGTCAGTCCCAGGGCGTCACGGCCAGCTGGGTGAGGTCGGGAAGTTGGCCCTCGGCGAGGGTGACGCCGGACAGGTTGTCCAGTGGCGGCTGGAGTCCGTGGAGGTGGCTGCCGCGCAGGTCAGCCCCGTCGAGTTGGCAGGAGCCCAGCTCGTCATCCCGACCAGGGCCGCCCCGGAGAAGTCGGTGCGGGTGATCTCGCAGCCGTAGCGGCTGCCGGCTTCCCAGGTGCTCTCGCTGAGATCGCCGCCGGCGATCCGGCTGCCCCGGATGCGGCAGTCCTCCAGCTGCACACCGCGCCACGATGCGCCCTCGACGAAAGCCTCGGTGAGCCCATCGGCCAGCTCGGTCACCCTGTCGAGGTCGTCCGGATCGAGGTCCGGCAGCAGGATCCTCACGTCGCCGACTGTCGTGGTGCGCACGTGTCCTCAACCTGCGCGGGCGCGGGGTGGACACGCACATGACGGACAGTCCCTAGTTGATCTCTGAAGCCACAAACAGGCTTCTGCCATCCCCTCACCCTCCGTCTTTCCGCATGATCAGTTCACGCGCTGAGAATCAGTCCCAGGTCGTGCGACGATCGTGTCCAGCTACTCCCGTCAGCCGCACATTCGTCCATGGCGGGCGGCGAGCACCCGGGGAGCACCCCAGACAGCTCTTCTGGAACGCCGTTGAAGAGGCCTGACGCCGTGCGTTGGAAACGCCGTAGCGGAGGCACCGCGCGGCGGGCCTGCCTCGTGGCGGTATACAACCCGGCCGCACCTCGCCGGACCTTGGATTCTCACGGAGTGTTCCCGCAAGCCTCCAAGATCCGGCGGGGGGTGTCGTCGGTTGCGCTCAGGCCGCCGCAGCCTCGGCAAGCTCCACGTCGTCGTCCGCGATGAGGAGATCCACGAGTTGCTTCTGGATGCCGTCGTACGCGGGGTGGTGCACGACCGTCGTACGGTTGCGTGGCCGGGGGATCGGTACGTCGATGGTGGTGCGCACCGACGGGTAGGGCAGGTTGGCCATCACCACGATCCGGTCGGCGAGCAGGATCGCCTCGTCCAGACCGTGCGTCACCATCAACACGGTCTCGGTCTCCGACTCGCTGTCCCACAGGTCGACGAGTTGCTGCTGCAGCCGGGAGCGGGTCAGCGCGTCCAGGGCGCCGAACGGCTCGTCGAGCAACAGTGTTCGGGGCGCGACCGCGAAGGCCCGGGCCACCGCCGCACGCTGGGCCATGCCGCCGGAGACCTGCCCCGGCCGCTTGTTGCGGTGCTCCCACAGCGATACCGCGGTCAGGTACCGCTCGACCATCTCGTCGACCCGGGCCCGCTTCCAGTCCGGGCGGGACTCCTGCACCGCGACCCGGACGTTCTGCCGCAGGCTCAGCCACGGCAGCAGCGAGTAGTTCTGGAACACCATCGCGCGGTCGGGCCCCGGCCCGGTGACCGGCTGGCCGTCGATCCGCACCGTGCCGCTGTCCGCCGTGACCAGCCCGCCGACGATGTTGAGCAGGGTCGACTTTCCGCAGCCGGAGTGCCCGATGAAGGAGACGAACTCGCCGGTGTCGATGGTCAGGTCGACGCCGCGCAGCACCTCCTGGGGCGCGTGCCCCCGGCGCCGAAACGATTTGCGGACGCCGTTGATGGCGATGGTCATCCGTGTACCTCCTCAGGAGTGACCCACCGGGAGAGCATGAGCAGGATCGTGTCGAGGACGAGCCCGACCACACCGATGAGCACGATGGCCGCAACCACCTTGTCGAGTTCCAGGGCGTTGTACGAGTTCCAGACGAAGTAACCGATGCCGGAGTTTCCCTGGAGCATCTCGACCGCGACGATGACCATCCAGCCGATGCCCATGGACAGCCGCAGGCCGGTGATGATGGACGGCAGCGCGTTGGGTATCAGCACGTGCCACAGGTACGCCAGCGGTCGGAACTTGAAGACCAGTGCCACGTTGCGCTGGTCGCGGGGGATGGAACCGGCACCCGCCGCGGTGTTGATCAGAGTGGGCCACAGCGCGGTGATGAAGATGACGATGATCGCCGACTGTGCCGGTTCCTCGATGATGTAGAGCCAGATCGGGAACCAGGCCAGTGGCGACACCGGACGGAGCACCTGCACGAGCGGGTTGAGCGCGGACCAGACGGGTCGGACCGCGCCCATGATCAGCCCGAGCGCGATGCCGACCAGCGCGGCCAGACCGAATCCCAGGAACACCCGCCTGAGCGAGACGTACAGGTGCAGACCGATGCCCTTGTCGTTGGTGGTGTTGAAGAACGGTCGGCTGAGCAGGTCGCCGAGGGTCCGGGCGCTGTCGAGCGGACCCGGCACCGCGGTTGAGCCAAGGGTCGCGAACTGCCACAGCGCCACGAACACCGCGAGACCGACCACGGCCCAGAGGGCGGCCACCACGAAGCTGGCCAGTCGACTGCCCCACGCAGTCAACCAGGAGGGTGTCACCGGGCCACGGTGGCCGGCAACGTCGATGTCTGCGGTCGGGGCCGCCGACCGCGATCCGTTTCCGGCGGCTGGCGTCGCCGGCGCGCCGATTCCCTCGCCTGCCCCATCGGCCGGGGCGACTGACGTCAGCGTGGGACTACTCAAGTCATTCGCGGCCGGCGCGACGGCGCTCGGTGTTGCGTCGCCCGAGGTCATGGCCGCCGGGCCTCGCCCGCGACGTTCTTCGGGTCGAACATGATGTTGTCCAATTTGATGTGGAAGGGTGTCATGTCGTCGTCCGGAATCTTGATGCCCTCGGCGGCGGCGACCTTCGCATAAAGGTCGTGCAGGATGAGTTCGTCGGCGAGCTTGGCGTAGTCCGGAGTTTCCTTGACGAGGCCGAAGCGCTGGTACTGGGCAAGGAACCAGTACACATGGGAGCGTCGTGGCAACGACGTCTCGCCGTCCCGGAAGAACATCATCTGATCGCCGGTGTAGGTCTTGGTGCCGAGGCCGGCGCCGAGGTCGTACTGGCCGAGCAGCCGGCCCTTGATGTTGGCGGCCGGCGCGTTGACGTAGCCCACCGGCGCCAGCATGTCGGCCAGCTTGTCGCGGTTGGCAAGGTCGTCCAGCCACCTGGCGGCCTTGAGCGTGGCCTTCATGATGTCGGCCAGCGTGTCCTGGTCATTGGTGAGCTTGGCACCCACCACCAGCGCCTTCTCCGGGTGGTGCTGCCAGATGTCCTGAGTGGTGAGGTGGGTGAACCCGATGTCCTTCTGGACCGCCACCGCACCCCACGGCTCGCCCACGCAGTACCCGTCCTGGTTGTTGGCGGCCATGTTGGACACCATCTGCGGTGGCGGAACGGCCGAGACCTGGATGTTGGAGGTGTCGGCCTTGGTGGCCTTGAGCCAGTAGCGCAGCCACGTGTCGTGGGTGCCGCCCGGGAAGGTCATGGCCAGCTTGGGCTTCTCCTTCTCGAGGAGCTCCTTCGCCGCACCGAGGTCACCGTAACCGGCACCGGCGTACGCCTTCTTCAGCGTGATGGCCTGGCCGTTGTTGTTCAGCACCATGGCGATCTTGAGGTCGGTCGTGCCGGCCTTTCCGCCGATGCCCATCGCGACCGACAGCGGCATGCTGAACAGGACGTGCCCGCCGTCGATCTCGCCGCTCAGAAGGTTGTCCCGGGTCGCCGGCCACGACGCCTGCTTGATCAGTTCGACGTCCAGGCCGCGCTCGGCGAAGTAGCCGAGTTGCTTGGCCGCGATCAATGGCGCGCAGTCGGTGAGCGCGATGAATCCGAGTTTGACCTTGCGCAGGTTCTTACCGCCAGCGCCGGCGGGCTTGGGGTTTTCGTCGACAGCGCACGCGGTCAGGATGCTACCGGCAGCCGCCACGGCGGCAGCAGATCCGGTGAGGCGAAGAAAGCCGCGGCGGTTCAGGGAGGTGGTCATGGCCCGAGACCGTAGGGTCGCCGCAAATCATGGGCATTGCCGAGCCATCAACTCCGCGTGAGGCAAGGTGCACAAGGCATTTGTTGCGCCGCGGTTAATGAATCCGACGAGCGGATGTGTCGGAGACATCATGCCACGAAGAGCTTCGATGGGAGAAGCGGCTCACCACTTGCTGTACGGCCGGCAACGTACCAGAAACGCACCGCCCCCAGACTCCCCGCATGACGTCGAACGGAGCTGGCCCGACGTTGACAGGATATACGGTGGTCGTTACCGACAACGGCCTGCAACATGTCGCGGCGCTGCTACGTCAACACGGGGCGGTGATCGTTGACCTACCGGTGTTGCGTACCGTGCCCGGCTACCGGGACGCGAGATTGCGCATCGCCACCCGGCGGCTCATCCAGGCTCCGGTCGATCATGTCCTCGCCACCACCGCGGCGGGATGGACACGGTGGCTGTCCGCGGCGGCAGCATGGGGACTTGCGGATCCGCTCCGGTCCGGGCTCAGCTCCGCGAGCATCCTGTCGATGAACGAGTCGGTCAGCGCCTCGCTGGTGGAGACCGGCTTCACCCACGACTGGATGTCGTCGACCGGCGACCTCGGCGAGGCAGTGACCTGGCTGCTCGGCCGCGATCCGGTGAGCCGCCGGGTCGCGGTGACGGCCGACGACGCGCTGCCGGCGCGATCAATCGACAGACTCCGCACGCACGGCATCGAGGTGATGGTCGTGCCGACCCGTGGCTCGGCTCGACCAGTCGGCCTGGCGCCGCTGAACCGGCTCGCGCAGATGGTCATCCAGCGCGAGGTGCACGCCGTCACGTTCGCCACCGTCGCCGGAGCGAGCGCGCTGGTCGACTTCACGACCCGGACCGGTCGCGGGTACCTGCTGCTGCGTGCGCTGGCGACGGACGTCGCGGTCGCGACCGCCCACGCGGAGTCGGCCTCGTTCTTCCGCTCCCGGGACATACCGGTCTCCTGGGCGGCCGACGGCAGCCCCGACGAACTCGCCCGGCACCTCGTGGAGGTCCTGGTGGCGCGCCGCCGGCAGTTCCGGGCCCGCGGTCATCGCTTTACCGTGCAGGGCAATGCCGTGCTGGTCAACGGTACGACTATCCGGCTCGGGTCGCGGCCGGCGACAGTCATGCGCTCCCTCGCCGACTACCCGGGTCGCACGCTCTCCCGCAGCACCATCGAACGGTCCGTACCCATGCCTCACCGCGCCGGAAGCTTCGGGGCCGACCAGGCCGTATGGCGCCTGCGGGCGGAGCTCGGAGATTACGGCTGGCTCGTGGCCACCGACATCGGCCGGGGCTACCGCCTCACCGTGGACTGAGCGCGGTCCGTCCATTGCCGAGATCTGGAACGGCGCACGCCTGCGCGACCGGATTGCTCATGAGGCGGCGGGACCTGCGGTCGGGCAGGTAGCAGGTAGCTGCCGTCGAGGTTGCAGAAGCTGGTGGGGGCTGCATGACCAGGGTGGGGAAGCTACCGGCGATCGCCGGATGGCCGGTAGCACTGGTGAGAGCAGATACCAGCGGTGCACTTGCGGATCCGGCGACGCTGCCCGTCACGGACACGCAACCCCATGCTGGCGAAGGCGGCATTCACGACTTCGACTCGGACGGCGACGTGCGGCGCAGAGATCTCCTGCGGGCGTGACGATCAACGGCGTCACCCTGCCGCGCTCCCGACCAGGTAGACGGCCTCATGAGCCGTTGGACGGTGCGACGGACGGGGACCACTCGCTCGGTCTCGCGGCTGCTATCTCAATCAAAGCCGCAGCCGGTAGCGGCGTCAGCGGTCGTGGCCGCGCGCCGCATCGGCGCGGACGTCGATGCTCAGGGCATCGACGGCCATCCGGGTCAGCTCGGGAAGCTGGTCCTCGGTGAGGGCGACGCCCTGCAAATTGTCCAGTGGTGCCGCGAAGGCGTGCAGCCGGCTGCCCCGCAGATCGGCGCCGTCGAGACGGCAGGAGTCCAGTTCCAAATCGCTCAGGTCGCACGACCGCAATGCGACACCGGAGAGCCGGCAGGACGACCAGGTGCCCTGGACGAGGGTGCAGTCGGAAAAGGCCACCGAACCGGCGGCGCTGACGCGGTTCAGGGTGGCGTAGTCGAACCGGCAGTTGTCGAACAGGACGTCCCTCAGGCGAACGTCGATGAGTCGGGTCCCGGTGAATCGGGAGCCGGTGACCAAGCACCGCTCGATGCTGACACCGGTGAGGGCCGCCCCGGACAAATCCGTCCGGACGATCTCGCAGCCGTAGAGTGCGCCGCCCTCCCAGTTGATCTCACCGAGATCCGCTCCGGTGATCTGGCAGCCTCGGATGCTCAGGTCCGCGATCTGTTGACCTCGCCAGGAGACGTTCTCCACGAGGCCGTCGCGGAGGTCGCTGTCGGGTAGGTCGGTGACCTGGTCGAGGTCTTCCGAATCGAGGTCGGGCAGGAGGATCGTCACGTCGCCCACGGTGGTCGTACGCATGTCTTTCCAACCTGTTCGGGCGCGGGGTGGGCACGTCACCCCGCGCGTCGACTCGAGCCGCCGGTCGGCGGGCTACTTCTTCTTGTTCCAGTTGTCCCAGCCGGGGCGGCTGTCAAACTTCCCCTTGTTGTCCCAGGTGGGGCGGTTGTCGAACTTGGCCGCGTCGATCGACGCTACCGCGTGCTCCGGGTCGACGCCGAGGAGGGCGAGGCGGTCCGGCGAGGCGTCGAGAAGCGCGGCGAGGGCGTTGGTCATCACGGTCCTCCTTGAGGGGTGAGGTGAGGTGATCCGCGGCGGCGCGGATCAGGGCTTGCCGGGTCGTGCGGCAGTAAGCGGTCTCCCGGGCGGTGAAGGTGCCGTGTTCGAAGTAGCGGTTGCCGGCCTGGGCGCCCCGGCAGAAGTCGTAGAACGTGCAGCGGTCCGCACAGTCGTTGAGCGCCGTCATGAACTCGGTGACGTATCGCAATTCGCCGGCGTGGGCCAACATGTCGCCGATCGGTTCACCGAGCACGTTGCCGGCTATGAAGTCGGCGTACCGCGGGCTTTGGATGCCGAGCAGTTCCGGTGACAGCAAGACCACCTGGCCGTCGTGGGCGACTGTGGGGATCGGTTCGTACGGGCCGTGGTCGGTGAGGCCGGCGCGGGTGGCGCCGAGGTAGTCGGCCAAGCGATCCAGGTCGCGGATCCGGAGCGGACTGCCGGCGAGCCGGTGCCGGACGAGTCGGCTCCAGAACCGGTACGCGGCTTCCTCCGGCACCGGCGTGCGGGCGGCGCCTTCCTGCTCCTCGATGTTGAAGCCCACCGACTCGCAGCCCGGCAGGGCGGTGAAGAACTCGACGAGGTCGTTGGCGTGGTCGATGGTTTCGGGTGTGACGACGCAGATCACTGAGTACGGCAGGCCAGCCTCGGCCAATACACGCGTGCCACGGATCGTCCGGGCCGTCGTCGCATTTCCAGCCCGGTCGAGCCGGTTCCGGTTGAGCATGCCGGGCCCGTCGATGCTGACGCCGATCTCAAAGTCGTAGGCGGCGAACAGATCGCACCACCGCTCGTGGATGAGCGTCGCGTTGGTTTGGATCTCGTAGCGCACCCTTCCAGCCCGTCGTAGCTCCTCGAAGGGAGCGAGCAGCTCACGGATGATGTCGATCGGTGTGGCGGTGGGCTCGCCGCCGTGCCACACCACGCTCACCGGATGAACGCTGCCCTGCTGCTCGATCGACCGGGCGCACGCGGTCGCAACGGAGACGGACATGAGCTGGCGCGAGCGCCGGTCGGGCAGGTAGCAGTAGCTGCAGTCCAGGTTGCAGAAGCTGGTGGGCTGCAGGACCAGGGTGTGGAAGGTCCCGGCGATGGCCGGCCGTCCCGTCGCGGCGATGATCCCGATGTCCCGGACGGTCATGTCTCCTCCGGTGTCTGCGGTTCGGCGGTGGACGGGCGGCGGCTGCGGTGCCGGGCCGGCCAGCCGAGGAACCGGTCGAACAGGTCCCGGACGTCGCCGGTGGTGCTCGCGTTGAGTCGGTGCAGGTCGTCGATGGCCTCGTGCAGGCGGCCGGACAGGTAGAGCAGCAGGTTGAGCCGGCTGTCCTGATAGCTGGTCAACAGGGCGAGCTTGGCCCGTCCACAGGGCCAGGGCTGCCCGCATGCCCGGCACAGCCAGAGCGGACGCAGCGGCAGATGCTCCGACGACACCTTCGGGTCGGCCGCAGCGGCAGACACGCCGTCCCCGCTCATCGGCGCCCGCCCTCCCGCGCCTGCCGCTCGAACACGATCCGCCAGACGTGCGTCAGCAGCGGCGGATCGGCCGAGCCCGGCCGCGTCAACGCCGGGACCCCCGCTGCGCGGCCTGGCATCAGCTCGCCGGTCGCGGCATACCGCGACACATACACCGTCATGGCCGGCCCTCGGCCGGCGCTGGCCTCTGTGCGCGGTGGGCTTGCCGACATGCCGACAAGCCCACCGCAGTCGGCCGGCAGCTGGGAGCAGACCGCCGGCCACCCGCCCACGCAGCCCTGCTGGCGGTACGCGAACGGGGAGTCACCCGTGCGGTCGGCGGAGTGCCCAACGCGAGCACTTGCCGGTGCGTCGGGTCGCGGTCCGACCTGTCGCCGATCGGCACGTCCATCTGGATCTCCCTGCCGTGAGGTTGCCGCTGGCCCACCGGCGCACCCCTGGGGATCGGCGCGTCGGCACATCCAGGTTGGCTTTTGGCGGTGCACAAACGGAATGTCTCGCCGGTGCACCCGCAGTGCACCTGCAGTCACCCCATGTGCGGCTACCATCACCTCCACCGATGACTGTCCGTTCCGGAAGGACGTGCGATGGCTCCGGTGACGACCTGGACCGGCCAGGACGCGAACGCGCTCCGGAATGCGTTGCGGATGAGCGTGACCGCCTTCGCCGAGCACCTCGGCGCGGCGCGGCGGACCGTGGCCAAGTGGAGCAGCCAGGGCGATAAGGTGCTCCCCCGCGCGGACATGCAAGCCGCGCTGGACACCGTGCTGGCCCGAGCCACACCCGAGGTACGGGAACGCTTCGAGGCGCTGCGTGCGGTTGGCACCAGCGGTGCAGCTGTGGGTGCTGCGCGGCCGGATGCCGGCGCGCATGCGGATACTGGCGATGACGGAGACGGCGACTCGGGCTCAGGCTCGGGGGGTGACGTGAGACGGAGAGACCTTCTACGCGGGGCGGCGATCGGCGTTGCTGCCGCGCCCAACGTCGCTCCGCTGATCGACGCGTTCTTCTCGCCCGCGCGCTCGGACGGTGCGGCTCTCTCCTTCCCCCAGTTCTCCCGGTTCGTCGCCTCCACCAAGGTCGACTATCAGGCCTGTCGGTACGAGCGCGTACTCGACCGGCTTGTGACGCTGCTGCCGTCCCTCGAACCGGTGAAGTCCGGCGCGGAGGGCGATCAGCGGCCACGGTTCGAGGTCCTGGCCGCCGACCTGTACCACGTCGTTGGCAGCGTCCTGCTGAAGGTGGGCGATCGCGGGATGGCCCTGGTAGCGGCTGAGAGAAGCACCAGGGCCGCTGCCATTTGCCAGGACCCGGTGGCGATCGCCGCGAGCGCCCGGATCATGACCCATGCGCTCATGGGCAACGGCCACGACGCCCAAGCGGTGACCCTCGCTGGGAATGCTGCCAACTCGCTCGACCGGGACACCCGCCTCGCGTCGACTGATGCGGTGGCCGTCTACGGCGCCCTCGTCCTTCGAGGGGCCATCGCCGCCGCCCGCCGAGACGACCGGGACACCGCACACGCGATGCTCGATGAGGCAACCCGCGCTGCAATCCGCCTCGGCTACGACGGCAACGACCGGTGGACCGGCTTCGGCGCCACCAACGTCCTGCTGCACCGGGTCAACATCGCGCTGACCCTCGGCGACGCCGGAACAGCCATCGCGATCGCCCGCACGGTGCCGCTGGAGAAAGTGACGCTGGCCGAGCGCAAGGCGTCCCTGTTCGTCGACGTGGCACGCGCCTACACGCAGTGGGGCCGCTACGAGCACGGCCTCAGCGCGCTGCGCACCGCGTACGAGGTAGCACCGGAAGAGATCCGCTGCCGACCAGCGGTCCAGCGCATCGCTAGCGACCTCGCCATGCTCGCCAACGGCTCCGTCCGCCCTGCCGCTGTCGGCTTCGCCCACGACGCTGGGATCCGGTTATGACCGCCGGTCACCTCCAAGTCGTCGTCTGCGGCGCCGGGCCCGCTACCGACGTACTCCAACTGGCCCAGGTCGCGGGCACACGTGGCTGGACGGTGGCCGTCACCGCGACCCCCAGCGCCCTGGACTTCATCGATCCGACAGCGATCGAGGCAGCAACGGGCAGTCCCATCCGGTCCAGCTACCAGTCATCACCCGGCGCTCGCCGATCGCTTCCTCCCGCCGACGCGCTGGTCGTCGCGCCCGCCACCTACAACTCGATCAGCAAGATCGCCCTCGGCTTGGCCGACAACTACGCCATGACCTCCGTCGCCGAACTCATCGGACGGCAGGTACCGACCGTCATCGTCCCCTTCGTCAACGCCGCCCTCGCCGCACGGGCGCCCTTTCAACGCGCGGTGGCGGCCCTACGCGACGAGCGGATACGCGTCCTGCTGGGCTCCGAAGACGGATGGGATCCGCACCAGCCCGGCGGCGGCAACGAGCGGCAGAAAGCTTTTCCCTGGGCGGTGGCGTTCGAGACAGCAACCCAGCTTGCCAAGGAAGCTCGATCGGCCGTTGCTGGCCACCCCTGACCTCGATCGAGTCAGCCACCGTGTCACGCCGCACCCATCCAGCTGCCCGCGAAGAGATGAACCGGATCGCTGTCATTGACTGCGGCGGCAGTGGCAAATTCACCCTCGCCCGGCAGGTCGCGGCGCTCCTCGGCCACCCGCTGACCCGCCTCGACGCCGCTTACTACGACGACTCCGAGACCGGGGTGTGCCCCTGACGTCCAAAGCGAGCGCGATGAACGCCGGCTCTCGTTCCGCATCACTTCTAAAGTCGATCAAAATAAGCGAGCGCCTACGGGACTTCCTCTTCGGTCGAGTAGACCTCCGGCAGCTGGTGCCCGACGCCCTTGTACCACTGGTGCCGCTGGGCGGCGTACTCCGCGTCAAAGGCAATGAGCCAACCGCCGCGAGAGTGGGCGCCGCACGAGCAGCGCCAGTGGTAGACCGTCCGAGTGTTGCTGCCGGTGCGGTCAGACGCGGCGCCACTGAGCGCCCGCAGAATCTTCTCGATCATGGCTGGTCTCCCGTTGCCGTGCCAGCAGGAGTCTAGGTCCCACGGGCTCGGACCAGTCCGATGCGCTAACCGAAGAGCCGACTACGGAAGCCACAAAACCGACATAACGCGTTCAAGCAAGATCGGCCTGCCCCCAACGCTAGGCCACCCGGAAACCACCGACAGCCGCGACCCCGTCCACCCGGCCACCCCATACCCGGCCGCCACCGAACGGCGTCTCAACACCCCGCCGCGTCCAACCGGCGTCGACCCGGTCCAACGGCTCCCGACCACCCACCGAGCGACCACCCACCACCGCCAGACACGAAAAAGGCCCCGTCCCGGTGTGAACCACCAGGTCAGGGCCTTGATCGTTGGTGCGCCGCCAGGGACTCGAACCCCGAACCCGCGGATTAAGAGGACCCTCGCTCGGTGGCGGCCATCGTGTGTGACCTGCTGCGGAGCCCCGTGCTGGTCTTGCTCCCCGTGCCGCTTTGCATTGCCGTCGGGGTCGTACGGGGGTCAGGGACTCCTTGACCCCCAGGCAACGATCAGACCGCCCGGTAGGCGGCCTAGCTAGGTGGGGCGACGGGCCAGCCAGACCGTACGCTCCGCGCGCACCGTGAAGTCGGTGCGGTGCGGAAGGTCGGCGGCCAGCTGCTCCAGGGCGGCCAGGTCCTCGGCCGGGAGGCGGTCCTCCAGGCCGTGGCGGGTGCGGCCCAGCGAGATCTCCGCGTAGCGGCCGGTCGCGGCGGGCAGCGGCGGCCGCAGGACGAGGTCGAAGTGGCGCTCCGCCTCGACGGTGTAGCCCGCGCCGGCCAGCCGCTCGCCCCACGCCTCGCCCATGTGCAGGCCGTGTTCGAGGCGCTTGGCGGCGAGCAGGGCCTGGCACCGCTCCTCCAGCGCGGCGCCGGCCGGGTCGTCCAGGAAGCGCGGGAACGAGTCGAGTTCGACCACGGCGAACAGGCCGCCGGGGCGGGTCAGCTCGTACGCCCGGGCCAGCGCCGTGTCCGGGTCACCGATGTGGTGCAGGGACGCGGATGCCCAGATCAGGTCGGCCGGCTCGAGCTGCGGCCAGGGCTGGTCCAGATCCGCGCGTACGGTCCGGATCCGGTCCCCCAGGCCCTCCTCGTCCGCCTTGTGCCGCAGGTGCGCGAGCATCTCCTCGTCGACGTCGACGGCGGTGATCCGGGCGGCGGGCAGGTGGCGGGCCAGCGATCGGCTGCCGACGCCTGTGCCCGCGCCGAGGTCGACGATGTGCGGCCGGTCCGGCAGCTGTGCGCCGATCCAGCCGATCAGTTCCGCGTAATAGTCGTGCAGGACGGCGGCGTCGAGTTCGAGCATCTCGCCCAGGTGCGTGTGTGCCATGCGCCGACCGTACGCCGGTCATGCGCCGATGGCATAAGGTCTTGCGTATGAAGCAAGACGGAGATCTGGACGCCCTCGTCCGGCAGCGCATCCGTGGATTGCGGACGGCCCGCGGGTGGTCGCTGGACGAGCTGGCGGCGCGCAGCTATCTGAGCCCGTCCACGCTGAGCCGAATCGAGACCGGCCACCGGCGCATCGCGCTCGACCAGCTCACCCCGATCGCCCGGGCGCTGGGCATCACGCTGGACCAGTTGGTCGAGGCGGGCGGGGACGACGACGTGGTGATCCGGCCACACCACGAGCCGGAGCGGGGCATCACCACGTGGCTGCTGTCCCAGGGCGACGCCGCGCCCCGGATGACGGTCGCCAAGCTGCGGATCACCCGGCCGATCCCGGCGGATCTGCGGGTGCACCCGGGGCGCGACTGGTTCACCGTGCTCTCCGGGACCGTGGTGTTGCAACTCGGCGAGCGGACCATCCGGGTCGAGGCGGGCGAGGCCGCCGAGTTCTCCACGATGGTGCCGCACGCGTTCGGCGCGGACCGCGGACCGGCCGAGGTGCTGTGCATCCTCGACCACGACGGCGAGCGCACCCACCTCGGCCCGGAGCGCTGACCCGGAGCATTGGCTTAGCGCCCACCGCGCCCGCGGCAACACCCACCACCAGGTACTTCGCGCTCTGGCCAACCGACTCGTCGGCATCCTCCACGGCTGCCTACGCCACCGGCAGCCCTACAACGAGGCAATCGCCTGGCCCGCCCCTAAGACGGAACTGTCAACAGCCGCTTGACACGGTAGCGACGTGGGATATCCAGACATGCGGCAGCCGGCCGCCGGCTGTCCTGCCTCGGTTGGACCCGCCCACTGCGGCCTCGGCTGATGGCTGACATGATCGCGGTGAAGTCGCGTCTGCTGGGTCGGCTCTGGCACACCAGGTGAAGCTGAACGGATCGCGAGGGGTGCGGGTGATCTCCCACGGCGTGAACGTCACCCGTCCGTGTGGCGATTGCGGATCTGAGGTGACGTGTGACCTTGCGCAGCGCATCGTCCGCGACCGGCTGCAGTGGACCGCTGGGCCGGTGTGCGGTCCATCCGCTTTCATGACCTGCGGCATACCTGCGCGACGCTGCTGCTGGCGGCAGGCGTGTCGCCACGGGTCGTCATGGACATCCTCGGCCACTCCCAGATCGCAGTGACCATGAACATCTACGGGCACGTCATGCCGGCCATGCAGCAAGAGGCCGCAGGACACATGGACGCGGCGCTCAGTGAGCCTGAGGCGGGTGATGGCGCTGACGAGTGACACCGTTGCTGTCGCCGTTGCTGTCACTCACCCTGAAACGACATCTGGGCACGCACCCCGAAGGGTGAATGCCCAGATGATTGCTGGTGCGCCGCCAGGGACTCGAACCCCGAACCCGCGGATTAAGAGTCCGCTGCTCTGCCAGTTGAGCTAGCGGCGCTCGTTGGCAACGGAGAGAACATTAGCAGGTCGCTGAGCCCGGTTCCAATCCGATACCCGGCTCACCTGTTCGGCCGAGCTTAACGGGCAGAAGCCACCAAATCGCTTCGCCGACCGCTTGGCGGGACCAGGGCGGCGGCGGCGATACGGCACCATGTCGCCAGGCACGCGAGAACTGAGGTGGGAATGGGCAGGTTCACGCGGGCCGGGGCGATGCTGGGTGCCCTGGCCCTGGTGGCGTCGTTGGCACTGACCGGGTGCGGAGACGACAAGAAGAAGGTCGCCGAGTTCGTCGGCGGCGGGACGGTTCCGGGTACGGGTGCGCCCACCACCTCACCGGGGGCTGAGACCTCCGCGCCGGCCCAGAGCCTGACGGTGAGCCCGGCCGACGGGGCGAAGAACAAGCCGGTGAGCACCGAGATCAGCGCGAAGCTGCCGGGCGGCGGGGCGGTGTCCTCGGTCACCCTCGCCTCCGCCGACGGCAAGCAGGTCGCGGGCCGGATGCGGCTGGACGGTTCCGCCTGGGTGCCGGCGGCCCCGCTGAAGTACGGGACCGAGTACACCGCCACGGTGGCCGGCACCGGCACCGGCGGTGAGCCCCGGCAGGGCACCAGCACCTTCACCACCATGGCCAAGCCGAAGTCGATGATCAGCTCCGGCCTCTACCTCTTCGACGACAAGACGTACGGGGTGGGCATGCCGGTGGTCGTCGAGTTCCACCCGGGCATCCCGAAGAAGGACCGGGCGGCGGTGCAGAAGCGGATGTTCGTCAAGACCGACCCACCGCAGCCGGGCGCCTGGCACTGGGTCTACAACGGCACCCAGGCCTACTACCGGGCGCCGGAGTACTGGAAGCCGGGCACCACGCTCGACGTCCGGATCGCGCTGGCCGGCATGCCGTTGAGCAACGGTCGCTACGGCAACGTCGACCGGACGGCGAAGGCCAAGATCGGCCGGTCCTTGGTGATGAAGGTCGACAACAGCACCAAGAAGATGACCGTGTACCAGGACGGCCAGGTGGTCCGCACCCTGCCGGTCAGCCTGGGCAAGAAGAGCACTCCCTCCTCCAGCGGCACCCTGGTGGTGATGGAGAAGAAGGAGAAGACGGTCTTCGACACCATGGACGCCCCCGACCCGGAGAACCGGTACCGCACCGAGATCGACTTCGCCCAGCGGTTGACCTGGGGTGGCGAGTACATCCATGCGGCGCCCTGGTCCGAGGGGGTGCAGGGTCGGCAGAACGTCTCGCACGGCTGCGTCAACGTCTCGATGGCGATGGGCCGCTGGCTCTTCGAGCAGACGAAGATCGGCGACCCGATCACCATCAAGGGCACCGAGCGCCGCATCGCCCCCGGCAACGGCTGGACGGCCTGGAGCCTGAGCTGGTCGGAGTTCGTCAAGGGCAGCGCCCTGCCCGTGCCGGACGGCGGCTCCGGTCCGCTGCTGTAACACCCACCCGGTCGGGTCGGCGGTCACGCCGGCCCGACCGGGGCGGGCCCGATCCGCGCCGGTCACTGGAGTGTGGGGGCGGGGAGAAACCGAGCAGCCCTCGCGAAAGCCCCACTTTTACCGGTATTCGCCCTCCCCCATCGGCGTGTTTCTGTTCACGGCCGGCAACCGACCGGCGCTCTCTCGCGTCAGTGGGAGAGGATGGGGCATCGGGGACCACGACTGTGAGGGAAACATGCGAGCTACCCACCACCGGCTGACCCGGCACGCCGGGCGGCGCCGCGCACTCGCGGCGGGGCTCCTCGCCGCGACGCTGGCGCTCACCTCCGCCTGCACGGGCTCCGGCGACGACAAGCCGTCGAGCTGGCAGGGCAGCGGCGAGAGCGCCCCGAAGGCCGCGGCGACCATCACCGAGCCCAAGGCCGACGCGACCGACGTCCCGGCCTCCACCGGCATCACCTTCACCACGAAGGACGCTGAGGAGACCAGCGTCGAGCTCAAGGACGCCAGCGGCCAGGCCGTCGAGGGCGAGCTCGCCGCGGACGGCAAGACCTGGCTCCCCGCGGGGGCCCTGGAGTACGGCGAGAAGTACACCGCCACCGTCACGGCGACCGGTGACGACGGCAAGCCGGCCACCGCGACCAGCGCCTTCACCGTGATGGCCAAGCCCGACAAGCAGGTACGGATCACCAGCTTCCTCGGCGACAACCAGGTGGTCGGGGTGGGCATGCCGCTGATCGTCCGGTTCGGCCGGGCCATCCCCGAGGACTACCGCGACGACGTCCAGCGCCGGATGACGGTCACCTCCACGCCGGCGCAGGAGGGGATCTGGCACTGGTCCAGCCCCACCGAGGTCCGTTACCGCCCGAAGGAGTTCTGGCAGTCGGGCACCACCGTGTCGTACCGGGTGCAGGCCGGCGGGCTGCCGATGGGCGACGGCTGGTACGGCCGCTCCGATCTGACCGTCGACGTCAAGATCGGCCCGTCGCTGGTGATGCAGGTGGACAACAAGACCAAGCGGATGACCGTCACCAGGGACGGCAAGGTAGTCAAGACGATCCTGGTCAGCCTCGGCAAGAAGACCACCCCCTCGTCCAGCGGGACGATGGTGGTGATCGAGAAGCTCCGCAAGACGGTCTTCGACACGCTGGAGGAGCTGGGCCCCGAGGAGGGGTACCGGACGAAGATCGACTACGCCCAGCGGCTCACCTGGGGCGGCGAGTTCATCCACGCCGCGCCCTGGTCGGAGGGGAAGCAGGGCCGGGTCAACGTCTCGCACGGCTGCGTGAACGTCTCGATGGCCGACGGCAAGTGGCTCTTCGAGAACACGCGCATCGGCGACCCGATCACCGTCAAGGGCACCGAGCGCAAGCTCCAGAACGGCAACGGCTGGACCGACTGGAACATGAGCTGGGACGACTACGTCAAGGGCAGCGCCCTGCCGTACGAGGAGCCGGCGGCCAGCCCGAGCCCGGAGGCGACTCCCGGCGACGAGGCGCCCAGCGTGGACCCCACCCCCTGATCGGTCCGGACATGACGAAGGCCCCCTCCGCGAGGAGGGGGCCTTCGTGTCTGGGGTGACTGATGGGAATTGAACCCACGACAACCGGGACCACAACCCGGTGCTCTGCCAACTGAGCTACAGCCACCATGCCTTCCGCGCCGGTCGCCCGGGCGGTGCGGACTAATAATAGCCACACTCCGGCCGCCCCCGTCCAGCGGGTTGCGCACCGCACGCTCGCGGGGCCTGACGCCCCGCTCTACAGCTGGGCGGCGATCCCCTTGGCCGTGTCCACGTCCGGTCCGGGCAGGGGTACGAAGATCGTCCGCCGGTAGTACTCCAGCTCGCGGATGCTCTCCCGGATGTCGGCCAGCGCCCGGTGGGCGAGGCCCTTCTGCGGCTGGCCGAAGTACACCCGGGGGTACCAGCGCCGGGTCAGCTCCTTGATCGAGGACACGTCGATCATGCGGTAGTGCAGGTGGGCGTCGAGGCGGGGCATGTCCCGCGCGATGAAGCCCCGGTCGGTGGCGATCGAGTTGCCGCACAGCGGGGCGGTACGCGGGTCCTTGACGTGGCTGGTGACGTACTCCAGCACCATGTCCTCGGCCTCGGCCAGGGTGACGGTGGAGCGCCGCACCTCCTCGGTCAGCCCGGACTTGCCGTGCATGGTGGCCACGATCTCCGGCATCGCCGCCAGGGCCGCCTCGTCGGCGTGGATCACCACGTCGACCCCCTCGCCCAGCACGTTGAGGTCGGGATCGGTGACGAGCGCGGCGACCTCGATCAGCGCGTCGCCGGCGAGATCCAGCCCGGTCATCTCACAGTCGATCCAGACGAGAAGGTCAGCCACCGGGACAGACTAGCCGCAGCCCAGGTGTCGCGCCTCGGCACCGGCGGCGGAGCGGACCGCTAGGGTTTCCCCGTGCCAGCAGAACCGGTCGCGCCACCCGCCGTCAGCTCCGACGACCAGGGGGGCCGGACGGTCCGTCGGGTCGTCACGGTGCTGGCGCTGGCCGCCGTGCTGCCGGCCCTCTACCTCCCCGGCATGGTGCACGACTTCTTCGACCTGAAGATCTACATGCGGGCGATGGACTGGTGGTCGTCCGGGCACCCGCTCTACGACTACGTGCAGCCGGACCGGGTCCAGGGCGAGCTGTACTTCACCTATCCGCCGTTCAGCGCGCTGCTGCTGCGGCCGTTCGCGATGCTCCCGCTGGGCGTGACGATCGCCGTCTTCACCGCGCTGACCGCCATCGGCGTGATCGTGACCACCCGCTGGTTGGTCCGCCCGGTGATCGAACGGCACGGGCTGCCCCGGACGTTCACCCTCACCGTGGCGGTGCTGCTGGTGTTCGCGGTGGAGAGCACCCGGGAGACGATCACGTTCGGGCAGATCAACATGCTGCTGGTGGTGCTGATCCTGGCCGACCTGCTCTTCGCCGTACCCCGGGGGCGGCGCTGGGCCGGGGTGGGCGTCGGGCTGGCGACGGCGCTGAAGCTCTTCCCGGGCATCTTCATCGCCTACCTGCTGGTGAGCCGGCGGTGGCGGGCGGCGGTGGTGGCCGGTGTCACCGCGGCGGCGGCGACGCTGCTGGCCGCGGCGTTCGCGCCCCGAGACTCCTGGCGCTTCTGGACGCACGAGCTGTGGGCCACCAACCGGGTCGGACGCACCGACTACACCGGCAACCAGTCGTTGTTCGGGCTGCTCAGTCGGATCGACGCGCCGGCCAAACCTAACCAGCTGCTCTGGCTGGCCCTGGTCGCGGTCGTCGCCGGGTACGGCCTGTGGCGGGCGGCCCGCGCCGCCCGGGCCGGTGACGAACTGGCCGGGCTGACCCTCACCGGGCTGGTCGGCGGCCTGGTCAGCCCGATCACCTGGACCCACCACATCTACTGGTTCATCCCGGCCGTGGTGGTGCTGGTGGACGCGGCGCTGCGCGCGGACCGGGACACCGTGACGGGAGCCCGGCGGCGCCGTCGACTGCTGGCGTTCGCGGTCGGCACGGCGTTCGTGATCATCTACGGGGTGGTGTCCTTCTTCGACTGGGGCGTGGCCCCGGCGCGTACCGACACCCCGGCGGACTTCCTGGTGCGCAACGCCTATGTGCTGCTGGCCCTGCTGTTGCTGGTGACGCTCCCGGTGCGCAGGCGGGCGGAGCCGACCCGCGAATAAGTTGCGCCAAATGGACAGATCTTCCAGTGGCTGACTTTCGCCGCTAATCTGGCGACACCTACCGCAGACGTCTGTCGGGTAGCACCGATCCCCCGGTGAGGACGGCCCTCCGCGTCGGCAGCGCGGCGGGCCGTTCGCCGTGGCGGGTCAGTCCGTGCCGGCGGGCCGGGAGGTTCCGGGCACCGGTTCGGCCGTCTCCTCGGGTCGCTCCGGCGGCCACGGCGGCAGGTCGGCGAGCGTGGCCGGACGGCGCGCCGGCACCGCGCCGATGGCGGCCCGGGACCGCTCGGGCGCCCCGATCGACACGAGCTGCCGCTCCGGCTCGGGTGCCGCGCCGAGGCCGCTGAGCGAGCTGACGCCCAGCCGACCGGCGAGCACCGGGACCTGGTCCGGCTCGACCACGAAGACCACCTCGCGCGGGCGGACCGGGCGCAGCAGCACCAGCAGCGCCAGCACGATCAGCAGGAGCCCGCCGGCCAGCGCACCCCAGGCCACCGGGCGGAACCAGTCCGACCGCACCTCGGCCCGCAGGTCCAGGGCGAGATCCGCGCCGCCGTCGGGGCGCATCACCACCAGGCTCAACCGGCGATCGGTCAGCTCACCCGGGGTCCACTCGACCGCGCCGATTCCCTCGCGTACCCAGAAGGGCGCGTCGAGCGGGGCGGCCGGGACCGCGCCGGCGGGCCCGGCGGTCGGCGCGGCGCCCGCGTCGGTCAACCGGACCGGCAACGGCCCGCGGGCCAGCGCGATCCGGTCGACCGTGCCGTGCGGGACCGGGGCGAGCCAGCGGCGGACCTCGTCGGCGGGGGCCAGGCCGACGAAGGCCGGCCCGGCCGCGGTACGGGCGGTCAGCCGCAGCCTCGTCCCGCCGACCCGGGTGAACGGCGCCTCCGCGCGCAGCAGCGCGTCGACGTCCTGCACCACCACCGCCCGGCCCGCGCTGCGCACCGGCTCGAAGCGGGCGCTGAAGGTGCCGTCGGTGCTCGCCTGCCGGGCGACCAGGCTGAGGCCGCCTCCCGCCAGCAGGGCCGGGATCCCGACGACCAACAGCAGCATTCCGACGAGCGACCGCACGAACCGCATCCGTTCCGTCTCCTTCGGTGTCCGGGTACCCGGCCGACCTTACCGACGAGACCGCCACGATCTGCGCATATCGGTGGGGACGGACAGCCGCCGGCCGCCGGAGCGACTCCGACTCCGCCGGCGGGCGGAGCGGATCAGGCCTTCGGCGCCGACTCCCGGCGGGTCCGGGCGAAGGCCAGTCCACCGAGGACCAGCCCGGCCAGGCCGGCCACCAGACCAGCGATGGCCAGCCCGGTCGCCGCCCCGTCGGAGTCCTCGTCGTCATCGTCGTCGGCCGCGGCCTGCCCGGCCGGCGACGCTCCAGGCGTGGCCGAGGCCGACGTCGAGGCGGGGGCCAGGGTGAGCACCGGCGCCGGGTTCTCCGGCTCCTCGGCGCCCGGCGTCGGCTCCTCGATCCACCGCGCGACGTTGCCGTCGGAGTACGTCTGCAACGTCTTGAAGACCATCCGGTCGACCTGCGGCAGCGGACCCATCGAGACCGGGAACTCCTGGAACTGGCCGGGCTTCACCGCCGCGTCGCCGGTGGCCGTCCAGGTCAGCTTCGACACCGCCTCGGTGAGCTGGCTGCCGTGCACGTCGATCGGCGGGTCCACCTTGCGCTTCTCCACCGCCACCGTCCAGCCGGGTACCGGCATGGTGGAGACCGAGCCGACCGGCGCGTTCTCCGGCAGCACCACCTCGACCTTGGTGGTGGCGGCGGTGTCGCTCTCGTTCGGCACCCGGAAGGCGAAGCGCCCGTAGGAACCCTGCGTCTCCTCCTTCGGGTTGACGGAGACGTGCGCCGAGGCGGGCCCGGCGAAGCCGAGCACCGCCGTGGTGGCGGCGGCGAGCGCGAGTGCGGCGGCGGTTGCGGGACGCCGGAGACGGATCATCTTGGGAGAGCCTTTCTGGTTACCTGATCGGCACGGTGGCGGTCACCGTGGCCTGGTCGATGTCGGAGGTGCGGGCGGTGACGCGCAGCTGCCACTCACCGGCGCTCGGGAAGCTGATCTCCCCGGTCACGTGGTTGTCGGTCAGCGGCAGCAACGGAATGTCGATCGGCTCGATGCCCGCCGACGGCAGCGCGGCGGTCACCTTCCACTCGACCACCGGCTGCGGCCGGTTGTCCCTGGTGTACGCGTACAGGTGCAGCGAGTTGTTGCCCCGCTCGGCCGGATCCAGCTCCACCTGCAGCGAGTAGATCGGGCTGGTCAGCGTGGTGGAGAAGAAGCCGGCGGGGGCGCCGGCCACGTCATCGGCGGCGACCCGGGCCGGGGTGGTCTGCACCAGGGTGGCCGTCACCCCGAGCACCACCGCGGTGATCGCCAGCTCGGCCCAGATGGCCCGCCGCACCGGCACCGGGCGCTGCGCGGCGGTCCGCCGCCGCACCAGCCACCGGGAGTACGCGGCCACCGCCACCACCAGCACGAACAGCCCGACCTTGGCCAGCAGCAGCCGGCCGTACGTGGTGTCGACGAGGGGCCGTACGCCGCCCACCTCGATCAGCCCCTGCACGATCCCGGCGAGCAGCAGCGCCGCCACCGCCAGCGCCGCCCAGCGGGACCAGATCGGCAGGATCGCCCCCAGTTCCCGCTCGTCGGCGCGGCGCAGCAGGAAGACCGCGAGCATCACCAGTCCGCCCAGCCAGACCGCCATGCTGCCCAGGTGCACCGCGTCGACGGCCACCGACACGGCCGGCGCCGGGGAGCCCGCCGGGTGCCCGGCCAGCGGCCAGGTGAACAGCCCCGCCCCGCCCAGCACGGCCAGGATCAGCGCGTCGGTACGACCGACCGGGCCCCGGGTCAGCGGGCGCAGCAGGAACGCCGCCGCCGCGAGCAGACCCAGGCGGACCAGGTGCGCGGTGCCGTACGCGCTGCCGAGCATCTCGCTGAAGCCGGCCCCGGTGACGTCGGCCAGCCCACCCCCGGCGGTGTACGGCACCTGCAACCACAGCTCGGCCAGGGTGGCCAGCGCGAGCAGCCCGACTCCCGCCCAGGCGAGCCGGGCCGGGCCCCGACGGGACAGCCGGTGCGGCCAGAGGGCGGCGAGCACCAGCGCCGGACCCACCACCAGCAGCAGACCCACGTAGCCCAGGTACTTGACCACCTTGACCGCATTCTCCACCACCGGGTTCGCCCGGCTCTCCGCCCCCGAGTCGGTGGGGGGCGTCGAGGGCGCGCCGACCGAGTAGGTGAAGGCGCCGGACACCGGGTGGCTGTCGGCGGAGATCACCCGGTAGCTCACCAGGTAGGTGCCGCGCGGCCCGGACGGGTCCACCGGCACGGTCACCAGCGCACCCTCGAAGGTGGGCTCGCCCCGGTCGGCCCGGGAGCCGTCCGGGCCGATCACCCGGATCTTGCCGGTGACCTTGCGCACCGACTCGCTGAAGGTCAGCACCACCTCGGCCGGGGCGCTCGGCACCACGGCCGAGGCGACCGGGCTGCTGCTGGCCAGCACGGCGTGGGCGCTGGCCGGGGCGGCCGGGGCGAGCAGCAGCGCGACGAGGGTGACCAGCAGGCCGACGGCGGTACCCAGCCGCGCGAACCAACGACGATCGACGACGTTCATGCCGGCCATGCTCGCCGACGCGACGCCCCCGCGCCGACCCGAGCCCGTACCGGCGCCGGACCGGTCCGAACCCGGCGGGGTCGCGACGGGTGGCCCGGGGAGGGTCGGCCTCACCCGCGCCCCGCCACGACCGCGCGCGACCAGGGCCGGTCGGCCTCGCCACTGACCCGGCCGAGTGCCCAGAGCAGGCCGGCCTGCACCACGGCGGCCAGGTGGCCGACCTCGTGCACCAGGGCGGTGGTGGAGTTGGCGATGTCGACCACGCTGGTGCCGGCCAGGCAGAGCGCCAGCACCAGCGCCACCGGCAGGAACGCCCGGGCCCGCTCCGGTCGCCACGCGGCCAGCGCGAAACCCACCGCCAGGGCCACGTCGAAGGAGGCCATCTCCCGGCTGGTGTGCGGATCGGCGGCCACACCGAGCCCGGCCAGCAGGATCGGCAGCGCGATGGCGAGCTGGGCCACCGCGGCCACCGCGACCGCGACCCGCAGCACCTGACGACGGGCGGCCCGGACGGCCGCCGGCGACCGCGCGGCCAGCACCGGGTCGGCGGCGACCGCCGCCAGCACCCGGGCGGTCAGGTCCGGCACCTGCACGGAGCGGACCCGGGTGAGCCGGGTCACCTGCTCCGCCCGGGCCAGCCAGGACCGGCAGTCGGGGCAGGACGCGGTGTGCGCGTCCAGGACCGCGGCGGGTGCCTGCGGGTCCTCACCGTCCAGCCGCGCCGACAGCGCCACGCGTACGTCGTCGCACTTCATGAGCAGGTAGTCGGGTGGCGGGGCGGGAAAGTTCCCGACGTGGGCCGGGCCATAGAAAGGGCCGAACGACCCTGCTCGCCCCGGGTACGCCGCGTAACCTCGGGTGACGTGATCCCCGCCCCGCGCGACACCACCGCCGGCCGCCCCGACGCGGCACCCGGCGCCGCGCGCGACCCGGCGACGCACTGGGCGTCGCGCGCCCGCGACGGTGATCCCCTCGCCCAGGCCGCCTTCGTCCGGGCCACCCAGGCCGAGGTGTGGCGGTTCACCGCCGCGCTGGTCGACCCGGACACCGCCGACGACCTCACCCAGGAGACCTACCTGCGGGCGTTCCGGGCGCTGGCCGGCTTCGAGGGGCGTGCCAGCGCGCGTACCTGGCTGCTCGGCATCGCCCGGCGGGCCTGCGCCGACCACCTGCGTACCGTGGTCCGGCGGCGCCGGCTCGACGAGCGGCTCGCCGCCGACGCCCACACCGGCCACCCGCACCCGGACCCGGCCGGGCACCTCGGCACCGCCGACCTGGTCCGCCGGCTGCCGGCCGAGCGCCGCGAGGCGTTCGTGCTGACCCAACTGCTCGGCCTCTCGTACGCCGAGGCCGCCGCCGTGGCCGGGGTGCCGGTCGGCACCATCCGCTCCCGGGTGGCCCGGGCCCGGCACGACCTGGTCGACGCGGTCGGCGACGCGCTGGCCGGCTGACCGGTGGAACCAATCGGCCGGACGCGACGACCAATGATCGTGACCGCACCCCGCATCCGGGCCGCCCGTTGGCCCGCCGTCCGCCCCTGGATCGGGCTGGCCGCCCGGCTCGGCCTGGCCACCGTCTGGCTCGTCGCCGGCGCCGCCAAGGTCGGTGACCTCGCCGCTTCCGGGCGCGCGGTCAACGCCTACCAGCTGCTGCCGTACGACGTGGCCACGGTGGTCGGCGCGGCGCTGCCCTTCGTGGAGCTGGCGCTCGGCGCGATCCTGCTGCTCGGCCTGGCCACCCGGCTCGCCGCCGGCGTCTCCGCCGCGCTGCTGGTGGTCTTCGTCGCCGGCATCGTCTCGGCCTGGAGCCGCGGCCTCGCCATCGACTGCGGCTGCTTCGGCAGCGGCGGCCAGCTCGCCGCCGGGCAGGCCCCGAGCTACCTCCCGGAGATCCTCCGGGACCTGGGATTCCTGGCGCTGGCCGGGTTCCTGCTGATCTGGCCCCGCACCCCCGTCTCGCTGGACGGCTGGCTGACGGGCGAACCCGCCGTGGAGGACGACGATGAGTAGTCGCAAGGGGCAGCGGGACGCCGCCCGGGTGGTCCGCCAGCAACTGGCCCGGGAGGCCCGGCGAAGGCGCACGCTCTGGGCGTCCGTCGCCGCGGTCGTCGTCCTGGTGATCGCCGGCCTGATCGGCTGGAGCGTCTGGTCCAGCCAGCGCGCCGACGAGTTCACCGCGCCGCCCGGCGCCAACGACGCCGGCACCGGCATCGTGATCGGCGGCGGCCCGGTCACCATCGACCTCTACGAGGACTACCTCTGCCCGGCCTGCAAGCAGTTCCAGCAGGTCAGCGGCGCCACCATCGACCAGCTGGTCTCCGACGGCAAGGCCCGGGTGGTCTTCCACCCGGTGGCCTACCTGAACCGCTTCTCCACCACGGAATACTCCACCCGCTCGTCGGCCGCCTCGGGCTGCGCCGCGCAGGGCGGCAAGTTCAAGGAGTTCACCGACGCGCTCTTCGCCCGGCAACCGCCGGAGGGCAGCGCCGGGCTCAGCAACGACGAGCTGATCGACATCGGCGCGGGCGTCGGCCTGGACCGGGACGACTTCGGTTCCTGCGTCAAGGACGGGACCTTCAAGCCGTGGACCGAGAAGGTGACCGAGGACGCCAGCAGGTCCGGCGTCACCGGCACCCCGACCATCAAGGTCAACGGCAGGGAGGTCGCCGACCGCACCCCGGCCGGGATCACCGCGGCCGTGGAGGCGGCGGGCAAGTGATCCCCGCCCTGCTCCGGCGGGCCGGCCTGGTTGCCACGGCCGCGCTGCTCACCCTGCTCGCCCTCGCCACACCGGCCGCCGCGCACGGCGCGGACGCCCCCGACGGCACCGACTACCGCACCGAGGCGACCGGCCTCACCCCGGCCCGTCCCGGCCTGACGGTACGGGCCGTCGAGGCGGGCGCCCGGCTGGAGCTGGTCAACCGCACCGGCCGCGACGTCGAGGTGATCGGCTACTCGGGCGAGCCGTACCTGCGGGTGGGCCCGGGTGGCGCGTACGAGAACAGCCGTTCCCCGGCGACGTACCTGAACCGGACGCTGGCCGGCGACACCACGCTGCCGCCCGAGGCGGACCCGGCCGCGCCGCCGCAGTGGCGGCGGATCGCCGACGAGCCGCGGGTCCGCTGGCACGACCAGCGGACCCAGTGGCGGGAGTCCGGGCCGCCGGCCCAGGCCGTCGCCGACCCGAACCGGACGCACCGGGTACGCGACTGGGCCGTGCCGGTCCGCGACGGTGGGGAGCAGGCGGAGATCCGGGGCACCCTGGACTGGGTGCCGCCGCCGGACCCGTACCCCTGGTGGGTGGCCGCCACGCTCGGCTTCCTGGCCGTCGCCGCGGCGGGGCTGCTGCCGGCCGGCTCGGTCGCCGGGGACCGCGCGCTGCGCGCGGTCGGGGCGCTGCTGGCGCTCGGCGGCGCGGCGGCGGTCGTCCTGGTGGTCGGGCGGGAGCTGGACGCCGGCGCGGAGGGCGTCGGCGGGGTGCTGGGCGGGCTGCTCAGCGGGCAGATCTGGCCACTGCTCACCGGGCTCGGGGCGATCGCCGCGGGCGGCTACGCGCTGGCCCGCCGGCCGGCCGCGGCCGACTTCGCGCTGGCGCTCTCCGGCGCCTGCCTGGCGCTCTTCGCCGGCGCCGCCAACATCGGCGTCCTCTCCCGCGCGGTCGCCCCCGTCCCCTGGCCCGGCCAGTACGCCCGGCTGCTGCTCCTGGCGGTGCTGGTCGGCGGGGCCGGCGCGGTCGGCGCGGGGATCCTCCGCCTGCACGCCGCCTCCCGCACCGCCCCGACGACGACCCGCCACACCGAAGTCCCCGCCTGACCCGCCCGGCCCGGCGGCCGGCGCTCGCCCGTTTGCGGCGGGTGGGGGTGTCTCTGCGCGGGGACGGCCCGACACGCCGCAAACGGGGTGGATCGACGCCGCCCGTCGGGTCGGGGCGAGGGCGTCAGGGGCGGGGCAGGGAGTGCGGGGTGAAGCCGTAGGGCAGTTCGAGGCGGTGCCGGGCGAGGAGGTCGGCGTCGCCGAGGATCTCCGGGGTGGGGGCGTCGGCGACGATGCGGCCGGCGTCCAGGATGACCGCCCGCTCGCAGAGCTCCGCCGCGTACGGCAGGTCGTGGGTCACCATCAGCAGGGTCACCGGCAGGCCGCGCAGGATCTCCGCCAGCTCCCGCCGGGCGGCCGGGTCGAGGTTGGACGAGGGCTCGTCGAGCACCAGGATCTCCGGGCGCATGGCGAGCACGGTGGCCACCGCCACCCGACGCCGCTGGCCGAACGAGAGGTGGTGCGGGGCCCGGTCGCGGTGCTCGCTCATCTTCACCGCGGCCAGCGCCTCGTCGACCCGCTCGGTCAGCTCCGCCCCGCGCAGCCCCAGGTTTGCCGGGCCGAACGCCACGTCCTCGGCGACCGTGGGCAGGAAGAGCTGGTCGTCCGGGTCCTGGAAGACGATGCCCACCCGGCGCCGGACCTCGGCCAGCCCGGCCCGGTCCCGGCTGACCGTCAGCCCGCCGACGCTGACCGTTCCCTCGGTCGGGGTGAGGATGCCGTTGAGGTGCAGCACCAGGGTGGTCTTGCCGGCACCGTTCGGGCCGAGCAGCGCCACCCGCTCGCCGCGCGGCACCGTCAGGTCCACCCCGGCCAGGGCGAGGTGACCGTCCGGGTACGCGTACCGGACGGCGCGGACGTCCAGGGAGACAGCGGTCTGCACGTACCCGATCATGTCAGGACCACGGCGGTGGCGGCGATGAAGACGGCCGCCAGCGGCACGGTCGCCGCGGCCAGCCACTGCCCGGCGCTCGCCGCGCCCGCGCCCTGCCAGACCGCCGGCATCCGCCCGGTATACCCGCGCGACAGCATCGCCAGGTAGACCCGCTCGCCGCGCTCGAAGGCGCGCAGGAACAGCGCCCCCACGCCGGCGGCGAAGCCGCGCAGCTGCCACAGGAAGCGCGGGTCGTCACCCCGGGACACCCGGGCCACCCGCATCCGGCGGGCCTCGCCGACCAGCACGTCCAGGTAGCGCAGCATGAACGTGGCGATCTGGGTGAGGATCTGCGGGCAGCGCAGCCGGTCCAGGCCGAGGATCAGGTCACGGGTCGTCGTGGTCCCGGCCAGCAGAAGCGACGCGAGTACGCCCAGGGTGCCCTTGGCGAGGATGTTCCAGCCGCCGTAGAGGCCGTCGACGGAGAGGCTGAGCCCGACGAGCTGCACCCGCTCCCCCGCGCCCAGGAACGGCAGCGCGAACGCGAACAGCACGAACGGCAGCTCGATCGTGGCGCGCAGCAGCAGCCAGCGCAGCCCGACCCGGGCCAGCACGGCGACCCCGGTGATCAGCAGGGCGTACCCACCGAAGGCCCAGAACGCCGCGGCCGGGGTGGCCACCACGGCGAGCGTGAAGAGCACCATCGCCGCGATCTTGACCTCGGGGGCCAGCCGGTGCACCGGTGAGGCAGCCTCCCGGTAGAGCACGTGCGCGTGTCCCGCGCCCATCCGCGTACCCCTGCTCAGCCGGCGGTGCCGGCCGGCTGCCGGCCCTCGCGCGCGGCCTGGTCGGCGTCGCCCGGGCGGGCGGGGCCTCGCCGCCGCAGCAGCCAGAAGACGCCACCGCCGAGGGCGAAGGTCAGCAGCACGCCCAGCACCCCGGAAAGGCCGGTGGAGAGGAAGCCGTTGTCCACGCCCCGGATGCCGTAGTCGGCCAGCGGGCTGTCGGCCAACTCGTGGTCCTTCGCCTGCTGCGCCGGGCAGGAGCCACCGGTGATCTCGCCGTCGGCGTCGACCGTGCAGCCCTTGAGCAGGGACGAGTCCAGCCCGTCCGGGTGCGACGAGGCGTAGTTGCTGACCACGCCGGCGAGCAGCAGCGCCACCAGCAGGCCGACGGCCACGAAACCCCAGGAACGCTTCCTCACCGGACACCCCCTACGGCCGGGACGGGCGCCGGCGTCGCCGGCTTCAGGGCGCGCAGCGCGTACACCAGATCGGGCCGGACCTTGGCGACGGTGACCACGGTGGTCGCGGTGATCAGGCCCTCGCCGATGCCGATCAGCAGGTGGACGCCGGCCATCGTGCCGGCCAGGCCGGTGATGTTGCCGCCCAGGTCGGTGGTGCCGCCCAGCCAGTACTCGAAGACGAAGCCCTGCGCCGCCACCACCACGCTGAGCAGTGCGGAGACGAACGCGGTCACCCCGAGCCCGGCCGGCGTGCGGGGCAGCACCCGCAGCAGCCCGGCGATCAGCAGGTACGCCGCAGCGGTGCCGAGGATCGCCATGTTGGTGATGTTCAGGCCCAGCATCGCGACGCCGCCGTCGCCGAAGACCAGCGCCTGCACGACCAGCACCACCGCCACGCAGAGCGCGCCCACCCAGGGGCCGACCAGCAGCGCGGCGAGCGCGCCACCGAGCAGGTGGCCGCTCACCCCAGCGGTGAAGATCGGGAAGTTGAGCATCTGCACGGCGAAGATGAAGGCGGCGACCAGTCCGGCCATCGGGGCCAGCCGGTCGTCCAGGTCGCGCCGGCCGCGCAGCACGCAGAAGGTCAGCGCGGCGAGCGCGACGGCCGCGAAGATCCCCGCCACGGGACCGTTGATGATCCCGTTCGAGATGTGCATCGCCAGGGTGTCCACACCGCGCAGCCTATTTGGCAGACCATGTTGTTGCCAAGACTTGGCAACAAGCCATGGTCTTGATCACCACGCGGCCGGCGCGCGTCGCCCGACGCCGTCCCGAACGGCGGTAAGGTCGCTGCCATGACCGCGCCCGACCGCCTCAACCCCGGCGACCCCGCCCCCGACTTCACCCTGCCGACCGACACCGGCGAGACGCTCTCCCTGGCCGACCTGCGCGGCCGCCGGGTCATCCTGTACGCCTACCCGGCCGCGATGACCCCCGGCTGCACCAAGCAGGCCTGCGACTTCCGCGACTCGCTCGCCTCGCTCCAGGCCGCCGGCTACGAGGTCGTCGGCATCTCCCCGGACAAGCCGGAGAAGCTGGCGAAGTTCCGCGAGCGCGACGCCATCACCTTCCCGCTGGTCGCCGACGCCGACAAGGCGGTGCTCACCGCCTACGGCGCGTACGGCGAGAAGCAGATGTACGGCCGGACGGTGACCGGGGTGATCCGCTCCACGTTCGTCATCGACCCGGACGGGAAGATCGAGCGGGCCCTCTACAACGTCAAGGCCACCGGGCACGTGGCGAAGCTGCGGCGGGACCTCGGCCTCGACTGAGGCTGTCACACTCGGCCGCTACGGTCCGTGCGTGGTCCGATACAAGTACACGGCGGAAATCCTGGCGGATGCGGCGGCGCAGGCTCGGAGCGTCACCGACGTGCTACGGCTGCTCGGCGTGCGTTTGAGCGGTGGCTCACACGCGCACATCAGCCGGCAACTCAAGCGCTTCGGTATTGATACGTCCCACTTCGTTCAGGTGCACAACAAGGGCGGCCGGGGAATCCGCACGCCCCTGGCGCAGCAGTTGGTCAAGCGTCCCGCAGGCAGCCGCAGGGTTCCCGGCTGGCGCCTCAAGCGGGCGCTGGCGGCCATCGGACTGCCAGAGGAATGCGAGGCCTGCGGTGTCGGCAGCACGTGGCAGAACGCACCGCTGACCCTGCACGTCGACCACATCAACGGCGACTTCCTCGACAATCGCGCGCACAACCTGCGGTTGCTCTGCCCGAACTGCCACAGCCAGACCGCCACCTACGCCGGCTCCCGCAGGCCGGCTGTGGTCGAGCCGGATGTGGTCTACGATCCGGAGGCTGTGACACCGACCGGCTACCCGATCGGCAGACGTCTTCGCCGTCGGCCGGAATGGCCGTGGAAGCTGACGGTGTACACGGTGAAGGGGCCGTAGCCCAATTTGGCAGGAGGCATACGGTTTAGGTCCGTACCAGTGCGGGTTCGAGTCCCGTCGGCCCTACTCAACCCTGACGGACGGCAATGGCCGAGGCTGTCAGGCACGTCACCATCGCGGGCTCACGCCGCGCCTGTTCGTCAGGATGGCCGGCGTGAGTCTGCGCTTCATCCTCGACCCCGATCTCACCCCTGACCTGCGCGAGCAGATCGTCGACCTCTGGGTCGACGTCACCAACGCCGGTGGCGCGGTCGGCTTCGTCGCCCCGGTCAGCGCCGCCGAGGTCCGTCCGGTCGCCCAGCGGACCCTCGCCGACATCACCGACGGGCCGGACCGGCTGCTCGCCGGGTACGAGGGCGACCGCCTCGTCGCGGTGCTGGTCTTCGCGGACAACCGGTTCCACCTGAAGACGCACTGGGGCATCCTCAAGCGGGTGATGGTCCACCCGGACACGCAGGGCCGGGGCTACGGCCTCGACCTGATGCGGGAGGCGGCCCGCCGCGCCCCGGAGCTGGGCTGGCGGGCGCTGCACGTCACGGTGCGGGGCGGGCTCGGCCTGGAGACGTTCTACGCCCGGCTCGGCTACCGGGAGATCGGGCGACTGCCGGGTGCGCTGCGGGTGGCCCCCGGCGACGACCGCGACGAGATCCTCATGTGGCGCGACCTGGACGAGCCGGCGAGCTGACGGTCAGCCGCCGCAACCGGTCACCCGGGTGGGGTCCACCGGCGCCACCGCCGCGTCGAGCATGGCCGGCGGGGACCCGGCCGCCGCGAGGCCGGGCGACGCCGACACCGATGCGGAGGTCGACCGGCTCGGGCGCGCCGACGGCGACCGGGCCGGCGTGGTGGCCCTGGCGGGAGCGGCGCCGCCGTACATCCTGACCGTGCTGCGCTGCACCTGGCCCGGGGCCAGCCGGATGCCGGTGGCGGTGGCGCGGTGGCCGTACCCGTCGGTGACCCGGATGGCGTACGGCCCGGGACCGGCGCCGGATTCGATCAGCCAGTAGTTGTAGTCCTGCCGCGTGGCGCCGCGCCAGGCGCCGGAGCTGCCCTGCCGCACCTCGACCGAGCGCAGCGGGTTGCCGTGCTGGCCGACGAGCACGGCGAACCACCACTGCGAGGCGCCCTCCTTGAGCCGAAAGGTCAGCGGGCCGGGCAGCGGCGGGTCGACCACCGCGCGGTAGCTGATCCCGACGACGCCCTGCACCGGATCGGCGATCTCGGCGAACGCCTCCCGGGACAGGTCGAGGTGGCCGGGTTCGCACTCCGGGCACTGGTCCATGACCAGCACCCGGACCGTCCCGCGCGGGCCGGTGACGTCGAGGAAGCCGCCGCAGGCGGCGCCGGCCGCGTACTCGGACGGGCCGAGAGCGACGTAGCGGCGGTTGGCCGGCGCGGACGGGTAGGAGCAGTTGCCACCCGCGCCCTTCGAGTCGTAGAAGGTGGCCTTCCCCTTCTGGACGGCGCCGGCGGCGGGCGGCGCGGTGAGCGCCCGGGGCACGGCGCAGGCGGGTGCGGCGCCGGAGCGCAGGACGAGGCTGAGCCCCAGCACGGTGGCGAGCGCCGCGACGCCGCCGACGGCCAGCCAGCGGGTACGGGCGGGGCGGGCGGCCCGGCGACGGCCGGCCGTGGGACGGGGGGCGGGGTCGCTGGGAACGCTGCCGTCGGTCACGCCGGTCGATGTTGCCGAACCGGTAGGCCGGGCGACAAGGCTGCTCAGCGAAAGCTGAGCCGCCCGCCTCACCCGGCGGAGCGTCCTGACCAGGCCACGCCGATGCCGTCACCGGGGTACCAGTGGTCGCGCGGGGTCTCCCGGTAGGCGAGGAAGCGCCGCCCGGTGCGTTCGGCGTGGGCGGCGAGCACGTCGGTGTGGGTGACGTTGTCGGTGAGCAGCAGCGCGCCGGGGGCGAGCTTCGGCTCGACCGCCTCGAATTCCCGCTTCTCGTGGGCCCGGCTGTGGTCGCTGTCGTGCAGGAACAGGTCGACGGGCCGGTCCAGCGCGGCGATGGAGGCGATGGAGTCGCCGATGACCAGGTCGACCACGTCGGACCAGGGCGCGGTACGGGCGAGGTAGCCGGCCTCGGGGTTGATGTCCAGCGAGGTGAGCCGCCCGGGGTGCCCGTCGGCGGCGTTGCGCAGCAGGGCGGCGGCGAGCACGCAACTGCCCAGCCCCTTGTCGACGCCGGTCTCGACGACGTGGCGGGGCCGGGTGGCGCGGACGATGGCGTACCAGCCGACGCGCCGGGCGTACCGGACCTGCTTGTCGGCCAGGCCACGGCGGGCGGCGCCCGCGGTGGCCCGCTCGATGTGGCCGCGCAGCGTGTCGTCGGACTCGATCTCCTCGACGTACGCGCGGACCTGCTTGACGGGGGTGTCGCAGACGACGCTGACGAACCAGGTCAGGTGCTGGCGGCTCAGCTTGGTCAGCTCGTAGGTGTAGTTGTGGTGCTCACGGGAGGTGAACAGCCAGCGGGCGGAGGTGCGGATGACCCTGGCGTCGTGCCGGGCGACGCGGCGGAGCCGCTTCGGGAAGGCGGCGACCGGCGCGAGGCGGGTGCGGGCGATGGCCCGGCGAAGCGTCGTTGCGTCCACGCCGAGGTTGTACCAGGTGAAGGTGAAGAGTGGCGAAGAAAGTTTTGGATTCACCGACCGGGTGGCCGGGGCTGACCGTCCGGACGAGGGTCCCCGGCGGCAAAGGTGAGTCAGTAGCATCGCAGCCATGTCAGATCGCCAGCAGCTCGCCGACTCCGAACCGCGCTTCTTCGCGTCCGAAGAGGATGTCGACGCCACGGGCCAGCCGTCCGCCCCGGCTCCGCGTCGCCGTCGCGTCCGGCGTATCGCGCTGATCGTGCTGCTGGTGCTCGCGCTGCTGGCCGGCGGCGGTGTCCTGGCGGGCGGGTTGTACTACCGCTCGGTCAACTCCTCCATCGACCGGGTCGACGCGTTCACCGGGGTGCCCGAGGAGTCCCGGCCGCAGGTGGTGGCCAAGGGCGCGATGAACATCATGATCCTGGGCAGCGACTCGCGCGACCCGGAGAGCACCGGGGGGTCCCGGACCGACACCCTCATCCTGGCCCACCTGCCGAAGGACCGGTCGAGCGCCCAGCTCATCTCGATCCCGCGGGACACCTGGACCCACGTCCCGCGGGACCAGGGCCGGGGCGGCCGCGATGCCAAGATCAACGCAGCCTACGCGTGGGGTGGCGTGCCGCTGATGGTGCAGACGGTGGAGAAGTTCACCGGGGTTCGCGTCGACCACGTGGCGATGGTCGACTTCGCCGGCTTCAAGGAGATCGTCGACGCGTTGGGCGGGATCGATGTCGACGTGGAAAAAAGCTTCACCTCGATCCACCCCCCGTTCCGCACCTTCAGCCCGGGCCGACAGCGGATGGACGGCGAGGCGGCGCTGGACTACTCGCGGCAGCGCAAGCAGTTCGCCGACGGGGACTTCGCGCGCATCCGGCACCAGCAGCAGGTGATCCGGGCAATCCTGGACAAGGCGGCCTCCGGCGGCGTGCTGGCCAACCCCGGCAAGCTGAACTCGTTCGTGAAGGCCACGTCGAACGCGGTGGCGGTGGACAAGTCACTGTCCCTGTTGGACCTGGCGATGGAGCTGCGTGGCCTGCGGAGCGGCAACCTCGTGTTCGTCACCTGCCCGGTGACGGGGACGGGCCGGGTCGGCACCGAGAGCGTCGTGTTCGCGGACAAGGCGAAGGCCAAGACGCTCTTCGACGCGGTCCGCCGCGACTCGGTCCCCGACATCGTGGCTGCCGGAAAGTAGGATTCCGGACTGCCTTGCCGGCTCTGGTGGCGCGGCGGGTTGGTTCGTATCCTTCGATCGCCCCCGGCGATGCACACCTGGCCAGGGGGTTCTCACGGGGGAAGGATCCACCATGTCACGCCTACCGGTGTTTGGTCACCCTGCTGCGTCCGTATCGGACCTCGACGGAGCTTCGCAGCAGCCAGCGGCAATGCAGGACGACCGGAGCGGCGGTGCGGGGATCACTGTGGTGATCCCCCCCGTCCAATCGGCGAAGGAGACGCTGGCCGAGGCGGAGACGCGCACCGGTCTCGACACGACCACCGTGCTGCCGTACGCCAGCTCCCGGGCCTCGAAGCGCACGCGCTGGCTCCGCGCCTGGATGATGACGGCGCCCATCGACATCGTCGCGCTGCTCGCGCCGCTGCTGGTGACCCAGAACTACTGGCGCGGGACGCTGGTCAACGCCGGCCTCACGGTGGCCTTCTTCGCGGCCGGCGGGCTCTACCGGCCCCGCCGTCATGTCAGCATCCTGGACGAACTGCCCAGCCTCGGTGGCCGGCTGCTGGCATCCGGCGCCGTGGTGGCCATCATCGCGGCCGAGCGTCACGACTCGGTGCCGTACGTCAGCGGTTTCATGCAGGGCGTGGCGCTCTCCGCCGGCCTGGTGATCATCGGTCGTGCGTTCAGCCGGAGCTTCCTCATCCTCGCGCGTAAGCGTCGGTGGGTGGAGCACAACGCCATCGTCATCGGCAGCGGTCCGGTCGGCGCCGAGCTCGCCCGGCTGCTCCGGCGCTACCCGCAGTACGGACTGCGGTTCGTCGGCTGTGTCGACGCCTCGTCGCGGCAGGGTGTCGGGTCGCTCCCACTGATCGGCACCCTCGACGAACTCGAACAACTCACCAGGCTGCTGAACTGCGAGGTCCTGGTCGTCGCGGACCCGGACTGCCCGGAGACCACCCTGATGGACACCCTGCTCCGGCCGGTCAGCTCCCGCTGCGACCTCTGGGCGGTGCCTCGCCTCTGGGGTTCCCGGTCGCAGGGCGGCTATCCCGACCACATCGGGGCCATCCCGATCGTCAAGATCGGGGACACCACGCTCACCGGCCCGCGGTGGAAGATCAAGCGGGCCTCCGACGTGCTCTTCGCCGCGCTGGCGTTGATCGTGCTGAGCCCGGTGCTCCTGCTCTGCGCGATCGCGACGTTCCTCGACGGCGGCCGCGGCATCTTCTTCTACCAGGAGCGGATCGGTCGGTACGGCGAACCGTTCAAGGTCATCAAGTTCCGCTCGATGCGCCCGGTCGACGAGCACGAGTCGCAGACGAACTGGTCCATCGCGAACGACCGGCGGGTCGGGCCGATCGGGCGCTTCATGCGCCGGACGTCGTTGGACGAGCTGCCCCAGCTCTGGAACATCCTGCAGGGTGACATGAGCGTGGTGGGGCCGCGGCCGGAGCGGCCGTACTTCGTCGAGAAGTTCTCGGTCGAGTACCCGAACTACGCGATGCGCCATCGGGTCCCCGTCGGTCTCACCGGGCTTGCGCAGGTCAGTGGCCTGCGGGGCGACACGCCGATCTCCGACCGGGCACGGTTCGACAACTTCTACGTCGAGAACTGGTCGCTCTGGCTCGACATCAAGATCGTGCTCCGTACCGTCGCGGAGGTCTTCCGCGGCGGTGGTCGCTGACCCGGCCCCGCCGCGAGTAGTGGGCGCGACACCCCCTGCCGCCCGTCCGTCGGGCCGCAGGGGGTTCGCCTGTCTCCTGAAGTGACGTGAGTCGGGGTTACTGCCCGGACCATGAGAGCCGGAGGTCCGCACCAGCTGCCGCTGCACATCCGCACCAGGAACTCACAGTCGAGTTGCGGGCGATCGCTGAAGTGTTCCTCGGCGGAGGTTGCCGATCTCGTCGTCACTCGGCTCGTCGGTGGGTGGCTGCGCAGGCTCGGTCACGAGCGGCGCGGGCGCGCGGGGGGCGGGCACGACGGGCACGGTGTCGGCCGCGCGCATGCTGTCGAGCGACCGGAGGAGGGCCCGCCGGAGCAGCTGCGCGGCCGGGCGTTCGACCAGCCGGTGGACGAGGTACGCGAGCAGCAGCAGCCCGGCGATCGTCGCCCCCAGCAACACCCACGCGGGAAGGTACGGCCGGGCCGCGGCGATGACGGTCAGGCCGATCTGCGCATGCAGCAGGTACAGCGGGTAGGTGAGGGCGCCGGCGGTGGTGAGCCATCGCCACCGGATGCGGTCGGACTTACCATTCGCGATGAGCGCCATGACGACGAAGAAGGCCGTGACGCAGGCGGCCGCGGGCGGGAACGCGCTCCCGTCGTAGGTCTCGATCTCGGACCACATGCGGGAGATGGCGATGACCCACGAGCACCCGACGATGGCCCAGAGCAATGCGTTCGCCCCGAACCGGTACATCAGGTAGAAGGCGATCCCGGCGATGAAGTACTGCGCGTATCCGCGCCCGAGGAACATGTAGACCCCGGCGTTGTTCGCCCACGGGGCGGCCAGCGACGCCAGCGTCCACAGCGCACAGAACGCCACCACGCGTCGGACGGTCATCCCGCGCGCCACCACCACGAGGGCGAACAGCACGTAGAACAGCAGCTCCACGGAGAGCGTCCAGTAGGCCTGCTCGACGTCGGGGACACCCATGAGCGACTGCAGCATGGTCATGTTGACCAGGACGTGGGTCCAGTCCCGGTGCGTGGCGAAGACCGGGAACAGGACGAGGACCGTGGTGGTCGCCACGACAGCGAACCAGTACGCGGGGTAGAGCCGCACCACGCGCGCGACCGCGAACTCCCCCACGGTGCGGCCCCAACTGCTCATGCAGATGACGAAGCCGCTGATGAGAAAGAACAACTCGACCCCGAGCCAGCCGTACGCCGCCGCGCCGGCCAGCCCGGGGAAGAGCTGATCGGTCGGAGTCCCCCAGGCGTCGTCGCGCACGCCCTCCCCGTGCAGGAGGTGGTACACGACAACCATCAGCGCGGCGAGCAGGCGCAGACCGTCGAGCACGACGAGGCGGTTGTGCCCGTCGCGCCGGACGGCACCGTGAGACTCCATGGTCTTCCTCACTAGGTCGAGCGGCCCGCCGGCCCGCGACGAGCGTTGAAGATGCGGCGCGGCAGGCTACCGACGAAACTGCTCAGAACCCGGCCACACGGCTGCGTACGCCGCGGCGAGCTGCTCACGTACCGCGTTCGAGCTGTGGAAGTCCAGCGCCCACCGCTTGCCGGCGGCAGCGAGCCGCCGGCCTCTGGCCGGATCGGTGAGCACACTGCTCAACTCGTTCGCCCAGGCCTGCGCGTCCGCTCCCACCACGACCTCGTGATCGTGCCCTACCCCCGCTCGGCGGGCAACCTCGGGCGTGGTCACCGTGGGAACACCAGCCGCCAAGGCCTGGATCAGCTTCATCTGCACGCCCGTACCGCGCCAGACCGGAACGATGGCCGCCGAGGCCCGCGGGTAGTAGGGGGCGACGTCGGGAACGTTGGCGTGGATCTCGACACCGCTGCCACGGAAGGCTTGGACGGAGGCGGGCGGGTTGGTTCCGACGATGTCGAGTACGGCGTTCGGGACCCGCCTCTTCACCTCGGTCCAGCAGTTCTTGAGGAACCACAGCAACCCGTCGACGTTCGCCTCGTAGGTCAGCCTCCCGACGAACAGCACCCGCGGCTCCGGCGCCCGCGGGGTCGTGTCCTCCGGGTGGTCGTACGGGCTCCGAACGACGTACGTGTTCGGCCGCTCCTCGCCCGGCTCAAAGGGCGCCGACACCATCAGCGGCACATTGTGCGCCACCAGGGCATCCTCCCGTGCCTGCATGCGGGGCGCTTCGATCTTGCCCACCAGCTTCCACTTCGGGCCGGCGGTCTGGGCGAGCTGGCTGTAGTACTCGCTGCGGAACTCGTCGAGGTCCACGATCACCGGCACCGGCGCGCACCGCTCCACGAGGTGCACCGTACGAAAGACGTTCAGGTGCACGACGTCCGGCCGCCACTGCCGCAGCTCGCTGGCGAGCGCGGTCGACAGCTGGGGCACGTCGGCGTAGGCCTGCTGAAGCGACGTGCCGGTCGGCAGGGCCGTGGCACAACGGAGCATCGACGTGATCCGGTTACGCGGCACCAGCACGGTGGACTCCACCGGCAGTTCCTGGGCCTCCTGCACCTCCTCGTCCGAACTGGTCAGGCCGAGGAAACGGATCTGGTGATCCTTGGCGAGAATCTCGAGCAGGGCCAGGCTCCGCGGGCGGATCTTCGAGGGGATCCAGGGAGCGACGAAAAGAATCTTCATAGCGGCAGTCTCCTGAGGGCGCGGGCCGAGAACCTGTCCATCGCGGTGCCGTACTTGTCGCAGTATGCGACCAGTCCCGAGCGGTACAGCCGGTTCTTGCCGACCGCACCGGTGCTCGTGCTCTCCCGATGCATGGCCCAGGCGGTCCCGACCGACACGACGCGCCAGCCGGCACCGCGCAGACGTCTGCAGAGGTCGACATCCTCGAAGTAGAGGAAGAAGGAGGGATCGAACCCATTGATGTCGCGGAACGCGGTGGCCCGGACCAGCATGCAGAATCCGGACACCCAGGCGACGTCCGCCGCCGCTGCCGACCCACTCTTGTCGAGGTAGTCCAGCATGGGGAGCCGGCTGCGGAGCAGCTGCGACTTGGCGAGTTCCCGCTTCACGCGGCCGGGAACCATGTGGTCGACGCGCAACGCGGCGAGCCATTCCTTGGCCAGGCTCACGTCCGGACCCGCCGAGATGCCGGGCTCGCCGTCGGCGTACCGCATCTGAGGCGCGACGACTCCGATCTTCGCGTCGTCCTGGAGCGCCCGCGAGAGTTCCGCGTACGAGTCGGGCCTGAGCGCGGCGTCCGGGTTCAGCAACAGGTAGGCGTCGGCGTCGGGAAACTGCTCCACCGCCGCGTTGATCGCCTTACCGAACCCCACATTGGACGAACGGATGACGTGCGGGGTGTACTGGGCCGCCACCTCGACACTGTCGTCGGACGACGCGTTGTCCACCACCACGACTTCGGCGATGGGCAGTTCACGCAGGCTGCCCAGGCTCATGGGCAGGTCTCGGGCGGAGTTGTGGGACACGACGATGGCTACTGTTTTCACATTTCGCTCACGATCCTGGGAGTTCATCGGTACGCCGCCGACGTCGAGTGCCCGGCCGTGTGCGGCACGACCGGCATCACCCGGTCGCTCCGCAGCACGGCATCACCCACGACGAGCAGTGCGGCGTGCTTGAAGAGATACGTCAGGGAGACCGCCGCGGCTGCGCCGACCGCACCGAACAGCGCCGCGCCGCCGGCCACCGTGACGAGCAGCGCGGCGGCGCTCACGACGCCGATCTTCGCCACCAGCGCCCCCCGGCCCACGCCTTGCAGCACGGCGCCGCAGGGCGAACTCGCGCAGAACGAGGGGACGCCGGCGAGCATGACGGCGATGACGACACCGGCCCCCGAATAGGTCTCGCCGAACAACAGCTCCGCCAACCACGGCGCGGCGGCCATCCCGGCGGCGCTGATCGCGCCGACCACGAGTACCACGGCGAGGTTCATGCGCCAGAAGAGCCGCCGTGCCTCGGCGGCCCGCGCGGTCGCCGAATGCGGCACCAGCACGGTGCTGAGTGCGGACGGGATCGATACGAACGGTGAGAAGATGCGAGACGCGGCGGCGTACAGTCCCGCGCCGGCACCCGGCGCGACGAGGGAGACGACCGTCGCGTCCAGGACCCGCGCCTGTGCGGAAACGTTGCTGACCAGGTACGCCCGCGAGTCCAGCGCCGCTCGCCACACGTCGGTGGCGGCGGCCGAGCCGGAGATCCGGACCGCGAACCGCACGTGGACCTGCCCCAGCACCGACGCGACCACCAAGCCGTACGCGAGCCAGGCGAAGGGTTCGCCGCCAAGGTTGACGGCGGTCACGAAGATCGCGACCTGCACGGCTTTCCGGCCCAGGATCGACACGACCGCGTGCCCCATCCGGCCGTCGGCGATCGCGAGCGACAACATCGTCTCGACGTTCTTGTCCAGCATCCAGCCGGCCGCGAGGAGCACGGCGATCCACGGCGCCATGGTGCCAGCGGTGAGGCTCAGGCCGATCGCCGCGGCGATGACCAGGCCACCGATCGTGGTGAGGACGTTCAGGCGCAGGCCCGCGCTGACGGCGGTGTCGCGCCCGAGTGCCCGCCAACGCAGGAGGGCGGTCGAGACGCCCGCGTCCGCCACGACGGCCAGGAAGGCCACCGCGCCGAAGTACCCGCCGAAGGCACCGAAGCCTTGCGGGTCCACGTACCGTGCCAGCAGAACCATCGCGACGGCCTGCAGCCCGCTGCCGGCGATGCGGGAGGCGGCCAGAGCCGACGCTCCGCCCACCACCCCGCGCACGTTCGGCCGCCGGGCCGTACCCGCCAGCACCGGATTACCCGAGGCGGCCGGGCCGGGTCGCTTCTCCTCCCCCGCGGGGGCCCCGCCGCCCTGGTCCGCGCTCCCGTGGCCTTCGCGCGTCGCGGCAGCGCCTCCCCGGTTTTCGCGCCGTTGATCCTGGTGCTGGTGGTCCTCCACCAGCCACACGGTCGCTACTCCCAGGACGAGGAACCACAGCGGCAGCATGGACTCGGCCATGACGCCGTACGTGGTGGCCACGATCCCGAAATAGGCCACCGTGAAGGTGAGGCAGAACGCCGGGACGAGATTCGGCCGGAAGACACCCTTCCACACGCACAGCACGGCCAACGCCGAAGCCGGCGTGAGCAGGATGACCGCGCCCGGTATGCCCAGCTCGACGGCGGCGAGCAGAACGCCGTTGTGCACCGGCACCCCGCCCGCCACGACCGGGTCTATCCGGCCGACGACCTCCACGTAGTTGTTGGGGCCGATGCCCCACCACGGTCGGCTGGCCAGGAACTCCAGTGCGCTGGACATGATCTGCCCCCTGGCGCCGCCGGTCGGGTCGGCGATCATCCGGACGATGAACACGGGGGCCACCGCGAGCACGCCGATGCCGAGCAGGATGAACCCGATGACGGTCTGCCGGCTTCTGCGGCCGGTAGGGGCGCCTTCCGCGCCCAGCCTGCGCAGCATCAACTCGCCCATCACGATCAGCATCAGGACCGCCAGCAGCCCGGTCCGGCTGCCGGTCAGGGCGGTCGTCGCGAGCGCGGCGGCGGGAATCCCGTACCGCCCGACGATCGCGGGAAGCTGAAGCCGGCCGAGGCCGAGGCGGCTGTCCGGCCCGGTCGTGAGGTAGTAGAGGGCGAGAACCAGCACGACGGCCTTCGCGAGGTTGACCGGGTGGTTCAGTGTTCCGTTGGTCCGGTCGCCGAGGAAGCGGGCCGCTTCGACGGTCCCCATGGGATTGAGCGGTACGCCGAGCCACTGGAGAGCCGCGCAGCCGAACTGGGCGGCGATGACTCCGGCGGAGGTCAGTCTGAGCGCCAGGACGGCGGATCTGTGCTTGGCGAACAGACATCCCACCGCAAAGGCGACCGGTGCGGACAGATACTGCACCGCTCCGACCAGCTCCCGGGTGGAGGCGCCGCCGCGGGTCACGATGCCGAGGCCGATGCACAGGGCCAGGGCAGCGATCCCCGACACCAGGACCGGCATCCATCGCAGCCGCCGCCAGGTCGTCGCCAGCAGCACGACGAAGGCCACGACGAGTGCGATCACCCAGGTCGACGGCGCGAAGACCGGGATGGCGACGCCGACGTGCCACGGCGCGCCGCCCTGACCGAAGGTCTTGGGTAGCAGGGCGAGGCAGGTAACCGAGACGACCGCACTCAGAGCTACCGGCCATTCGGTACGAGCGATGGCTGCGGCCGACGAACCGGTCCCTACCGTTACCGTCGGATCCACTGGCGTACTTCCGCGCCCTCGTCGGCCTTCGTGCGGCGTCGCAGCGGCTGCCGCACGCCCGCCGCCACGGCCTTCACGAGTCCCGCAGCCATGGCCCCGCACGCGTAGCCCACGGCGGCTGCACCCGGTCGCCCGACCCGCAGTCCTTCCGAGAAGACCCTCACCATCCCGCCCATCGTGCCCTGGCGGCGGGCATACGTCATGACCGATCCGAGGTAGTAGTCACCCCGGTCCCGAGGGGTTGCCGAGCTGAGGTACTCGCGCGCCCAGCCGAGCTCACGGGCCAGCGAGATCGAGCGCGAAATGCCGTCACCGGTCGCGTCGTACCTGGTCAGGGCGTCGTTCAGTTGCCGAACCACCAGCCCGGGCAGGCTTCGGGAGAGTTGCAGGAGCCAGGTCAGGTCCTGGTGCAGACTCAGCCCTTCGTCCAGGGGCACGGTCATCGGAAGCGACCGGGGGAAGAGGAGCGTGGAGGACGGGAGGAACGCCTGCCCGCGTTGGACCCGGTGCCGCCGCAACAGGTTGTTCTCCAGCGTGCGGCGGGGGTCGTAAGGCGCACGGGGCCAGGTCTCGGAGCCGTGTTCGAAGTCCACCATGACCTTGGTGGACGAGATCCATGTCGACGATCCGGCGAGGCCGGCCTCGGCGATGTCCCGCACCTGGCGCTCGATCTTCGTCGGATGCCAGACGTCGTCATCGTCCAGGAATGCGACCAGGTCTCCGGCGCACCTCCGGACACCGGCCATGCGGGCGGCGTTCCCGTTCCGGCGCTCGAGGTAGCGGAACAGCCGAACGCGTGGATCGCCCGGAACGTCCACCTCGGCCTCGGAGTTGAGCACCACGTGGACCTCGGTGACCGGATGTGTCTGCCCGAGCACGGATTCGACGGCTCGGCGAAGTCCCGGCTTGCCGATTGAGGGGATGACGACGCTGACTGTGGGATGCCACGTCGCGGATCGCGTCGGCACTCTGGGATCCATCCGACCCTTTCAAACCAGTTTCATTGGAACGGAAACCGCAACGCCCAGCTCGCTGCTGACCGTACGCGGGCACCACAGATTACAGAGCGCTGGCCTCGGGCGATGCCCCGTGGACCCACCTCTTCCGCCGGCGGGACCGCCGCCGGCGCGCATCACAAGGACAAGGTTGTCCGGATGCCGTTGGCCACCTTGCGCACCTCACCGACCTGCGCCCCCGTCGCGGTCATGCGGAGGACGATCTGGCGGTCGATCACGCCGTCGGGGCTGCTCCGCCACCAACCGATCACCACCAGTCCGTAGCGATCCTTCCCGCCGACCTTTGGGGCCTCGGCGTAGGTCGCGTTCCCGGCCTGGACCCACTGCAGGCCCCACGCCTCCTCGGCCCTCCGGTACGCGGCCTGCACCTCTTCGCCACAGGGCTTCGGGCAGTTCCGGACGATGATCTCCCCGCCGACCTCGGGGACCCCGGGACGTGAGATGCCGCAGAGATACCTGGCGAAGCCGGGGCCGCGCTGGCGCGCGTCGCAGGCCCAGGAATCGGGCACCTTGAAGGTGAAGCCGAGGCCGGCGGGGGTCTCCTCCCTGACCCGGTCGGCGTCGCCGAACTGCGGCTCGGCGGGCCAGGAACCGGGCTTGGGCGGTTCAGCACCCGGGCTGCGCGGTGCTCCCGTGGGGAAGGCGACCGGCTCGGGGCTGCTGGACACGGCCGCGGACGGGGACGAGTCCGGTCCGGCCTGGCGCGTCGCGTCGCCGGCAGACCGCCACACGAAGAAGCCGACGCCCGCGCCGAGCGCCACGACGACCGCGATCGCGATGCCGACCCACAGGCCGGTGCGCCGGGGCCGCTCCCGCACGGCCGACCGCAGCGGTGGATAGCTGGTCGAGTACGGCTGGTCCCACGCCGACGGCGCATCCGGGGCGGATGGCGGAACCGACACGGGGGAGGCCGGCGGAACCGACACGGGAGAAGGCGGCGTCGACACCGGCACCCCGACGCCAGAGGTGGGTCGGTGGTCCTGCGGAGGCCCCTCGACGACGTCGGCCGGGTACTGCCCGTCGCTGGCGGATGTGGCACTGGTGGCAATCGGCATGGCCTGGGTGGGCTCGTTGATGGCCACCTTCGCCCAGGGTGGCTCGTGCGTGCTCGAATCGGCGGGCTGCGCCTGCGCCTGCGCCGGTGGCGAGGTCGGACGGTAGTCCAGGCCGAGGACGACGAAGACCTGTTCGGCCTCGTGACCGCTGCCGGCCGCGTAGGCGACCCATGGCGCCGGGGCCGAGAAGTCGGCGTGGAGGAAGCTCGGCCTGCCGTCCCGGTCCCGCAGGGCGTTCGCGATGGAGGCGAAGGACTTCCGCCACTGCTGGTCGGTGGCGACGGCGGCGTCGAGGATGGCAACCGTCAGCGCCCGGCCCTGGGCATCGACGGCTGACCACACCTTACCCACCTGGCACGACCCCAGGGTCTCGAGCAACTGGAACGGACTGCCTGGTTGCATTCCACCCTCCCCGGAGCGACGGTGTGGATAGTAGCGAGCGGGCACCCGGTGACCGGAGGGCGGACCGGGGGCTGCCCGCTCGGCCGACGCCGGAATGCCAAGATTGCTCCCCGTGAGGATGAGACGCTGGCTGGCTGCCGCATTCATGCTTCCGTTTCTGGCCGGCTGCGGGTCGTCCGGCGACGGTGGCTCAACAGGCCCGACAGCCGCGTGGCATCCCCCGGTGGCACCGGGCACCACCGGAGCCGTCGACCTGGACAGCCGGCCCTTCCAGCTTCATGTGCCGGTCGGGTACGACCACGCCAGGAAGGTCCCCCTCGTCGTGCTGCTGCACGGCTACGGGTCCAGCGGCGTCCAGCAGGAGCGGTACTTCAACCTCACCCCCGAGTCCGACCGCCGTGGTTTCCTCTACGCCATTCCGGACGGCACCACCGACCGGGACGGCATGAGGTTCTGGAACGCGACCGAAGCCTGCTGCGACGCCCACCACAGCGGGGTGGACGACGTGGCGTACCTCGAACGCCTCCTTGACACCGTGGAGTCGGCGTACTCGGTCGACACCGCACGGGTCTATCTGGTCGGCCACTCCAACGGCGGCTTCATGGGCTACCGGATGGCCTGCGAACGATCGATGCGGGTCACCGCGATCGTCTCACTCGCCGGCGCCGCCGACGACGACACGTCACTGTGCACACCCCAGCGGCCGGTCAGCGTGCTGCAGATCCACGGCACCGCCGACGCGACCATCAAGTTCGGCGGCGGCACGAGAGACGGCCACCGGTACCCGTCGGTCGACACCACGCTCGCCACCTGGCGGCGGATCAACAGCTGCTCGGCGGAGGCCGACACCTCGGCTCCGCGCCTGGACCTCGAACCCCGGCTGCGCGGGGCGGAGACGGGGGTGACCACCTACTCCGTCGGCTGCCGTGAGGCCACCCGGGTCGAGCTGTGGGACATCAGAGGTGGTGGCCACCTGCCCACGCTCAACGCGATCTTCGCCCCGGCCGTCACTGACTTCCTCTACGCCAGTACGCCCCGATCCTGACCACGCCCTGTTACCGCTCGGATCCACTGCTGTTCGTCCTGATGGACGGGTCCGACGTCGGTGACCTGCGTGAGGTTGCGCCGGCACGCTCAGCCTGATCATGCGTTGTTGAACCGCGAGGGACCACGTACAGTACGGGACCGCGCTCCCAGGCAGGCGCGACGGGCGACGCAGATCAAAGGACATCTATGGACATGGCACGTCTTCGCGCGCGGATGCCGCTGGCCCGGTTCGACCGGAGGCTGCCGACACTGGCCGACCGGTTCGACGGCCGGGCCAACAGCATCGGGGCGTTGCGGCTGGCGCTGGCGTTCGCGGTGCTCGTCGCGCACTGCTGGCCCCTCGCGCTGGACCGTCCGATGCTCGGCAGCACCGAGACCATGAAGCAGGCCGATGTCGGCAAACTCGCGGTGTACGGCTTCTTCGTCCTGTCCGGCTTCCTGATCACCGGTAGCGCGCTGCGGTTCAGCCTGCCGCGGTACCTCTGGCACCGAGCGTTGCGCATCCTGCCCGGGTTCTGGGTGTGCCTGTTGGTCACCGCGCTGGTAGTGGCGCCCGCGGTCGCATACTTCGAGCGGGGCACCCTCGACGGATTCTGGGACCACCCGCAAGGCCCGTTGCAGTACCTGCAGGCGAACTGGCTGTTCGCCATGGACCAGTGGACGATTTCGGGCATCCTGAGCGACGTACCGTACGGACGCGGCATGAAGGGCGGCGGCCCGATCAACGGCTCGCTGTGGACCCTGCGGTACGAGGTGCTCTGCTACTTCATGCTGGCGGCGCTGATGGCGGCAGCGGTGCTGGCCCGGGCGCGCAGGGCCGTGGTGTTGCTGCTGCTCGGCGTGTACCTGGTCGTCGTGCAGGACTTTGTTCGGGGTGACGGGTTGGTCGTTCTGCCGGCCAAGCACGGTGTGCTCGGCCCGTACCCGGTGGTCGGGCAGTTCGACATGCGGCACGTCATATACCTGACCCTGCCCTTCCTGCTCGGCGCGGTCGCCAAGCTGTTCGCGCACCGGGTGCCGATGACGGGCTGGCTGGCGGCCCTCGCCGCCGTCGGCGTTGCCGGGACGGCGCGGTTCGGTGCGTTCTACGTCGTCGGTGTGCCCCTGCTCGCGTACCTGCTGCTCTACCTGGCGGTCGGGCTGCCCCGATGGCTGCACCCCGCTGGTCGCAAGCGGGACTACTCGTACGGCATCTACATCTACGCGTTTCCGGTTCAGCAGGTGTTCGCCATGCTCATCGGCGTGCGGTACGGCTTCGTCACGTACCTGGTGGCGTCGACCGCCGGCACGCTGCTCCTCGCCGCGCTTTCCTGGCACCTGGTGGAGCGGCCCGCCATGTTCCTGAAGGACGTGGTCGTGCCGCTGCCCGCCCGGTGGCGATCGCAGGGCGAACGCTCCGCCGCTGTCGCGGTCCACGGCCTCGACGATGCGACCGCGGCAGGCCGCGTCGCGGCCCGGCAGCCCGCTGAGGGGGCCGTCCCCGCGACGGCCGTGCCCGTAGGTGCGGCCCATCTGACATAGCCACTTCGCGGTGCCGCCGCACCCGCGCGGCGGCCGACCGGGTACGACGCCTTGCGCCTTGAATGGTTTCATGCATAGGCTCCCCCGGTGAATGATGCGGTGCTCAACCTGGTCCAGGGGGTCCGCCTCACCCCGACCCAGCGGCGCATCGCCCACTGCCTGGTGCAGCACGCCGGCGCGGCGGCGTACCTGTCGGCGGCCGAGGTGGCCGAGCTGGCCGGCGTCAGCCAGCCCTCGGTGACCCGGTTCGCGATGGCCCTCGGGCACGACGGCTACCCGGCGCTGCGCCGTCGGCTACGGGAGCTGACCGCCACCGCGGCGGCCGAACCGGACGACACCGGCAACGAACTCCAGCGGGCCGTCCGGGCCGAGATGGGCAACCTCGACCGGCTCGCCGGGCAGCTCGCCGACCGGGACCGGATCGCCGAGGTCGGAAAGCTGCTCGCCGCCAGCCGCCCGCTGCCGGTGCTCGGGCTGCGCGCCGCGGCGCCGCTGGCGGCCTACTTCGCCTACTTCGCCGCGAAGGTGCACCCGGACGTCCGGGTGCTCGACGACGGCGGCAGCCTGCTCACCGACCGCCTCGAACAGGCCGCGACGGCGGGCGCGACCGCGCTGCTCGCCTTCGTGCTGCCCCGCTACCCCCGGGAGACCCTCGACGCCCTGCGGGAGGCCCGCGACGCCGGGCTGACCGTCGTCGCGATCACCGACTCGCCGGTCAGCCCGGCGACCGAGTACGCCGAGCTGGTGCTGCCCGCCACGGTCGGCACCGACCTCGTCTTCGACCTGCACACCGCCCCGATGACCCTGGCCATGGTGGTCCTCCAGGCGATCTGCGACGCCTCCCCGGCGGACACGCAGTCCCGCCTGGAGGCGTTCGAGTCGTCCGCCGCCCGCCGCCAGTTGTTCCTCGGCTGAGAGGAGTTCCGAGATGCACCAGCCCGTCCGCGCCGCTCGCGGCACCGCACGCACCGCGCAGGGATGGCCGCAGGAGGCCGCCCTGCGGATGCTGATGAACAACCTCGACCCGGAGGTGGCCGAGCGCCCGGACGACCTGGTCGTCTACGGCGGCACCGGAAAGGCCGCCCGGGACTGGCCGTCGTACCACGCGTTGGTGCGGACGCTCACCGAGCTGCGCGACGACGAGACGATGCTGGTGCAGTCCGGCCGCCCGGTGGGGGTCATGCGCACCCACGAGTGGGCGCCCCGGGTGCTGCTGGCCAACTCGAACCTGGTCGGCGACTGGGCCACCTGGCCGGAGTTCCGCCGCCTGGAGCAGCTCGGCCTGACCATGTACGGCCAGATGACGGCCGGCTCGTGGATCTACATCGGCACCCAGGGCATCCTGCAGGGCACCTACGAGACGTTCGCGGCGGTGGCGGCGAAGCGCTTCGGCGGCACGCTGGCCGGGACGCTCACGCTGACCGCGGGCTGCGGCGGGATGGGCGGGGCGCAGCCCCTCGCGGTGACCATGAACGGCGGCGCCTGCCTGATCGTGGACGTGGACCGCAGCCGGCTGGAGCGGCGGGTGCACGACCGCTACCTCGACGAGGTCGCCGACTCCCTGGACGACGCGGTGCAGCGGGTGCTCGCCGCGAAGCGGGACCGCCGGGCACTGAGCGTCGGCGTGGTCGGCAACGCCGCCACCGTCTTCCCCGAGCTGCTGGTGCGCGGCGTCGAGATCGACGTGGTGACCGACCAGACCAGTGCGCACGACCCGCTGTCGTACCTGCCGGTGGGGGTGGAGCTGGCCGACGCCCGGGACTACGCGGCGGCGAAGCCGGCCGAGTTCACCGACCGGTCCCGGGCCTCGATGGCAAAGCACGTCGAGGCGATGGTGGGCTTCCTCGACGCGGGCGCGGAGGTCTTCGACTACGGCAACTCGATCCGCGGTGAGGCCCAGCTCGCCGGCTACGAGCGGGCGTTCGACTTCCCCGGCTTCGTGCCGGCGTACATCCGGCCGCTGTTCTGCGAGGGCAAGGGCCCGTTCCGCTGGGCGGCGCTCTCCGGCGACCCCAAGGACATCGCGGCCACCGACCGGGCCATCCTGGAGCTGTTCCCGGAGAACGAGTCGCTGGCCCGGTGGATGCGGATGGCCGGCGAGCGGGTCGCCTTCCAGGGCCTGCCGGCGCGGATCTGCTGGCTCGGCTACGGCGAGCGGGACAAGGCCGGGGTGCGGTTCAACGAGATGGTCGCCTCCGGTGAGCTGTCCGCGCCGGTGGTGATCGGCCGGGACCACCTGGACTGCGGCAGCGTGGCCAGCCCCTACCGGGAGACCGAGGCGATGGCCGACGGCTCCGACGCGATCGCCGACTGGCCGCTGCTCAACGCGCTGGTCAACACCGCCAGCGGGGCGTCCTGGGTGTCCATCCACCACGGCGGCGGGGTGGGCATCGGGCGGTCCATCCACGCCGGGCAGGTCTGCGTCGCCGACGGCACGGCGCTGGGCGGGCAGAAGATCGAGCGGGTGCTCACCAACGACCCGGCGATGGGCGTGATCCGGCACGTGGACGCCGGGTACGAGGCCGCCCGCGAGGTCGCCGAGCGGACCGGGGTGCGGGTGCCGATGGCCGAGGGACCCGCGTGACGGACCTCGCGGGCCGGTTCCGGGCGCTCTGGGACGAGATCGCGCCGGTCGGGCGGGACGCCGGCAGCGGCGGCTACCTGCGCTACGCGCTGACCGAGCCGGAGCTGCGGCTGCGGGAGTGGTTCCGCGAGCAGGCCGAGCACCGCGGCATGCCGGTCACCGCCGACGGCAACGGCAACCTCTTCGCCTGGTGGGGTGACCCACAGGCCGGTGGCGCGCTGCTCACCGGCAGCCACTTCGACTCGGTGCCGCACGGCGGGGCGTACGACGGGCCGCTCGGCATCGTCAGCGCGTTCCTCGCCGTCGACGAGTTGCGCGGCGCGGGCGTGGTGCCGGGCCGGCCGATCGCGGTGGCGGCGTTCGTGGAGGAGGAGGGGGCGCGGTTCGGCGTACCGTGCCTGGGGTCGCGGCTGCTCACCGGGGAGATCGCGGTGGACCGCGCGGCCGGCCTGCGCGACGCGGCCGGGGAGAGCTTCGCCGAGGCGCTGGGCGACCGGCCGGCGGGCGCCGACCCGGCGCTGCTGGGCCGCTTCGCCGCCTTCGTGGAGCTGCACGTCGAGCAGGGCCGCGCGCTGGTCGAGCAGGACGCGCCGGTCGCGGTCGCCAGCGCGATCTGGCCGCACGGCCGCTGGCGCTTCGACTTCCACGGCGAGGGCAACCACGCGGGTACGACCCGGATGGCCGACCGCCGCGACCCGATGCTGACGTACGCGTTCACGGTGCTGGCGGCGAACAAGGAGGCCCGGCTGCGCGACGCGCACGCCACCGTGGGCCGGGTGTCGGTGGAGCCGAACGCCACCAACGCGATCCCGTCGCGGGTGACCGGCTGGCTGGACGCCCGGGCGGCCGAACCGGAGACGCTGCGCGGGCTGGTCGGGGCGGTGCACGCCAAGGCGGCCGAGCGGGCGAAGCGGGACGGCACGGAGCTGACCTGCACGGAGGAGTCCGCCACCCCACTGGTCGCCTTCGACGGCGGGCTGGCCGACCGGCTGGCCGAGCTGCTCGATGCGCCGGTGCTGCCCACCGGGGCGGGCCACGACGCGGGGGTGCTGGCCGCGCACCTGCCCACCGCGATGCTCTTCGTCCGCAACCCGACCGGGGTGTCCCACTCCCCCGCCGAGTCGGCCGACGACGCCGACTGCGCGGCCGGGGTGACCGCCCTGGCCCGGGTGCTCGAGGAACTGGCATGTCGGTGAGCCCGGCCCGGCCGGCCGGGCCGACGACGGCGGGCCGGGGCCGGGCGGCACCGGCGCCGTCGGGGGCTGTGGAGCTGATGTCGCAGACGATTCGGCGCGGCCATGATCGGGTGATGTCGCAGACGATTCAGCTCCACAGGGAGTGGACACCATGACCGCCACCCGCTGGCTCGCCGAGTACGCCTGGTTGCCCGACCACGCCGAGCCCACCCCGGACGTGCTGATCGAGGCGGTCGACGGGCGGATCACCACGGTCGCCCCGCTGACCGCCGGCCGGCCCGCCGCCGGAGTGGAGGTGCTCGGTGACGCCGTCCGGCTGCCCGGGCTGACGCTGCCCGGCCTGGCCAACGCCCACTCGCACGCCTTCCACCGGGCGCTGCGCGGGCGCACCCACGCCGGGCGGGGCAACTTCTGGACCTGGCGGGACGGGATGTACGCGGTCGCACAGCGGCTCGACCCGGACTCGTACCTGGCCCTGGCCCGGGCCGCGTACGCGGAGATGGCACTGGCCGGGGTGACCTGCGTCGGCGAGTTCCACTACCTGCACCACGGCCCGGGCGGCACCCCGTACGACGACCCGAACGAGATGTCGGCGGCGCTGGTCGAGGCGGCCGCGCAGGCCGGCATCCGGATCACCCTGCTGGACACCTGCTACCTGACCGCCACCGTGGACGGCGCCCCGCTGGCCGGGCCGCAGCGGCGCTTCGGCGACGGCGACGCGCTGCGCTGGGCGGACCGGGTCAGCGCGTTCACCCCCGACGGCGGGCACGCCCGGGTCGGCGCGGCCATCCACTCGGTCCGCGCGGTGCCGGCGGAACAGCTCGCCACCGTCGCCGGCTGGGCCGACCGGCGCGGCGCGCCGCTGCACGTGCACCTGTCGGAGCAGCCCGCCGAGAACGACGCCTGCCGGGCGGTACACGGCCGCACCCCCACCCGGCTGCTCGCCGACCACGGGGTGCTCGGCGCGGCCGTCACCGCCGTGCACGCCACCCACCCGACCGGCGCGGACGTGGCGCTGCTCGGGGAGAGCCGCACCGGGGTCTGCCTCTGCCCCACCACCGAGCGGGACCTGGCCGACGGGATCGGGCCGGCCCGGCGGATGGCCGAGGCCGGCAGCCCGCTCAGCCTGGGCAGTGACAGCCACGCCGTGATCGACCTTTTCGAGGAGGCCCGCGCGGTCGAGCTGGACGAGCGGCTGCGCACCCGGCGGCGGGGGCACTTCAGCGCCGTCGACCTGCTGTCCGCCGCGACCACCGGCGGGCACGCCGCGCTGGGCTGGGCCGACGCCGGCCGGCTCGCCGTCGGTGACCGCGCCGACCTGGTCACGGTACGGCTCGACACCGCCCGCACGGCCGGGGTGCCGCCGGTGGGGGCGTTCTTCGCCGCGACCGCCGCCGACGTCAGCTCGGTGGTGGTCGACGGTCGGCAGGTGGTGCGCGACGGCGTGCACCTGACCGTGGACGTGCCGGCGGCGCTGCGCGACGCGATCGCGGCGGTGTCCGGTGGGTAGCCGCGCGGGCCGGCCGGCGGCCGACGGGTTCCGGGGCACCGGGCCGGAGCACGGAGGGACGCCGTGAGCAGCCTGCTGGTCGACGACATCGGCGAACTGGTCACCAACGTCGCCGGCGCGGGCGAGGGCGGCCCGCTCGGCATCCGCCGCCGGGTGGCGGTGCTGGTCGAGGAGGGCCGGGTGGCCTGGATCGGCCCGTCCCGGGACGCCCCGGCCGCCGACCGGCGGATCGACGCCGGCGGTGCCGCGGTGCTGCCGGGCTTCGTGGACAGCCACGCCCACCTGGTCTTCGCCGGGGACCGGGCCGCCGAGTTCGCGGCGCGGATGGCGGGGCAGCCGTACACCGGCGGCGGCATCCGCACCACGGTCGGCGCGACCCGGGCCGCCTCCGACGAGGAGCTGCGGGCCACCGTGCGCCGGCTGCGGGCGGAGGCCATGCGGCAGGGCAGCACCACCATGGAGATCAAGAGTGGGTACGGCCTCACCGTCGCCGACGAGGCCCGCTCGCTGCGGATCGCCGCCGAGGTCAGCACGGAGACGACCTTCCTCGGCGCGCACGTCGTCCCCGCCGAGTACGCCGACCGCCCCGACGACTACGTCGGGCTGGTCTGCGGACCGATGCTCGCCGCCGCCGCCCCGTACGCGCGCTGGGTGGACGTCTTCTGCGAGCGGGGCGCCTTCGACGCCGACCACACCCGGGCGATCCTCACCTGCGGGCAGGCGGCCGGGTTGGGCGTACGGGTGCACGCCAACCAGCTCGGCCCCGGCCCGGGGGTACGGCTCGGGGTCGAGCTGGGCGCGGCCAGCGTCGACCACTGCACCCACCTGAGCGACGCCGACGTCGACGCGCTGGCCGGCTCGCCGACCGTCGCCACCCTGCTGCCCGGCGCCGAGTTCTCCACCCGCTCGCCGTACCCGGACGCCCGCCGGCTGCTCGACGCGGGCGTGACCGTGGCGCTCGCCACCGACTGCAACCCCGGCTCGTCGTACACCTCGTCGATGCCGTTCTGCCTCGCGCTCGCCGTACGCGAGATGCGGATGACCCCGGCGGAGGCCGTCTGGGCCGCGACCGCCGGGGGCGCGCGGGCGCTGCGCCGCGACGACGTCGGGGTGCTCGCCCCGGGCGCCCGGGCCGACCTCGTGATCCTCGACGCCCCGTCCCACCTGCACCTGGCCTACCGGCCGGGTGTACCACTGATCCGCCAGGTTCTGCACAACGGAGTCCCGCAATGACCGTCACCATCCTGCCCACCGGGATCACCCCCGCCGACGTGCTCGCGGTGGCCCGCGGCTCCGCCAAGGTCGTCCTCGACCCGGCCACCGTGGCCGCGATGAGCACCAGTCGGTCCATCGTGGACGGCATCGAGGCCGCCGGCCGGCCCGTCTACGGCGTATCCACCGGCTTCGGCGCGCTGGCGAACACCTTCGTCGCGCCCGAGCGGCGGGCCGAGCTGCAGCACGCGCTGATCCGCTCGCACGCCGCCGGGGTCGGCGCGCCCATGCCCCGCGAGGCGGTCCGGGCGATGATGCTGCTGCGGGTCCGCTCGCTGGCGCTGGGCCACTCCGGGGTCCGCCCGCTGGTCGCCGAGGCCCTGGTCGACCTGCTCAACCACGAGATCACCCCGTGGGTGCCGGAGCACGGCTCGCTCGGCGCCTCCGGCGACCTGGCGCCGCTGGCGCACTGCGCGCTGGTGCTGCTCGGTGAGGGCTGGGTGCTCGGCCCGGCCGGCGAGCGGATGGACGCCGCCGACGCGCTGAGCCGGGTCGGGCTGAAGCCGATCTCGCTGGCCGCCAAGGAGGGGCTGGCGCTGATCAACGGCACGGACGGCATGCTGGGCATGCTGCTGCTGGCGATCCACGACGCCCGGCACCTGTTCGCCATGGCCGACGTGACCGCCGCCCTGGCCATCGAGGCGATGCTCGGCTCGGAGCGGCCGTTCCTGCCCGAGCTGCACGCCATCCGGCCGCACCCCGGCCAGGCGGCGTCGGCGGCGAACATCCACCGGCTGCTCCAGGACTCGCGGGTGATGGACTCGCACCGCGACGACCTGGCGCACGCGGTGCAGGACGCGTACTCGATGCGGTGCGCCCCGCAGGTGGCCGGCGCCGCGCGGGACACTCTGGACTTCGCCGCGACGGTGGCCGCGCGGGAACTGCTCTCGGTGGTGGACAACCCGGTGGTGCTGCCCGACGGCCGGGTGGAGTCCACCGGCAACTTCCACGGCGCGCCGCTTGGTTTCGCCGCCGACTACCTGGCCATCGCCGCCGCCGAGGTGGGCGCGATCGCCGAGCGCCGGGTCGACCGGCTGCTCGACGTGGCCCGCAACCGGGAGCTGCCGGCGTTCCTCTCCCCCGACGCCGGGGTCAACTCCGGCCTGATGATCGCCCAGTACACGGCCGCCGGAATCGTGGCGGAGAACCGTCGGCTCGCCGCCCCCGCCTCGGTGGACTCGCTGCCCACCAGCGGGATGCAGGAGGACCACGTCTCGATGGGCTGGGCGGCGGCCAAGAAGCTGCGCACGGTGCTGGACAACCTGACCAGCCTGCTCGCGGTGGAGCTGCTTGCCGCCGTACGCGGGCTGCAGCTGCGCGCGCCGCTCACCCCGTCGCCCGCCGGCCGGGCCGCCGTCGAGGCGCTGGCCGCAGTCGCCGGTGAGCCCGGCCCGGACGTCTTCCTCGCCCCGGTGATGGAGGCCGCCCGCGCCGTCCTCGCCGGCCCCGACCTCCGCGCCGCCATCGAACGCGAACTCGGCCCCCTCGCCTAACCCCGCCGCCCTCCCCCCGCCCCCCGCCCCCGCCAGCAGTTACACGGAAAGAGTGGCTATTCGACGCGGAATAGCCACTCTTTCCGTGAAAGTGCGCTCGATGGGCGGGGGCGTGGGTGGGTCAGGGGGTGGGTGGGAGGACCTTGGCGGTGAGCTTGGCGAGTTCGCGCAGGGCCTTGCCGCGGTGGCTGGTCGCGTCCTTCTCCTCCGGCGTCAGCTCGGCGTTGGTCCGGTCCTGACCGTCGCCGAGGAAGATCGGGTCGTACCCGAAACCGCCGTCGCCGCGCGGGGCGCGCAACAGCCGGCCGGCCTGGCGGCCGTCGACCAGATGCTCCTTGCCGCCGGGCAGCACCAGCGCAACGGTGCAGACGAACGAGGCGGCGCGGTGCTCGTCGGGCAGGTCGGCGATCTGGTCCAGCACCAGCTGGAGGTTGGCCCGGTCGTCGCCGTGCCGGCCGGCCCAGCGGGCGCTGAACACGCCCGGCATGCCGTTGAGGGCGTCGACCGCGAGCCCCGAGTCGTCGGCGATGGTGGGCAGGCCGGTGCGGCGGCAGCCCTCCCGGGCCTTGATCAGCGCGTTCTCGCCGAAGGTCAGGCCGGTCTCCGGCAGCTCCGGGTATTCCTCGACGTCGTCCAGCCCGATCAGGGCGATCCGGTGCGCGCCGAGCGCGCCGTCGAGGATCCGCTGCAGCTCGATCAGCTTCTTGCGGTTACGGGTGGCGAGCAGGACCTTGTTCATGATGCGAGTGCCTTCCGCTGTGCGTCGGCCAGTTCCACGCAGCCCAACAGCCCCAGGTCGAGCAGCGAGTCGAGCTGCGTACGGGAGAAGATGCCGGCCTCGCCGGTCCCCTGCACCTCGACGAAGTCGCCCTCGCCGGTGCACACCACGTTCATGTCGACCTCGGCGGCGACGTCCTCGGAGTAGTCGAGGTCCAGCCGGGCCTCGCCGGCGATGATGCCGACGCTGACCGCCGCCACCGACCGGTGCATCACCTTCTCCGGCTTGCCGGCCAGCGCCTTGCGCCCGGCCAGCCAGGTCACCGCGTCGTGCAGCGCCACGTACGCGCCGGTGATCGCCGCCGTCCGGGTGCCGCCGTCGGCCTGGAGCACGTCGCAGTCGAGCACGATCGAGTTCTCGCCGAGCGCCTTGAGGTCGATGGCCGCCCGCAGGCTCCGCCCGATCAGCCGGGAGATCTCGTGGGTACGGCCACCGACCCGGCCCTTGACGCTCTCCCGGTCCGAGCGGGTGTTGGTGGCGCGGGGCAGCATCGCGTACTCGGCGGTCACCCAGCCGAGCCCGGAGCCCTTGCGCCAGCGGGGCACCCCCTCGGTGACGCTGGCGGTGCAGAGCACCCGCGTACCACCGAACTCGACGAGCACGGAGCCCTCCGGATGGGTGCTCCAGCCTCGGGTCAGGGTCACCGGTCGGAGTTGGTCGGGCAGCCGCCCGTCAGGTCGCGCCATGCCTGCACCTTATGCGGTGCCGTGAGCCAACCGCCCCGGGGTGTCCTCAGCCCGGCAGCCGTGGCGGCGTACCGTCCGGTTCCGCCCCGTGCACCCGCAGGAAACCGCGGATCGCGGCGGGCCAGCCGAACTCCTCGGCCCGCGCCCGGGCGGTCGCCCGCCGCGCCGCCTCCGGCCGCTCCAGCAGCCGGACGACCGCGTCGGCCATCGAGGCCGCCGTGCCGTACGCCGCGAGGCCCGCCCCGCCGATCACCTCCGGCAACGCGCTGGCGGCATTCACCACCACCGGCGTCCCGCTGGCCAGGGCCTCCAGGCCGGCCAGCCCGAACGTCTCCACCGGCCCCGGCGCGAGCACCACGTCGGCGCTGGCCAGCAGGGCGGCGACCGCGGTCCGGTCGGGCAGGAAGCCGGTGAAATGCACCGGCAGCCCGGCCGCCCGCCGGGCCAGCCCGCCCCGCAACGGCCCGTCGCCGGCCAGCACCAGAACCGCCGGTACGCCCCGGCGGCGCAGCTCGACCAGCGCGTCGACCGCCAGCTCCGGACGCTTCTCCGGACAGAGCCGGGCGCACTGGACGAGCAGCACCTCGGTCTGGTCGGCGTACCGCTCCCGCAGGGCCGGCTCGGCCCGGTCCGGATGGAACGTGTCGAGGTCGACGCCGAGCGGAACCAGGTCGACCCGGGGGGCGTGGATCCGGTCGAACTCCTCGGCCGCCCACCGGGTGGTGCAGACGATCCGGTCGTACGCCCCCACGGTGAGCCGGTTGAGCCGGTCCGCCACCCGGCGGGCGGTGGCCTCCGGCAGCCGCCACTGGCCGAGCAGCCCGGTCAGGCACTCGTGGGACACCATCACCGAGGGCACCCCGTGCGCGCGGGCCCACTCGCCTGTCCAGCGCAGCGTGGAGCGGTCGGAGACCTCCAGCCGGTCGGGGGCGAGCCGGGTCAGCAGCCGCTGCACCGTCCGCCGGCCGGTGACCACCCGGTAGCCGCCGCTGCCCGGCACGGCCGGCCCCGGCACGGTCAGCACCGTGCCCCAGGGCTGGCGGCTCACCGCGGGCCGGCGTCCCGGAACGACCAGCACCGGGTCGTGACCGGCCGCCCGGTAGCCCTCGCCGAGGTGTCGCAGGGCGGTGCGCAGCCCGCCGGAGCGGGCGGTGACGAAGTTCGCCAGCCGGACGATCCGCAGCCCCCGCCCGGCCGGGGCGGCGCCGCCGGTCACGTGGCCGGCAGGTCGCCGGCCGGTACACCGGCCAGGACCGCCTGGTAGTGCCCGATCAGCTCGTCGCCGATGGCGGTCCAGCTACGCCGGCCGATCGCGGCCCGGCCGGCGGCCCCGTAAGCGGTCCGCCGCCGCGCGTCGCCGGCGAGCGTCGCCACCGCCTCGGCCAGGGCGTCCGCGTCACCGGGTGGCACCAGCAGCCCGGTCACACCCGGCTCGACCAGGTCCACCGGACCGCCGCTGGCCGGCGCCACCACCGGCAGTCCGCTGGCCGCCGCCTCCTGGAGGGTCTGGCCGAAGGTCTCGTGCGGCCCGGTGTGCACGAAGATGTCGAGGCTGGCGTAGAGCCGGGCCAGGGCCTCGCCGTGCTGCACGCCGAGGAACCGCGCCTCGGGCAGGGCCCTCTCCAACTGCCGCCGGGCGGGGCCGTCCCCGGCGACCACGATCCGCACCCCGGGCAGCCGGGCGGCGGCCGACAGCAGCTCCACCCGCTTCTCCGGGGCGAGGCGTCCGACGTACCCGACCAGGATCTCGCCGCGCGGCGCGAGGGCGCGGCGGAGCCCGGCGCAACGCTTGTCGGGGTGGAACCGCTCCGCGTCGACGCCGCGACGCCACAGCCAGATCCGCTGCACGCCGTTGGCGATCAGGTCGGCGGCGGACCGGGTGGAGGGCACGAGGGTGCGCTGTGCCGAATTGTGGATCTCCCGCAGCCGCCGCCAGGCCGCCGCCTCCCCCCACCCCACCCGGTACGCCCGCGCGTACGAGGCGACGTCGGTCTGGTAGACGGCGACCGTGGGCAGCCCGTGCCGCCGGGCCAGCGTGGCGGCCCGCGCGCCGAGGACGAACGGACTGGCCAGGTGGACCACGTCGGGCGCGTGGCCGAGGAGCGCCTCGGCCAGCCGGAGGCTGGGCATCCCGAGCCGGAAGCCCTGGTAGCGCGGGAGCGGCACGCTGGGGATCCGGACCACCGGGTACGGCAACCGGTCGACCGGACGCCGTCTGGCGCCGGGCGGGGACGGGGCGATGACCATGGGCTCGTGGCCCCGGGCCACGAGGTGTTCCGCCGTTCGGACCACCGAGTGCGCGACGCCGTTGACGTCCGGCGCGAACGACTCGGTCACGATGGCGATCCGCATGATGTCACCGTGGGGGCGACAGCGGTGTACGGGACGACCGGCCGCTGACGTGGTGGCGAACATTTCACCACGAACGCGCGCCGGGCGGGACGGCGGACCGGACGGCCCCGTCAGGGCTCAGTCGCACGCCTCGACGCGGACGTTGAGGACGATCGGCCGGTCCCAGCCACGCGGCACCCGCTGGCTCAGATGTCGTACGCGGCGCCGGCCCGGACCACTTCCAGCGGCCCGCCGTACGCGCCGGCGGCGGACTCGACGGTGTGCGACTCGCTGCCCCAGGCCACCACGAGATGGGTCAGCAGCAGCCGGCCGACCCCTGCCTTGGTTGCCGCCTCGCCGGCCTCCCGGCCGGTCAGGTGCAGGTCCGGCGGGTTCTCCATGCCGTCGAGGTAGCTCGCCTCGCAGAGGAAGACGTCGGCGTCCTGGGCCAGTCGCAGCAGCGCGTCGCAGGGCGCGGTGTCCGAGGAGTAGCAGAGCACCCGCCCGCCGTGCTCCAGGCGCACCCCGTAGGTCTCGACCGGGTGGTTCATCCGGTCGACGGTGACCGTGAACGGGCCGATCGGGAAGGTGCCGGGTTGCAGGCCGTAGAACTGGTAGACGTCCTCGACCGTGCTGTCCTCCTGGTCGTAGACCGCGGCCAGCCGGTCCGGCGCGCCGGACGGGGCGTACACCGGCAGGGGCGGGTACGGCCCGTCGGGGGCGTACCGGCGGACCACCACGTACGAGGCGGCGTCGAGGATGTGGTCGCAGTGCAGGTGGGTCAGGAGAATGGCGTCCGGGGCGTGCAGCCCCGCGTAGCGCTGGAGGGTGGAAAGCGACCCGGAGCCGAAGTCGATCAGGAGCCGGAAGCCGTCCGCCTCGACGAGGTAGGCGGAGCAGGGGGACTCGGGGCCGGGAAAGCTGCCCGCGCAGCCGAGAACGGTCAGTCTCATCCCGTCGCCTTGTCGTTACTCACCGTAGTCGACACGCCGGTGCGAGCCTCGCCGATGATCTCTACCGACGCGTACGCCACGCTGCGCAGCCTACGCGCAGCGACGGCGGGGCAAGAATCATCTAATGGAAGTTGTCATCAACGTGACACCCCCGGGCCGGCCGGCGTGGACCGGCCGGCCCGGGGTCGGGCCTCACGCCCAGAGCTGTCCCTCCAGGGCGTCCTCGGCGTCGGCGAGCGTACCGCCGTAGGCGCCCGTGGAGAGGTACTTCCAGCCGCCGTCACAGACCACGAAGGCGACGTCGGCGCGGCGGCCGTCCCGCACCGCCTCGTGGGCCACCGCGAGGGCGGCGTGCAGGATCGCGCCGGTGGAGAAGCCGGCGAAGATCCCCTCGACCTCGACCAGCTGCCGGGTGCGCAGCACCGCGTCCCGGGTGCCCACGGAGAAACGCCGGGACAGCACGGTGGCGTCGTAGAGCTCCGGGACGTACCCCTCGTCGATGTTGCGCAGGCCGTAGACCAGCTCGCCGTAGCGCGGCTCTGCCGCGACGACCTGGATGCCGTCGACCTTCTCCCGCAGGTAGCGGCCGGTGCCCATCAGGGTGCCGGTGGTGCCCAGGCCCGCCACGAAGTGGGTGATGGTGGGCAGGTCGTGCAGCAGCTCCGGCCCGGTCGTCTCGTAGTGCGCCCGGGCGTTGGCCTCGTTGCCGTACTGGTAGAGCATCACCCAGTCCGGGTGCTCCGCCGCGATCTGCTTGGCGGTGGCGACGGCCTGGTTCGAGCCGCCAGCGGCCGGCGAGAAGATGATCTCCGCGCCGTACATCCGGAGCAGCTGGACCCGCTCGGTGGAGACGTTCTCCGGCATCACGCAGACCAGCCGGTAGCCGCGGAGCTTGGCCACCATGGCCAGTGAGATGCCGGTGTTGCCGCTGGTCGGTTCGAGGATGGTGTCACCCGGCCGGAGCCGGCCGGACTCCTCGGCCGCGCGGACCATGAACAGGGCCGCCCGGTCCTTGATGCTGCCGGTCGGGTTCCGGTCCTCCAGCTTGGCCCAGAGCCGCACCGGCGGTGCCCCCTCGGGCACCGTCGGCGAGAGCCGGGGCAACCCCACCAGGGGGGTGCCGCCGCAGGCGTCGAGCAGGCTGTCGTACCGCGCCATGACGCCCGCCGGTCAGCGAGCGACGGGCGCGCGCCGGGAGACGGCGTGCGACGCGATGGCGGCCGCGGCCGCGAAGCCGAACGCGCCACCGGCGACGGCCGGCAGGATGGTCACGCTGTCGCCGTCGGTGAGCTTGGCGTCCAGCGCGCCGAGGAAGCGGACGTCCTCGTCGTTGACGTAGACGTTGACGAAGCGGTGCAGCGCGCCGGCGTCGGTGACCAGCCGGCCGCGCAGGCCGGCGTGCCGGGAGTCCAGGTCGGTGAGCAGGTCGCCCAGGGTGTCCCCGGCGCCCTCGACGACCTTCGCGCCGCCGGTGTAGCTGCGCAGGATGGTGGGGATGCGAACCTCGATGGCCATGGTGTCGTGCTCCTTGATCGGGTGTGCCTCGGTGACGGACGGGAAGTGAACGGCGCTGAAGGTCAGCGGCCGGAACACTCGTAGTCGACCGTCGCCGGGCTCTGCCCGAACATGTAGGACTGGACGGCGTGCGGGTCCACCGCCGCGTCCACGATCCGCACCGGCTCCTCGGTCACCACGCCGTCGACGATCCGGAAGGAGCGGATCTCCTCGCTGTCCGGCTCGCGGGTGGAGACCAGCAGGTAGTGGGCCCCGGGCTCACCGGCGAAGGAGATGTCCGTCCGGGACGGGTACGCCTCCGTCGCGGTGTGCGAGTGGTAGATGACGACCGGTTCCTCGTCGCGGTCGTCCATCTCCCGCCACACCCGCAGCTGCTCCATCGAGTCGAACTCGTAGAACGTCATCGAGCGCGCGGCGTTGTCCATCGGGATGTGCCGGGTGGGGGTGTCGCTGCCGACGGGACCGGCGACCACGCCGCACGCCTCGTCCGGGTGGTCCCGGCGCGCGTGCGCCACGATCGCCTCGACGATCGACCGGTCGATGCTCAGCACGCCGCCCAGCCTAGCGCCCACCGGCCGCAGACTGCGAGGCGGTGACCGTCACACTCAGTCGATCAGGGCGTTGAGCAGGGATTCCTGGAGATATCCCAGGTACGCGTAGACCGACAGTTGGAACACCCGCGAGGAGGTCGGGTCCTCGGCGACCGCGTCGTCGAGCTCCTCGCCCAGGTCGGTGCCGTCCTTGATCTCCAGCCGGACGCCCATCGCCAGCCGGGCGTCGTTGAGCGCCCGCAGCCACGCCTCGGCCGCCTCGGCGTCCAGCCGCACCTCGCCGCCCGCCTCGTCCGGCAGCGCGGCCAGGATCGCGCCGGCCTGATCGATCTTGGCGGTCTTGAGGTCACCCTCGGTGTACCGGCGGAATTCCGCCGTGTTCGCCGGGTCGTCCGGGTACGCGTCGGGAAAGAGCCGCCCGACCACCGGGTCGGAGTGGTCGAAGCCGTCGGTGAGCAGCCCGACCACCTCGGAGGCGACCTTGCGCAGCACCCGCACCTCGTCGACGGCGAAGGTGGCGACGTACCGGCCGGCCTGGCGGCGGAACATGCTCACGAGCGGTCCACCGTCGCCCACAGCCCGTACGCGTGCAGCTGCGACGCGTCGTGCTCCATCCGCTCCCGGGCGCCGCTGGACACCACGGCCCGACCCTTGTGGTGCACGTCCAGCATCAACTTCTCGGCCTTCTCCCGGCTGTACCCGAACAGCTTCTGGAAGACCCAGGTCACGTATGTCATGAGGTTGACCGGGTCGTCCCAGACGATCGTCACCCAAGGCCGGTCCGAGACCGGCACCTCGTCGGTGTCCGGCGTCTCGACCGGTGCAACCTGTGGAGCCGCCATGCCCCCCATCGTGCCACCGGATTCGGGGAACCGATGAACCGGAACGCCGGGGCGGCCCGGATCACCCTCCCGGGCAGCGCGGACCGGGCGGAGCGGCGACGGGACGACGCCGCGCTCAGGCGAGCAGGATGCCGTGGTCGAGGGCATCGGAGAGCACCGCGCCGAGGGAGAGACGGACCGCCTCGAAGCGCCGGGACACCTCGCGGGACAGCTCCAGCTCCACCTCGCGCAGGGCGCGCTGGGCCCAGGACCGGGCGGCCATCGGGTCGTTGTTGCCCGGGGTGCGCCAGTGCTGCCAGCACCCGCCGGAGAGCGCCACGGCGACCGGCGGCAGCACCTCGGAGCGGTGTGCACCGGGATGGCCGGCCAGCGCGTCGATCGCGCCGGCGCCGACCAGGTCGCCCACCCCTGCGGTGCTGGTGACCAGGAGCACCCGTTCCAGGTCCCGGCCCTGCGGCTGGTCGGCCAGGCCCCACCGCACGGCCGCGGCGATCCGCTGCCGGACCCCCTCGGCCAGCGGCGCGCCGAGGACCTGCGCGGCGGCGTCGTCGATGACCGCGCGCACGGCCTGGTCGCACTTGGCGGTGGCGAGCAGGGACAGTGCCTCCATCTCCCGGTCGAGCAGTTGCGGCAGGCCCGTGCAGCCCACCCCGAAGACGATCTCCTGGACCGCGCGCAGGTGGATGTTGGCCAGTTCCAGCGCGAGGTGCTGGCGGATGCTCCGGGCGCAGGTGCGGGTCTGCCGCTCCAGCCGCTCCGACCAGTCCCCCGCGTCGGCGTCGGAGACGACGGCCACCCGGCCGTGGGCGCCGGGCAGCACGGGCGGTTGGCGGCTGCCGCGGCGCAGCCCCTCGTCGGCGGCCCAGCCGACCAGGGCCCGGCGCAGGCCGGGATGCTCGGCCCGGTGCACCGGAAACCAGCGGGCGCCGGCGAGGGCGGGCACGGCGGCGAGCAGGGCCGCCCGGTGCGCCTCGACGCTGACCTCCGCCGGGTCCAGCAGGGCCGGCGCCTCGGACGACGCGTCGCGGGGCGACGGGACGGGCGCCTCCGTGTCGTCCGTCCCGCCCGCCGCCTCGGCCGGGGCCCAGCCGCCCGCGCCGGGGGTGACCACGAAGAAGACCTCGACCGGCGCCCGGGCCACTTCGGCCAGCAGGTGCAGCTCCGCGCCGGTGAAGGCCTGGTCGGCGCCGATGACGTAGAGCAGCGCGCCGCCGCGGCCGACCGCGTCCAGGAGCACCCGGCCGCCGGCGACCCCGAGGGTGTCGGTGTCCGGCGTGTCGAGCACCGCGAAGTGGCGCAGCAGCGGCTCGGGCAGGCTCAGCTCGACCCGGCGCGGCGGGCGGGCCAGCGCCGGGCCGGCGGCCGCCTGGTCGGCGCCGTAGGAGTGGGGCTGCCGGTAGCCCGGCACGTACGCCGCGCGGGTGGCGACCCGGGCATGCCGGACCAGCAGGCAACTGCCCGCCGGCACGTCGAGCATGCCGGAGGCGACGCCGAGCAGGGCGGCGAGCACCTCGCGGCGGGCCGCCGCGGCCGGCCCGGCGGCGACCACCGCGAGTGGCTCGTCAGGGCCGGGCTCGGTGACCCCCACGCGGGCGGGGAGCGGACCGCAGCGGGGCAGCTCGGCCGCCCCACCGGGACTGCCGGGCACGTCGACCCCGGGGAGTGGACCGGGCTTCATCGGCGGCTCCCGTGGCGGGCGGGCGGGCGGCGGTGAGCAGCCCGCATGGACATCCGGTGCGGTGGCACCCGACTGCCGGAAGAGTACGGTCCAGCACCCCCCGGCTGCGAAAACCGCGGATACTCACCGGTAACTGCGAGATTACTCAACTTCGCAGCGTGACGGTGTGCGCGCGGACGGAATTCCGTCGATATGCTGCACCGATGAGTCGGTGGGGCTTCGTCGGCCGAACAGAGGAACTTGACCGTCTGCATTCGGCCGTGGACGGCGCCGAGGGGCGTGGCCTCATCCTCAGCGGTCACGCCGGCATCGGCAAGAGCCGGCTGCTGCGCGAGGGGGTCAGCGCGCTGCCCGCCGACCGCTACGCGATCTGGTACGTGGCGGCCAGCACCGCCACCGCGGCGCTGCCGTTCGGCGGGCTGGCCCAGGTGCTCCCCGCCGAGCAGCCGCAGGGTCTCTCCCCCGCCGGCGTGCTGCGCTGGGGCGTCGAGGTGTTGCAGGAGCAGGCCGCCGGGCGGCGGATCGTGCTCGCCATCGACGACGCCCACCTGCTCGACCCGCCGTCGGCCGCGCTGGTGCACCTGCTCGCCCGCCGGGAGAACACCACCATCCTGGGGACGCTGCGCAACGGCGAGCAGGTGCCGCTGCCGATCCGGGCGTTGTGGACCGACGACCTGGTCGAGCACGTCGAACTCGCGCCGCTCGGTCCGGCCGAGACGGCCAACCTGCTCGCGGCCATCCTGGACGGTCCGGTCGACGCCGGCTCGGCGGACCGGCTGTTCCGGCTCTCGGCCGGCAACCCGCTGCTGCTGCGCGAGCTGGTGCTGGCCGCCGCCAACGGCGGTGAGCTGGACCGCCGGTACGGCGTCTGGCGCTGGACCGGCCGGCTGGAGCTGGCCCCCAGCCTCACCGACCTGATCGACACCCGGATCGGGCGGCTGGAGCCGGGGGTGCGCGCCGTGGTGGAGCTGGTCGCCTTCGGTGAACCGCTCGGCCTGCACCTGCTCTACCAGGCCGCCGAGCAGGCCGACGTGGAGCTGGCCGAGGAGCGTGGCCTGATCACCATGGTCCGCGACGACCGGCGGCTCGACGTCCGGCTGGCCCACCCCCTCTACGGCGAGATGATGCGCCGTCGCTGCCCGGTCACCCGTACCCGGCGGCTGCAGGCCCGCCTGGCCGAGCTGCTGGAGCTGGTCGGCGCGCGGCGTCGGGGCGACCTGCTCCGGGTGGCGGTGTGGCGGCTGGACTCCGGCACCGCCCAGGACGCCACGCTGCTGCTCGGCGCGGCCGCCCAGGCGTTCGCCCGGTACGACGTACCCCTGGCGACCCGGCTGGCCCGCGCGGCGCTCGACGCCGGCGGCGGCTTCGACGCCGCGGAGCTGCTCGCCACCATCCTGATGTTCGCCGACCGGCCCGACGAGGCGATCGGGGTGCTCGACGCGGTGGCCGGCGAGATCGACTGCGACCGGCGACGCAGCCGCTGGCTGACCGTGCGCGGCATGGTCAGCTACTGGGGGCTCAGCCGGGAGTCCACCGTGGAGGAGATCGCCCAGGCGGGCGCGGCTCTGACCGACCCGGGCGACCAGGCGCGGGTCCGCGCCTTCGAGGCGATCATGCGGCTGCACGGGTTGGACGGCACAGCGGCGCTCCGGCTCGCCCGGTCGGTGCTGGACCGCCCGGCCGCCAGCGTGGCGGCACGGGAGCTGGCCCGCTGCACCATCGCCCACCTGGACGCGGCGCGGGGGCAGTTCCGCAGCAGCGCGACCGCGATCGCCCGGGTGGCGGCGGAGGCACCGCACTGGCGCAGCGACATGCCTTATCTTCAGCTCGCGATGGAACTGGCCCGGGGCACCCGGCTGGCCCTCGCCGGCGACCTGGCCGGCATCGACGCGATCGTCGCCGACGAGTTCGCCGACCTGGCCGGGGCCGGCGACTTCCGGCTCGGCACCGGCTACCTGGCGATCCTCCAGGCGTACGCGGCCCGGCTGCGCGGCCGCAGCGGCGAGGCGCTCAAGGTCAGCCTCGGTGCCTGCGCGGTGCTGGCCACCAGCCGGGTCTACGCCGGGCTGGCGCAGGCCGAACGGGCCCAGGCGGCGGCGCTGCGGGGCGAGGCCGAGCACGCCGCCGAGGCGATGGCCGAGGCCGACCGGACGCACGCGCCCGGCATGGTGGTGCTCTACCCCTGGCTGGAGCAGGCCCGCGGGGCGGTGCTGGCGGCCGGGGGCGACCTGCCGGGGGCCGCCAAGCACCTGGGCGACCTGGCCGACCGGCTCCGCGCCGACGGCTTCGCCGGGCACGAGGTGCTGGTCCTGCACGACCTGGTCCGGCTCGGGCAGGCGACGGCCCCGGTCGGTCCGACCTGCACCGACGGCAGCCGGCGGACCGTCGCGCAGCGGCTGGGTGAGCTCTCCGAGCAGGTCGACGGGGTGCTGCCGCCGCTGCTGGCCCGGTACGCCCGGGCCACCGTCGCCGGTGACGACGCCGAACTGCTGGCGGTGGCCGACGGCTTCGCCGCGCTCGACCTACCGGTCTGGGCGGCCGAGGCGACCGCGACCGCGCTGCGCGAGCTGCGCCGGGAACGCGCCGCCTCGGCCGGCGCCGCCCACCAGCGGCTCGCGGGCCTGCTCGGCGGCTGCGACCAGATCCGCACACCCGCGCTGGAGGCGCTGCGACCGGCACTGTCCGATCGGGAACGGCAGATCGCCACGCTGGCCGCCGCCGGGGTGACCAGCCGGGCCATCGCCGAGCGACTGTTCCTCTCCACCCGCACGGTGGAGAACCACCTCCAGCGGGTCTACAGCAAGCTGGGCATCACCGGGCGGGCGGAGCTGCCGGCGGCGCTGCGGTCGTTCACGGGCCACGACGGCACGGAAACGGCGTGAACTCTAGGCTGGGTCGGTGAGCTCCCTTCGCCCCGCGCTGCTGACCGACCACTACGAGCTGACCATGGTCAGCGCCGCCCTCCGGGACGACACCGCCGAACGCCGCTGCGCCTTCGAGGTGTTCAGCCGGCGGCTGCCCGCCGGGCGGCGCTACGGGGTGGTCGCCGGGACGGGCCGGCTGGTCGACCTGATCCGCGACTTCCGCTTCGACGCCGACGAGGTGGACTTCCTGCGCCGCACCGGGGTGGTGGACGACCGGGCCGCCGAGTGGCTGGCCGGCTACCGCTTCACCGGCGACGTCGACGGGTACGCCGAGGGCGAGCTCTTCTTCCCGGGCTCACCGATCCTCACCGTCTCCGGCGGCTTCGCCGAGTGCGTGGTGCTGGAGACGCTGGTGCTGTCGGTGCTCAACCACGACAGCGCGGTGGCCGCCGCCGCCGCCCGGATGGTCACCGCCGCCCGGGGCCGCACCCTGATCGAGATGGGCTCCCGGCGGGCCCACGAGGAGGCGGCGGTGGCCGCGGCGCGGGCGGCGTACCTGGCCGGGTTCCGGTTCACCTCCAACCTCGCCGCCGGCCAGCGCTACGGCATCCCCACCGCCGGCACCGCCGCACACGCGTTCACCCTGCTGCACGACGACGAGAAGACGGCGTTCGCCTCGCAGGTCGCCACGCTGGGCAAGGACACCACGCTGCTGGTCGACACGTACGACATCACCCAGGGCATCCGCAACGCGATCGAGGTGGCCGGGCCGGAGCTGCGGGCGATCCGGATCGACTCGGGCGACCTGGCGGTGATCGCCCAGCAGTCCCGGGAACTGCTCGACTCGCTCGGCGCCACCGAAACGAAGATCATCGTCTCGGGCGACCTCGATGAGTACGCCATCGCCGCCCTCGCCGCCGAGCCGGTGGACATGTACGGCGCCGGCACCGCCGTGGTCACCGGCTCCGGCGCGCCCACCGCGGGACTGGTCTACAAACTGGTCGAGGTGGACGGGCGGCCGGTGGTCAAGCGCTCCGAGCAGAAGGCCACCATCGGCGGCCGGAAGGTCGCGGTACGCCGGCACAAGCCCACCGGCACCGCCACCGAGGAGATCATCGTGCCGCAGGGCGTGCCGGACCGGCAGCCCAACGACCGGCTGCTCCAGCGCTCCTTCATCGTCGACGGGGAGCCCGTCGCGCTGCCCTCGCTCGACGAGTCGCGGGAGCACCTGCGGCAGTGCCTGATCTCCATCCCGTGGGAAGGGCTCAAGCTCTCCGGCGGTGACCCGGCGGTGCCGGTCACCGTCGTCCCGGCAAGCTGACGAAGGAGTCACTCCGATGGCCAACGCCTTGATCATCGTGGACGTGCAGAACGACTTCTGCGAGGGCGGGTCCCTCGCCGTCGCCGGGGGCGCCGGGGTCGCGGCCGGCGTCTCCCGGCTGCTCGCCGCCGAGCCGGACCGCTGGGACCACGTGGTCGCCACCAAGGACTACCACGTCGACCCGGGCGCGCACTTCGGTGATCCGCCGGACTACGTCGACTCGTGGCCCCGGCACTGCGTCGTCGGCACCGCCGGTTCCGAGTTCCACCCGGACCTGGAGACCGACCGGGTAGAGATGATCTTCCACAAGGGCGAGCACGCCGCGGCCTACTCCGGCTTCGAGGGGCACGCCGACGACGGCGAGTGCCTCGCCGACTGGCTGCGCCGGCACGACGTGGACCGGGTCGACCTGGTGGGGATCGCCACCGACCACTGCATCCGGGCCACCGCGCTGGACGCCGCCCGGGAGGGCTTCGCCACCACCGTGCTGCTCGACCTCACCGCCGCCGTCGCGCGGAACACCCTCGACGTGGCGCTGCGGGCGATGGACGGCGCCGGCGTCACCCTGCGGGGCGAGCCTGTGATCAGGGACGCTTGAGCCGGTAATCGCTTGGCGATGTCGTACCTCTGGTCAAGGATGGCCGCCGGAGGTACGGACCATCATGAACTTGACGCCTTACCGGCAAGCGCTCGCCCTGCCCGGGCTCCGGTCGTTGCTGCTGGTGTCCGTGCTGGCCCGCATCCCGCTCACCGCGACCGGGGTGACGCTCACCTTCTTCGTGGTGCTCGACCTCGGCCGAGGCTACGGGGCCGCCGGCCTGGTCGGGGCCGCGATGACCGTCGGGGCGGCGCTCGGCTCGCCGCTGCTCGGCCGCCTGGTCGACCGGCGCGGCCTGCGCCCCGTGGTCGCCCTGACCACCGTCGCCGAGGCGGTGTTCTGGGCGAGCGCACCGACACTCTCGCTGACCGTGCTGCTGCCGGCCGCGTTCCTCGCCGGCCTGCTCGCTCTGCCGATCTTCTCGGTGATCCGGCAGTCCATCGCCGCGCTCGCCCCCGAGGACCGGCGGCGCCCCGCGTACGCGCTGGACTCGATGTCCGTCGAGCTGTCGTTCATGGTCGGGCCCGCGCTCGCCGTGGCACTGGCCACCACCGTCTCGGCGCGCACCACCCTCTGGGCGGTCGGCGCCGGCGTGGTCGCCTCGGGCGTCGCGTTCTGGCTGCTCAACCCGCCCACTAGGAGCGCGGACGAGCCGGCCGGCCCGCAGCCCCGCACGCCCCGCCGGGAATGGCTCACCCCCCGGATGCTGGCCGTGCTCGCGGTCAGCGGCGCGGCGACGCTGGTGCTCGGCGGCACCGACGTCGCGGTGGTCGCCGTGCTGCGGGCCAGCGGCGAGGTCGGCTGGACCGGCGCCGTGCTCACCATGTGGGCGGTAGCCTCGCTGGTCGGTGGCTTCGCGTACGGGGCGGTCCGCCGCTCGTTCTCGCCGCTGGCGCTCACCGCCGCGCTGAGCCTCTGCACCATCCCGGTCGGGCTGGGCGGCGGCCACTGGTGGCTGCTCTGCCTGGCCCTCATCCCGGCCGGCGCGCTCTGTGCCCCGACCATCGCGGCGACCTCCGACGCGGTCAGCCGGCTCGCCCCGGCGGGCGTACGCGGCGAGGCGATGGGCCTGCACGGCTCCGCCGTCACCGTCGGCATCGCGCTCGGCGCGCCGCTCGCCGGCGCGGTGATCGACGCCTCGCTGCCGATGTGGGGTTTCGCGGTCACCGGCGTGATCGGGCTGGCGGTGACGCTGGCCGTGCTCCCCGTCGAGCTGCGCCACCGACGCGAGACCGCCGCCGCGTCCGACGTGTCCGACGCCGCCAACCTGGCCCCCGCCACCACCTGACCCGCCGTCCGCCGGGCGGTCCGGTACCGCGCTCTCGCACCCTGCCTGGCGGCCCGGCAACCCGGGTGCCCGGCGGTGGCGCAGGTCGGCAGCCCGGCGGTCGGGCAGCCCGGCAGGCCGCCGGTCGGGCAGGCCGCCGGTCGCGCAGGCCGGCGATCGCGCAGGCCGGCGATCGCGCAGGCCGGGGACCCCGGCAGCCGGGCGGTCGGGCCGGTCGGGCCGGCCAGCGATCCGGATGACCCAAGCCAGGCAGACCCACAGCCGGGTGGTCGGGGTCAGGGGTCGGCGTGTCGCGGCGGCCCCGGGTCGGCGTGTCGCGGCGGTGGGACACATACCCGATGAGCGCATCCGCCTCCCGGCGGGTGTGACGATCCACGATTCACCCGCCCAGATTCCGCCGTCGCCGGCGAGCCGGGGTCGAGCGGACCAGCTGTTCCCAATGCGGGGGCCGGCGCCAGGAGAGCCGAGCCCGGAACCGAGGCAGACGCCGCCGCCGAGGCCCGACCGGCCAGCCGAGCGCCGCACAGACGACGGGCAACCGAGCGCCGCCAGACCGGAACGCCACGGCTCACGCCGGTCCGAGCCAGAACGGCGACGGGCGCCGCTCAGACCGGAACGCCTCGACCGCCGCCGGTCCGAGCCGGAACGGCGACGAGCGCCGTACCCCTGGTGGGGTGCGGCGCCCGTCGTCGGTGTCGCGTGCGGCGTGTCAGCGGTCGACGTTGCTCGCGGTGTCCTCGCGGTAGCTGGCGCCACCGTCGGACTCGCTGGTGAGCGGCTTGGAGCCGCCCTCCGGCGGACCGGCCAGGCTGTGGCCGGCGGCCAGCTCCGGGAACTTGTAGTCGAAGGCCGGCCGCTCGGAGCGGATCCGCGGCATCCGGTCGAAGTTGCGCAGGGGCGGCGGGGAGGTGGTCGCCCACTCCAGCGAGTTGCCGTGGCCCCACGGGTCCTCGACCTCGACCACCGGGCCGGTCTTGTACGACTTCCAGCAGTTCCAGATGAACGGCAGGGTCGAGATACCGGTGATGAACGCGCCGATCGTGGAGATCGTGTTCAGCGTGGTGAAGCCGTCGCTGGGCAGGTAGTCGGCGTACCGACGCGGCATGCCCTCGTTGCCCAGCCAGTGCTGCACCAGGAACGTGGTGTGGAAGCCGATCATCGTCAGCCAGAAGTGGATCTTGCCGAGCCGCTCGTCGAGCATCCGGCCGAACATCTTCGGGAACCAGAAGTAGATGCCGGCGAAGACGGCGAACACGATCGTGCCGAAGAGCACGTAGTGGAAGTGCGCCACCACGAAGTACGAGTCGTGCAGGTGGAAGTCGAGCGGCGGGCTGGCCAGCAGCACACCGGTGAGACCACCGAAGAGGAAGGTCACCAGGAAGCCGATCGAGAAGAGCATCGGCGTCTCGAAGGTGATCTGGCCCCGCCACATGGTGCCGATCCAGTTGAAGAACTTCATGCCGGTGGGCACGGCGATCAGGTAGCTCAGGAAGCTGAAGAACGGCAGCAGGACCTGGCCGGTGCCGAACATGTGGTGCGCCCAGACGCTCATCGACAGCGCGGCGATGGCGATGGTCGCGGCGACCAGACCCTTGTAGCCGAAGATCGGCTTGCGGGAGAAGACCGGGATGACCTCGCTGATGATGCCGAAGAACGGCAGCGCGATGATGTACACCTCGGGGTGGCCGAAGAACCAGAACAGGTGCTGCCAGAGCATCGGCCCGCCGGTCGCCGGGTCGTACACGTGGGCACCCATCAGCCGGTCGGCGGCGAGCGCGAAGAGCGCGGCGGCCAGCAGCGGGAAGACCAGGATCGCCAGCAGGCTGGTGACCAGCATGTTCCAGGTGAAGATCGGCATCCGGAACATGGTCATGCCCGGGGCCCGCAGGGTCAGGATCGTGGTGATCAGGTTGACCGCGCCGAGGATCGTGCCCAGACCGGAGATGGCCAGGCCGACGACCCACATGTTGGCGCCGACGCCGGGCGAGTGCTCCATGGTGCTCAGCGGGGTGTAGGCGGTCCAGCCGAAGTCGGCGGCGCCACCCGGGCTGATGAAGCCGGCCGTCGCCATGGTGCCACCGAAGAGGTAGAGCCAGTAGGCGAAGGCGTTGAGCCGGGGGAAGGAGACGTCAGGGGCGCCGATCTGCAGCGGCACGACGTAGTTCGCGAAGGCGAACACGATCGGCGTCGCGAAGAACAGCAGCATGATCGTGCCGTGCATCGTGAACAGCTGGTTGTACTGCTCGGGCGACAGGAACTGCAGGCCCGGCCGCGCCAGCTCGGCACGCATGATCAGGGCCATCAGGCCACCGATCATGAAGAACACGAACGCGGTGACCATGTACATGATCCCGATCTGCTTCGCGTCCGTGGTGCGCAGCAGCCGCGCGATGGCCGACCCCTTGACCGGCTCTCGGACCGGCCATGGCCGGGTCACGACCGGCTTGGGTGCGACGGTGGTCACGAATGGCCTCCGGTTCTCGGTTGTCCCGCTCGGCACGCGCATGTCATCTGCGAGCCGTCATCCGCAAGGAGGATAGTCCCCGGCAGGTGGGTGCGCCGCTCGGGGTCGTGCGGCAGGATGGACGGCCGTTCTACAGCGGGTCGACGAGCAGCCGGTAGTGCTCGCGGAAGATTCGACCGCCGCGCCCGCGCAGCAGCGGGTCGCGCAGCGCCGGCGGCACGTCCCGGGTCCGGTTGCGGTCGCGGGTCCGGTCCCGCACCCATCGGGTACGCGGGCGGCGGCGACTCTCGTACGCCACCAGCGCCGCCTCGACGCTGCCGGCCGCGGTCAGCGACTCGGCGAGCACCACCGCGTCCTCCAGCGCCATCGCCGCGCCCTGGCTCAGGGTCGGCGCGGTGGCGTGGGCGGCGTCGCCGACGAGCAGCACCCGACCGCGGTACCAGCGGCCCAGCTCGACCTCGTCGGTGAGCCCCACCTGGACGTCGCGCAGCGCGTCCAGCACCGCGGGCACCGGTCCGCCGTACTCCCCGAAGAGCTCGCGCAGCCGCGCGCCCGGATCGGCCGGGGCGACCGTGCCGGCCTCGTCGGCGTAGCAGTACAGCCGGCCCGCGCCGATCGGCACCACCAGGAAGCCGGCCCGCTGCCCGAGCAGGGCCGTCCAGTCGGTGACCTCCGGACCGTCGCGCACCACGCCCCGGTAGACCACCTGACCGGCGGGGCGGGGCGGCCCGCCGAGCGCGGCCAGGGAGCGCACCGCCGAACGGGGCCCGTCGGCGCCGATCACCAGGTCGTACTCGCCGCCGGTGCCGTCGGTGAAGGTGACCCCGACGCCGGCCGGCAGCAGTTCGACGGCGCTGACCTCGGCGCCGTGCCGCACCGCGCCGCCGGCGCCGCTGAGCAGCACCTGGTAGAGGTCGCGCCGGAGCAGCGCCCGGCACTCGCCGACGCCGGACCAGAGCGCGTCGAGATCAACCTCACAGAGCGGCTCGCCCGCCGCGTCCAGGAAACGCTGGCGGTGGATCACCTGGCCGAGCCGGCGGACCGGGCCGTCCAGGTCGAGCCGGCGCAGCGCGCGGTCGGCGTTGCCGGGCAGATAGAGACCGGTCTCGACCAGCTCGTTCGGGGGCAGCTTCTCGGTGACGTCCGGCCGGAAACCCGCCATCCGCAGCGCCCGGGCGACGGCCAGACCGGCGATGCCCGCGCCGACGACAAGGATGCGCAGGGGGGAGCCACCCATGGTGGTGTACGCCTCCGGAGGGGGGATCGGCACGCGTTGGAGGCAAGACACTACTCCGCGCGATCGACACACGGTAGGCCTGATCGGCCCTGGCGGTCCCGCTCCTCGGACCCACGCTCCCATTCGTGCAACGGATTCACGTCTCCGCTCGACCCACCCGCCATCCCCCGGTACGCCGACACCTTCCACTCCGCGGCTGAGCTGCGATTTCGGCCGTTTACGACAGCGCGATGCGAAACCGGCGCGGAAAGTTCCGCCGGATCCCCGCTCGCCGTCCGGGCGGGCCCGGGAAGCCGGCCCCGGTTGCACTCGCGTTGCAGACATGTAAATGTGTCGAATGATATGGGAGCGCTCCCGCGCCCTCCCCCGTCCCCTTCGGCGTCCCCACGCCGGCATCCCGAGGAGCATGATGAAACGTCCACTCCGCGCCATCACCGCCGCCGGCCTGCTGGCCGCCGGATCGCTGGTCGCCGTCGCGCTCGGCGGCACGGCCTCGGCCGACACCCAGATCTGCGAGCAGTTCGGCTCCACCGTGATCCAGAACCGGTACGTCGTGCAGAACAACCGCTGGGGCACCACCGCCCAGCAGTGCATCAACGTCACCGGCACCGGCTTCGAGATCACCACCCAGAACGGCAGCAACCCCACCAACGGCGCCCCCACCGCATACCCGTCGGTCTTCTTCGGCTGCCACTACACCAACTGCTCCCCCGGCACCAACCTGCCGATCCAGGTGAGCCAGATCAGCAGCGCCACCAGCAGCATCAGCTACAAGTACGTCAGCGGGGCGATCTACAACGCCTCGTACGACATCTGGCTGGACCCCACGCCGAAGAAGGACGGGGTGAACCAGATGGAGATCATGATCTGGCTCAACCGCCAGGGCTCGATCCAGCCGATCGGCTCGCCGGTCGGGACCACCACCCTGGTCGGCCGGACCTGGGAGGTCTGGCGGGGCAGCAACGGCTCCAACAACGTCATCTCGTACGTCGCTCCGTCGCCGATCACCAGCATGAACTTCAGCGTCCTCGACTTCATCAACGACGTGAAGAACCGCGGCGCGATCACCAGCAGCTGGTACCTGACCAGCATCCAGGCCGGCTTCGAGCCGTGGCAGGGCGGCGCCGGGCTCGGGGTGACCTCCTTCTCGGCCAGCGTCAACGGGGGCGGCTCGACCACTCCGCCCACCACGCCGCCGCCGACCACCACGCCGCCGCCGACGGGTAGCGGGTGCGCGGTGAAGTACACGCCGAACGCCTGGAACAACGGCTTCACCGCCGACGTGACGATCACCAACCGCGGCTCCAGCACCATCAACGGATGGAACCTGACCTACAACCTGCCGGCCGGGCAGCAGGTCACCAACGCGTGGAACGCGACCGTGACGCAGAGCGGGTCGGCGGTGAGTGCGCGGAACGTCGGCTTCAACGGGTCGATCGCGCCCGGCGGTACCGCGAACTTCGGGTATCAGGGGACGTGGAGCGGGACGTACTCGTCGCCGACCAGCTTCTCGCTCAACGGGGTGGCCTGCTCACGGGCGTGACGTTCCAGCTGGCCGAAGGGGCGTGACCAGCCGGTCGGGCCCCTTCGCACCCGCTGAGGCGTCGGTCAGCCGCCGAGGGCGTCGATGTCGCGCATCTCCTCGGCCGTCAACGAGAAGTCGAAGATGTCGGCGTTGGCCCTGATCCGCTCCGGGGTGACCGACTTGGGGATCACCACGATCTCGTGGTCGATGTGCCAGCGCAGCACCACCTGCGCCGGCGACACGTCGTGCGCGGCGGCGATCCGGGTCAGTACCGGATCGGACAGGTCGCTGGTCTTGAAGGGGCTGTAGCCCTCCAGCACGACGCCCCGGTCGCGGTGCGCGACGTGGCGCTGCCGGTCGTACAGCGACGGGCTCCAGCGGATCTGGTTGACCGCCGGGCTCTCCTCGGTGGCCTGGATCAGCTCGTCGATCTGCGCGGTGCTGTAGTTGCTCACCCCGACCGCCCGGGTCAGGTTCTCGTCCCGGGCCGCCAGCAGCTCCCGCCACACCGGGATGCTGTCGGCCGGCGAGGACGGCGGCCAGTGGATCAGCCAGAGGTCGACGTGATCGCTGTCGAGCGCGCGCAGGCTCGCCTCGATGGTCTCCCGCTCCCGCCCCACCCGGTCCGGCGGCAGCTTCGTGGTGATGAAGATGTCCTCCCGGCGCAGCCCGCTCTCCTTGATCGCGCGGCCGACCTCCTCCTCGTTGCCGTACATGGTGGCGGTGTCGATGTGCCGGTAGCCGGCGTCGAGGGCGGCCAGCACGGCGTCGTAACCGGCCTGGCCGCTGGCCTGCCAGGTGCCGAAGCCGAGCAGCGGCATCCGGACGTCGCCGGGGAGCAGTGCGGTGGGCTGGTTGAGGTGCTGATCCATACTGACCGTTCTACCGTGATCGCCGGTGACATGCCCCGGAACCGGGCAACCGGCGGAGCCGGGCGGTTTGCCGGAGAATGCCGGTGTGGCGGACCGTCTGGAGGAGTATCGGCGCAAGCGGGACGCGGCGCGTACGCCGGAACCGGTGCCGCCGGAGCGGCCGCGCCGGCGGCGGCGGGCCGGCGAGGCCCGGTTCGTCATCCAGCAGCACCACGCCCGCGCGCTGCACTGGGACCTGCGGCTGGAGCGCGACGGGGTGCTCGCCTCCTGGGCGGTGCCGCGCGGCCTGCCCCGGGACACCGGGCGCAACCACCTGGCCGTGCACACCGAGGACCACCCGATGGAGTACCTCGACTTCCACGGCGAGATCCCGGCCGGCGAGTACGGCGGCGGCACGATGACCGTGCACGACCGGGGCACCTACCAGTGCGAGAAATGGCGCGACGACGAGGTGATCGTGGTGCTGCACGGCGCGCGTACCAGCGGCCGGTACGCCCTCTTCGCCACCGGCGGCCGCGACGGGCGGGACTGGATGGTCCGCCGTACCGACCCGCCCCCGCCCGGCTGGACGAGCATGCCGGAGCTGGTCCGCCCGATGCACCCCACCCCGTCCGGCCGGTTGCCGGGCGACAGCGCGGAGTGGGGTTACGAGCTGCGCTGGGACGGCGTGCGGGCGATGGCGTACGTCTCCGGCGGCCGACTGCGGCTGCTGTCGGAGACCGACGAGGACATCACCGGGGCGTACCCGTGGTTGCGGGACATGGCCGAGGCGCTGGCCCCGACGGAGGCCGTGCTGGACGGCGTCCTGGTCCGGATCGACCCCGCCGGCCGGGTCCGCCCGGCCCGGCCGAAGCGGGCCGCCGCCGACGCGCAGTTCCTGCTCTTCGATCTGCTCTGGCTGGAGGGTGTGGCCAGCCTCGACGTGCCGTACGCGCAGCGCCGGGAGCTGCTCGACGGTCTGGCGCTGGCCGGGCCGCACTGGCAGACTCCGCCGTGGTTCCCCGGCACCGGCGCCGAGGCGTTGGACACGGCCCGCGGGCAGGGGCTGCCCGGGGTGGTGGCCAAGCGGCTGGACTCGGTCTACGAGCCGGGCGGACGCAGCCGCCGCTGGCTGAGCATCGAGGCAGGCTGACGGCGAGGGAGCATCGTGTACCTGACCCACCTGAAGTGCCCGCGCTGCGGACGGGAGCACGACGCCGACCGACCGGCCAACCTGTGTGGGTGTGGTTCGCCGCTGCTGGCCCGCTACGACCTCGCGGCGGTGGCCGAGGCGGTGACGCCGGAGCGGTTCGGCCTGCGCCCGGCCGACCTGTGGCGCTACCGCGAAGTGCTGCCGGTGGCCGACGAGCGGCACGTCACCACGTTGGGCGAGGGCTGGACGCCGCTGTTGCGCGCGCCGGCGTACGGGGCGCAGATCGGCATTCCGGACCTGATCGTCAAGGACGAGGGGCTGACGCCGACCGGGTCGTTCAAGGCGCGCGGCGCGGCGGTGGGGGTGAGCCGGGCCCGGGAACTGGGCGTCGAGCGGATCGCCATGCCGACCAACGGCAACGCGGGGTCGGCCTGGGCCACCTACGCGGCCCGGGCCGGCCTGGGCGCGACCATCGCCATGCCGCTGGACGCGCCGACCATCTGCCGGCGGGAGTGCCTGGCCGCGGACGCGGACCTGCGCCTGGTGGACGGGCTGATCAGCGACGCCGGCCGGTGGGTGGCGAAGCTGGTCGCCGACTCGGGCGGGACGGTCTTCGACGCGGGCACGCTGCGCGAGCCGTACCGGCTGGAGGGCAAGAAGACCATGGGGTACGAGATCGTCGAGCAGCTCGGCTGGCAGGTGCCCGACGTGATCATCTACCCGACCGGCGGCGGGGTCGGGCTGATCGGCATCCACAAGGCGATGCACGAGCTGCGTGAGCTGGGCTGGGTGGAGGACAAGCTGCCCCGCCTGGTCGCGGTGCAGTCCACCGGGTGCGCGCCGGTGGTGCGGGCGTTCGCCGCCGGACAGGACCGGGCGGAGCCCTGGGCGGACGCGCACACGGTCGCCTTCGGCATCACCGTCCCCGCCCCACTGGGCGACGAGCTGATCCTGGCCGCACTGCGGGAGAGCAGCGGCACGGCGCTCGCCGTCGACGACGCGGAGATCCTGGCCGACCTGCGGGACTTCGCCTGCCGGGAGGGGCTGCTGCTCTGTCCGGAGGGGGCGGCCTGCCTGTCCGCCGCCCGGCACCTGCGCGCCGGCGGCTGGATCCGGGCCGGCGAGCGGGTGGTGGTGCTGAACACCGGGGCGGGGCTGAAGTATCCGGAGACGGTGGACGTCTCCGGCGTACCCGTGGTGGCGGCCTGACCCGTCGGATCTCGTCGCGGCGCTCAGCCGGAGCTCAGGTCCGCGAACCGCCAGGCCGCGTTGATCAGCCCGATGTGCGACAGCGCCTGCGGTGTGTTGCCCAGCTGCGCGCCGGTCCGCAGGTCCACCTGCTCGGCGAAGATCCCGAGGTCGTTGGCGTGCCCGAGCATCTGCTCGAACAGCCGCCGGGCCCGGCCCTCCTCGCCCGCCAGCAGCAGGCACTCGACCAGCCAGAACGAGCAGAGCACGAAACCGGCCGGGTCGCTGCCCCACCGTCGTACCAGGCCGTCGTCGCCGCCCAGCTCCCGCTCGATCGCGTCGATGGTGGCGCGCATCCGGGGGTCGGTGGCGGGGAGGAACTGCGACATCGGCAGCAGCAGCGCCGAGGCGTCCAGCTCCGCAGACCCGAAAACCCCGGTGAACGCCCCGATCCGGTCGTTCCAGCCGTCGCGCAGCACGGTGTCCCGGATCTCGTCGCGGATAGCGGCCCACCGCCGCGGGTCGGCCCGCTCACCCAGCCGGGGCGCCACCTGGACCGCCCGGTGCAGGGCGCTCCAGCAGAGCACCTTGGACGACAGGTGGTGCCGCTCGGCGTCCCGGGTCTCCCACATCCCGTGATCCGGCAGCCGCCAGGTCGCGGCGACCTGCTCGGCCAGCCCGACGACCATCTCGCGCAGCTCCTCGTCGAAGGTCTCGCCGAGATAGTCGTGCAGCCGCCAGACCGCCGAGATCACCTCACCGGGCACGTCCAGCTGCCGCTGTCGCCAGGCGTCGTTGCCGATCCGCACCGGGCGGCTGCCCGCGTAGCCGCGCAGGTGCTCCAGCTCGCGCTCGGAGATGTCCCGTTCCCCCTCCAGGCCGAAGAGCACCGGGACCGGCTCGTCGCCGATCCGGCCGATCGCGCGGGCCGCCCAGACGAAGAGCCGGTTCGCCTCGGTCGGGCAGGCGGCCACCCAGAACGCGCGCATCGTCATCGCGAAGTCGCGCAGCCAGGAGTAGCGGTAGTCGTAGTTGCGGTCGCCGCCGCACCGCTCCGGCAGCGACGTGGTCAGCGCGGCGGCGACCGCGCCGCTACGGCTGTACGTCAGACCGGTGAGGACGGTCGCGCTCTGGCGCACCTGCTCGGCGTACGGACCGTCGTAGTGGTGGAGCCCCCGGTACGCCTGCCACGCCTGCACCGTCTCGGCGAGCGTGGTCAACGGGTCCACCCGGGCCGGCGGGTCGCCGTGCACCGGCGCGTACGCCAGATCGAAACCGACGCACTGCCCGGCGGTGACCTCGAACTCCTGGCGGACCCGGTCCCGCCCGGCGCGCAGCGCCGGCCCGTTGCTGCGCAGGGTCAGCGCCACCGGGCCGGCGACGGCCAGCACCGCGCCGTCGGGCTGCTCGTGCAGGTACGGCGTGAGCAGGCCGTACTCGGGGCGGGGCGCGAAGTCCAGCCCCATCCGGACCCGCCCGCCGAGCCCCTCGACCACCCGCAGCAGCACCGCCGGGGAGTTCATGCCCAACTGGTGGCCCCGAGCGCCCACCTCGGCGGCGAGCGCGTCGGTGACCGCGACGCTCCCCTCGGGGGTGTGGTGGACCGTCCGCAGCACCAGCGTGTCCGGCTGGTACGCGCGCTCCACCCGGGACGGCCCGAGCGGCGCCAGCCGCCAGTACCCGCCGTCCGGGTCGAGCAGCCGGCCGAAGACCGACGGGGCGTCGAACCGGTCGGGGCACCACCAGTCGACCGAGCCGTCCCGGCCGACCAGCGCGCCGGAGCGACAGTCGGAGAGGAACCCGTAGTCGGAGATGGGCGGCTGGTCCACCCGCCCCGGGTACCCGGACCGACCGAGTTCAGGCCGGTCAACGGGCCTGCCGGGCGGCCGCTCGGCGGGGCCGGTGGACCGCTGCCGCCGGGGCGGTCAGGACGTCGGCGGCTCGTCCTCGCCGGCCGCCTCCGCGGCGTCGGCCTCCTCCTTCGTCCGGTGCACCACCTGGTCGGCGTGCTCCGGCGGGCCGTAGACGGTGTAGAGCACCAGCGGGTTCGGCCCGGTGTTGACGAAGTTGTGCTTGGTGCCCGCCGGCACCACCACCAGGTCGCCCTGGACGACCTCCCTGGTCTCCCCCGCCACCCGCGCCTCGCCGGTACCGCTGACGAAGGTCAGGATCTGGTCGATCCCGTCGTGCACCTCCTCACCGATCTCGCCGCCCGGCGGGATGGTCATGATCACAAGCTGGGTCTTCTCACCGGTCCAGAGCACCCGACGGAAATCCGGGCTCTTCTGGGCAACGGTGGCGATCGTGAAATGCTCCATGGCGCGCTCATACCCGGCCCGGGCCCCCGTCACGCCGGGACTGTCAGATGGTGGAATTCCCCACCCGTCCGAGGTTTGCCGCCCCGCGCAACGGGCATCGAGCACGCTGACGGCTGCGTACGCGCGGCTGTCGAGCCAGGTCCCCGCTGGCGTACCGCCGAAGGGCTGCGGTGGTGGGAGACGGCCGGAGCGCGGCGACGTGACGACCCAGGGGTCGGGCGGCGCCGTGCGCCCGTGTCCGGGATCAGTTGTCCCTCAGTGGCGGCGTTGGGGCACGGGCGGGGAGCCGACGCAGACCACCCTCAGCTCGTCCTCGCCCGCCGGGCCGGCGAAGCGGACCTCGACGTGCTCGTCCGGGCCCCGGTCGACGTCGCGGACCCGGTAGCCCTGGGCCGGTGCCCAGGAGACCAGCCGTACCCCCGACGGCCCGCACTCGGCCACCGCCGTCCCACCGGTGGTGGCCAGCCCCCGACGCGCGCCCGCGGCCGAGGTGACGGCGACGCCGGGGGGTGTCGGGCCGGCGGCCGGCGGGGTGGTCCCGGCGCCGAACGGCGTCGCTGCGAGCGCCCGCCGCACCTCCTCCTGGCTGCGTACGCCACCCGGGGTGCCACTGATGCTCTCCCCCACCAGCCGGATCGCCGCCAGCCCGATCAGCAGCGCGGCGACCGCGGTGGCGAGCCAACCGAGCACCGCGAGCAGGGGGCGACCGGGCATCCCCCGAGTCTGCCGGACGCCGGGTTGCGGCGCGCCCAGGGCAGGGTTAAGGGAGGGTTGCGGCGGGCGGCCGGCAGCGGCGGCGCGGATTAGCCTGCCAGGTGTGGCCCGCCTGCTGCTGATCGAGGACGATCTCACCATCCGTACGCCGCTGATCCGCGCGCTGCGCGACCGCGGGCACGCCGTGGCCGCCGCCTCCACCGCCCTGACCGGCCTGCGGGACGCGCTCGAGGACCGGCCCGACCTGGTCGTGCTCGACCTGGGACTGCCCGACCTGGACGGTGCCGAGCTGCTGCGGATGCTCCGGGCGGTCAGCTCCGTGCCGGTCATCGTGGCCACCGCGCGCGACGACGAGCGGGAGATCGTCCGGATCCTCGACGCCGGGGCGGACGACTACGTGGTCAAGCCGTTCACCGCGGCGCAGTTGGACGCCCGGGCCCGCGCGGTGCTGCGGCGGGCCGCCCCGGAGGACCGGGACGGCGACCCGGCGCTGGTGGTCGGCGGATTGCGGATCGACCCGCGTACCCGCCAGGTCAGCCTGGACGGGGTCCCGGTGGAGCTGACCCCGCGCGAGTTCGACCTGCTGCACCACCTGGCCGGCCGGCCCGGGCAGGTGGTGACCAAGCGGGAACTGCTCACCGAGGTGTGGCGGATCCCGTACGGCGGCGCCGACAAGACCGTCGACGTGCACCTGTCCTGGCTGCGCCGCAAGCTCGGCGAGAATGCCCAGCAGCCCCGCTACCTGCACACCGTCCGGGGCGTCGGCGTGCGGCTGGCGCCGCCGACCGGGACCGTCGGGTGAGACGACGGCTGGCCCTGCTGGTCGCATCGGTCAGCGTGCTCACCCTGATCGCCTTCCTGGTGCCGCTGGCGCTGCTGGTCCGTACCGTCGCCGAGGACCGGGCGACCGTGCGGGCGACGGCCGACGCGCAGAGCCTGGTGCCGGTGGTCGGCACCGCCGAGCTCGACACGGTCCGGATCACCGTCGAGCAGCTCGTCGCCGAGTCGGGGCGCCCGGTCACCGTCTTCCTGCCGGACGGCACGGTGCTGGGCGCGCCCGCGCCGCGTACGCCGGCGGTGGCGCTGGCCGCCCGGGGCCAGAGCCTGACCGCGGAGTCCGACGGCGGGCGGGAGGTGGTCATCGCCGTCCAGGGCCGGCCGGAGGGGGCGGCGGTGATCCGCACGGTGGTGCCCCGGGCCGAGCTGACCGCCGGGGTGACCCGGGCGTGGACGGTGCTGGCTCTGCTCGGCGCGCTCCTGGTGGTGGTGGGGCTGGTGGTCGCCGACCGGCTCGCCGGCTCGCTCACCCGCCCGATCACCGAGCTGTCCACGGTGTCCCACCGGCTGGCCAACGCCGAGCTGGACGCCCGGGTCGAGCCGGCCGGGCCGGCGGAGCTGCGCGAGGTGGCCGGCGCGCTCAACCACCTGGCCGGCCGGATCCAGGTGCTGCTGCGGGAGGAGCGGGAGCAGGTGGCGGACCTGTCGCACCGGCTGCGCACCCCGCTGACCGCGCTGCGGCTGGAGGCGGAGTCGCTGCGCGACCCGGACGACGCGGCGCGGGTCACCGCCGCCGTCGACGGGCTGGAGCGGGCGGTCAGCGGGCTGATCCGCCAGGCGCGCTGGCGCCGCTCGCCCACCGCCGGCCGCCCGGTCAGCGACGCGGCGGCGGTGGTCGGCGAGCGGGTGGCGTTCTGGTCGGTGCTGGCCGAGGACACCGGCCGGCGGGTGACCCTGGAGCTGGCGCCGGGCCCGCTGCCCGTCGGGGTGGCCGCCGACGAGCTGGCGGCGGTGGTGGACGCCCTGCTGGGCAACGTCTTCGCGCACACCCCGGACGGCACCCCGTTCGCCGTGCGGCTGACGGCGGACGCCGAGGGGGTGCTGCTGACCGTCGCCGACGAGGGGCCCGGGCTGCCCGCCGGGGCGGCCCGGCGGGGGTCCAGCGGGGCCGGGTCGACCGGCCTCGGCCTGGACATCGCCGACCGGGCGGCCCGGGCCGGCGGCGGTCACCTCGACCTCGGCACCGGGCCGGCCGGCGGGGCCGTGGTGCGCCTGCGGTTGGGCCGACCGCCGGGATAACCACCGTTTAGCGTCGGGACAGCGCGCCGCTATCCGCCTCCGGTCGATGCTCGGCAGGACAGCGAACGGGACCGACGGAAGGTGGACATCATGCGACGTACCTCTCTGATCCTGGCCTCGGCCGGCGGCGTGGCGGTGCTGGCGGTGACCGGCGCGGCCCTCGGCGTCACCGCCGCCGACCGGCAGGCCGACGCCCCGCGCGCCGCCCTCGCCGCCACGGACGTCGACGACACCCCCTCGCCCGACGACAGCCCGTCCACCGCCGGGGCGACGCCGGCCGGGGTCGACCGGGACCGGGCCGGGGCGATCGCCCTGGCCGCGGTGGGCGGCGGCTGGGTCGTCGACGTCGAGGCCGAGCGGGAGCACAACCGTCCGGTGTGGAGCATCGAGGTGGCGTCCGGTGCTGCCGGTTGGGACGTCCACGTCGACCGGGACACCGGTGCGGTGCTGCGCATCCGGCCGGAGAGCGGCGGCGACCGGCGGCACGGTGGCGACGATCGGGGCGGCGACGACCACGGCGGCGACCGGCACGGGGACGACGACTGAGCCAGCAGGGCAGCAGCACCGCCCGCCGGCGCCCGGTCAGGGGCGGGCGGGCGGACCGGAGGCCGGCACGGCGGCGGCCCGGTCGACGTGCGCGCCGAGGTGGCCCAGCACGTCGGCCAGGCCGGTCCGCAGCTCCGCGTCGGCCAGCAACCCGTCCGCGCCGTCGCGGGGCACCGGCAGGCGTACGCAGGCAGGCTCGACGATGTCGGCGCCGAGGTAGCCCAGCACCATCCGCAGGGTCTGCTCCGCCCCGGCGCCGCGACCGGGCGCGGCCACGGTCACCCAGGCCACCGGCTTGCCGTACAGGTCGCCGTTGCCGACCGTCCAGTCGAGCAGGTTCTTGAAGCTGCCCGGCAGGGTGCCGGCGTACTCGGGGGTGCAGAAGAGCACCGCGTCGGCGTCGGCGAGCGCGGCGCGCAGCGCCACCACCGGCGCGGGCGGCGCGTCGACCTGGTCCGGGTCGAAGGCGGGCAGCTCCCGCAGCGCGTCGTACAGCGTGGTGGTCACGTCCGGCACGGCCAGGGCGGGTGCGGTACGCAGGGCGGCGGTGTTGGTGGACCCGGCCCGGGTGCTCCCCGGGACGAGCAGGATCCGGGCGTCCTGCGGCATCGGCTGCTCCTCACCGTCGTCGGCACCGGCCAGTCAAGCACGACCCGAGCGGCCGGCCCACCCCTGACCTCGGCCGGGTCGATCGGCGGTGGCCCGCAATGGTTTTCGGAGACCACCGGCCATTCGACCCTGTGACGTAGGCCGATGTCTGGCTAGGCTGAGGTATGGTGCCCGCCCACCGGGGTCGGGTGGCGGAACCGGTCTACCGCCCCATCCTCGCCAGCCGGCGGGGCGAGCTGGAGGCGCTGTCCCATCTGGACGGCGCCGTGGCTCCACTGCTCGCTCCGGTCCTCGAACTCTCCACAGTCGATCCGCTCACGCTCGACCTGCTCGGCCGACTGCCGGCCGGGCTCGTCCCGGCGGTCGACGTCTCCGCCCTGCCCGAGGTGCCGGAGACCGAACTGGTCCGCTGGGGCGTACCGGTGGTGCCGGTGATCGGGCTGGCCGACAGCGACCGCCGGCTGGTGGCGCACGGGGTCGCGGCGCAGGCGTACGCCCGGCGCGCCGTGGTCCGGCTGCGGGCCGGCCAGGACCGGGCCGGGCCGGACGCGACCACCGCCGCGGCGGAGCGGATCTGGCGGTACGGCCGGCTGGTGCCGGAGCAGTGCGACCTGCTCATCGACGGCGGCGACGTCTGCTGCCCGGCCGACCTGCGGGTGACCGAGCCACGGGTGCGGCGGTTGGTGGACTGGGCGCGCCGGCACGCCTGGCGCACGGTGACCGTGGCGGCCGGCGGGATGCCGCCGACGCTGTCCCGCCTCCCCACCGACGAGCCGGTACGCCTGGACCGCTGGGACTGGCTGCTCTGGCAGCGCCTCGCCGACCTCGGCGTCGGGTACGGCGACTACGGCGTCGCCGCCGCGTCGCCCGCCGGGGAGGGGCCGGGTGACCGGTTCCCCACGGTGCGGTACACGGCGGACGGCGCCTGGTGGGTCTACCGCTGGTCGCGGCGGGGCGGCCGGGGCGACGAGCGCTTCGCCGACCTGTGCCGCACGCTGGTGGCGGCCCCGCACTGGCCGCCGGCCGGGGCCGGCTTCTCCTGGGGCGACCACGAGCTGCTGCGCCGCGCCCGGCGGGTCGCCGGTGCGGGCTCGCCGACCAACTGGACGGCGTGGAGCACGTCGCACCACCTGGCGCACGTGCTGGCCACGCTGACCCGGCCGGCCCGGGACCAGCGCCCCGGCCCGTGGCGCGGCGAGGAGGAACGCGGACGTCCCACCCGGCCGCACCGGGGCGGCGAGGCGCGCCGGGCCGGTTGAGTCACTCCTTCTCGGTGAAGCCGAACTGCACGACGCCCTCGTCGTCGACGACGGCGTCGACCGAGGTGTCCTCGAGCAGCTCGGCGGCGTCCGGGTCGAGGAAGATACGGGCGCCCTGGTTGTCGACCACCTGGTCGCCCTGCGCCGGTTCCGGCACCAGCTCGATGGTGAGCGAGCCGGCGTCGGTGTCCGCGGCGATGCGCAGCCCGCCGTCCTGGGCGACGTCCTGCTGGAGGGCGAGGTCGCGGATCACCATCACGGCGTTGTCGGTCATCTTGAGCATGTCGGAACTCCTCATGGGTTCTCGGCAGCGGGGCCTCGCGCGGAGTGGCGAAGCGCGCACCTGATGGCGAACCTGTCGTCGCCCGGCGAATCGGGGCGCATCGCACGGCCCCCTCACCCCCACCGTGCCCCCTGGACGGGCGTCCGTCAAATAGACCTGGCTCTGTGGGAGCGCCCCCGCGCCTGTGGCGTTTCCGCTCCTCAGCGCCGCTGTCGCCGTACGCTGGGACCGAGGTGGCCGGGCCGGTCAGCCATCACCCCGCCGCACCCCCGTCGCACCCGGACCGAGATCCGGAAAAAACTTTCGGCGGGGAGTCTTGCCTGGCGGAAATCTACATGGCAGCGTCGACGCATGCATCGTCGTCTCTTTACCCGGGGTCTGGCGCTGGCGACGCTCGCCGCCACCGTGGCCGCCGCCGGCGCCCTCCCCGCCACCGCCGAGTCGCCGACCCCGGCGGCCACCCGGCTGCACGCCACCATCGACGCGATCCTCGCCGACGCCCGGCTCACCGGGGCGCAGGCGGGCGTGGTCGTGGTGGACACCGCCACCGGGCAGACCCTGTACGACCGCAACGGTGACCGCCGGCTGATCCCCGCCTCCAACACCAAGCTGCTCACCTCGACCGCGGCGCTGGAAGTGCTCGGCCCGGGGCACCGGTTCACCACCGACGTGCACCGCACCGGGCAGCGCCGGGCCGGGCTGGTCTCCGGCGACCTCTACCTGCGCGGCGGCGGCGACCCGACGATGCTCGCCGCCGACTACGACGCGCTCGCCGCCGAGGTGGCCGCGGACGGCGTACGGGTGGTGACCGGCAACCTGGTCGCCGACGACACCCGCTACGACCGCACCCGGCTCGGTCCGGACTGGACGTGGGACGACGAGTCGTACTACTACGCGGCGCAGGTCTCGGCGCTGACCGTCGCCCCGGACACCGACTACGACGCCGGCACCGTGATCGTGCACGCCGCCCCGGCAGAGAGCGCGGGCGCGCCGCCGACGATCACCATGACGCCGCCGAACGGCTACGTGCGGATCGACAACCGGGCCGAGACGGTCGCCGAGGGCGAGACCACGCTCACCTTCGAGCGGGAGCACGGCACCAACACCGTGGTGGTCACCGGCCAGATCGCCGTCGGCGACGCGCCGGCCAGCGACTGGATGACCGTCTGGGAGCCGACCGGGTACGCCGCCGACGTCTTCCGGGCCGCGCTGCGCCGCCACGGCGTGCGGGTGCTCGGGCGTACCGTGCTCGGCCGGGCCACCCCGGACGACGCGGCACCGGTGGCCAGGCACGACTCGATGACCCTGGCCGAGCTCATGGTGCCGTTCCTGAAGCTGTCCAACAACGGGCACGCCGAGGTGCTCACCAAGGAGATCGGTCGGGTCATCTCCGGCTCGGGCACCTGGTCGGCGGGGCTGACCGCGATCAGCGAGTACGTCGCCGACACCGGCATGGACACCGGCACCCTGCGCCAGCGCGACGGCTCCGGGCTGTCCCGGCGCAACCTCATCCCGCCGGCCGAGTTCGTCGCCCTGCTCGCCGCGGTCCGCGCCGAGCCCTGGTTCGCCGACTGGTACGCCGCCCTGCCGATCGCCGGCAACGCCGACCGTTTCGTCGGCGGGACGCTGCGCAGCCGGATGCGCAACACGCCGGCGGCGAACAACGTGCACGCCAAGACCGGCAGCCTGACCGGGGTCTCCGGCCTCTCCGGCTACGTCACCGACGCCGACGGCCGGGTGCTGGCCTTCTCCGTGGTGCTCAACAACTACCTGGCCTCGTCGGTGAAGGGGCTGGAGGACCAGATCGCCATCGCGCTGGCGTCGTACACCGAGAAGAGCGTGAGCACCGCGCGGGTGGCGCCGCCGGTGGCGCCCGACGCGCCGCGCGCGCCCGAGGGGCTGGAGTGCTCCTGGGTGAAGCCGATCGCCTGCTGAGAACCGGGTGCGGGGCCCGTCCGGAACGGGACCCCGCACCCACGGCTCAGCCGGCCGCCGCGGCCTCCCGCGGGTAAGAGGCTGTCGGGCTTCCCGACAGCCTCTCCGGGGTCAGACCCGCTCCAGCACCACCACCGGGATCTCCCGGTCGGTCTTCGTCTGGTAGTCGTCGTACGCCGGCCAGATGTCCACCATCGTCCGCCACATCCGGGGCTTCTCCTCGGGCCCGGCGGTCCGCGCCCGAACCGCGAAGGTCTCCGCGCCCACCTGCACCTCGGCCCCGGGATCGGCGAGCAGGTTCAGGTACCAGGCCGGATGCTGGGGCGCACCGCCCTGCGAGGCCACGACCAGGTAGGCGTCGCCGTCGCGGCCGTAGATCAGCGCGGTCCGGCGCAGCTTGCCGCTGCGGCGGCCACGGGTGGTCAGCAGCAGGGTGAAGACGCCCGGTCGCCACTCGTGCCCCTGCTCGCCGCCGGTCTCGACGTACCGCCGGATGTGGTCGGCCACCCAGCCCTCGGGGCTGTCCAGGACCTGCTCGCTCGCCATCACGGCCCGCCTCCCGCGCCTCGTCGCCGTCGTCGCGACCACGCTACTCCGGCCGGCCGCGCAGAGCCGGCGAACCGGTCAGCGCAGGGCGACCGCGCGCAGGGCGACGTTGCCGCAGTCGTTGAAGGTCTCCTCGGTGGTCCAGGAGATCAGCAGCTTCTGCCCCGGAGCGACCCGGAACCGGACGACGAACTGGGCGCTGTGGTTGGTGTGCGGGTCCTCCAGGCGCAGGGTGCTGGTCGGGCCGCCGCTGGAGAGCCGCACGTCGAGCCGGCCGCGGGCCATCCAGAGCCCGGCGAAGAGGTGCACGGTGCGCAGCTCGCCGCTGCCGAGCACGGCGAGGCGGAACCCGTTGCCGACCTTGCAGGTGTGGATGCCGGTCGAGGTGCCGCCCTCGCCCTGCACCGGGGCGCCGTCGCGCCAGCCGAACAGTTCCGGGTCGGTGTCGTAGCTGCTCCGCGCGCCCGGCCCGCCCTCGTCGCGGATCTCGCCCGAGCCCCCGCGCTTGCGGACCACGGAGTCCGGACCGCGCAGCCCCCAGTGCACCCAGTCCCGGGTGCCGAGGTGGGTCAGGTCCACCATGGCCGGCACGTCGGCCCGGTCCACGCTGAGCAGCGGCGTCGCCGGCTGCGGCGCCGGCGTCGGGGTCAGCGAGGGTGACGGTGGGGGCGTCGGCGGGCGCTGCCGGGGCCGCAGCCCCGGCGACGCGACACCGGCCTCGGTCACCTGGCCGGGCAGGCCGGTCGGGCGGCCGGCCGGCGTGGAGGCCGCGCCGGGCAGCGCCGCGCCCTCGCCGCGCGGCTCGGGCTCCGGATCGATGCTGAGGTACGCCACCAGCGCGGCGAGGCAGACGACGGCGGTCAGCGCTTCGACGGTCCACCCACGACGTTGCCGGTGCCGGGCGATCCGACGTGCCGTGCTCAGGCCCCGGTCAGACCCCGTCCGTCCCGGCTCGTCGTCCGTCACCGCTTCTCCGCTCTCCCCATCCACGGTCGCGCCCGCGCGGCGGTCTCGGGTCGCTGCGTGAGCCGCCTCACGTTTTCATCCGAACGGCCTCTTGCGCCACCTGCGGGGGCAGGGGCGTTTCCAGTTCGTTACCAAGCGGTAGTAACGGAAACTTTCCTGTCAGTTATAGCCGCACCGTCCGGTTCGGGCCAGCCGAGTCTCACCGGGAATCAGCGGATCTCGAAGCCCAGCGCCTGGGCCAGCACCAATGCCTGCTCCGGGTCGATCACCGCGCCGGCCCGCTCCACCGCCGTCGGGTCCAGCGCGGTGAGATCGCTGCCGCGCAGGTCCGCCCGGGCGAGCCGCACCGCGTGCAGCTGCGCGGCGGAGAGGTCGACCCCGGTCACCGTCGCCCCGGTCAGGTTGGCCCCGGTCAGGTCCGCCTCCCGCATCCGCACGTCGGTGAAGCTCACCCCGCGCAGGTCCGCCCCGGGCAGCGCGACGAACGACCAGTCGCCGCCGGCCACCCGCAGCGGCCGCAGGTCGCACTGGTCGAAGGTGCTGCCCACCAGCTTGCAGCCGGTGAACTCCGCCTCGAAGAAGTTGCACCGCCGGAACACGCAGCGGGTGAAGGCCGAGTCGACGTGCCGGGAGGAGTTGAACCGCACGTTGCCGAAGGTGCACCCGGTGAAGGAGGCGTTCCGGCTGACCGCCTCGGTGAGGTCGACGTCGTGGAAGACGCAGTTGACGAAGCGCCGGTCGACCAGCTCCTCGGCGTACCAGTCCTGCTGACGGAAGGTGGCGTCCTCGGTCGGCTCGGGCATCGCACCACCCTATGCGGCGGCACCGACAGCGACGGTGGGCCTTCCGCCGCCCGCGTACCGACTAGTAGGTTCGGCGACGTGAGCGTGGCACGTACTACCGACCCGGACCTCATCGGCTTCGACCCGGCGCGGCTCGCGCGCATCGACCGACACTTCGGCCGGTACGTCGACGACGGCCGGCTCGCCGGCTGGCAGATCGTGGTCACCCGCCGCGGCGAGATCGCCCACTCCTCGACGTACGGCATGCGGGACGTGGAGGCCGGCGTGCCGGTGGAGCGGGACACGCTCTGGCGCATCTACTCGATGACCAAGCCGATCACCTCCGTCGCGGCGATGATGCTCTGGGAGGAGGGCCACTTCGAGCTGAACGACCCGATCAGCCGCTGGCTGCCGGAGTTCGCCGACGTCCGGGTCTTCGACAAGGGTTCGGCGCTCAAGCCGTACACGGTGCCGGCGGTCGAGCCGATCCGGGTCTGGCACCTGCTCACCCACACCTCCGGCCTGACGTACGGCTTCGCGCAGACCTCGGTGGTCGACGCCCTCTACCGTGCCGCCGGCTACGACCTGGGCGTGCCGGCCGGGCTGGACCTGGCCGGCGCCTCGGCCGGGATGGCCCGGCTGCCGCTGATGTTCCAGCCCGGCACCGGCTGGAACTACGGCGTCTCCACCGACGTGCTGGGCCGGCTGGTCGAGGTGGTCTCCGGGCAGAGCCTGGACGCGTTCTTCACCGAGCGGATCCTCACCCCGCTGGGCATGACCGACACCCGCTGGTGGGTCGACGAGCCGGACGCCAAGCGGCTCGCCGCCCTCTACACCCCGCACCCCGGCACCGGGCAGGCGGTCCGCGTCGACCGGATCGGCGCCGCCGCGCTGAACCGCCCCGACTGCCTCTCCGGGGGCGGCGGGCTGGTCTCCACGGCCGCCGACTACCACCGGTTCACCCAGCTGCTGCTGCGCGGCGGCGAGCTGGACGGCGTACGCCTGCTCGCGCCCCGCACGGTGCGCTACATGACCCGCAACCACCTGCCCGGCGGCGGCGACCTGGCGTCGTTCGAGCCGGAGGGGTTCGCCGAGACGGTGCTGGACGGCATCGGCTTCGGCCTGGGCTTCGCCGTGGTGCAGGACCCGGTGCCCGCCCGGGTGCCCAGCAGCGTCGGCGAGTACTACTGGGGCGGCCTGGCCAGCACGGCCTTCTGGGTCGACCCGGTGGAGGAGGTCACCGCGCTGCTGTTCACCCAGCTGATGCCGTCGAGCACCTACCCGCTGCGCTCGCAGCTGCGCCAGCTGGTCTACTCCGCCCTGGTCGACTGAGCCGTTCCGCCGACGGGCGGCCGGACCGGTCCATAGCCTGGACGGCATGAGCGAGCGCAGCGAGCGAATCATCAGGCTCAGCGCGGAGGTGCCTCGTGGCGGCACGGAGCGCAGCGGAGTGCCGGCATGAGCAACGTCGTGGTGTACGGCGCCGGTGGCACCGCGGGCTCGCGGATCGTCACGGAGGCGGCCGGTCGGGGACACCGGGTCACGGCGGCGGTCCGCCGCCCGGAGGCGCTCACCTGGCTACCCGTAGGGGTGAAGGTGGTGACCGGGGACGCCACCTCGGCGCCCAGCGTCCGGGAGCTGGCCACCGACGCTGACGTCATGGTGGTGGCGATCGGCGGCGGGGAGCGGGCGCTCTGGCGCGACGCGGCGGAGAACCTGGTCACCGTCCTGCGGGACGTGCCGAATCCGCCCCGACTCATCCACGTCGGCGGCGGGGCGACCCTGCTGACGCCGAACGACACGCCGCTCCTCGACGAGCCGGACTTCCCCGCGGAGTACCGGGACGCGGCGCTGGGCCAGGCCGACGCCCTCGCCCTCTACCGGTCCTCCGCCGACGGGCTGACCTGGACGTACCTCTCCCCGCCGCCGATGGAGTTCCACCCCGGCGAGCGGACCGGCCGCTACCGCACCGGCACCGAGCACCCGGTGGTCGACGAGAACGGTCGCTCGGTGCTGACCTACGAGGACCTGGCGGTCGCCATCGTCGACGAGATCGAGAACCCGCGCTTCGAGAACATGCGGTTCACCGCCGCGTACTGAGGCTCAGGACCTAGTCGGCCAGCCGGGCCGGGAAGCCGCCGGTGGCGATGGGCCCCCAACTGTCGATGGTGACCCGGATCAGGGACTTGCCCTGGCGGACCATCGCCTGCCGGTACTCGTCCCAGTCCGGGTGCTCGCCGGAGATGCTGCGGAAGTACTGCACCAGCGGCTCCAGGGCGTCCGGCAGGTCGAGCACCTCGGCGGTGCCGTCGACCTGCACCCAGGGGCCGTCCCAGTCGTCGGAGAGCACGCACGCGGAGACGCGCGGGTCGCGGCGGATGTTGGCCACCTTCGCCCGCTCCGGGTAGGTGGAGATCACCAGCCGGCCCTCCGGGTCGACGCCGCAGGAGACCGGCGAGGACTGCGGCCGGCCGTCGGACCGGGTGGTCATCAGCAGGACGCGGTGTCGGGGGCGGATGAAATCGATCAGGGCGTCCCGGTCGACCCGGGTGTTGCTCGCGATGGTGCGTGCCATGCGTCGGTTCTACCAGGCCCGGCGCCGGCATGCTCCGGCCCCGGGGCCGGGCCGGGTCAGCGGGCCCGGCCGGCGACGCCGCCGGGAGCCGCCTGGGCGGGGACCCGGGGCCGGGCCGTCGGGCGCCAGGCGCGGCCGTTGGCGTAGATCACCCGGAAACCGAGGTACGCCGCGAGCGGCGCCCAGTGCGCCGAGCCCATCCGCAGCTCGGCGGCGTTGTGCCGCTGGCCGTTGGCGAGCACGTCGAGCAGCACGGTTTCGAAGGCGGCCGATTCGACCCAGTCGACGTCGCGGGTGAAACCGCAGATCAGGGCCGCTCCGGTGACCTCGAGGAAGTCGCGGAGCACGGCATCGGAGGCCCGCAGCACGGAACAGCTGCCGAAATAGAGCCGGCGTCCCTCGCACCGGCCGGCCATCCGCTGCGCCACGTCGGTCAGTTCCACGGAATCCCAGTCGGTGAGGCAGAGCCGGCTGGGCTCGCCGTGCATGGCGAAGAAGCCGACCCGGTAGTCGGCGTACTGCTTGAGCAGCCAGCGGTCGAGGAAGTAGAAGAGCTCGTCCCGGGTGGCGGCGTCCTTGTGGATGAAGCGGATCCGGCCGAGCCGTTCCAGCAGCTCCAGGGTGGGCAGCACGGACCCGCGCTCGTTGAGGTCCCGGTGCCACTGCCCCTCGACGCAGAAGACGCCACCGCGTGCCACGTCCACCTCCCCCGTCACACCGCCGCGCCTGACGTTACCGGGCCCCGGGCAGCGACATCACCCGGAGTGTGGCGGGCGGCTCCCTCCTGTCACCTTCATCACCTGCTGCCGGGTCCATTCCCGTCCCGCGCCGCCTGGGCCCGATGGGTGTTTCGCAATTCGCCGCAATTCACAGGCAATGCCCAGGGATGGCCGATCGTGAGGACAATTCTCATTAATCGCCACCAACCGGCACCCGAACTGTCAGGGTGAAAGGCGCGGGACGTTCCGGTCGATGTCCTGACGAGTCACCCTAATCGCTCTCCTATCGGAGGACTTCTGTGCGCGTGAACACCTTGAAGCGAGCTGCCGTCGCGTTCGCCCTGGCGCTGCCGGGCGCCGCGATCGCCTCGGTGGTCGCGGCTCCAGCGGCCCACGCCGACGGCTGTTACACCTGGCAACGCACCCTCTCCGCCGGGAACTCCGGCAACGACGTGCGGCAGTTGCAGATCCGGGTCGCCGGTTGGGCCGGCGCCGGCGGGATCGTTCGCATCGACGGCCGCTACGGACCGGAGACCGCCGCCGCGGTCAAGCGGTTCCAGACGGCGTACGGGCTGCGCAGCGACGGCATCGCCGGGCCGCAGACCTTCAACAAGCTCTACCAGTTGCAGGACAACGACTGCACCCCGGCGCACTTCAGCTACGCCGAGCTGGACGACGGCTGCGGCCGCGGCGGGTGGAGCGGGGGCCCGCTGTCGGCGGACCAGACCCGGGCCAACGCGGTGCGGACCATGTGGAAGCTGGAGGCGCTGCGCCGAGGGCTGGGCGACCAGCCGATCAACGTCAACAGCGGCTTCCGCAGCACCGCCTGCAACAACCAGGTCGGCGGTGCCTCGGACAGCCAGCATCTCTACGGCAACGCCGCCGACCTGACCTCGCGGACCAGGTCGCTGTGCGAGCTCGCCCGGGCCTCGCGCAACCACGGGTTCAGCGGGATCTTCGGTCCCGGTTATCCCGGCCACAGCACCCACGTGCACGTGGACTCGCGGCGGGAGAACAACAGCGACCGGACGGCGAACGGGACCACCTGGTCCGCCCCGAACTGCGGGGTGGGCAGCGGCGACTGAGCCGAACGAGCCACCCGACGAGGCGGTGTCCCCTGCGTGGGACGCCGCCGCGTCGCGTGCGCAACGGTCGGCGAGGACGTGGCCGGCCGGCCCGGGATAGGGGATCTTCGGGCCGGCCGGCGAGGTGGCGCCCGGGCGATGCGGGCGGTCGTACCTCCGCTCAGCTCGCCCGGGGCCAGCGCGGCGCGGTGGCGGGGGGTGCCACCGGCCGGGCGGGCGCGCCGGACCGGGCGGCGGGCCGGACCCCCGGTGCGGCGACCCGGCCGGGCTGGCCGCGCGTCGGATGGCCGTGGGCCGGCCGGTCGGTCGGGGCACGGCCCGGGTGGACCGGGGCCGGCCGGTCGGACCGGGCGGCGGCGGAACTGGTGAAGGGGAACGGGAACGGCACGTGCACGAACGGGTTCCCGTGCCGGATCAGGGCGTCGATCTGGCGCTCGTTGAGCCCGTGCGTCTCCAGCACGCGGCGGCCCCAGCGGTGCAGGCGGCACGGGTACGACGCGCCGTCGTTGCGGCACAGCGGCCCGTTGGGCCACTCCTCGGCGGCGTGCACCACCACCGCCCGGACCGCGAGCCGGACGTCCTCGGGTGTCAGCGGCGCGGGCACCGGCACCTCGCCCAGGATCTGATCGATGGGATCCGTCGACTGCTCACCAACTCGCACGGTAGGCCTCCCGCAGCTCGGCAGCGATTGCGGCTGATCGCCGCAGCGCATCCTCGGCCAGTGGTACGGCCCGAACCGGACGAAAGTTCAATCGCGCCACGCGGTGAGGAGGTCCCCCGCCGGCCACGGGCATCCGGGCCCGGTGCGCGAGCAGCCGCCCCAGGTCATTGGCATCGATCCACCGATACTCTCACCGGTGATACAACCAAAAATGAGTGCCTTCCTGAGGGCGAGCTGAGGGTCGTCAGACCAGGCCCGCGTCGTGCACCAGCAGCGCCACCTGCACCCGGTTGTTCAGCTCCAGCTTCGTCAGCAGCCGCGACACGTACGCCTTGACCGTGGCCACGCTCATGTACAGCTCGGCGGAGATCTCCGCGTTCGTCCGGCCCCGGCCCAGCGCGACGGCCACCTCCCGTTCCCGCCCGGTCAGCCCGTCGAGCAGCCGCAGCGCCCGCTCCCGGCGGGGATCCGGGCCGGCCGGCCCGCCGCCGGTCACGTGGGTGATCAACGTGCGGGTGACCGTCGGCGAGAGCGTCGCCTCCCCGGCCGCCACCCGGCGCACCGCCTGGACGATCTCGGCCGGCGGGGTGTCCTTGAGCAGGAAGCCGCCCGCCCCGGCGCGCAGCGCCCGCAGCACCTGGTCGTCGGCGTCGAAGGTGGTCAGCACCAGCACCTCCGGCGGCCGGGGCAGCGCCCGCAGCGCCTCGGTCGCCGCCAGCCCGTCCACCCGGGGCATCCGGATGTCCATCAGCACCACGTCGGGCGCGTACGCCTCGACCGCGGCCGGCACCTCGGCGCCGTCGGCGGCCTCGCCGACCACCCGGACGTCGGGCACCCCGCCGAGGATCATCGACAGCCCGGCGCGGACCAGCGCGTCGTCGTCGACGATCAGCACCCGGACCGGTGCGCCCTCGCCCGTCACGCCCTCCCCGGTCACGCCGGCCACGGCAGCCAGGCGGCGAGCCGGAAGTCGCCCGCCGGGTCCCGCCCGTGTTCCAGCCGGCCGCCGGCCAGGGTGACCCGCTCGGCGATGCCCACCAGCCCGGTGCCGGCCCCCGGGATGGCCGGCTCGGGTGACTCCCCCACCGGCCACGGATTGCGGATCTCCACGGTGAGCCCGTCGCCCGGCCGGCCGGCCAACCGGACCCGGACCACCGCGCCGGGGGCGTGCTTGCGGGCGTTGGTCAGCCCCTCCTGCACGATCCGGTACGCGCTGCGCCCGACCGCGGCGGGCACCGTGGCCCGCCCGACGACCAGGTCCTCGGTGCTCACCCGTACGCCCGCCACCCGGCACTCGGCGATCAGCGCCGGTACGTCGGCGAGGGTCGGCTGGGGGCGTTCCGGCGTCTCCGCCGCCTCGCCGCCGACCTCCGCGCGCAGCACCCCGATCACCTCGCGCAGGTCCTGCAGGGCGGCGTGGGCGCTGGTGCGGATCACCCCGGCCGCCCGGGCGACCTCCTCCGGGGGCGCGTCCGGCCGGAACTCCAGCGCCCCGGCGTGCAGGCTGAGCAGGGAGATCCGGTGGGCCAGCACGTCGTGCATCTCACGGGCGATCCGGGTGCGTTCCAGCTGGCGTGCCTGGGCGACCCGCAGCTGCTGCTCGGCCTCGGCCCGGTGCGCCCGCTCCCGCAACGAGGTCACCAGCTGGCGGCGGGCCCGGACGAACATCCCCCAGGCCAGCACCCCGCCGAGGAACGACGCCGTCCAGATCGTCGCCGCCCAGAACGGCAGGGCCGGATCCGGCCGCAGGCTGTTGTAGAGAGGCGTCACCAGCAGGTGCGCGCCGACCAGCGCGGCCGCCACCGGGAACGGCCGGTGCACCGCCACGGTGAACAGGATGATCAGCAGCGCCACCGCCGCGGTGACCGAGAACACCGCCAGCGGCAGGCTGGCCACAGCCAGCGCGACCGGCCAGCGCCGGCGCAGCCAGAGGGCCGCCGTGGTGAGCACGCCGACCACCAGGTCGACCTCGTTGAGCCAGGACGGCCCGGCGTTGAGCGCGAACTCCGGCTCCGGCCCGACCGAGTCCCCGAAGGCCAGCAGCACCCAGCACAGCGCGAGCAGGAAGGCGAACCCGTCGACCAGCCAGTCCCGCGTGGTGCGGCGGGCCACCGGGGTCGCGCGGGTCAGGGCCCCCGGCAACAGCCAGGGAAGTTCGGGTACGACGGCACTGCTCACCCGCCAATGGTAGGTAGCCTTCCGGCGCCGGCGACAGCTACCAAAGTCGACGACCGCCCTGGCCACAGGTGTACCCGGCTCTCGACCGCCGGCCGCAGCGCGACACCGGGTGGCCCCGACAGGCTCGACGGCATGATCACGGTCGAAAACCTCACCAAGCGGTACGGCCCGCACGCCGTCGTGGACGACGTGTCGTTCCGCTGCGAGCCGGGCACGGTCACCGGCTTCCTCGGCCCGAACGGCGCCGGCAAGTCCACCACCATGCGGATGATCTGCGGGCTGACCCCGCCGACGTCGGGCGGGGCCACCGTCGCCGGACGCCCCTACCGGCAGCTGCCCAACCCGGGGCGGGAGATCGGCGTCCTGCTCGACGCCTCGGCCCAGCACGCGGGGCGCACCGGTCGGGGGGCGCTCACCCTGGCCGCCCGGACCCTGGGCGCCGACCGGCGGCAGGTCGCCGCCAAGCTCGACCTGGTCGGGCTGAACGCGGCGGCGGCGAAGCGGCGGGTCGGGGCGTACTCGCTGGGGATGCGGCAGCGGCTCGGCCTGGCGCTGGCGCTGCTGGGTGACCCCCGGGTGCTGATCCTCGACGAGCCGGCCAACGGCCTCGACCCGGAGGGGATCTTCTGGATGCGCGGCCTGCTGCGCGACTTCGCCGACCGGGGCGGCACGGTGCTGCTCTCCTCGCACCTGCTGCGCGAGGTGGAGGCCGTCGCCGACCGCCTGGTGGTGATCGGCGCCGGCCGGGTGGTCGCGCAGGGCGGCAAGGACGAACTGCTCGCCGGCACCGGCACCCTGGTCCGCGCCCGGGACCCGCGCGCGCTGCGGCTGACCCTGGACCGGGCCGGCCTGCCCGCCGACGCCGACCCCGACGGCGGGCTCCTGGTGCGGGCCGAGGCCGAGGCGGTCGGGCAGGCCGCCGCGGACGCCGGTCTCGTCCTGACCGAGCTGCGGCCCGCCGGCAGCGGCGGCCTCGAACAGCTCTTCCTCACCCTCACCGCCGGCACGTCGACGAAGGAAGCCGTGAAATGACCGCCACCACCGCCACACCCCCCGTCACCGTCCGTCCCGCGCCGCCCGGACCGTCGCTGGTCCGGCTGACCGAGGTGGAGCTGCGCAAGCTCGCCGACACCCGGGCCGGCCGCTGGCTGCTGGCCACCATCGGGCTGATCGCCGCCGCCATCGCCACCGTGCAGCTCTTCGTCCTCGACGAGGCCGCGCAGACGTTCACCGCGTTCTTCACCGCGTCGCTGCTGCCGGTCGGGCTGCTGCTGCCGGTGCTGGGCATCCTGTCGATCACCGCCGAGTGGTCGCAGCGCACCGCGCTGACCACCTTCGCGCTGGTGCCGCGCCGGGAACGGGTGGTGGTCGCGAAGCTCGCCGCGGTGGTGCTGGCCGCGCTGGCCTCGGTGGCGGTCAGCCTGGCGGTGGCGGCCGTCGGCACGCTGGCCGCCCGGGCCACCGGCGGGGCGGGCAGCTGGACCTTCGACTGGTCCCAGCTGGGGCACGCGGCCGTGCTCCAGGTCACCAGCGCGCTGATGGGCGCCGCCTTCGGCCTGCTGCTGCTGAACACCCCGCTGGCGATCGTGACCTACCTGCTGCTGCCCACCGTCTGGAGCCTCCTCGCCATGATGGTCGCGGCGCTGCGCGGACCGGCCCGCTGGCTGGACACCTCGGTGACCATGGAGCCGCTGTTCGGGCCCGAGGTGACCGCCGGGCAGTGGGGGCGGCTCGCGGTGTCCCTGCTGGTCTGGATGGTGGCACCGCTCGCCGCCGGCCTGGTCCACACGCTGCGGCGCGAGGTGGCGTGAGCGTGCGCGCCGAGGAGCAGGCCACCGTGGTCGACGGCGGCGTCGGGGAGCTGGTGCTGATGTGGGGCGGGTTCCCGCTGCTCGGCGCGGGGCTGGGCGCGGCGCTGACCGTGGTGTCCGGCTGGCTCGCCGACCTGCCGTGGGTGCCGTTCCAGGGGTGGTTCGAGCTGCTGGCCGGGCTGCCCGAGCGGCAGGCGCTGGCCGGCGGGACGGCGCTGCCGGCGCTGGCCGGCCTGCTCGTCGCGTACGTCGGGACGCGGGAACGGCTCACCGTGACGGTCGACCCGGCGGCGGTGCGGCTGCACCGCGACGGCCACGGCCGGGACCTCGCCCGCGCCTCGGTCGCCTGCGTCTTCGTCGACGGCAAGGCGCTGGTGCTGCTCGACTCCGACGGCGCCGAACTGGCCCGGGAGAAGTCGGACCTGAGCGGGGATCGGCTGCGCGCCGCGTTCACCGCGCAGGGCTGGCCGTGGCAGGAGGCCGACCCGCACCGGGACGCGTACCGGCGGTGGGTGGAGGGGCTGCCGGGGCTGCCGGCCGGCGCGGACGCGCTGCTGCGGGCCCGGCAGCGCGCCGTCGACGCCCGGCGCGGCGACGACGCGCGGGACCTGCGCCGGGAACTGGCCCGGCTCGGCGTGGTGGTACGCGACGAGGACCGGCGGCAGTACTGGCGGCTGGTCCGGCTTCCGCTTCACCGGGAGGTGACGGACGGTAGCGTGGCTGTCGAGGAGCCCTGACGGCCGGGAGCGTGGCCCATGACCGAGCAGCAGCCGTACCGGGTGGTGGCCAGGCACCCCGGTTTCGAGCTGCGCCGGTACCCTGCCCACCTGGTCGCCGAGCTGCGCGTCGACGGGTCGTTCCTGGAGGCGGGCAACGCGGGGTTCCGGCCGCTGGCCGCGTACATCTCCGGGGCGAACCGGTCTCGGCGGAAGGTCGGCATGACCGCCCCGGTGGTGCAGGAGTCCGCCGGCTCGGAGCAGATCGCGCGGACGGCGCCGATGGTGCAGGAGGAGGGTGAGCGACCCGGCTGCTGGGTGGTGCGCTTCGTGCTGCCGGGCGCGCTCACCGCCGCCACCGCGCCCGAACCGGAGGATCCCCGGATCACCATCCGGGAGGTCCCGGCACAGCTCGCCGCCGCCATGCGGTTCTCCGGCCGGTGGAGCGAGAAGGCGTTCGAACAGCGGGCCACCGCGCTGGGCCGGGCGGTCACCGCGGCGGGGCTCAGCCCCACCGGCGCGATCCGGTACGCCCGCTTCGACCCGCCGTGGAAGCCCTGGTTCCTGCGTCGCAACGAGGTCGTGCTCCCGGTCGTCGAGTGACCGGGGCCGGGTCGCGTCGTTGGGGCGTACGTCCCCCGGCGGGACTCGACACTGAGGGTGAAGGGGACGACGATGACCTCCGCAGGCAACGGCACCGGCATCTTCCGCCGCAAGCCGGTCGAGGAGATCGCCGACACGACGGAGCAGCTGTCCCGCTCGCTGGGGCTGTGGCAGCTCACCGCGATCGGCATCGGCGGCATCATCGGCGCCGGCATCTTCGCCCTGGCCGGCGCGGTCGCCAGCGAGACCGCCGGCCCGGCCGTGCTGGTGTCGTTCCTGGTCGCCGGCCTGGCCAGCGCGGCGGCCGCGCTGTCGTACGCGGAGTTCGCCGGCATGATCCCGAAGGCCGGCTCGGCCTACACCTACGGCTACGTGGTGCTCGGCGAGGCGGTGGGCTGGTTCATCGGCTGGGACCTGCTGCTGGAGTACACGGCGATCGTGGCGGTGGTCGCGATCGGCATCTCCGGCTACTTCGGCTTCCTCCTCGGCGAGCTGGGCCTCGACCTGCCGGTCTGGATGCTCGGCGCGCCGGGCACCGGCGACGGGCACGTGGTCGACCTGTTCGCCGTGGTGCTCTGCCTGCTCATCGCGTACCTGCTCACCCTGGGCATCAAGACGGCGGCCCGCTTCGAGACGTTCGTGGTGGGGCTGAAGGTCGCCGTGGTGCTGCTGGTCATCGTGGTCGGCTTCTTCCACGTGAAGACGGCGAACTACTCGCCGTTCTTCCCGTTCGGCCTCAGCGGGGCGTTCACCGGCGCGGCCACCGTCTTCTTCGCCGTCTTCGGGTACGACGCGATGAGCACCGCCGCCGAGGAGTCCCGGGACGCCCGCCGGCACATGCCCAAGGCGATCATCTACTCGCTGCTCATCTCGATGGTGCTGTACGTGCTGGCCACGCTGGTGCTCACCGGCATGCAGAACTACCGGGAGATCGACCCGGAGAGCGGCTTCTCCTCGGCGTTCGCCTCGGTGGGCCTCTCCGGCCTGGCCAGCGTGATCGCCGTCGGCGCGATCATCGGCATCCTCACCGTGATGTTCACCTTCATGCTCGGGGTGACCCGGGTGTGGTTCTCGATGAGCCGGGACGGACTGCTGCCGGCCTGGTTCGCCAAGGTGCACCCGGTGCGTCGGGTGCCGACCCGGGTCACCTGGATCGTCGGGGTGGGCTCCGCGCTGATCGCCGGCTTGCTGCCGATCCGGGAGGCGGCGGAGCTGACCAACATCGGCATCCTGCTGGCCTTCGTGGTGGTCTGCATCGCGGTGATCGTGCTGCGCTACCGCCGCCCGGAGGCGCCGCGCACGTTCCGGCTGCCGGGCATGCCGGTGGTGCCGGCGATCGGCGCGCTCTTCTCGGTCTGGCTGATCACCTTCCTGGCCCCGGTGACCTGGCTGCGGTTCGCGGTCTGGTTCGTGATCGGCGCGGTGGTCTACGCCCTGTACGGCTACCGCCGCTCGGCGCTGGCCCGGCGCGGCCCGTCCGGTCCCGGCGGCCCCTCCGGCCCGGGCGGTGCCTCCGGCCGGGGCTGACCCCCGGCCGGGTGCCCGAGGGCGTTGGGCCAGGCCAGCAGCAGCCCCAGCACCAGGCCGGTGAGCAGGCCGGCCAGCGAGAAGAGCACGTCGGTGTCCATAGCATCGACGGCGATGTTGCCCGCCCCGTCGGTGAGCACGGCGCCCACCGGCAGGGCGGCCTGGGCCAGCAGCGCCAGCCAGCCCACGGTCGGCAGGCCGAGGAGCATCGCGACGGCGGCCATGGCGTGCCGCCGCCACAGCGGGCGGCCGCCCGGGCGGTCCCAGGACACCAGTGTCGTACCGGTCAGCAGGACCACCCCGAGGGCGAGGACCGGCCACCACCGGTGACCGGGTGGGAGCAGCCGGCCGACGGCCAGGCCGGCCGCGCCGGCCAACGCGAGGCCGAACGCCCACCACCGGCGCTCCCGGCCGGGCGCGGAGGCGGCGGCCAGTGCGCAGCCCACCGACGCGGCGAGCGACAGCCCCGCGGCGGCGAGGCAGGCCGACGTGAGCTCGGGCTCCCGGTCGGTGGGCGACCGCAGCGCGCCGGCCACCACGACGAGCGTCGCGGCGACGGACGCCGCCATGCCCAGGGCACGACGGCGCTGCCAGTGGACCGGCCGGCCGGATCGCCCGTGCCGGCGGACCAGGAAGGCGGCGAGCAGGCCGACCGCCGCCCAACCGCCGGCCACCAGCAGTACGGTCGCCGGAACGCCGGTGACGTCGGCCCGGTCGAGCAGCACGTCCGCCACCACCGCCCCGGCGCCGAGCACCAGCGCGGGGTGGGTCCACCGGCGGTCGCCCCCGCCGGCCAGCACCAGCCCGAGGACGACCAGCAGAATGGCGAGGAAGCGGACGTCCCGCGCCCAGTAGGTGTTGATGCCCGCCAACCGTTCCGGCCACGGCCCGACCGGCTCGGTCAGCGGTTGCAGGACGGTCATGCCGACCGCCCAGAGCACCACGGCGGAGGCCGCGAGGAGCAGGCCGGCGACCGGGCGTAGGGCGCGCATCCTGGCACGGTAGTCCCCCGCCGCCGTGATCACCGTCCCCGCCGGGCTGGGTGCGCGCCTTCCCGTGAACAAGGACTCTGCCTAGGCTGGGCGGTACCGGACGTCGACAGGTGAGGAGGCTCCGTGGCCGACGTGGAGATCCCGATCGCTCAGGGGACGCTGCCCGCGTACCTGAGCGAACCGCAGGGTGACCGGCCGCGGCCCGGCGTGGTCGTCGTCCACGACGCCTTCGGCCTGACGCCGGACGTCCGCCGTCAGGCGGACTGGCTGGCGGGCGCGGGCTTCCTGGCCGTGGCCCCCGACCTCTACTCGTGGGACAAGCGGGGCCGCTGCGTGCGCGCGACCATCCGCGCGCTGCTCAGCGGCACCGGCCGCGCGTTCGACGAGCTGGACGCGACCCGCGCGTGGCTCGCCGCGCGGCCGGACTGCACCGGCCGGATCGGGGTCATCGGTTTCTGCATGGGCGGCGGCTTCGCCCTGCAACTCGCGCCCGGGCACGGGTTCGCCGCCGCCAGCATCAACTACGGGCAGGTACCGAAGGACGCCGAACGGCTGCTGGCCGAGGCGTGCCCGGTGATCGGCAGCTTCGGTGGAAAGGACGTCAGCCTCCGGTCGGCCCCGGCCAGACTGGAGTCGGCGCTGACCACCAATGAGGTCCCGCACGAGGTCACCGTCTACCCGCAGGCGCGGCACGGCTTCCTCAACCACCACCGGCCGGGCGAGCTGCCCCGGCTGCAGCAGGTGGTGGCCCGGGTCGGCGGCGGGCCGCACGAGCCGTCGGCGACCCAGGCCCGGCGCCGCATCGTCGCCTTCTTCGACCGGCACCTGAGCACCGTCGGGGAGCCGGCATGAACCGGTACGCGGGGCTGCTGCGCGGCGTCAACGTCGGCACCACCCGGCTGGCCATGGCCGACCTGCGCCGCTTGGTCGCCGACCTGGGGCACGCCGACGTGAAGACCTACCTCCAGTCGGGCAACGTGGTGTTCGGCAGCACCTCCACCGACGCCGCCCGGCTGGCGAAGGGCATCGAGCGGGCGCTCGCCGGCGAGCTGGGGTTGACCGTGCCGGTGCTGGTCCGCAGCGGCGCGGAGCTGGCGGCGGTGGTCGACGGCAGCCCGTACGCCGGCCGGCAGGACGACCCGACCCGGTTGCTGGTCGCCTTCCTCGCCACCGCCCCGACGAAGGCGAAGGCCGCGGCGCTGGCCGTACCCGGCCACGAGAACGTCGAGTTCACCGTGGCCGGTCGGGAGGTCCACCTGCACTTCCCCGACGGCGGGTACGGCCGGTCGAAGTTCACCAACGCCTACCTGGAGAAGCAGCTCGGGGTGGTGGCCACGACCCGCAACTGGAAGTCGGTGCGGGCCCTGCGGGACCTGACCACGTCCTGACCGGAGCGGCCGGGGCCGCCAGATCGGTCCGGACCTGCTCGGCCGTCCGGCTGATCGGCGGATTTACGATCTTGCCTCAGGTCCGTGCCCCTCGATACGCTCCCGCGGCTATCTCACCTGAGAAAGGACCGCAGTGACCGCTCCCGTTACCGTCGGCACCCAGAAGTCCTGGGTCGTCGCGCTCCTGCTCTGCTTCTTCGTCGGTTTCCTCGGCGTGCACCGCTTCTACGTCGGCAAGGTCGGCACCGGCGTCCTCCAGCTGGTCACCTTCGGTGGCCTCGGGATCTGGACCCTGATCGACTTCATCATGATCCTGGTCGGCTCCTTCAAGGACAAGCAGGGCCAGCCGCTCGCCAAGTAATTCGGGCGTACGCCGGCGGGGCCGGGATCCTCGCGATCCCGGCCCCGCCGCGTCCCCGCTCAGAAGTGGTACGCCGTCCCGTACTCCGGCACCAGCACCCGGGTGCGGGGCGAGGCCCGGCGGACGGTGGCGACCAGGTCGTCGAGGCGCCGCCGGTCGGCGGGGCCGACGACCGGCGGGTTGACCAGCGGGGTCTCGAAGTTGTCCCAGTGCACCGGGACCACGACCCTCGGGTGGTCCAGGGCGGCCATCAGCCGGGGCACGTAGTCGGCGGTCGCGGTGGTGGACTGCAACGCCACCATCGCCACGTCCGGGGCCAGCCCGGTGAGGTTGCGCTCGGCGAAGTCGCTGGCACCCATGAAGAACACCGCCGGGCCGCCGTCGACGCGCACCTGGTACGCCAGCGTGTCCCCCTCCGGCAGGTCGGCGATGGTGGCGGGGCGGGTGGGCTGGCTGACCCGTACGCCGGGGAAGGCCATCGACCAGCCGGCGTTGCGGCTGTGCAGGGAGCTGACCACCTCGACGGTGTGGTCGCCGAAGTCGAGCACCTCCCCGCCCTTGACCGGGCTGAGCTGGCTCGCCGGCAGCCCGTACGCCAGCCCGAGGTGGTACGCGGTCAGCGTGCCGAAGACCCGGGCGCCGGTCTTCTTCGCGATGTGCGGCACGTCGTTGTAGTGGTCCCAGTGGGTGTGGGTGACCAGCACGGTGGTGGCCCGGTCCACAAGGGAGTCGACGACGGCGGTGTCGACGGCCAGCGGGGTGGCCGGGTCGAAGGCGCCGCGGAACAGCCCGGTGTCGTAGCGGCTCAGGTACGGGTCGACCAGGACGGTGCGGTCGCCGATGTCGATCCGCCAGCCGGAGGTGCCCCACCAGCGGAAGCTCACCGCACCCTGGCGGGCGCGGGCTGCGGCGGCGGTCGGCGCGGCCTGCGCCGGCGTCCCGGTGGCGAGTCCGCCGGCGGTCACCACGGCGGCCCCGGCGGCGGTGGTGCGCAGGAAGCGGCGGCGGTCGAGCGGGCGTGCGGACATGGTGGATCCTCCCCGTCTGCGGCGTGCGCGGTCGGTTCCCACCCCACCACCACGCCCGCCGCCACGTCCAAGATCGACGGCCGGTGTCGGCGATATCCGGAGCGATATGAGCCCAGCTCACCGCCGTCGAGGTGCCGGCTCGGTGCGCGAAAAGTCAGGCCGCCCGCACCGCCTCCACCGCCGTCCGGGCGGCCTCCCCCATGGCCAGGTCGACGTCGATCCGGCGGGTGGCGAGGCGGTCGGTGCGGGCGAAGACGGCCATCGCGTACCGGCTGCCGTCCGGGTACTCGGCCAACCCGGCCTCCAGGTGCAACCCGGGCAGGGTGCCGGTCTTCGCGGCGACGCGTACCCCCGCCGGGAAGCCGGAGGCCAGCCGGGTCCAGAAGAGCTGCCGCGACATCAGCTCCCGGACGGTGGCGCAGGCCGCGGGGGGTCCCGCCTCGTCCCGCCAGATCAGGCCGAGCAGCCGGGTGATCTCCCGGGCGGTGCTCGACGTGGTGTGCGCGGGGTCGAAGACCCGCATCGCCCGGACCCGCTCCTCGGGCAGGGTCGGGAAGATCCGGGCGAAGTCCGCCTCGGTGCGGGCGCCCACGTCGGCGAGCATCAGCTCCACCAGCTGTCTCGGTCCACCGAGGATCCGGGTCCGCGGCAGGTCCAGCTCGGCGGCGAGCATCGGCAGCACGTCCGCGCCGACCCGGCGCAGCAGCAGGTCGGCGGCGGTGTTGTCGCTGACCGACATGGCGAAGTACGCCAGGTCGCGCAGGGACACCTCGACGTCGTCGGCGCAGCCGGCCACCCCCCACCCGCCGAGCCGGTCGCCGGCCCGGACCAGCACCCGCTCGCTCGCGTCGAGCTGCCCGGCGGCGACCTGCCGGGCGAACTCCAGCACCAGCAGGATCTTGAACACGGAGGCGATCGGGGTCTGCTCGTCCGCCCGCACGGCGACCTCCCGCCCGGCCGGACCGGCCACCGGTACGACGTGCAGGCTGCCGGTGATGCCGGCCCGGGCGAAGATCTCCTCGACGCGCTGCTCCGCTGCCACCCCGGCACGGTAACCGGTGGCTGCCGTAGGGTCCGGGCGTGGACCTGCTCCGCCACCTGCGGCACTTCGTGGTGGTCGCCCGCGAGCTGCACTTCGGCCGGGCGGCCCAGGCGCTGGGCATGGCGCAGCCGCCGCTGAGCCAGTCGATCCAGCGCCTGGAACGCGAGCTGGCGGTGGAACTGTTCGACCGGTCCCGGCGGCAGGTGCGGCTGACCACCGCCGGGCGGTTGCTGCTCGGCGAGGCCGAGGAGCTGCTGGCCGGCGAGCTTCGGGTACGCCACCTGATGCGTCAGGTCCGCGACGGGGCGCTGGGCGTGTTCCGGGCCGGGGTGCCGCCGGAGACGCCGGCGGTGACCCTGCGCGCCCTGCTGGACCGGCTGGCCGCCGCCGCGCCGGGGCTCGACGTCGACCTGCACGAGCTGACCAGCGCCGAGCAGGTGCGGATGCTCGCCGAGCGGCGGCTGGACGCCGGGCTGCTGCAGTATCCGGAGGAGCCGGCGGGGTTGCGCTTCGGCCCGCCGGTGACCGCACCGGTGGGCGTGCTGCTGCCCCGGGCCTCGCCGCTGGCCCGCCCCCGCGAGGTGGCGCTGGCCGACCTGGCCGGGCTGGACCTGGTCGCCGCGCCCCGGTCCACCGCTCCCGGCTGGTACGACCACGTCCTGGACGTCTGCCGCCGGCACGGCTTCACGCCGGGCCGGGTGCGGCCGGCCCGTAATCCGGAGTTCGTCTTCGGTCTGCTGCTGGCCGGCGGCGCGGTGGCGCTGGAGCCGGAGTCGCTGGCCCGCCGGGAGCCCCGGATCGCCTGGCGTCCGCTGGCCGGGCGACCGCTGGTGAAGCGGACCGCGGCGGCCTGGCCGGACCGCGCGCCGCACCCCGCGGCACCGATGTTCGGCCAGTTCGCGGCCGAGGTGCTGGCCACGGTCGAGCCCGCACCGCCGGCCGCGGTGACGCCGTCGGCCCGGCCCTGGCCGGTGCTGTTCGACGCCACGTCCGACTGAACAGTGGTGGGGTTGTCGCAGAACAACCGGACGGGCGGCGTGAGGGAGCGGCCCGACCGGGTAGGACAGCCGGGTGGCACCACTGCGGCGGACGCCCGTGGAAGCGATTCCGGCGCCCGACCGGGTGCCCCTGACGATGGGAGAGAGAGCCGGATGGCGAACACGATTCCCGACATCCCCCTCAACGACGGCAACACGATCCCGCAGCTCGGCTTCGGGGTCTTCCAGATCGAGCCGAAGGACACCGTCGAGGCCGTCAGCCGGGCGCTGGAGATCGGCTACCGGCACATCGACACCGCCGAGATGTACGGCAACGAGGCCGAGGTCGGCGAGGCGGTCCGCACCTCCGGCCTGGACCGTGCCGAGGTCTTCGTGACCAGCAAGCTCAACAACGCGTTCCACCGGCCGGAGGACGCCCGCCGGGCGTTCGAGTCGACGCTGTCCGCGCTGAAGATGGACCACATCGATCTGTTCCTGATCCACTGGCCGCTGCCCACCCTCTACGACGGCGACTTCGTCTCCACCTGGAAGGTGCTGGAGGAGTTCCAGCGCGACGGCCGGGCCACCTCGATCGGCGTGTCGAACTTCCAGGTGCCGCACCTGGAGCGGCTCGCCGCCGAGGCGGACGTGGTGCCCGCGGTCAACCAGATCGAGGTACACCCGTACTTCGGCAACGAAGAGGTGCGCGCGTACGACCGGCGGCACAACATCATCACCCAGGCGTGGTCGCCGATCGCCCAGGGCAAGGTGCTCGACGACCCGACCGTGGTCGACGTCGCCGACGAGGTCGGCCGTACCCCCGCCCAGGTGGTGCTGCGCTGGCACGTACAGCGCGGCGACATCGTCTTCCCCAAGTCGACCACCCCGAGCCGGATCGCGGAGAACTTCCAGATCTTCGACTTCGCGCTCGACGACGCGGCGATGGAGCGGATCAGCGGGCTGGACCGGGGCGAGGCCGGCCGGCAGGGCCCCAACCCGGACGAGTTCGACTACCTGCCGAGCTGACGGGTGCCCGGCGAGGGGCCCCGGTCGGGGCCCTTCCCGCGGCTAGATGATGAAGTGCGTCCAGTAGGCCAGCCACACCACGAACAGCGCGCCCTGCACCAGGCCCAGCGCGGCGCTCAGCCAGGCGTCGGCCGTGGCGTTGCGGGCCCACCGGGCCAGGACCAGGCCGACCGGGAACGCGGCGATCAGGTAGCGCAGCAGGCTCTTGTACACCGGCGGCCCCATCGACAGCGGCGCGAGCACCATCAGCAGGGTGTAGACGAGGTAGGGCAGCCCGATCCGCCGGATGCCGGCGATCACGATCACCAGCACGGCGACGGCGAACCAGACCCGTACCGCGTCCCGGTTGTCGCCGGTGAGACCGTTCCCGATCACCGGCAGCGGATTCTGCACCCGGATGCCCCAGCCCTTCTCCTGGGCGTGCTTGTAGGCGAACCAGTCCCCGCCCTTCCACCGGCAGAACGCCATGAAGGTGAACCAGCCGGCCGGGATCAGCAACAACGGCCAGCCGGTGCGGACGTACGTCCAGAGGCTGCGCGGGTCGAGCCGGTAGCGATGCTGGCGCAGCAGCACCAGCGCCAGCGGGACGGCCACCAGGAACCCCACCGAGCGGCTGAGCCCGAGGAAGTAGCCCAGCACCCCCACCGTCATCCACCGCCCCCGCTCGGCGTAGTAAAAGGTGGCCAGCGCCAGGCAGAGGAACAGCGACTCGGTCAGCGCCGCCTGGAACAGGAACGCGGTCGGTAGCAGCACCAGGTAGCGGGTGAACCGGCGGGCGGCGGCGTCGTCGCCGAGCAGCGTCTCGCCCAGCCGCAGGGCGTAGTAGAGCAGCAGCAGGAACGCGACGTTGCTGATCAGCAGCAGCGCCATGGCGGTGTCGCCGCCCAGCGGGATCGCCACCACCCGGGCCAGGAACGGGTAGAGCAGGGGAAACCCGAAGCCCCCCTGCCACTCGCCGGTGAGCGGCTGCCGGCTCAGGCCGTCGTAGATCAGCGCGTCCCAGGCGAACCACATCGATATCCAGCGGTGCGGCGAGATCTCCGCCTGGTCGAGGCGCGTGTTGATCTCGTTTGCCGGGGGCGCGGCGGGCGCCCCCTCCCAGGCGGTCAGGGCGATCACCCCGACCAGGGCGAGGACGACCTTCGCGCCGACGAACACGGCGAGCACGTACCGCCAGCGCTCGGGCACCCGGACGACGAGGTCGCCGGCGTGGCCGAGCAGGCGGTCCCAGCCCTCCGGGAGTCGGGTCGCGGGCGCGCGGCCGTCCGCTGCGGTGTCCCGCGGCCCGTCGGTCATCTGGCGCTTCCTCACGGAGTCGGTCCGACCCGCGACCCACCCACGGCGGCCGCGAACCTGCCGGCCGGGCATCCCCCGCCTACGCCGGCTGACACCTCCGCGCCCCCCACCGCCCGGCGCCGAGCGGCATGATCGGGACTTCCAGGCCGGCCGATGTGAGACAACGCAGAGAACGGGTAACCGCGCCTGTCCGACAGGACCCGAGGGCAGGGAGCGGCGTGAGGATGGACGAGCGTCACGGCACGGTGGTCATCGGCGCGGGCCCGGCGGGGCTGACCGCCGCGTACGAGTTGCTCAGGCACGGCGCGTCGGTACGGGTGTTCGAGGCCGACGAGGTGGTCGGCGGGATCAGCCGTACCGTCGAGCGGGACGGCTGGCGCTTCGACATCGGCGGGCACCGGTTCTTCACCAAGGTGGGCCGGGTCGAGGAGTTCTGGCACGAGATCCTGCCCGACGAGGAGTTCCTGCTCCGGCCCCGGATGAGCCGCATCTTCTACCGGGGCGCGCTCTACGACTACCCGCTCAACGCCGGCAACGCCCTGCGCAACCTCGGCGTCCGGGAGGCGGCGCGCTGCATGGGCTCGTACGCGCGGGCGCGGCTGCGCCCGCCGAAGGACCAGTCGCACTTCGAGGGCTGGGTGTCGGCGCGCTTCGGCTGGCGGCTCTACTCGATCTTCTTCAAGACGTACACCGAGAAGGTCTGGGGGATGCCGGCCGACCAGTTGCAGGCCGACTGGGCCGCCCAGCGGATCAAGAACCTGTCGCTGGCCCGCGCGGTGCTCAACGCGCTGCTGCCCCGCCGCAACCGCAAGGACGTGACCAGCCTGATCGAGGAGTTCCAGTACCCGAAGTTCGGCCCCGGCATGATGTGGGAGCGCTGCACCGAGGAGATCCGCAAGCGCGGCGGCGAGGTCAGCACCGGCACCTGGGTGAAGACCGTGCACCACGAGGGCAGGCGGGCGGTGGCGGTCACCGTCGACGGGCCGGACGGGGAACGCCGACTCCCCGTCGACCACGTCATCTCGTCCATGCCGATCTCCGAACTGGTGGCGGCGGTGCGCCCGGCCGCCCCACCCGAGGTGCTCGAATGCGCCGCCGACCTGCGCTACCGGGACTTCCTGACCGTGGCGCTGGTGGTGCCGGAGGAGTTCTCCTTCCCGGACAACTGGATCTACGTACACGACCCGGCGGTGAACGTGGGCCGGATCCAGAACTTCGGCTCCTGGTCGCCGTACCTGGTCAAGGACGGCCGCACCTGCCTGGGGCTGGAGTACTTCGTGTTCGAGGACGACGAGACCTGGCGGACCTCCGACGCCGACCTCGTCGCGCGGGCCACCGCCGAGCTGGAGCAGCTCGGCCTGGTGCGGCCCGGCGCGGTGGAGAGCGGGTACGTGGTGCGGATGCCGAAGGCCTACCCGGTGTACGACGACCGCTACCAGCACAACGTCGACACCATCCGGGCGTGGCTGGCGCGGGAGCTGCCCAACGTGCACCCCGTCGGGCGCAACGGGATGCACCGCTACAACAACCAGGACCATTCCATGCTGACCGCCATGCTGACCGCCGAGAACATCGTGCACGGCGCCGGCCACGACGTCTGGACGGTCAACGTCGAGCAGGACTACCACGAGCAGAGCACCGACAAGGGCGGCGACGGGCGGCGGGGCACCGGCCGGGACGCGCCCACCGTGCCGGCGCGTACCGTCGCCACGACGGCCGCCGCCCACGCGGCGGAGCGTCGACCGACCGGGGTCAACTGAATCGTCAGCTGTCCACCCGGTCGGCGAGCCGGCGGAACACCTCCCGGGTGGGCGAGCCGGGCGCGGCGGTGTAGACGATCAGTCGCTGGTCGGTCTCCGGGACCAGCAGCACCCGGCACTCGAACTCCAGCGGCCCCAGCTCGGCGTGCGTCACCCGCTTCACCACCGGACGACGCTCGGCGACGTCGTGCTCGGCCCAGAGCGCGGCGAACCGGGGCGAGACGCCGAGCAGCTCGGTGACCAGCTCGGCCAGCCCCCGGTCGCCGGGATAGCGGCCGTAGGCGGCGCGCAGGTCCGCCACCGAGTCACGCACGAAGCGCAGCGTCTCCGGGTCGTCCGGACGCGGGGCGGGCTGGCGGAACATCCAGCGGATCATGTTGCGCTCCCCCGACGACAGGTCCCCGACGAAGTACGCGGCCAGCCGGTTCACGGCCAGCACGTCGTACTTGGCGTCCACCACGTACGCCGGGGTCTCGGTCATCGCGTCGATCAGGTGGCGCAGCCCGGGGGTGATCTCCCGGCTCGGCCCGGGCACCGGCGGCGGGCTGTGGCCGGCCACCCGGAACAGGTACTCCCGCTCGTCGCGGGTGAGCACCAGGGCCCGGGCCACTGCGGCGAGCACCTGCCGGGACGGGTGCGGCCCCCGGCCCTGCTCCAGCCGCACGTAGTAGTCGACGGACAGCCCGGCGAGCTGGGCGACCTCCTGGCGGCGCAGGCCCGGCATGCGGCGGCGTACCCCGTCGGGGAGGCCGACGTCGGCGGGGCGCAACCGGGCCCGACGGGCGCGCAGGAAGGTGGCCAGTTCGTCGCGGCGCAACCCGGGTGCGGTCATGCCCCCAGCCTGCCGCACGCGCGGACGCCGAGGGTGGTACCGCCGGTCCCAGTCCCGGCCGGTCTCTCCCGGCCGGCGCGGCCCGCCGGCAGGCTCGACGCCATGACCACGACGAACATCGCCCTGATCACCGGGGCCAACAAGGGAATCGGGTACGCCACGGCACGGGAGCTCGCCGCTCGCGGGATGACAGTGCTGGTCGGCGCGCGGGACGCCGGGCGCGGCCGGGAGGCGGTGGCGGCGCTGCGCGCCGGCGGCGCTGACGCCCACCCGGTGCCGCTGGAGGTGACCGACCCGGCGTCGGTCGCCGCCGCCGCGCGGATCGTCAACGTCTCCAGCGAGGTCGGCTCGATCACCGCGATGACCGGCCCGGAGAGCTTCCTGTGGCCGGTGACCTCGGTGCCCTACCCGTCGTCGAAGACGGCGCTGAACATGGTCACCGCCATGTACGCCAAGGAACTGCGGGACACCCCGATCCTGGTCAACGCCGCGAACCCGGGCTACTGCGCGACCGACCTCAACGGTTCCTCCGGCTACCGCACTCCGGAGCAGGGCGCGGAGGTGAGCGTGCACCTGGCGACGCTGCCGGCGGACGGGCCGAGCGGCCAGCTCTGGGGGCACCTCGCCGCCGACGACTCGTACGGGGTGCTGCCCTGGTGAGCCCTTGACTTCGAGCGCGCTCGAACGTCCAGGGTGGAGGCTCCACGTCGAATGGGAGACCTCATGCGGTACCGCACGATCGGCACGGACCCGCGGACCCGGCGCGAGGTGAGCGTGCTCAGCCTCGGCGCGATGCTCTTCGGCACCGCCACCGACGAGGCCACCTCGTACGCCATCCTCGACCGGTACGTCGAGGCCGGTGGCACCTTCGTCGACACCTCGGACAACTACGCGTTCTGGATGACCGGCGGGCAGGGCGGCGAGAGCGAGGAACTGCTCGGCCGCTGGCGGCGCAGCCGGGGCGTCGGGGACGAGATCGTCGTCGCCACCAAGCTGGGGGCGCGTCCGCTCGCCCCCGGCACCAGCTACACCGACAACGCCGAGGGGCTGTCGGCCAAGGTGATCCGGGAGTCGGCGGAGCGCAGCCGGGAACGGCTCGGCATGGCGACGCTGGACCTGCTGTACGCGCACATCGAGGACCGCACGGTGCCGCTGGAGGAGACGGTGGCGGCCTTCGGCGAGCTGGTCGCCGAGGGCACCGTGGGACTGCTGGGGGCGAGCAACCACCGGGCGTGGCGGGTGGAGCGGGCCCGCGCGCTGGCCGCCGCCGCCGGCCTGCCCGGGTACGACGTGCTCCAGTACCACCACACCTACCTCCAGCGGCGCACCGACCTGCCCAGTGAGCTGGACCCGGACGGCGACCCCGGCTCGGTCGGCGGTGACCTGGCCAGCTACCTGCGGGCGGAGCCGACGCTGACGCTGGTCGCGTACTCGCCGCTGGTGAGGGGCGGCTACACCCGGCCGGACAAGCCGCTGGGCCCGGCGTACGACCTGCCGAGCGCGCCCGGCCGGCTGGCCGCGCTGCGGGCGGTGGCCGCCGAGACGGGCGCGACGGTCAACCAGGTGGTACTGGCCTGGCTGATGGGCGGCGAGACGCCGTCGATCCCGCTGGTCGGCGCATCCTCGGTGGCCCAGCTCGACGAGAGCCTCGAAGCGGTGGAGCTGGAGCTGACCGCCGCGCAGCGGGAACGGCTGGCCACGGCGGGCTGACCCGAGCACCGCAGGTCGGGGCGGCTCCACCGTTCGGTCCTCCCTCGGCCGGCCGTCCGCCCGGCGCGAGCGCCTGTCCCGTTGATGGGACTGACCGGCTGGTCCAACTGACCAGACAGTCAGCCGAAACACTGCGGACGCCGAGCCCTGCAGGACCTGAGCAGGGTTACTGATACTGCACATGGTCACGCCGATGCCGACCTCGGCGGCCGTACCGGTGCAGAGACGCCGCGTGGTCCGGGACAGGAACGGACCCTGCGACAGCGATGCCGCCCACCCCAGCGACGGAGGCCGCGTGAGCACCTACCGGCGGACCCGGGTCGTCGTGGTGGTGCCCGCCTACAACGAGGCGGGCACCATCGCCGCCACGGTGCGCGCCCTGCTGGCGCAGACCCGGCCGGTCGACCGGTTGATCGTGGTGCCGAACAACTGCTCCGACGACACCGCGGCGATCGCCCGGGCCGCCGGGGCCGAGGTGTGGGACATGCCGGGCCCCAACCCGCACAAGAAGGCCGGCGCGCTGAACTGGTCGATCAACCTGCTGCTGCCGCACCTGCACGACCGGGACATGCTGCTGGTCACCGACGCGGACAGCATCCTGGCCCCCGGTGCCGTCGCCGCCGCCGTCCACGCGCTGCAGCGCCGGGGCGTCGGCGCGGTCTGCGCCGACTACCGGCTGGACCACCAGCCCCGGCTGCTCGACATCCTCCAGCGCAACGAGTACGCCCGGTTCTCCCGCTGGGTGTGGCGCAAGGGCGGCACGGCGGTGGTGCTCTCCGGCGTGGCCACCCTGTTCCGGGTGCCCGTGGTACGCCAGATCCTGGCCGCCCGCGCCTCCGGCGCGCTGCCCGGCTACCCGCGGGAGTTCTACCACCGGGACCCGGCCACCGAGGACATCGAGATGACCTTCGCGATTCGGTCGCTGGGCTACCGGCCCCGGGTCGCGCCCGGGTTCGACGCGATCACCGACTCCATGCCCAGCGTCCAGGCCCTCGTCACCCAGCGGGTCCGCTGGCAGCGCGGCATGCTCGACTCACTGCGCCTGTACGGCTTCCGCTGGTGGAACGCCGGCAACTGGCTGCGCCAGCTCGGCATCTACACCAGTTCACTGCTGGTGCCGATCTACCTGGCCGCCGTGGTCGCCGGCTGGTTCCTGGTCGGCACCCTGCCCTGGGATCCCCGCTGGTTGCCGGTGACCGGCGTCTTCGTCCTGGAACGGGTGCTCACCGTCCGCCGGCAGGGCTGGTGGGCCCTGCTCACCGCCGCCGCGCTGCTCCCCGAGTGGTGCTACGAGCAGGTCCGCTCGTTCGCCTACTGGCGGGCGCTGGCCCAGACCGTACGCGGAACCGACCGCGTGTGGATCAACTCCTGAGAGAAAGGCACACCTTTATGTACCAGCGTGGATGCGCTGCCGCCGCCGCCGGATGCTCGGCCACCCTGCCAGTGACCGGGGTGAGCATCGGATGGTCCCTGATCGCCGGCACCACCCTGCTCATCGCCGGCCTGGCCCTGCTCCGGCTCGCCCCGACGATCCACGGCCGGCGAGCCCGTACCCGCTGACCGGCACCATTGGCGCGGCGGCCGAGCGGCCGCCGCGCCGCCCTACCCGGTCAGGTCGAGCCGCCAGTCGTTGGAGCGCATCAGGTGCCCGGGCGGATACTCGAACTCGGTCTCGCCGAGCAGGGTGAACCCGGCCTTGCGGCAGACCGCGTTCGAGGCCGGGTGGTCCACCGACGGGTACGCGTGCGCCCACCGGTGGCGGCCGTGGGCGCGCGCCTCGGCCACCACGGCGCGTACGGCGGCAGTGGCCAGGCCCCGCCCCTGGTGCTCGGGGAGGATCGCCCAGCCCATCTCGTAGACCGGCTCGTCGTGCCAGACGCGTTCCCAGTAGCCGACGCTGCCGACCTTCACCCCGTCGGGCAGCAGCACGGTGAACATCCAGCCGCTGCGGGGACCGGGCCCCTGCAGGTACCGCTCGTGCCGGGCGAGCACCTGCTCGTCGGTCTCCGGGCCGCCGGTGTGGTGCCGGACCTCCGGCGCGTTGAGGCGGCGCAACAGGTCCAGGTCGTCCTCGTCCCACCGCGCGATGCGCACCTCGGTCATCCGTCTCCCCCGTCCGTCGTGGCCGCTCATTAGAGCAACCCCCACCGACGGTCCGGGGTCACGACCCGGCCCGACGTGCGCGGCCGGCCGGCGGTGCGTGGTGCGGTCGCTGTGGAGCTGATGTCGCAGACGATTCAGCGCGACGATCGGTTCAGGGAGTGGGGCGCTGCCGGGGGACCTGCCGGTTGAAACGCGGCTTCAGGGCCACCACCAGGGCGTCCTCGTCGGCCTCCGGGTGGTCGCTCTCCCGCCAGCGGACGATGCACCGGCCGAGCCAGCTCGCGATGTCGGCGGCCGACGCCACCGGCCCGGACCGGTCGAGCAGTTGGCCGACCTGGTCGTGCAGCACGGAGGAAGCGCGGCTGCCGGTCAGGTGCTGGCGCAGCCGGTCCTTCAGATTCGAGGTCTGCCCCACGTAGATGACCGTGTCCCCGGCGACCACCACGTGCACGCCGGCGGCGCGGGGCGCGTCCGCGACAACATCCATCGTGTACGGGCGGGAAACGGTGAAGCCCGTCAGCAGATCCTCATGTGTGATCTCGGTCATCCCCGGACGGTACCGAGGCGGGGCCACGGTCGGCAGCCTCGGCGACAGTTCGCGGGGACGCCGCAGGTCTCCTCACGCATCGGACCGCCACGTCTTCGTGCAGGCGGGCAGGGCCAGCCAGCCGGCGATGCGGCAGCACACGAGGTCCACCCGCGGGCGGTCTCACCCCGGGCCGCACCCTGGGGCGACGTGGTCGGAGACGGTACGGGCGAGTTGTCGAACCGTCTCGCTGCCGCTGCGGAACGGGCCGGCGGTGAGGAACGCGACGGCTGTCTCCGCGCCCGGGGTGAGGCAGTAGCCGACGTCGTGGGAAGCGTCGGTATCGTCGCCGGTCTTGTGCGCGAGGGGGGTACCGGGCGGCAGGGCGGCGGGGATCTTGGAGTTGCGGGTCTGGTTGCGCATGAAGCCGATCATCAGGTCCCGGGACCGCTCGGTGAGGATCCGGGCGTCCCAGACCGCGCCGAGCAGCGAGATGACGTCGTCCGGGCTGGTGTAGTTCTCCTTGTCCCGGTCGGCGCCACCGACGAAGAGCTTGTGGGCCAGGACGGTGTCGCGCTGGTTCATCGAGTCGATCAGGGCGTTGACGGGCGCGAAGCCGCCGAGCTGGTCGATCAGCACGTTGGCGGCGGTGTTGTCGCTGTACTCGATCATGTATTCGGCCAGCCGGTGAGTGGTCACGAGCTGCGGCATCGGCTCGGACTTCAGCTTGCCCGCGCCGCCGACCACGTCGGCGCGGGTGACCCGCACCTCCCGGTCGAGCGACAGCTGCCCGCAGTCGACCCGGCGCAGCAGCTCGACCAGGATCCACAGCTTGATCACGCTGGCCGCCTTCGGCCGGAACGTGCCGTTGACCGTGATCTGCTGGTTGCCGTACCGGCCGGAGAGGTCGCGCACCGTGACGCCGGCCCGGTTGTCGGTCGCGGCGGCCACGACCCGGGCGAGCTGCCCGGTCAGCGGGGACAGCCGGCGGCCGGCGGCGGGGTCGGTGGGCGGCTGCGGATCGGTGACCACCTCGCCGACCAGCCGGTGGGGTTGCTGACGCGGGCGGACCACCTCGACAAAGCCCCGGGTGCGGCCGACCAGCGGCACCCGGTAGGTGTAGGTCCTGCCCGCGGCGGTGACCCGGCCGGTCGCCGTGCCGCCGGCGACCCGCATCCCCGGGTCGGCGATCCGGCCGGTGTCGCCGTCGCAGGCCCGGTAGCGGACGGTGCGGCCGGCCGTGTCGACCGAGAAGACCCCGCTGGGGAAGGCCAGCCACGCCGCAGCGCCGGCCGACCCCCGCGCGGGCGCCGGCCCGATGCCGTCCACCGGGGTCGACCCCGACGTGCCGACCAGCGCGAGCAACGTGGCGGCGCCGACGGCCGTCCACCGCCGCCTTGTCGGTGGTACGCGAACAGCCCCCTCCCGTGCCCGCGAAGACGAGTGCCCGGACGTCATTTCCGTACGATATGTAGCTCGCCGTCCCGTCGGCGGCGGCGGTGCCGGTGTCACCCGTCCGGACCGAGGAGGTCCAGGAACGGGCCGGGGCGCTGGACCCGGCTACGTCGCGCCCAGGTGCGTGAGCATGGTCTGGTTCGCCAACCAGCCGTCGGGAAACTTGACGGGCACGTCGAGGTGCACCGACTCGGTCGAGGGGTGGGCGTCCAGCAGCTCGCCGATGCCCGCCCGCGCGACCACGATGCAGGCGTGCCGGTGCCGGGACGCCAGCACGCAGAGCCGCCCCGACTCCAGGTGGAAGGCGGTGGCGTCCCGCCGCCCGGAGAGCGGGTGCAGGACGATCGTCACGTCGTACTCGCGGCCCTGGAGCCGGTTGGCGGTGTCGACGGTGACGCCCGCCCCGGCCTCGCCGAGGTGCGCGCGGATGGCCGCGACCTGGTCGCGGTGCGCGGCCCCGACGGCGATCCGGTCGGCGGTGACCGGCGCGCCGGCCGGCGCGTGCTCGGAGACGGCGACCGCTCCCCGCCGCAACACCCGTAGTGCCAACGCGGCGCACGCCGACGCCGCCTCCGCGTCGGTGCGCAGGGTGTGCCGGGCCGGCAGTTCGTGCAGCGCCCACCCGGTGGTGGCGGCCAACTCGACGGCCGCGTCGAGCGCGTCCCCCGGTCCGGGCTCAGTGAACGACAGCGCCCGGTCGCCCGCGCCCGTGCCGGCGCGGAAGCCGGTGAACGGGTAGAACGCCGCCGCGACCACCGGCGCCGCCGAGGTGGGCAGCCGCCAGGACACCGGCAGCCGGTGGACGGGCAGCTCGGGGTTGTGCCGCAGCAGCACCGCCACCGCCGACTGCATGGGGTCCCAGGTCAGGCCGGTCCAGCGCGCGGTCTCGACGGTGGAGAACGGGTCGAGCTGGCCGGGGTCGCCCACGAACAGGGCCCGCTCGAACCGGCCGGCCACGCGCAGCAGGGCGTCCGAGCGCATCTGGTACGCCTCGTCGACGATCGCCCACGGCCAGGAACCCTCGGTGACCGTGGCCCACTTCGCGGCCGTACCGATGATGACGGCCGGCCCGCCGAGGTCGGCGACCTTGGCGGCGACCTTGACCGTTTCGTGCTCCTTCACCCGTTCCGACGGCCGGTAGTCGGCGGCGGAGAGCCGGCCGATACGCAGCTCGGGGGCCTTGCGGGCGAGACGGTCGATGAGGTCGTCGACCTGCTCGTTGGTCTGCGCGATGACGATCAGCGGCTCGCCGGCGGCGGCCAGCTCGACTGCGGCGCGGACGACGAGGGTGGACTTGCCGGCGCCGGGTGGGGAGTCGACCACTACGCCGCGGTGGGTGCCGGAGCGCAGGTCGGCGAGTACGGCGGTGATCACCCGCTCCGCTTCGACGGCGGGCGGCACCTCCAGCCCAGCAAGCATCGACCACACCTCCCCACAAGGCATCTCCGGGACCCTACCGGCAGTCAGCCGGCTCGCACACGCCCACTCTTGGTCCCGGCGCAGCGCCGTCCGGGGCGCGGCGGCGGCTGATCCGCCCGCTGCCGCCGCCGCGCCGCGAGAATGCCGGAAGCGGGCACTGACCTGCGGGAGCGGGAACTAGCGTGGGGCGTAGGCGAGGAGGCACGGCGCCTCCGTGCGGTAGCCGACCATGCCGATCATGGGGGTGTCCATGGGCGGGCCGAGACGTGGTCCGGTCTGGGCGGCCGAGCTGTGGCTACGCCAGCGCCGGCGCAGGTGGCGCACCCGTCGGGAACGCCAGGCCGAGCGGCACCTGCGCCGACAGAGGGACCAGCGACCCGACCACCGGATGGACTGGCGGCACCATCGAGGGCTGCGGTGGGCGATCATCGCCACCGCCGCGACACTCGTGGTGTGGACCGTCTACTCGCTGATCCTGATGGTCCTCAACGCGGAGCCCGGTTTCCTCCGGATGTCGCAGTGGTGCGCGGGACAGCCGCCGAGGTCGTACTACTGCGGGCAGGTGGAGGGCTTCGTCAAGGGCCCGCTGGTCGTGGCGCTGGGCCTCGCGGTCTTCCTCTTCTGGCGGTATCTCCGGGTTCGCCGCTGGTACGACCGGAATGCCCTGCGCAATCGCCGGATGGTGATACCCACCGCGGAACGGGACATCAGCCGGGTCGACGTCGTCGGTCGGGACGAACTGTGCGCACTGATCATCCAGCGGCTCCGCGACGAGCACAGCCGGCGTCCGCTGCTGCTGGTGGGTGGCATCGGCACCGGCAAGACGACGACGCTGGTCCGCCTCGCGGAGATGCTGATGGCCACCGACGTCGTACCGATCGGGATCGACCTGCGTACCGTCACCGCTCCGGAACAGCTGAACTTCCACCAGCTCGCCCAGGCACAATTCGAGCGCACCATCGACACCCAGCTGCACTCCGCGGGAGAGGCCGACAAGGTGTGGCGGCGGCTCTGGCTGGAGAACCGGATCGTGGTGCTCGCCGACGGCCTGGAGGAGGTACTCGCGGACAACGCCCAACCCGCCGACCGCGACAGCCTGCTCCGGGAGGCCATCCGGGGCGCGGTCCGCGAGCGTCTCCCCCTGGTGGTCGCGTCGCGCCCCGCCGATCCGCTACGCGCGCTGGATGCGCTCATGCTGCAGCTGGAGCCGCTCGCCCAGGGCGCCGCCCTGGAGTACGTGCAGACCCGCAGCCGTCGCTCGGACGCGGGACACCGTTCCGACCGCATCGCCGGGCTGGTCAAGGCTGCCGACGTCGCCGGCGCGCCGTTCTATCTGCGGGTCATCGGCCAGCTTCACGAGGTCGACCGCCTCGACCGCGTCGAGCCGGCGGGCCCGGGTAGATCCGCGCTGCGCTGGAGTCTGCTCGAGGAGTGGTACGACGCCACCATCGCCGGGGACCTGTACGAGGACTACGGCATGCCGCAGACCGAACGGTCCGACGCGATCGAGGTGCTCTCCGCGCTCGCCTGCATCGGGTTGCGCGACAACCAGTCGTTGGTGCGCACCACCGCACTCACCGGCGCAGACCGCACCGAGGACGCCGGTCGCCAGTGGATCCTGGCCGAGCTCCGGGCCCGGCTGCACAAGCTGAGCGCCGACAACCCGCAGGACATCGGGCTGGCCGAGACCACCGGGGACGCGCTCAACATCGTGGTGAAGCGGCAGGACGGGGTGCGGTTCCAGCACGGGGTGATCCAGGCGTACCTCGGATCGCGGTTCCTCACCGCCGCCATGCGCGACGACGCCTTCCTGGAGCGGGCCCTCACCCGCAACCACGGCCCCGGACGGGAGCTGCTCTCGGCCCTCACCCTCTACAGCCGCAGCGGCGGGGCGTTCGAACGGCTGGACGGGCGGCGCAAGCCACCCTCCCTGCGACAAAAGCTGCACCGCCTCGGTGACGCCGTCTGGCAGACCGTGAGACTCCCCACGGGCGCCGAGGACGCGAAGGTCACCCGGGACCGGTCGGTCATCCTCGTACAGCGGCTCTGTGCCGCGGCGACCGCGACGCGGAACCGCACCCGGGCTCTGGAGATGTTCGCGGTCGCGCTGGAGATCGACGCCGCCACCGGGCACACGGTCCACCGGAAACTGGCCGACGCGATCCGGGACGCCTGGCCCAACTTCCAGGGGGACGGCTCGGTCACCGACCGTCCGCTCGAGGACGCCAAGATCGCCCTCGTGCACCGGTTCGGTGACGCGGCCCGGCAGCTCAGCAACCGGCCGCCGGAGGCCACCGGGGGGAAGCAGCCCGAGCCGCAGTACCGGCAGCTGGTCCAGATGATGGCTGACGAGTCGTCGTACCTGCCCCGGCTGGCCGCGGCCCGCGAGATCGCCAGCGGCGGCAACGCGGCGGTCCGCGCGCTGCGCGATCTGCTCGACGAGCCTCCTGAGGCGGCAGACGTCCTGAGCCGGGAACGCCTGGAGGAGATGCGGACCTGGATAGCACCATCGCTGTTCCTCTTCGCCGAGGGCGAGCACGCCCCCGGCGAACCGGACTGGCGGGGCGTGGCCCGGGAGACCATGCGACGCTGGGTGCACCGCCTGGCCACCGACGCCTCGGACGGGGCCCGTGTCTACGAGCTCACGCTCGCGCAGGGGTTCCGGCTGGCGGCCAACTGCCGCGCGTACCCGGCGCACCGCAGCATCCTGATCGAGGAAGCGGAGAAGGCGCTGCGGCACTCCCGCTTCTGGTACTCCCACCTGGTGCTCATCCAGGCGCTGACCCTGCTGGCCCTGCCCCGGGATCCCGGTGAGACGTTGCGCGAGCGGGGTCACGGGTCGGACCCGCGCGGGCTGGTCAACTTCTGGACCTCGATCGCCGGGGGCGGGAACCACGCCCCACAGCCCGGCAGCGGCACGGCCCACCCACTCGTCCTCGAGGTCGCGGACCTGTGCGTCGAGGCGCTCATCGACCGCCATCCCGAGCGGCACTGCTGGGTGGACGAGCGGGAGATCGTCGGGCGGGTCGGGACGGTCAGCCCGCAGCCCGAGATCCGCCGGCTCCAGGACTCCTGGCTGCCGCCGTCGCACGGCTGGGGTGTGCTGCAACCACGGGCCCAACGGCTGCTGGCCGACGTGATGCTGCTGCTCAACCTCGCCGACCGGGGACAGGACAACGCCGAGCGGGCGCGCCGGCTCAGCCGGGCCAGCCGCGCCGAGCTGCCTCCGTGCCTCACCATCGACCGCAGCGCCATGCGGGTCACCCTGAGCCGCCGCCAGGCCAACGACGTCCAACCCGGCTCCACCTGCATCGACGACTGCCCGTTCCGGCTGTGCCCGCTGCCGCCGAAGGGGGACGAGCTGCCGTACCAGATGGACGAGGCCTTCTGCGCCCATCAGGTCGACCTCGTCGGGCGCTGGTTCCGGTCGGGTGGGCGGGCGGACTGGCAGGCGGTCAACCGGGAGGAGCTGCGGACGTTCTGGCGGGAGATGTCCGAGCGGATGGCACCTGCGTGGCGGAAGTGAGTGGCGCTCCGGGGGCCGCTGGATTTCGTTGTCAAGGTTCCAAGCGCCACCTGTCGCGGAGCCAGCGCCCTGGAGGCCGCCCATACGCGGCGATGGTCGTCGGGTGCGCCGGTTCAGGCGTATGCCAGGGCAAGCCGGCGGTGCTCGGCGTCGTCGGTGCGCTCGGCCAGCGCGCGCAACTCGGACGATGCGGTGGCAGTGTTGCGTGCGCACCAGGCGTGCATGAGGGCGGTGGCGGTTTCTGGCGGGCTACCGGTGGCGGTGGCGACCACCACCTCCGCGGTCTCCTCCAGCAGCTGGTCGATGGTCGGCACGGTCACGCCCAGCTCACGCAGGTGCCCAGCGAGCAGACCGACGCCCAAGGGGGTCAGTGCGGCGGCGGTGACGCCCTTCTCGATCACGCCGAGCCTGGCCAGCTGGTCGAGCAGTCGGTCGGTGTCGTTGTCGGCGAACTGGCGCCAGCCTCGCTCCTGCTCCTCGGTGCCGGGGTCGAACCCCAGTCCGTCGCAGGCCGCCTGGTAGGCGAGCTGCCGCAACTCGTCGAGTTTCAGAGGTTCCGGCGCGATGAACAGCGCCATGGTCACGGCGAACACCGCCTCGTCGAACCGCCACCGCAGAACCGACTCGGCCCACCCGCCGCCGCAGACCGCCTCGCCGAGCTCGAACAATCCGGTGAACGCCCGCCGGGACAGCGCGAGCGGGTCCGCCAGCACCTTCGCCGCACTCTTGACCGGTACCAGCCGCCCCTTCACCACCCGTACGACGCGGGCGGCCCGGGCCCAGGCGACCAGCACGGTGAGCTCGTACAGGTCGTCGCTGCTGCGGGTCTTGAAGACCCGGTCGCCGATCATGGGATTGAGGATGTCGCCGGTGTCGAGCAGCGCGACGAGTTCCCGCGCGTCGGCCAGCCGCAGCCGGCCGGTGGTGGTCAGCGTCCGCCCATCACCGAGCCACTGCACGAGTTTCCGCAGTCGGCGTACGACAACTGAGTCGGCGGCCAGCCCGCGGAGCGTGTCGTCGTCGGGCACGGCCACCGGCGGTAGCGGCGGGTGCCGGTCGGGATCCTCGCCGAGCAGGTGGTTGGTCATCACCTGGTTCAGCAGGTCGTGGTCGACGGCCACGCGGCCGGCATGCAGGTCAGCGATGAACCGCTCGGCGGCCACCTGGTCGGTGGGGTCGACGCCCTCGTGGAGCATCCGGGTGGTCCAGAACTTCGCGAGTCCGTACCGGCTCTGGTCCGCCATCGCGTCGGCGAACGGTGCGTCGAACTTGTTCAGGGCGGCGTGCAGCAACTGCCGGTCGGCGCAGCGCCGGTCGGCGAGGTCCTGGTCGAAGAGAAAGTCGACGAAGGCGCGTACGGTCGGCGCGACGCCGGCCCACTGGTCCGGCGGCAACGTCACCTGGCGGGGAAACCAGTCGAGTAGCGCCTCTTCGAGGTCCTCGGGTTGCCACCGTCCGAGCAGGCCGTCACCGTCGGACCAGCGATGGTCGAGCAGCGCCTCGACGACGATCAGGTTGACGGGCCGGCGGTGCCGTCGGGCCCAGCGGTCGAACCGCCGGACCAGGCGCTGGCGGGCGGAGATGAAGAGGTCGTCCGGTGCCGAGGTGTAGACCATCCGCATGACGGCCCACCCTACCGACAGAGCCGCCCGGCCTGACACGGCGGCGGCTGACGGCAGATGGGCAATTTACGGGCCTCCATCAGTCGGTCAACATTCGCTCCACGGCACTGAACCGAATTCGCTCCTGCTCCAACCGCAACTTGGGCGCGTACCGGTTGGCGATCAGATCGCGGTACAACTGCGACTCTGCGGGCGTCAGGTGGGCGAGCTCCGTGGTGACTGGGGCCGCCTCGCGGCCCCAGTGCGCCCGGTGGCGCAGCAGCGTCTCCTCATCCATCAGCGCCGACGTCGTGTGGGGAAAGACCTGGCGGAGCCGGTTGAGGATGACAAACCCGTGGGTGTCGATGTCGCCCCAGTAAATCAGCTCCCGGTCGTGCAGCCAGGTTAGCGGCGCCAGCGCGCGCACCGCGTAGCCGCCGCCGAAGACCGCGACCGTGCCGGGCATCGGCGGAAGAGCGAGGTACGTGGTCTCGTTCTCCACGACGAGTACCCGTGCGACGGCGAGCGGGGTGCTGGCCAGCTCGTCCAGACGGACAGTCACCTCGCTGAACGGGCCGAACGCCGCGGAGACGGGGCTGTCCAGCGCACGCAGCCGCACGTACGTGGGCTTGCTGCGGAACCGGTACCGCTCAGCGAACCGGGCCGGCGGCTGGGCCGGATCGATCCGCTCGGGTGTCAACTGCCGGTCCAGCAGCTGGGCCAGGATGGTCCGGTGCTGTTCGATGAACTTGGTGTCGACGCCGGGGACGTCGATCTGCCGCACGTACCGCTCCGTCGTGGGGTGTCGGTCGATCCAGAGCACGACCTCGACCAGGCGGACCCAGCTCTGCTCGTTGTCCAGAACCTTCATCGGCTCGGCGGTCATCCACTCGACCAGAACGGGCGCGGCCCGCCGCGTAGTGTCCAGTAGCCCCGCGAACGTCTCCACCTGCCGCCGAACCCGCAGCAGCTTCCATACCTGGTCAGGACTGTCGATGACGGCCCGGTGCGGCACCTCGTTGCTGCCGACGAGTCGCCCGCCGACGCGTTTCCATTCGAGCCGCACCAGGGTCGGGTCGATGGCCTTCCACGCCGCGAGCCAGTCCTGGGCCGCGCCGAAGTCCTCGGCCAGCTCGGCCCCGGTCGGCGCGCGCACCGGCACCACGATCGGTTCCCACCGCTGCAGCGCGTACGCGGCAAGTAGCTCGCCCGAGCTCCACCGTCGCCGCAGCTTTGTCAGCAGGTCGGACGGGGTGGACCAGCGCCGTGCCGCCACGGTCACTCCTCGACCGTGATTAGGTGAGCCAACTGGTGCACCTCGCGTTGCTGTTGGTACTCGTCGATGGTGAGGCTGCGTAGCCGCGAGTAGCTGCCGGTCGGATTGTCGACGAAGCCGACGGCGGACACGTACGGCTCGATCACGTGGATCTTCTGCAGTGGGGTGACGATGAGCAGCTGCAGCCCGAGCCGCTGGAACAGCGCGAGTGCGAACCGGGTCGACTCGTCGGAGCCGCGGCCGAACGCCTCGTCGATGACGACGAAGCGGAAGGTCTGGGCACGGTCGGTCGTCAGGTCGAGCTTGAACTGGTAAGCCAGGGACGCGGCGAGGATGGTGTAGGCGAGCTTCTCCTTCTGCCCGCCTGACTTGCCGCCGGAGTCGCTGTAGGTTTCGTGCTCGCTGTCGTCCTCCCGCCACCGCTCCGAGGCCGAGAACACGAACCAGTTGCGTACGTCGGTCACCCGCCGCGCCCACGCCTTGTCGATGTCGGTGAAGCCTGCCCGGCCCCGGAACCGTTCGATGAGCTGCTTGACCTGCAGGAACTTCTGCTCGGAGTACTGGTCGCTGTCGTCGCGGGCGAGGGAGTTGTCGGTGCAGGCGCGCAGGTCGTTGATGAAGTCGCGGATCTCTACGTTGGGCGTGCGGTTGCCCTCCAGCCGGATGTAGCGGCCGGGGTTGTAGTCGATACCCACGAGCGACCGGTTGATGGTGTCGACCCGTTCCCGGATGAGGTCGGCCTGCTTGTGCAACTGTGAGTGGAATCCGGCGATGTCGCGGATCGTGTTGGTGTTGAGGTACGTCTTGAACTCGGTTTCGAAGCGCGGCAGGTCGTCGCGGACCAGCCGGTCATGCATCGCCCGGTACTCCGGCGCCGACTGCATCGAGCTGTCCAACTCGGCGGCCTCTACCGGGTAGGTGTTGCGGAAGTCCTCCATGGCCCGTACCGCCCGGTTGCCGGCCAGGGCCTGCCGGTGGGCAGCCTCGTTGCGGTCCTTGGTGAGCCGATCCTCGGCGACGCTCCGCAGCCGGTCGTAGTCCTCGGGGCTCGGCAGCGCAGTGTCGCCGGCGAGCTCGGCGATCGCCGCGGACCAGCGTTCCGCTTCCCGCGCCGCCGGCTCCCGCAGCAGTTCCTCGGCGTCCCGCAGGCCACGCTCGGCCTGTTTCAGGAGCACCTCCGTCTGCCCGACACTGTTCTGCAGGGCGTCGCGTTCGTCCTCGGTTGTGCGGGTCAGCTCAGTCACCGCGCTCAGCTCGGTGGTGATCCGCTCCAGCTCACGGGAGGAGCGTTCGAGCTGCTGCTTCTCCTGCCGCAGTCGCTGCACCCGCTGGGCTGAGGCCTGCCAGTCGATGTCGGTGAAGTCGGTGAACCCCACGAGCTTGCTCAGCACGCCGAGTCGGCGGTTGAGGGTGTCGAGCCGTTTGATGACGGCGTCGCGGGCCGCCGCCGCGCGTGCCTGGTCTGCGGTGAGTCCGCGCGCCTTGGCCAGCAGCGCCTCGATCTTCAGCTCGATGCTCCAGCCCAGCACATACGTGCTGCGGTCGTCGATGCGGTTCCGGTCGTCCTTCTCGTGCCGACCGCCGGTGTCCTTGACCTGGCCCGCCTTGGTGATCGCCCGCTCGGCGCGGCGGAACTCCTCGATCGTCTGCACGCACTCGTAGCCGGCGCGGCGGCGCAGCTGGCGTTCCAGCCAGGGCCGGAACGGCGACTCCTTCAACTCCAGCTTGGCGAACAGCTGCCGGTCCGCGTCGGCCGGCAGCGGCTCCGCCTGTCGAAGCAGGGTCGCGGGCACCCGGTAGTAGACGAGCCGGCCACCGAGGTGGTGGCGGTCGACCCAGCCGGCGACGGTCGGGTAGTGCTCGTCCGGTACCAGGATCGACAGCGCGAAGCCGCGCAGCAGCCGCTCGGCGGCCCCCTCCCAGTCGGTCGCGTCGGCGCGGACCTGGATCAGCTCGCCCGCGAACGGCAGCGCCGCCTCGGGCAGGTCCAACTCCGCACAGATTCGCGCCCGCAGGTCCAGGTTGCGGCGGGGGATGTTGCTGCGCCGCTCCTGCAGACTGCGCAGCTCGGCGTTGACCTCGCCCGCCTGCTGCTGCAGGTCCTTGACCAGCACCGCGGCGTCGGTCAGGTCGTTCTGCAGCACAACGCGGTGATCTTCGGCGGCGGTCAGCTCGTCGGTGACCTTGCGTTGCCGGGCGGTGAACTGCTCGAGCGCCTCCACCGGCGGAAGGTCAGCCTCGGCCAGCAGTCCGGTGAACCTCTCGAACCGGCGCCGTCGTTCGTCGCGGGTGCCTTCGGCGTCGCCGATCTGCCGTTCCAGTTCGGCAATCCGGTCACCGCCGTGCCCGGCGCGCTCAAGCTCCAGGCGCTGCCGCTCGGTGTCCAGTTCGGCCAGCCGGGCCCTGGCGGCACCCAGCCGCCCCCGCAGGTCCGCAAGCTCGTCGTTGTGCGCGGTGACCCGGGCGGCGTACAGCTCGGCCTTGCCCCGCGCGCAGAAGTACGGCAGCGCCTCCCGCTGCCCGTCCAGCTCGCCGATCGCCTGGCCGTACGCGTCGTAGGCGTCGCAGGCGTCGAGCAGCGGCTTCAGCGCGGCCAGCTGCTGGCGGGCCTTGACCACCGCCTCATGCGCCTTGGTCAGGTCCTGGAAGTGCTCGACGAGGCGGCGGATCCAGTCGCCGGTATCGAACGGCTCCAGCATGTGGTGGCGGACGAAGTCGTTGAGGTCGCCGACCGCCTTCATCGAGACGGTCTGGTGGAACAGCTCCATCGCCTGGTCAGAGGCGATGCCGAGGCGGCGGCGGAAGTCCTTGCCGTACTCGGGGAAGTGGTCGTACACCTTGGCGCCGGACTGGCGCAGCCGCCGCTTCAGCTGGCTGATCTCGGAGCCGAAGTCGGCGAAGTCGCCGGCGATGGTGAACTCCTGACCGGCGGTGACGTAGAACCGCTCCGGCTGGCCCGGGTTGCCGTCGTGTAGCCAGAACACCTGCGCCAGGCTGGCCGCCGCTCCGCTGGCAGGCTCGGCGAAGACGCCGAGCAGCACGGAGTAGCAGGAGCCGCGGCGCAGGCCGACCGGCTCGGACGCGCCGGTCTTCTCGTTGCGCTCTGACTTGTAGTGCCCCTGAACGTAGGAGCGTAGGGAGCGCTCCCGGGTATCCGCACCGGCCGCCTTGTTGTACGAGATTCTGTTGGCGGGCAGCAGCAGGGTGGTGATGGCGTCGACGACGGTGGACTTGCCGGAGCCGATGTCGCCGGTGAGCAGGGCGTTGGCGCCGTCGAGGCGCAGCGTCCAGACGCGGCCGTCGAACGTGCCCCAGTTGTGCAGCTCGAGCCGCTGCAGGCGGAACCCGGCCGGGGTCGAGGGCACGTCCAGCGCGATCTCTCCGATCAGGGTCTCGGTCACCGGGCCGCCCCCAGCTCGGCGGCGTACTCCGCCAGCCGTGCGTCGAAGTCCGCCAGCCACTGCGCGTCGACGAAGGCCTTGATGATGCGCCGCACCTCGTAGGTCGCCTCGGTGTCGTCGATGCGGCGCAGGAATCCCAGCTCCACCACCTTGCCGATGTACGTGTCGATCTGGTCGATCAGCCGGGCCTCGCTGCTCGACGCGGGCAGGAAGACTGAGCACAGGTCCACGATCTGCTGCCGGGTCAGCACCAGCCGGGTGTCGGCGTTGCTGGCGTCGAACTCGGCGAGCTTCTTGCGCAGCAGCGCCAGCAGCAGACTGACGTGGAACGACAGCGCCCGGCGCGGGATGAGCCGGGGAATCGCGGACTGTCCGTCGACCTCGTCGTCGCGCGGCTGGGAGCGCAGGAACGCGTACCCCTCCGCTTCGTCGATGACGACGGCGAGGCCGAGTACCGCGACGTAGTCGCGGACCTGCGCCTGCAGCCGCATCAGGTGATGCCACGGCACCGGGTGCGTGTCGCGGTAGACGACACCTTTCATCAGGTGGGCGGCCGCCACAGACAGGCTCGGTTCCTCGTTTCTGGTCGCGGCCATCACACACCATCCAATGCGGGCACCCTGCCTACGAAGGAGACGGCAGGCAGGAAAGCGGTCCGGATTCGGCCGTCGGGGTCGCACCAACGCACCTGGTCCCGCCGGTCCTCGTCGAAGACGACGTCGAAGCCCGAGTCGCGCAGCGACAGGTACGTCACCAGCTCCGCCAGGCCCTGCTCCAGCGGGCGGGCGGCCAGGACGTCGGGCAGGGACACCTGCGAGCTGCGGCGCAGCGCAGCGCGTACGGCGTCGGTCAGCCGGACCGGGTCGACATGCACCTGCTCGAACAGCCGGGAGATGTCGACGTCGGTCTCCCCGGCGTCGACCGTGCTGTCCAGCGACTGCTTCGCACGAGGCCGGTACAGCGGCCGCTCCATCGGCAGCACGATCTGCGGTGCGGGCGCGTCGAGCTCGCAGACCAGGGCGTCCGTCGGCCGGTCGCGTAGCGCCAGCGCGTGCGCCTCGATGTCGCGCAGGATGTCCATCACCCGACGATTCTCCAACCACACCTGGTCGTCGAGGAACCGGCGCAGCTGCTCCGACAACAGCCGAACGGTCGCCTGCGTGCGCTCCGCCGCGTCGAGCCAGTCGTAGTGGATGCGCCGCATGCGCGGGTCCGCCGCCCCGATGACGTCCAACGACTGCACCCGGGCGAGCAGGTCGCTGAACTCCTGCTGGCGCTGGGGCGACAGCAGGAAGTCGTAGAAGGCGTGGAAGCTGCGCCCCTGGTCGGAGTCGGCGATCGCGTACCGGCTGCCGACGACCTCGTCAAGCAGCTCGCCCTTCGAGCCGCTCCAGGTGGCGATCTTCTCGCGCAGCGCCCGGTCCAACGCCCGGAAGTTCGCCTCGACCTCGCGGAAGTCGGCGAGCAGCCCGCGAGCGGTGGCGACGAACTGCTGGTACCGATCGCGCTGCGCCGCTCCGTCGAGCACCTCCACCTGACCGGCGTGCACCTTGGCGATCTCGGCGTCGATCGCGTCGCGGCGCGCCTGCAGCTCCGCCAGGCGGGCGTCCGGATCGGTCTCCGCGCCGTAGGCCATCTGCCGCAGCAGCTCGAGCACGATGTTGAGCCGGGACTCGGTACCGACGAACGACCGGGCCTGCAGCGACTGCACCCACGACAGCGCCCGCTCCACTGCTGGAGTTGCGTCGAAATGCACCTCGTCGGAGTCGGGCGGATAGTACTTGCGCAGCCAGCCGACCTCCGGCTGCGCCCAGTCGTCAAGGTACGACTTGGCGGCGCGCGGGAAGGTGCCCGCGCCGAGACGCTCGTTGAGCGCGAACAGCTCGTCCTCCAGTCGCGCGGTCAGCTCGACGCCAGAGATGGAGCGCACGTTCTCCTCGACGAACACCCGCCCCAGGAAGCTCAGCACCAGAGCGGCGTGGTCGGCGCGCAACAGCCGCCACGCCGCGTTGTTGCGGCGTAGCCACTCGACCTCGTCGAACTCGATCGTCACGCCCGTCCCTGAACGGTCAGCCAGCCCGTCGCCCATGCTAAAGGTCGCCGAGATGGCGGCCGGTGACCGGCAGGGTTGGGGGCGGCAAGGGCTGCGCCCACTGGGGGCTGGGGAGCGGCTGTGGCGCCCGGTCAGTCGATCGCGGGCAGGCGGCGCTGGGCGTCGACACGTACGGCCTCGGGGTCGACGTCGATCAGACGCAGCAGCCGAGCTGCCGGACTGGCGAGGTCGGCCAGCAGCTCGACGACCAGGTGGGTGGGTGCCGGCGTACGGGTCGCCGCGCCGGAAGGCGGCGAGTCTGGCGCCGCGTAGCGCGGTCAGCTCGCTGCGGCCGTGGGCGGGCCCGGCGAACGGTGCCCGAGGCTGGTGCCAGCCCTGATCCGGCAGGCCCTCGAGCCGCCGCTCGTCATCGGCCGGCGATAGGTCGGCCAGGGCGCGAGCGGCGGCCCGGGCCGTGGCACCGTGCCGGGCGAGGATCCCACCCCCCTGATTCCACCGGTGGATGTCCGACCGGAGCGGGCGCCCGTCCCGCACCAGCTCGTCGTGCATCATCAACAACGCCACCAGTAGGTGTGCGCTGGTCACCACGTCGTCGCCGGCGCGTACCGCCACCACGGTCGCCCGCTGCTCGACGAGCGAAAGCATCGGATGGCCGTACCGGGCGCCGTGCCGGCGGTAGGGACGGCGCAGCGCCACCTCGGTAACCAGCCAGAGAAACGCCAGCCGCAACGGTTCCGCGGCTCCGGGCGCACGGTGGGGCCGCACCATGCGGAGGCCGGCCAGATCATCGGCCGCGTCGCTATGACGGGTGACCGGCCGCTGGCGGGCGGCGCGGCGTACCTCCTCGTACAGCGCGCTGCCCGGCCCGGCTGCCGGCCATCAGGGTCAGCAGAGGGACGGCCGCAGCGTCGGGCACGGTGAGCAGCCCGACCGTGAGGTGGGCGGGCCCGACCACACTCAGGCCCGCCCGGGCGCCCTCGTGCAGTCCCTCGTAGACGGCGTGTCGAACACCCGGGGTGAAGGCAGGCAGCGGCGGTCGCCGCCCGCTGCTCATGGCACGGGCACGCGCCAAGTCCGCACCCCGATACGCGGCCTCCCGCAACTCCGCCTCGGTCAGCAGGGCGATGTCCTCGTCGAAGCCCGGCGCGAGCCTGCTCCGCTGCGGCGGCTCCGGATCGTTCAGCTCGCTGCGCCCCCGGCGCACCGCACGCAAGGCCGGGTGACCGAGGTCCGGCCGCACGCGCCCGAGCACGCGGGTGCGGACGAGCGCGGACCAGAGCACCAGGTCCGTGCCGACCACCAGCAGGCCGTGCCGGAGCGCCGGCCGGTAGGCGCCCGCCAACGCGCCGCTGAACCCGACACCCGCCTCGGTCATGGCACCCTCCTCCACCGGCATCGTCGCCGACCAGGGCAAGCCCGCCCTACCCGGCCGTTGGTCCGGTCCGCCGTGCACAGGGTGCCGCTAATCCCCGCGCCGGTGGGACGGCGAGGCTTGGGCACGTGCCGGTTGAAGCGCGACTTCAGGGCCAGGACCAGGGTTTCCTTCGTACCCTCCGGGTTGTCGGTCTCCTGTACGCGGACCTCGCAGCGGCCCAGCCAGCAGGCGACAGCCCCCAGGGTGTACGGCTGGGGCTACCTGCCGTCTAAGCGCCCGCGATGGTGACCATCTCCTGCAGATCGAGCAAGTGTTTCTCCGTGTAGCGGATGACGACTGGCTGACCACAAAGCTCGATCCGGAGGCCGTTGTCCGAACCGCCCTCGGCGCTCGTGCGCCACTGCAGGAGCTGCTCCAGCAGGTCCTCGGATGCGACGTGGCCATGCAGGAACTTGCTCGTGCAGGTCGGGCAGAGACACAACGCGTTGCCCTGGCGGTCGATCCAAGCGGCCGCTGTGTGCGAGACGAGGCGAAGGACCTCGAAGTACGGAGTTCCGTCCCGCTTGGGAAAAGTGGCGGCACAGATCTGACAGCGGCCGTCGTACTGCTTCAGCAGAAACTGGCGTACCGCAGGATCCTTGTCGTCCCAGACCTTGCGGCCGAGGACGCGGAACCGATCTCGTGGCGCCGGCTCATCCGTCAAGTCCTGCAGAATGGCCTCCGCGGTCCGCTGCCGTCGAATGGCAGGGGCTTGGACCGTCCCGGAGGTGGACGGCAGGTCGACCCGGGACTCTGCGGGTACCGGGGCTTTGTCGAAGGCACCCTGCAGCGCGTCGGCATAACCCGCGGGAGTCAGGCCAGCGCCAACCTTCTTGTCGGCGTCGTCGACGGCTCGCCACTCGTAGCGGAGGCGCTGCATCATCTCAGCGGCCCTCTCCGGGTGCTTGCGGACGAATTGCAGGAAGTCCACTGGCAGATGGAATTCAGCACTCGCCTGCTCGATGGTGGAAGTGCGCAGGCCAAGAGCATCGGCAAGGGCCTGGTTGGGTGTGAAATCGTCCGGTAAGTCGTCGAGCGACACCATCGCAGGCTCGACGAAGGAGCCGTCCTCCGTTGGCAGCCACGCGTGCGCGGCGGCCACCTCCAGCGCCGTAGAGGTCGTGTCAGCCCGCTCGCTGTTGGAGTAGTCCTGCCGGCTCGATGACTCTACGACCCCACGCAGCCGGTTCGCGTGCGGCAACAACAGCTGGTTCCAGACGTACGCCGATCGCTCCTGGTCGGGGCTGGCCAGGGCGGCGTCCAGTCCGGTGATGTTCAGGTCCGGGTCGAACCCGTGCAGGCCGCGCCGATGGTTGCTGTGGAAGTTCCAGATGACGACGTGGCCCTGCGGGTTGGTCGGACGCAGGGAGAATCGAACGCGGTCCGCCACGCCCAATTCGCTGAGCTGGCGGCGATACCGCTGATAACGCTCGTGGAGAAACCAGCCGTGTTCGCTCGGCAGAAAGTAGTGTTCGAGGTCGGGGTCCGGCCAGTAGGCGATGGACGGGCGCTGATACGAGTAGGTCGTCCCGTCCGCCGAACGGCACAGCAGGAAGGCCGTCTCCCGCAACTCCTTCAGCAGGTCCGTCCGTCGCGATCCGCCGGCGGTCTGCAGGGCATGAAGGATGGCTGCCACGTCAGCGTCATGCTGGTCCTCGTCACCCGACGTGGTCCAGCCCTGGTACCGCGGCAGGACGTGCATGATGACCTCGTCCACCGCGTTCGGCTCGGTGAAACCGAGACGTTGCAGAAAGGCTCGCGCATCCTGGTCGGCGACGATCGCCCGCCGGACGGTCGGGAAACTGGACGGCGTCGCCCTGGGCAGGTAGGCCCGCGGGCGGTTGTCGGAGCCGAACGGCACGACGTGGCGGCCGTCCTCCAGGCGGATCAGGGGCATGGTGCGGGCCGGTCCTGGGCGATCCCAGTGTCCCCGCGGCTCACGCCACAGGGCGGGGCTCTGGGCGAGAAAGCGGTACAGCCGGATCAGCCATTCGTCCTCGGCCGACGCCAGGAATCCGGTGCTGAGCTGGGAGACGACCCACTCAGGAGTGACCTCGGCGACTCCGAGGGTGTTACGCAGGTAGCTCCACAGGGCGGGGCTTCGGTTTTCGGTCAACTGCTCCGGCTGCCAGTACAGCTTCTCAGCCACGCCAGTCAGGGCGCCTAGCTGCGTTGGTGTCAACAGTTCCTGCATACTCCGCACCCGCGCGAGGCGTACCCGCGAGGCGGGCGCGTGACGCATCGGGCCCGCGATCGGCAGGAGGGGCCGGGTCTGCACGGCATCGCGAAGGGCGTCGAAGAGGGGTCGTAGCAGCGAGCCTTCGGGGAATGCTTCCGGCGTGACGGGAAGCACCTCGAACACGTCGAGGCCGAGCCGACTATCACAACGCATCTCCTCAAGAGCGTCGACCAGGAGCTGCGCGGCTTCCGCCACAATCGTCGCGTTGTCCGGCTCGTGCTCGGGTATGTTGTCCCGCGCCGGAGTGGTGCGCAGCGGCGCCTGCAGCAGGAATCCGAGCCCGGTCGGCTTGTCGGTCGGGAAGTAGACGACCAATGGCGCGCGGGGAACGCGTTCGACCAGGGCATCCGGCCCGGGACCGGTCAGTTTGAATGCGACCTCGACCCGCTGACCCGGGTGCCCGATGTGGTCGAGAGGGCGGCGGTACACGCGCCAGTACTGGTGCTTGGTCACCCGCCCGTTCTCGTGGACTTTCAGCTCTACGTCGGGTGACCGCCCGCCGCGCGCGTCGCGGGAAAGCGTGGTCACGCCACGTTCCCCTCGTATCGCGACTTCCCCAACGTGCCCGAGGAAGAGCAGCGCGACGGGGTCGAGGCGCTCAAGGCCACGACCGATCTCGCTGTGCGCGGTATGCGAAGACGCGTCGTCGCGATCGAACGGAAAGACGAATCTGGTGAGGTCGGGGTCCAGGTCTGCCGGACACTCGGCATGCTCCGGCCGGACGTAATGCTGGATGCGGAAATGCTCCGATTCGGAGTGCACCTCGGGTGACCGGGTGTAGGCGTAGACGGACTTGAAGCCGATGCCGAACTTGCCGATGCTGGTCAGCTCGCCGGTTTTGGTGGAGGCGTCGACTCCGCAGATGCCTCGCACGTCCTGCTCGTTGAACGGGCGGCCGTCATGCTCGACGACGAGGCGATCCGCGTGCAGCGCGAAGGTGACCCGCGATGCCCCAGCGTCCTCGGCGTTCTGGAGGAGCTCGAAGATGAAGTGGGTGCGGTCGGCGTACAGCCGCTGTAGGAAGTCCAGGTGGCGGGTGCCCTCGCCGTACTCCCGGATGTTGTCCTCGCGGATGCGGGTGTAGTCACTTGGCATGGCTAATCGTCAGCACTCCCTCTGCGATCCGATGGCTGACGATGTCGACCCGACGTCGTTCTTCCAGTTGCTCACGGCGCTTCTCGAATTTCCGCACGGCGCGTGCGCGTTGTGCCGTGAGCATGGTGCGCATTCGAGGCTCGGTTTCGTCGATGAGGCGATCGTCCAGGCGTTGCAGGGCTCGTTGGTGGTGAGCTTCGAGGCTTCCGGTTCGGCGGGCCAGCAACACCTGGTTGAGGGCATGGGCCTCCCTCGCGGCGTCTCGGCGACGCTGCTCGGCGTAGCTGTCAAGTGCCGCTCCCGCGCCCTGCAGGTCGATGGCGGATCCGTCACTCCCGGGCAGCGCGTTGGCCAGCAGAGCAAAGAGGCGACGCTCCACGATCTTGCTGGCCGTCAGCCGGGCTGCGTCCACGACGAACGACACGGTGCGGAACTCCGGCCGCACGGCGATCGTCTCCCAGGTGTCGCAGGCAAAGACATAGCGGCCTTCCGGCAAAGCCGGATCGACGACGCGAAGCTGCGCGCGCAGCTGTTGCTCCTGAGCGGGCGCGAGGGCCGACACCGCGAGGCGAACGAGCGGATGGGTGGCGGTCAAGAAGGTGATCGACCGATCTCGGCTGGCTGCCTCGTCGGAGAAGGTCAGCCGCAGGCCGTTGTCCTTCTCATTGAGCCAGTGGCGCAGCTGCTGGACGGGCCGGCCGCCGCCGAGCCTCGCCTCATTTTGGCTGATGGCGGCGAGCAGTTCTGACCGAGCGGACTGAGGCAGTCGGAGCCGCAACCCGTCCTCGGACAGCCGGTCCAGGTGCCCGGAGACGGGGGGCCGCGTCAGGTACGCGCGGACCAGCTCCTCCAACTGTTGTTCGGTGACCGCCCGCCCCTCTTCGACGAGGGCGTCGAGATCCTGGGTGAGGCTGTCGTCCAGGCCAAGCAGGTCCTGGCTCGCGTCCTCGACGCCCCGGGTTTCGGCGACCAGCCGGACGGCGTTGTCGGCGAGCTGGCGAGCGCGCTCCTCCATCTGCTCGGGCGTCAGGTTCGGGCTGGTAGCGATGGCCGCCAAGTCCTGCGTCATCTCGCCAAGCACGCCTTCAAGGTCACCGACGGTGTCCCGGAAGAGGTCCAGCCGGTCCCAGCAGCGGTAGAACACCCGCTCCTCGACGGTGTCGGGGGTCACGAAGTTAAGGATCAGGACCTTCGGGCTGCGCTGCCCAAACCGGTCGATGCGGCCGATGCGCTGCTCGATTCGCATTGGGTTCCAGGGGATGTCGTAGTTGACGAGCCGATCACAGAACTCGTAGTCGAGGCCCTCACAGCCGACCTCGCTGGAGAGCAGGACGTCGATGGCCTCCGCGTTTTCCCGGTCGAGGCGGAACCTGTCCCGCAGGCGCTGCCGGTCGGGCTCGGCCACGCGTCCGGTGACGACCCCGACGCGGACGCCGCCCGCCGTCAGGTGCTCGGCGAGGTAATCGAGGGTGCCGAGGAAGAACGAGAAGACGAGTAGCTTTCCGGGACCGTCGACGTCGCGGGCGTCGCGGACGGCCTGGAGGAGCCGCTCGAGTTTCGGATCGTCCGGCGGCAGTTGACGGGCCAGCTCACGGAGGTCCGGGTCCGTCGGAAGGGGAAGCCTCGGCGGATCGTCGTCCGGTTGGGCCTCGGGGGCGTCGGTCAGATCCGTGATGGCCGGCTCGCCGGCCGCCACGATGCGTCGAGCGAGGGCGGGCAGGCAGCTCGACGCCTGCCGCTCGAGGGTGTCGAGAATCAGTCGGACCACGACCGGGTTGTAGCGGGTGAGCAACTGGTCCCGACGGGCTTCCAGCAGGCGGTCGTAGAACTGGCGCTGCACTGGGGTGAACGGCACCGATACGGTGTGGGGCTCACGGATGGTGAATCCTCCGATGTCCCGTCGGCGGGTGCGGTTCACAAGTGGCGCGAGAGTGTTCAGCTCCTCGATTTCGCGCACGCAGCGGACCCGGTCGTCGGTCGTCAAGGTGGCCGCGTCCAGACGCCTGCGCACGTCGTCATACCGGGGGTCGATTGCGATCGCCTGCCGGCCCCAGCTGGTGTACGCCGCGGTGTCCAACGCCTTGAGCGCCTCCTTGGCGGCCTCGGGCGCGCCACCGCGCAGTGCCCGTACGGCGGCATTGAGGTGTCGATTGGGCTCGACGACCTCGAAGAACGTCTGCCGGTCCGGAAAAAGGTCGGGGCGTAGCAGGTTGAGCAGGGTGAACAGGTCCCGGGCGTGCGTTTGCACCGGTGTCGCCGAGAGCAGGACGAGGGCGGTGCTGATCTCGCTGAGGTACTCGGCGAGCTCGTGCGAGTTCGTGCCCGGCGTACGCAGGTGGTGTGCCTCGTCGGCAATCACCAGGTCAAAGGTAGGCGGCGGGTCCAGCTCGCGCAGGCCCTTGTCCTTCTTCCGCTTGGCATCCCCTTTCAGGTATGCGGTGCGGGCAAAGAGCTCATAGTGCACGATTGCCCGGCGGTACTCCTCGGGCCAGGCGCCGTCCAGGTGAGCCTCGTTGAGGCAGTAGCGCAAGCTCGACGAGTCGAGCACCCGGAAGTCCTCGTCGAAGCGGCGCATTTCTTCGCGCCACTTAACCGTGAGCGCCTTGGGGCAGAGGACGAGCACGTGGTCCAGCGGCTGTCGGGCAGCCAGCTCCTTCATGATCAAGCCGGCTTCGATCGTCTTACCGACGCCGACGTCGTCGGCGATGAGCAGCCGCGGCTCGTCGGCGCGGGCGAGGCGCAGCAGCGGGCGGAACTGAAACGGCACGTACTTGATCCGCGCTGCCCGCAGCGAATACACATGATCGGTGAGCGGGTGACTGAGCCGGGCGGCGACCAGGCGGGCTCGGAACTCCTCGGGAGACAGGCCGCCAACCGTTGCCTCCTGTTGCGCCGCTGCGAGCACCAGCTGGTCCTCCGCGTACTCGCGCATGCTTCCCGCTTCGTGGAAGACGCGATAGCGGCCGAACCCATCGACGCTCTGGAGGACCTCAATGACCGGCCCTATCCGGCTGACGTCGGCTTGCACGGCAACGATGTCGCCCACGTTGAAGACCACCGCATGCCCCCCGAACTCGCCAAACGCGGCTGGCCCGGCCGCCGCCTCGCCTGAATCCTGAGAGCATAGGCATGCTTCGACCCCATTGAGCGGCCCGCTCAACCGAACCGACATCGATCTGCGCCGAAGGGGCGGGGTCAGGAGGCGGTTTCCGGAACGACACGGCCAGGATCGGCCCGTACGGTCGGTCTTTGCGCCGACTTGCGGCCGCAGCCTGGGGAGGACGGCCGGATGAAGCCTAGAAGAGTCAGCCTGCTGGACCTCGGGCTGGATTCATCGTTCGACGCGGCGATGACCTTCGTACAGTCGACGCTGCAGAACATCAACGCCGGATGCGACGAGCCTATCGTGGACATCGACTTCGTTCGGTCGCGCGACCCCGACACTGTGCTTTCCGCCTTCACCGCATCGTGCGACGTCCTGCATGTCATGGCCCATGGCGATCACAGTGTGACGCCAACATTCACTAGCTCGGATGGCAAGGTCAATATCTCCCTCGAGCAGCTCGGGGAAGTGGCGGCAGAGCAGGGCCAAGGCATTTCGACGGGCGCCATCATCGCGGACGGCTGCAAGACCGGCACCGGCGTGTGGCAGAAGGCGGTGCGGGACTGCCTACAGGGAGAGGTGACGTACATCGGTACCTCCGCCATCATCGGGTGGCACGAGAGTGGCGTCTTTTGCTCGGCGTTCTACGGCGCACTCTTCCGTAACCGAGGTAGGGGCATGACCCCCGCGGACCAAGCTCGGGACGCGGCCGAACGCGCCATCAAGGCGTACGCCCTGCTGACGGACAAGAGCTGCCCGTTCAAGGTGATGACCTTGAAGCCGAGCAAGAAGGCACGCATCGTGCTCGCCTGAGCAACAGCTCAACCGGCTTTACCCACATAGTGGGTTCCTCAGCTCAGCGCCTATGAGAAACACGGGTCATGAATCCGCTCACCTGTCGCGACGGGTTGCGGCATGCTTGGCCTGCCAGTTGCAGAGGGCATGCTTTATCCGCTGGTTTTCGGGGCGTACCCGGTCGAGTTGGCGGGACCGCTCCCCCAGCTTGTAGGCGAGCCGGTGCAGCAGGGCGTCGACATCGTCGAGCCGGTAGCCACGGTCCGTCCATGTGGATGGACGTGACGGGCGACGGCGGCGTGCAGCGCGTCGCCGATCGACGCCTCGTGGGGCGGCACCAGGCCGTGGGGACGGTACGCGCGGCCAGCTCCGCGTCCGCCGCCACCAGGCGCAGCCAGCCCGTCACCGCGCCGCGCATCCCCGCCGGCCCGAGCCGGTCAAACGCCTCCATCGAATACGCCGCCAGCCCCGTCATGCCCACGGCCACGGGTACGTCCCGCCTGCCTTGATCAGCTCCTCGGGGCAGGTCGGCCGCTCGCAGCGTCGCTTTCCCACCTGGGCAGGCGGCACGGGGGACGCTGCGACCTACGGGAGTGTGGTCATTCCTGGCGGCCTTGATCAATTCGGGAGTACGCCGAGGATCAACGCTTGGGTAGGCTGCAGTCCAAGATGCAATCCGACATCACGGGGAGCGCGATGTACGACCACCGATACACGCCGACCTTCAAGGATTGCGTTCAGCGGTACCAGAACCGCTCGGAGGTTCTCGCAGCGCTGTCCCAGACTCTCACCGAGCTGGCGATGCAGCCCTTCGGTAACCCGCGCCTCCAGACCCACGCCGTCAAGAAGGCCCAGCAGGACACGTTCACCTCCTATGTGACGAACCAGGGGCACCGGCTCATCTGGCGCCGGGTCGGGAACGTCATCGTGCTCCTGCTCTTCGGCGAGCATGATGCCGTCTACCGACGTGCAGAGCGCCTCCGGCTCGAAATCGACGACACACAAAACGTGCTTCGGGTTATCGACGAAGACCCTGAGACCGGGCAGCAGGTGCCGTACACCCAGCGCCGGGCCGACGAGGGGCGACTCTTCATGGCCTGGAACGACGCCGAGCTTGCCGCCTTCGGCTTCGCGCCCCAGGAAATCAAGGTTCTTCGACGGCTGAACGTCGACATGGACCTGACATCGCTCGACTCGCACATGCGGCCGGACGCTTGGCAAATGGCGATGAACCTGGCCATGTACGGCGACCCAAATGGGGAGACGCCCTCCCCGGTCGTCGACGAAGAGCCAGCCCTCGTGGCCGGCCCACCCGCTCCGGTGGACGAGCGGCTAGTCGACGCGCTCAGCACCCCGAAGACCAGCCCGGAGTTCGTGCCGGTGCCCGCTGACCGGCTTGCGGACTGGCTGGCTAAGCCGATCGAGGACTGGATGGTCTACCTCGATCCGGCTCAGCAGGACCTGGTGGAGCGGACATACAGCGGGCCGGCACGGATCCGGGGTGCTGCGGGAACGGGAAAGACGGTCGTGGCTCTGCACCGCGCCCGAGCGCTAGCGCGGCTCGGCAAGCGGGTGCTGGTGACCACCTACGTCCGCAACCTGCCCGAGGTGTACCAACAGATCTTCGCCCGGTTCGCCAAGCCCGAGCGGGATCTGGTGGAGTTCGCCAATGTGCACCGTTGGGCACTTCAGTACCTGCACCGGCACGGCAAGCCGATCAGGGTCGACCAGCAGGCCACCAACAACGCCTGGCGAGCAGCGCAGTCTCGTGTTGTCACCGCCGCCAGCCCTCTCAAGAGAGCCGGTCTGAGCTCCGCCTACCTGCGAGAGGAGGTCGACTGGGTAATCCGTGGCCGTGCGCTGCCGGACCTGGACTCGTACCTCGCACTCGAACGCAACGGGCGAGGGACTCCGCTTTCCAGGGATCTCCGCGCCGAGGTGTGGCGGCTGGCCGACGAGTACGCGTCGGAGTTGGCAAACCGGGGAGCAGCTGACTTCACCGACGTGCTTCTCAAGGCACACGAAGTGGCGCGGTGCAATCCTTCCGAGTACGACGCGGTCATCATCGACGAAGCCCAAGACCTGACCGACGCTGCCCTGCGTCTCCTCTACGCACTGGTCGGGGACCGCCCCAACGGGCTTCTGCTAGTCGGCGACGGCCAGCAGTCGATCTATCCGGGCGGATTCAACCTGTCAGCGGTGGGCGTTCAGGTACGTGGGCGCTCCCATGTCCTGACCCACAACTACCGCAATACGCGTCAGGTCTACGAGGCAGCCCAAGCACTCATGGCCGGCCACCACTTCGACGACGGCGGCGAGCGGCCAGAGACAGGTCTGCGATCGGTAGAGCTGTCCCGCACCGGAGCTCCTCCTGTGCTCTCCGCCAACGCATCAGATGAGGAGCATGATCTGGCCCTTGCCGAGGCGGTCGAGTCGGCGATCGGGGAGGGAACCGGGATCGGGGACCTCGCCGTGCTGGTACCGACCCACGCACTCGCCCAGCACTACACCGATCTGATCGATTCGCTGGGCCTGCCGGCCCAACGGCTAGAGGACTACGACGGCACCCCCACAACTCTCGTCAAGGTCGGCACGTACCAACGGGCCAAGGGTTTGGAGTTCAAGAGAATCTTCCTGCCGCGGCTCGACGCCGACGGCCTCCGGGAGCGTCCCGGCCGCGGCGAGGACGCCGAGTCGCACGCGGAGCGGACAGCTCTGCTTCGCCGGCAATTGTTCGTCGCCATGACCCGCGCTCGTGATGGTCTGTGGCTTGGCTGGGTGGGAGCGCCTAGCTCACTTCTGCCGCCGTCGCTGACGGATAGCTCGACAAAGCTTGCTCGCGAGAGGTGAGCTGCGGTCCAAGCGTGCGGTCCAGCAGCGCGACATCTACTGTCGGTAGAGGCAACAGGGCGCGGCGGAGGTACACGCTCCACGCCTGCGGCTTGGGGAAGGCTGCCATCTGCTCGACTAGCGGCTGCAGCTCCACGCCGCCCGGATACGGCACCAGCCCATCGATCTCCAGGTTGCAGCCAGAGGAGAACCGGCGTCCGGCAATCTCCACCGGCTCGTCGAGGGACCGTGCCGCGTTCAGTGCCACCGCCGTCCCGATGATCCGGCCCCTGTCCCGCGTCGGATTCCGCCACGCGCCCCGCGTCGCGTAGAGGAACAGTCGGTCGCCTGCGGCCAGCGCCGCCACCTCGGCCCGCGGGGTGGCGGGAAAGGCCATCCGCTGTTCGCTAAGCACCCAGCCGATGGCGTCTCGGTCGCCGAGGATCAACAGGTATGAGCGAGACACCGCATAAGCCTACGACGCAAGCTCGAGCGCCCCACGACGCACGCGCTCGGCAAAGCGCTCTGTACGAACCAGATCGCTCAGCTGGACGCCCGCCCGTTCCTTCTCCTCTTCCACTTGAGCCGTGACGACCACGGAGAGCAGCTGAGCAAAGTGATGCTCCGACTCCAAGGGGTGCCACACCACCTGAAGGATCTTGTCGCAGACGTTCTTCCCGCCAGCCCCTGGAGGCAGGGACCCGGTCCCCACCAGCCGGACTTTGAGCGCGGCCAGCAGATGATGACGCGCGGCCCGGTAACCCCAGAATGCCCTCTTGTTGCGGAAGAGCCACTCGAGCCGGTAGAAGGCCGCCGCTGCCGTGTAGTAGACGAGGGGGTCATGGTTAGGCTGGAACAGCATCTTCTCGTGCTTGCTCTTCAAACGCGCGTAGCGGCCGGTGCCGGCGGGCTCGTTCAGGATCATCGCCGCGTAAGCCTTCGTCAGCTGAGGCCGGGTGATGACCCGGGTCCGCTCGACGCTGGCTTCCCCGCTGTATTGGCGGGACCGCCGCTCGTAGTACAGCCGGCGCGATTCCGGCTGGGCGGCGAAGAAGTCCTCCAGTTTCTTGTGGAACGACTCTCGTGCTGCAAGGTCGTCCTCGGTGACGGCCGTCTGCCGGTTGGTCGCTGCGATGATCCCGCCGATAACGTCCTCATCGTTGGACTGGATCAGCCTGACGTTGACGTGCACGCCGTCGGAGAGGCTCTCTCGCTGGTCGAACAGCACGTGACAGGTCTGACAGCCGTTGACAATCTGAAAGTCGCGGATGTGGACCTCTTCGCCGGCTGTCGTCAGCTCCCTCGCGACGATCGTGATCCCGTTGTTGAGGACCGCGAAGCGCCCACGACGATCCGGGTCTTGAAGGGTGCGGCGGATCTCAGCGTTAACTGAGTTGTAGCCCTGAAAGTCGCGGACGTTCTCGTAGAACAGAACCTTGCGAATCCCGCCGTTGGGATCGGTCAAGATCCTCTCAACCAGCTTCCGTGCGGGGAGCACGCCAAGGAACGCCTGCTCAACGCCCGGAATCTTGGGCAGTGGCAGCTTCTTCGGCATGGTAAAGCTCGCACCAACCGCCTCCGACGCCTTCTTGTAGAGCTCCCGCAGCTGGCTGGCGCCGACCGCGACAACATCTACGTCCTCGAAGATGTCAAGCTCTCGCAGCCGCTTCGCCGCGGCGATCCGCTTCTCCTCAAGGAGGCCGTCGCCGGGCCGGCCTGTGGAGACGTAGTGGATCGACAGCTTCGGCAGGCCCTTCTTGAACTTGCTCACGTCTTTGTATACAGCGTCTACACATGCGCGCAGATTGGCGACATCCTGAGACCGCTTGTACGTCATCCATCCACGGCTGAACACCTGAACGAGATTGTCAGCAAGATCGGTAAAGACCTTGGTCTCGAACTTCTCGCTGCGCTTCGCCTGGATGATCACGAAACGAACATCCAGTTGCTTGGCCTTCCCCACCGCGTCCCGCACCTCGTCGGCGTCACGGAGCAGGTCGCCGTTGACGACGACCGCGGCGACGTCGATGCCGAGATCATCGCCTCCACCCATGCGGAACTGGTCGGGGTTGAAGTCATCCTCGTGGTAGGCGCTGAGCACGCAGTACCCGGCGAACGCCTCGAATGCCTCGGCGTCGTTCAACGCAGTCAGCTCTTGATCCTTCTGGAACTGCTTGGTCCACTCTTCGAGGATGAAGTCCACGCCGACCTCCGGACGCCTCGGTGACAGGCTGCGAGGCAACCCTAGCGAAGCGCGACCGTGGATGCAGCTCCCGAATCGATGATCGTTTCTGACAGGACCCGTACCTGGGCGAGGAGGTCCGCAGGTGCGGCTTCAAGGTCAAGGGCGTGGCAGACGATCTCGATGCCGGCATTGCGGACGAGATGCCGGACCGGCGGATGGTCGCCGGACACGTAGACCAGGTGTCCGCGCGACAGATGGTAAGCGATGCAGTAGGCAAGCATCTGGTATGCGTCCCCGCGTGCGGCGTCAGCCTTGTACTTCGCGTCCACCACCGCGCCCACCCCGCCGCTGGCGTCACGCCAAAGGATGTCCGGCCTCAGTTCCAGTTGCCGGGCTTCGTCTAGATGCTGGTGGGCCTGAAAGGACACCGTGCCGCCGTGTATCGGTTCGATCGCCTCGCGGAGCGCCACCGAGAGGAAATCCTCGTAAACCCGCCACATGTCGAGCAGGAACGCGTTGGACACCACCCCGCCTCGGCCGGCCTCTACCGACGCGCCTGCAAGGACCAGTTCAGCCAGCCGCAGTGCGACAACCAGACGATCGTTGAGCCGACTCGGACGCCACATCGGTGCCGGCAAGCCGGCCCGTAGCCGGGTAACTCCGACGAAGCGTCCCGCAAGGTGGCGCAGCATCCGCCGTGACTCAGCACCGATCCCCGGTACGGCCAGCATCCGATCGACTGCCGTGGCGAGGATGCGGTTCTCCGGGATGTCGACCGTGTACTCGTCGTGACGGACCTCGAGCGGCAAAGCTAGACCCGCCCTGCGGCTCAGCTGCGCCGTCTCGCGTAGGCGCCCTCGCAATATCGGTGACGTCTCGTCGGTAACCTGATAACCCTGCAACAGACCAGGACGGAGCGCCCGATCGGTCTGCCGCCACAGCGCGGCGGCAAGCGCTGGCACCAGTCCCTTCTCGTCGGTCAGCGCGACGTTTTCGTTACGCCACCCCTTCGGGTTGCGTGCGTAACCGACGAGAAAGAGCAGCCTGGCGACTGGCACCTTGGGCTCGATGTACAGTTCCACATCGCCAATGCGGGCTGCACCGACCTTGTTCCCGGCGCGCACACTCCACATGTCGCCCGTCGGGCCGGGGCGTACCTCGACAATCTCCGAGGCAGCGAGCCGGCGTGCATCCTCGGCGCTGAGGTGTACATGCACCGCCGGGCCAGCCTCACGTACTTGGATCAGGGTCATGGCTGGTGCGGCAGCGATTGCCGCAGGACGTCGAGCGCGTAGCGCTGCTCGACGTCGATGTCGTCGGCGTAGTGGTGCTCGACGAGCAGCGGCATGATGTCGTGGCGCCACACTCGCTCGAGCCCGTCCGGCTTGGCATAGATCGACTGCCGCATCAAGTACGACGGGCCTATCGCGTAGTCCGCATCGACAAGCCGGCCATTGAGCGCGTCAAGCAGATCGGGCGAGTCGGAGTTCAATCTCTCTCGGTCCAGCCAGCGACGCAGCAGCCCGGAGACCGGCGGCTTGGCAGGGTGCATCTCAACGAAGGCGAACCGGCGCCGCATCGCGGCATCGACCAGGGCGATCGACCGATCGGCCGTATTCATCGTGCCGATGAAGTAGAGGTTTGTCGGCAGGGTGAAATCCTCCGCCGAGTACTGCAACCGGATCCGCTGGTCGCGGTACTCGAGCAGGAAGTACAGCTCACCGAAGATCTTCGCCAGGTTGCCGCGGTTGATCTCATCAATAATCAGGACGTACGCGGTGGAAGGGTGCTCCCGGGCGTCGTCAGCGAGCTTTCGCAGCGGACCCGAGGTCAGCTTGAACCGAAGGGTCCCGTCTTCGCCACTCTCCGGACGGAAGCCTTCAAAGAAATCCTCATAGGTGTAGGACGGGTGGAACTGGATCAGCTTGACGGCGTGCGGCTCGGTCAGGCGGGCTGCCAGCTTCTGCGCCAGATACGTCTTGCCGGTGCCCGGCGGCCCGTACAGGATCACTTGCCGGCGCTCGGCGAGCAGCTCGCGCAACTCCCCCAACCATTCCTGGTCCGTCAGCAGGTCGGTCGCCGTCTCTTCGGTCAGTTCGGCGAGCTGAGCCTCCGGGATCGGCTCCACTGGCGGCTGCACCGGGACCAAGTCGGCGTAAAGCCGCTCGAGGGCGTCGAGCGCGTCAGTCAGGTCGATTAGGTCGTCCTGGCTCTGGGTCAGCGTGGGCAGCGACCCGGTCAGGTTCGTCAGATCCTGCGGTTGCTTCGTGTTGAGCCAGCGCGCCGGCCGACGCAGGTTGGACCGCCGGTCCGGTGAGTCCACAAAATAGGCGGCACCATCGACCAAGCCCAGGTAGACGTCGCCGCGGTGGACGGTCATCAGGTAGTCGCCGGGCCGCATCTTGCGGAAGAACGCGCTGAAGTAGCTGTAGAGCTTTTCCCGTACCGAGTAGCTTTTGTGCCGATACTCCTCGTCCACGATCTGTTGGAGCCGCTGGGGCTCAACCTCGTCGTCCAGCTCCGGCAACTGCGATGCCGCTAGGGACACCCAACCCTGGGCCAGCCACTCCGGCACAAGGTCGATGCCGTCAACGTTCGAACCGCGTACGAGCCAGGCCCGACGCGCGGCCGGCTCCGCCACGGATACTCGATCCACGACCAGGTCGATGGTCACCCGTTGCTCTCGGCTGGCTTGCCGGCCCTCGAACTCGACGCCTTCCTCGATCAACCGCTTACGAAGGTCATCGCCCCGGTGTCTTGAGTGCTGGTAAGCAGCGACAGGCACCCGACCATCGGCCCACAACACGCGATGTGAATTCTCGACGTAGGTCTCCGCGAGCAGATGGGCGATCTCCTCGGCGGAGCCGTCCACCAGCTCCGCCAGGTCGTCGTACGCGGTCCAAGACCCGGCGGGCACGTTGTCCAGAGCGGCCGCGATGGTGCTCAGCTTGCTCTCGTACTTCTTACGGGCCTGCTTCCGACTGCGGACAATCTCACGGTATCGCCGGCTGATCTCGGCGTACAGCTCCTCGGAGCTTGGGTAGGTGCCGAGCGCCGCACGGCCCTCATCGGTGATCCACCAAAGGGCGTCTCGCTTGACCATCCAGCCCACCGTGGCGGCGTCGCCGGTATGGAAATGCGCAGCGACCATCCATGCGGGAGCTCCGCTCTTCTGCGCGCGCAGCTCTGGCTCCGTCAGGGCGACGCGCTGCGCGACCTCCTCCAGCACCGCCTTGCCGGGCATTCGATCGCCGGCGTCGCGCAGCACTTCCAGGCAGGTCCGCACGAGTAATCCGTACCGGATACCTTCAGCCATGGTCCCGGCCTTTCGGGCGTAGCGCGCGTGGTCTGAACAGCCTACGGTCAGTCGGCATGACGAAGCTACGCGTGCTCGGGGTAGACGGCTGCAAGGACGGCTGGGTAGCCATCGAGCTGCATGACGGCGACTTCGCGGGAGCACACATCGCGGCCACTCTGTCGGCGTTGCTGGCGGAGCGCGCGGACGTCGATGTGGTGGGCCTCGACATGCCGCTGGGGCTGGCCGAGGCGGGGTGGCGACAGGCCGACGTCGCAGCGGCTGCCGCTCTCGGCGCAGCAAGGAGCACGGTGTTCCGGGTGCCGCCGCGACCCGTCTGGCTCGAAGAGGAGTACGAGCCGGCGGTCAAGCGCTGCCGGGAGATCACTGGGCAGGGCTTCAGCCGGCAGGCGTGGGCGCTGCGCAACAAGCTGCTGGAAGCCAACGCCTATCGGGATATGGCCCGGCACCGGCTCTTCGAGGTACATCCCGAGGTGTCTTTCCGCGGGATCGCTCAAGGCCGCAGTCTGGCATCCAAGAAGACATGGCAGGGCCAGATGCAACGACGCGACCTGCTCCTGGGGGTCGGCATCGCGCTGCCGGCGGAGCTTGGCGCGGCGGGACGAGCAGGCCCGGACGACGTGCTGGACGCCGCTGCCGGCGCCTGGAGCGCTCACCGCATCGCGACGGGCCAGGCGACCAGCTACCCCGACCCGGCCGAGGCGTGTCCGGCTGGAGGCACCATCGCCATCTGGTGCTGAGGATTCTGGCGGATCGGCATGCTTGACCGACAAAAAGTCTCAACCGACGCGTTGCCCGTTCATTTGGGACATCGTCCACCATCGCCGTGCGATATACAGGGTGCTCGCAGGCTCGACACGCACTGTCGTCGGGCTTCCTCGCGAAGGGTAGTTTGCGATGAGCGGTGGACTGCATCTGTCGGTACGGGTGCCGTGGCACGACAGCGGTTGGGCAGGCACGGTCTGTAACAGACCACTGGACAACACGTCGTGCGTGCTGCTCAAGAACATCGGCGAGCACCGAGACGACGAGTACGAAGCCACCCACGCCGACAAGCTGCTCGACCTGGTCAATCCAAATCGAGTCCCGTGTGTCAGTGAACGCGGCTCCTTCATGAGTCCGCACAGCTATCAGCTGACCAAGGAGCACCCGTACCGGTTCTCCCCGGCACTGAAGGGCCGGCTCCAACCGACGCCGGTGACCGTGCCCGCCTACGGCGTGCATGCCACGCCGTACTTCTGGCTGCACCGGGACAATGTCGCGGAAGTGCTCCGGACGACTGACGTCGAATACCGTGAGGAGCTGGAAGAGCTCGTCAACGACACGCTCAAGTTCAAGCCACAGTGGATCATCCACGGCGACAACCAGCGCGCCCTGATCACCCGTTTCTTCGCCGACGTCGAGCCGGGCAACGGCCTCGTCTTCTTCTACCTGAAGCACTCACCGTTCACCGCCGCTGGCACGAGCGGTGGACGCAGCCTCCTGGTCGGCGCTGCCCGGATCACCGACATAGATCTGCCCAGTGCCTGGAAGACGACGGGATCGACGCCGTTCCCCAACCACATGTGGGAGACCAACGTCCGGCACTCGCTCCGCCCTGACGGCAAGGAGGGGGTGCTGCTGCCGATGGCGGAGTTGGCCGCCCTCGACCTGGATCCGGACGAGCTCGGCGACGCTCTGGCCTGGGCCCCGGAGTACGGAAGCCGGGAGTTCATGTACGTCACCGAGCACGTCTCGGACGACACCGCCATCGCGGCGCTTGAGGGGCTCTACCGTGCAGCGGAGCGGTGCCTGGACCTCGGCCTGGACGTGCCGCGGGTATCGATGGACTGGCTCTCGGAGCGCATCGCCAAACTGTGGACCATGCGCGGTCCCGCTCCCGGCCTCGGTGCCGTCCTCGAGGCCCTGTCCGTACCGCACGGTCCGGTGGTCGCCCGTGCGATCGCCCGGCAGACTCCCGAGGGTGTCGACCCCTGGGACTTCCTCGGCCAAGCGATGGAGGAGCCGGCGAAGCTGGGCCCCGAACTGGCCAAGAAGCTGAGCGGCACCCCGCGCAAGGTCTGGCGCAAGCTGCCGGACGAGAAGCTGCAGTTCTTGAAGCTGCTGACCCGCTTCAACCTCACCGTCGCACAGGCCGAGGCTCTGTTGACAGGCGAAACCGAGATCCCGCTGAGCCACGAGGAGCTGCTGGAAGACCCCTACCACGCCTACACGTGTCTTCTGGGCGGCCCGGCCGAGGTCGCGTTCGACATCATCGACCGGGGCTGCTTCCCTGAAGCGTCGGTTCGGGCAGCCTTCCCGTTGGACGAGCCGTCGGCGATGGTCGACGCCGCGGACGAACGCCGGGTGCAGGGGCTGCTAACGGCTGTGGCGGAAGAGGCCGCGGCGCGCGGTGACACGGTGGTGCCGCTGGACCGGATGCTGGACGCCATCAAAGAACGGCCGCTGGTCGAGCCCTGTCCGCTGACGGAGGATGTACTGCAGGCTCATGAACTCCACCCCTCGGAGATCAGCTACGACGAGGAGTCGCCATACTGGCCGCCAGTGTGCGGGACGGTGTTGGCCGACGGGTCGCCGGCGTTCAAGCTGACCCGGCTGGAAACGACGAGCCGGCTGATCCGCGCCACCGTCGACGAGCAGCTGGCCAGAACGCGCCACCAGGTGCCGGGCGACGTGCGCGCGGTCCTCGATAGTGCGCTGCCCGCCTACGACCCGCACGCCGATGACATCGCGGCCGAGGACCGTGCACGCGCAGAAAAGACCGCCGCGCTCACCGAGTTGTTTGCCGCGCCGCTGAGCGTGCTCAACGGTCGCGCCGGCACTGGCAAGACCACACTGATCCACGCCCTCGCCAACCACCCGGATGTCAACAGCGCCGGCGTGCTGCTGCTCGCCCCGACCGGCAAGGCACGGGTGCAGCTCACCAAGAAGGTGAAGTTGCCAGCCCAGACCCTTGCCCAGTTCCTCGGCAAGTACGGCCGGTACGACCGGGACACGGGCGCCTACCTGATCGACAGCAGCCGGCCGAAGGCGCCACGGTTCGGGACGGTGATCGTGGATGAGTCGTCCATGCTGACGGAGGAGCAGCTCGCGGCTCTCCTCGACGCGCTGCGGCCCCCGGACCGCCTCATCCTGGTGGGCGACCCGCGCCAGCTACCGCCGATCGGCGCCGGCCGCCCGTTCGTCGACCTCATCGCACGGCTCACCCATGAAGCGAAGGTGCCAGCCTTCCCCCGGGCGGCGCGCGGATACGCGGAGCTGACCGTGCTGCGGCGGCAGTCCGGCCACGTGCGCGACGACCTGATGCTGGCCGGTTGGTTTGCCGGTGACGAGATCCCGGAGGGATTCGAGGAAGTCTGGCATCGGCTACGCAACGGGGCCGAGATGGACACACTGGCGGCTCGCCCGTGGCAGGCGGCTCGCCCGGAGCTGGCCATCGACGCGGCCCTCGCGGAGGAGTTGGACATCTCCGGGCCGAAGTCCTCCGCGAAGTTCGAGTTGTCCTACGGCGGACGGGAGAACGGGCCGTGGGTCAACTTCCCCACCGGCGAGGATGGCGCCGGCGCGCGGTCTGAGGCGTGGCAGATTCTGTCCCCCACTCGGACCAGCCCGTGGGGCACCATCGAGGTGAACCGACGCCTGAAGCGCAAGTATCGCGGCAAGGCGTTGAAGGACGCGCTGCGCCCGTCGTACGAACGCACGGTGCCAGCGCCGATCGGCGCGGAGCAAATCGTGCTCGGCGACAAGGTCCTCAACAATCAGAACAAGACCAAGAAGGCCTGGCCTGTCGTCCCCGATGCGCTGAACTACGTGGCGAATGGGGAGATCGGAGTAGTGGTTGGGCAGATCAGCAAGAAAGGGTCTCCGCCCAAATACACCCATGTCGAGTTCTCGTCCCAGGTCGGGTCACGCTACAGCTACGGCTCTAGCAACGAGGACGACCCGGCACTCGAACTCGCCTGGGCGATCACCGTGCACAAGGCCCAGGGGTCGGAGTTCAGCAAGGTCTTCGTACTGCTGCCTGGGTCCTCCCGGCGTCTGACCCGGGAGCTGCTCTACACCGCGCTCACCCGCCAGAAGGACAAGGTCGTCCTGCTGCATGAACGGCCGATCGACGAGCTGTTCGAGCTGACGCGGTCAACCGGTTCCGAGACGGCCCGCCGGCTCACGGACCTGTTCGCGGCTCCTGCGCCCCGCGAGGTGCTGCTGCCAGATGGCACCGCGGCTGGCGTACTCGACACCAATCTCATCCATGTCACTTCAAACGGCATCTTGGTGCGCAGCAAGAATGAGGTGATCATCGCTGGCATCCTCGAGGATCTGGTGCCGGGTGGCTGGGAGTACGAGAAGCCCTTGAGCGTCGGCGAGGTAACCCGCCTCCCCGACTTCACCATCGCCGGCTCGGATGGTCGGCCGGTCTACTGGGAGCACCTCGGCATGTTGGACAACCCGCAGTACGAGGCAGCCTGGGAACGCAAGCTGGCCTGGTACCGCGAGCAGGGTGTGCTGCCAGATGGGGAAGGCGGCGGCCCGAAGGGCACGCTCATCTGGACCGACGACCGAGACGGGGTCGACGTACCGGCCTGGACCGAGCTGGCCAGGTCAGTACTCGGGTCGGGCTCGAGTGGGGTACGAGTGCCGGCCAGGCGGGCAGCCAAGAAGGCAGCCCCGGCAGCGGCCCGCACCCCGAACTGACGACAGTTTCGGGCCCACAATCAGCGAAGGTGTGCGATTATCGCACCATGGTCGAAGACAGCGACTGGACGACCGTTGGCGAGCAGATCCGTCAGGCACGCCTCGGCGCGGGCATGTCGCAGGCCGAGTTGGCTTCGCGCGTCGGGCTCGACCGGACGATGATTGCGAAGGTCGAGGCCGGTGGCCGTCGAGTCGACGCCTTGGAACTAATCCGCCTGGCCACCGCGCTCGACGTACCGATCGACTACCTCCTGCAACGACGACCCGCTGTGATCTCTCATCGCGCCGAGCTGCTCGCCGAGGACAATGACACGGAGGTGGCGCGCAGGTCCCAGCGACTTGACATCACGCTGTCCGCATGGCTCGGCGACGTACGCCAGATGATCAACGCAGGGACGCTGCGCGCGAGCCCCCCGATGCGCTACGACGGTCGAGTCGAATCGGAAGCCGATGCCCGGTTGGCGGCACGATGGCTGCGCCGAGCACATGGGGTGGGCGATGCGCCAATCGACACGCTGATGGAGTTCAGCGAACGCAGCGGACAGTACGTCCTAGTCAGCGACCTACCCGGAGACGGCGCCTCGCTGATCGACAGTGAGCTCGCGGTGGCAGTGGTCAGCGCCAACGGTGACCCTGGACGACGGCGGGCAACGGCAGCGCACGAACTCGGTCATCTGGTGCTCGGCGATGAGTACTCCAGCGACCTGGCAGTGCACATGTCGCGGGCGGACCGCGAGGGCCTCATCAATGCCTTCGCCGCCGAACTCCTACTGCCGGTCGCCGCCTTTCCAATCCGCAACCCCGTAGGCAACCTCCGCGAGGAGATCATTCGGTTGGCCGCCCGCTATCGCACCTCGTGGTCGCTTGCGCTGCGGCAGGCGGAGCAGGCGGGCTGGCTCGAAGCCGCAATGCGACGGAAGCTGAGCCAGGTCACTCCCACCCAAGCGGAGTTCATGGATGCCGTTGGATGGTCACCGCAGCCTGATCTCAATGCTGTGCGCGTCCCGCCCGGCTATTCGCATGCGGTCATGGAGGCATGGCGGCGTGATCTGGTGACAAGTTCTCGTGCTGTCGAGCTCCTGCACGGGCAAATCACCCGCAACGACCTGCCCCCGCGCGATGAGGCAGATCTGGCCCTGTGAGCAGCCAAGGACTGGCCGACAAGCCGACGTTGGTCTTCGACACCACGGTGCTGAACCATTTCGCGCTCGCCGACCGCCTCGATGTCCTGGCAAGCATGGTCATCGGCCGCCCATGCGCCACCACCCCCGTGGTCCTCGACGAACTTCGCTCCGGCGTGCAGCAGCATCCCGCCCTCACCTCCGCGCTTGAACTCGACTGGATGCAGGTCATCGCCCTTGACCAGCCCGCCGAACTCCAGTGTTTCGCGGACTGGGTCCGCAGGATCGGCGCCGGCGCCAGAGACATGGGCGAGGCCAGCGTCTTTGCCGCCGCCGACATCCACGGCGGGATTGCGATCACCGACGACCGTGATGCCACCAGGGTGGGTCGAGCACACGGGCTGTCCGTGCACGGGACGATCTGGCTTCTGGCGGGTGGGTGTGGCGCGGGCAAGCTGACGGAAATCGGTGCCGGTGCGATCATCGACGCCCTACGGCAGACCGGCCATCGGCTGCCCTGCACCGGGACGGAGTTTCCCGCGTTCGCACGTCGCTACGACCTTCTGTAGGTCCTCCCACATGCAAGGCCACCCCTCCTGGCCCTAACCCGCCAGGTGGCGTCGCCCCTGCCCAGGCATTGGGTCGAGAACAGGAGGAAAGGGCTGGTTCAGGTGAGCCGCGCGAGTCATCGCGTCGTAGCGCTCCAGGATCAGACGCTTCATGCGGTACTCGCCGTGGGTCCGCTCCTCCCGGTGGCGAAAGACCGAGAAGGTGTCGAGCACGTAGTCGACCTCGTCCCGGGTGAGGCCGTAGAGCTGGAAGTAGACGGCGTCCAACTCCGCCCGGATCAGCTCCCGCCGATGCGGATCCCAGACGAACGGCGGTCCGTCGTCCCCCAGATCGCGGGCGTACGGGGCGAGGTCGTCTGCAGTGTAGGTCAGCTCAAACACCCGAGCGGAGATCCACGCCGCCAGGTCCGGCGCTCCCGGATCCCACGGCACCGGCCCCTCGTAACTCTCAGGTGGCAACACCGGCAACTGCTTGAGCACGAAGTACGCCAGCGAGGTGCCCGATAACTTCTGGCGCACTATGTAGTCGGCGACCATCGCACTGAGGTTGGCGTAAAGGCAGGCGGCAGATGCACCCGCAAACATCACTGGAAGCTTGTGGCCGACCCCTGTCCTCGGAAGAACCGCCGGAATCAAAGTGCGCTCGTCGGTGCTGCGGCAGACATCGCGCCATCCGAGTAGCCAGCCACGCGACCAGCGGTTCCCGAGCCGGGCATCCACCTCATGCTCAGCCACCCAGTAGCGAGGAATGACAGCCTCTGCGCGGTCCCGGTGGGCGTCGCCGTCCAGTCGGGGCAGGGTGCCGACATTGAGCTGCGCTTCCGTCGCACCTTCGTACGTACCGAGCCGGTGGTCGAAGTGGTGCACCATCTTCGCCTCGTAGAGGGGCAGCATTCGCTCGCCGCCCCGGACGAAGAGGTTGCCGTCGAGCGTCCAGCCACTCTCGATCAACTCGTCGCGGTTTCGAAAGAGCGGGGAGTCGTTGGCCATGTGGAACATCGACATGAAGGACAAGCCCCACGGGTTGGCGTCGCCCTCTCCATCCCGCCACAGCACCGGCATCCTCCGGTAGATGCCGAGGGTGATCTCGGCGTCCCGGCGTGACAGGAAGACCGGGCACGTTCCCGTGTTCGGATTGAGCAGGGTGATCTCATCCGGGGTCAGACGGTAGGCGCGAGCGGCGGTGTCCGGCACGGACCGTGCCCGGAACGCGAGCGAGGCAGCTGAGGCCTCGCGGGAAGCCCCCGTCATGGACAGGAGGGAAAAGCGGAACGAGTGATGAACGGTTGGGAAGATTCTCGCTTCGTTCTCGAAGTCGTAGAGGGAGAGCAGACTCTTGCTGGTCACCAGATCCTTGAAGAACATCTGGGTCGTGGCATCGGTGGCGATACCCGTGGGGAGGATCGCCCCGACCAGCCCGGTCGGCCCAATCAGCAGCCGACTGGTCTCAGCGAAGACCGAATATGTGTTGATGTCGCCCCGACCGGTCAGCGGGTACCTGCCGCCGGCCCGTAGCAGGTGACTGACGCCGCCAACTTCACGCTGGGCCACCAGCCACTGCTGGTACAGGTCTGCCTCCGCCTCGTGTCCACTCGTCTTGAGCGCGGCGATTTCCTGTTTACGGACAGCAGCATTCGGAGCCAAGGCGATGCCGGAATGCCGGGCGGCAAAAAACTCCTGTTCCTGAAGCTTGACCCGCTCCCAGGGTGGGTTGGTCAGGATGCAGGTAAAGCCGCCCTTCCAGCCGGTCGCCGGGTCGACGCCCGCACCGTCCCTGGGGACCGGAAAGATGTGCGGGAACTCGATGTGCCAGTGGAAGAAGCGGTACTGCCGACCCATGGTCCGGACGATTTGGCGGGCCGCCTCGACCGAGCCGCCACGCCCGCCCACAGCCAGCCGGTCCAGCATCCCGTGGGTGATCGCGTATGCGCGGGTGCGCTCGGTCTTCGGTCCGACGAAAGCGGCGCACCAGGCATCGGCGGTCAGCCGGGCGCGCCTGCGGTCCTCGTCCAGCAACTCGGCCCGCTTGGCCTGGACGTGCACGTCCGCCAGCGATTCACAGGGAGCCAGGTGCGCGATCGCTCGCGCCTCAGCTGCGAGGTCGAGGTTGACACCCACCGCATCGCCGAGCGACCGCTGACCGCGGCGCTCGGCGGCGTTCTGCTTGCGCAGCGCATTAACCACGGCACGGTCGTCGCCGTCGAGCGCGACGAAGGCGGCGTCGGGGATGCCACCGCGTAGCATCGCGGGCGTTGCCCCGAGCAGCGAGTTGCCGACCCGGATGTTGGCGTCGAGGTAACCGAGTGGCTTGCCGGGCTCGTACGCCTCCAGCCAGAGCGAGATCTTGGCCAGCTCGGCGGACATCTCGTTGACGTCAATCCCGTAGCAACACCGGCTGACGACCGCCCGCAGCGCCTTGCGGACCTCATCCGCGCGCGGCTCCAGCTCGTCGGTCCGCTCGGCCGCGAGACGCTTGGCGATACGCCGGGCAGCCGCGACGAGGAAGTGCCCGGATCCCACCGCTGGGTCGCAAACGGTGATATCGAGGAGGGCCGCCTCCCGCTCGGCCGGCGTCGGCTTGCCACACGCCTCGTCCAGCAACGGCTCCAGGACCGAGTCGAGGAGGCTCTCGACCAGCGCCGCGGGCGTGTAGTACGTGCCGGTCTTTTTGCGGTCGTTGCCGTTCAGCCGGACAAAATGGAACCGCCTACGCGTCGCGTCCCAGTACGGGTGCAGCTCGAGGAGAGCCTCATAGACGCTGCCCAGTTCCTCGGCACCGAGATGCCGGAAGTCGACCAGCTGCCGCCCGCCTTGGCGCTTCGCCAACACGCTGAGCGCCTCGACTGCCTGCAGCAAAGTGGCATTGCTCAGCTCCGCGCCGCAGAGCGGCTCGTCGAGGACGCTCTGCTCGAAGATCCCGCCAATGCCGGGCAAACCGACCGTACCGGAGCCGGTTTCCGAGCCGAGGATGCGGAAGACCAGTTTGACACCCTGCCAGAGGTCACCGTGTCGGGAGTAGCGGCGAACGACCGCGAGCTTGCGCAATCGCTGCGACGACAGGTACGCGTCGTAGCGCTGGCGCGCGGCCTGGTCGGCTGCCGGGTCGAGCAGCAGCTCCCGGTCTTCGACGACCATCCAGAAGAGGAGCTTGTAAACGAGCCTCAACAGCGAGCGCTTGAAGTCGGCCAGCGACAGGTCCGTCCCGATAACCTCGCGGAGGTGCTGGTTGGCCGGGTGGTCGAGGAAGCCCGTACCCAGGATCTCCAGCGCGGCCTCGACCCCGCCGCGCAGCCGGGTGAGCGCCCGCTCGCCCTGCTTGGCGCCGTACGCCCGCCACTGCTCCAGCAGGCAGGACGGCGGACCGATTTCCTCGTCGCGGACCTTGAGCCGGCTGGCGTGCACCATCCGGAACAACAGCACGAAATCTGCGAAAAGGTCCCCCTCGAAGATCGACTGAAGGTCGAACTCGATGTACGACGAGCCAACGAGACTCGTCGAGTCGCGCAGCAATCGCAGGCGCTGACCGTTCGACAGCACCCCCCAGAGATGCCGATCGCTCTGGTTCAGCAGTTGCTGGACCATGGCGTGCGGTGCGGCGCCCCCGGGTCCGCCGGCGCGGCCGACCCGCTGGTCGAGGTCGGCGTGCCAGGGCAACAGGTGTAGCGGCACGGTTTGTCGCCACCGATGGCTGACCGGGAAGGATCGGTCATCGATGGGGATGCCGCCGGGCAACGGCTCGTAGTCGCCGTATTGCAGTTCGCGCAGCAGCGGGCCAAGCCACTCGTCCCGCGTCAGGCGCGCGATGGACGCCGCGCCGCGCGCCCGCCGCCTGGTGAAGTCGGTGTAGGTGTCGCGCAGGTAGAGGTACTTCGCGTTGGCCAGGCGGCGCACCGATTCGCTGGCGCCCAGGTCATAGGAGACGGGGTCGATCCCGGGAACATCCGGATCACCCTCACCGATCCGCTGCACCACTCCACCGGGCAACAGACCCCCGACCACCTGCACGGCGGGATACGACAACGCCATGTCCGCCCTCCCCAGGTCGGCAGAACCCAGAGCTGACACCAAGTAGTGAATTGATCACTATCGGCACTGAGGCGAGCGTATAGATCTATCTCCATGCCTACAAGACCCGCATTGGTCGATCGTCTGTCGCGAAGCCGTCAAATCCCGACGAGCGGCCAATCTTGACCGTCCACACAGGTCGATAACTGACCCGCACCGACGGTGGCAGCAGCCCGACCAGCGATCCAAGATCTTTCACGCGCGGTGGAGCTTCGCGCCTCATTCCCCTTGCGCCGGCACGAACCAGCGCACCAGGAACCAGCACAGGAGGCCCCTCATCGTGATCAACAGGTACGCCGGGAGCTGTGGAAAGTGCCGGCAATGGGTGGAGGCCGGAGCCGGACAGGCGGAAAACGTCGGTGGTCGCTGGAATCCGTTCCACCATGAGTGCGTACCGGTCAGAACGGCTCCACCGGCGGGGACGCATCGCGGGTGGCACGACATGCCGGTCGTGGGCTTCGACATTGAGGGCACGGTGGACGAGCCCACGGAAACCCGCATTCTGTCGGCAGCACTGGTGTACGCCGACGGCACGACGGCGAAATGGCTCATCAACCCCGGCGTGCCGATCCCGACCGACGCCACCGCCATCCACGGGATCACCAACGAGATGGTGAGCAGCGCTGGAAGGCCACCGCGGGAGGCGCTGGCCGAACTGGGAACGGCGATCGCGAAGCTGATCGCGGACGACACGCCGCTCGTCGCTTTCTGCGCCCACTACGACGTCACGGCACTGCACACCGAGCTGGCCCGCCATGGCCTTCCGCCGGTGGACTGGGACCGTGCCGTCATCATCGACCCCTCGATCCTGCATAAGCAGGTCGAGCCCCGCTGGTACGGCGGCCGGCAGCTCGGCGACCTGTGCAAGTACTACGAGGTCAAGCTGGCGGCCGCGCATGACGCAGCAAGCGACGCGCGTGCGGCGGTCGACATGGCGGTGTCGATCGCAGCCCGCCATGAGCGGATCGCCCGGATGCGCCCCGATGACCTCCACCAGGCGCAAGTCACCTGGTACGCCGAGCAGGGGCAGGATCTTCAGGCGTATTTCGACCGGCAGGGCCGTGACGAGACAGTGAGCCTGGAATGGCCGCTAGAAACCAGGCGACGCCGATAGGCGAAGTTCCCATCTGCGGATCTACACAACTTTTCGCATATCAGCCTGCCAGCTGCGCAGGGCCCGCTTGATGCGGTCGTTTTCCGCGAGGGCGTGGTCGAGCTGGCGGGTCCGCTCGTTCAGCTCGTAGCTGAGCCGGTGCAGCAGCGCGTCGACTTCGTCCGGCCGGTAGCCGCGCCTGCCAAGTGACGTGCGGGGCAACTCGACGGCGGTGAGCCGGTCCGGGGTGAGCGGGCCGGCGAGCGCGTTGCGGCTGCGGTAGGTGGCCATCAGCCGGCGAACCCTTCGGGCAGGTGGATCCGTTCGGCCGGGATGCCGGCGGCGAGCAGTCGCAGCCGCGACCCGGCGACCATCGCGGGCGGCCCGCACACATAGACCTCCTGGCCCGGCCGGTGATGGTCCAGCGCCACGGTGAGCGCGTCGCCCCGCTCCCCCGGCTCGGCGGCAACGTCGTGCGAGAGCGCGGGCACGATCGTCAACCAGTCGTGGGCGCACTGCAACGTGTCCAGGCTGACGGAGTCGTAGAGGTCGGCAAAGGTGCGGGTGCCGACGACCAGGGTCACCTGCCGCCCGGCCGGCGACGCGGCGACCTGCTCGACCAGGGCACGCAGCGGCGCCAGCCCAGTGCCCCCGGCCACCAGCAGGAGATCCGCTCGCGACGCCGGGTCGAGGGTCAGGCCGGTGCCGCAGGGTGGGCCGAGCCAAAGCTGGTCGCCGGGGCGTACCGCATCGACCACGGCGCGGGAGACGGTGCCGGCGGCGACGGCGCGGACGTGGAACTCCAGCGTTCCGTCCGGGCGCGGGGCGTTGGCCGGTGAGTACCAGCGCCACCGGCCGGGCCAGCGCTCGGTGCAGACCGGCACCGCCTGGCCGGGCCGGAAGGCCAGGCGCCGCCAGGGGCGCACGGTCAGGATGGCGATGCCGTCAGCGGCCCGGTCGTGGTCGATGACCTGGGCCGGCCACCAGGCCGGGCCGTCCCCGACCCGCTCGGCGCAGCGGGCCGCGGCCGCCGACGCGCGCCGGCACGCCCGCTCCCACGCCGCCGCCAGCTCGGGCGTCCACGGCGCGGCGTAGCGGGCGACGGTGGCGGTCAGAGCATCCCCGATGGTCGGCTGGTGCGGCAGCAGCCGGTAGCGGCGGTACGCCCGGCCGAGCACGGTCAGCAGTGCCGCCCGCCCGGCCGCATCGTCGCCGCCGCTGGCCAGCCGCGCCAGCGCGGCGAGGAACACGCTTGCCTCCCGCTCCGGCAGCAGCCCCGGACAGCGCTCCTCGACCGCACACCAGAAGTGGTCAGCCGCCGCGCGGGCGTACCGCATGGTGGCCGCCCACGACGCGGCCAGGGCGGCGGTCATGAGCCGGCCTCGTCCGCGAAGGCCCGCCGGGCCGCGGCCACCGCGCCGCCCGGCACGTCGAGCGCCCGGAGCACACCGGCCAGGTAGTCGACCACCCGGCGGTGCTGCGCCTCGGTCAGGCCCAGGCCGCGCCACGCCCCGGCGGCCGGCCGGGCGATGCCGCCGGCCGGCTCGCCGAGCGCCGCGGTGAGGGTCAGCGCCAGGTGCCCGGCGAGCCGGGCCCGATCAACCCCGATGAGGTACGGCGCCAGCTCGGCGTCCGCCGCCACCAGCCGCAGCCACCGGGCCACCCCGTCGCGCACCACCGCCGGCCAGAGCCAGCCCTCCATCGGGTACGCCCCGAGCCCCGTCACGCCCACGGCCAGGCGTCGGGGTCGCCGGCGGCGACCAGCTCATCGACCCGCGTCTCGCCTGCCCCGGCCGCCCGCAGCGTGCTCCGGCCCCAACGGGCCAGCCGGCACGGGTGCGGCACCCGCTCGCTGCGGCACAGTGGACCCGCCGGCCACCGCTCCGGCGCGTGCACCAGCACCGCCCGCACGGCCAGCGCCAAGTCCTCGTCGCTGACCGGGGTGAGTACCGGGAAGTCGTCCAGCACCGCTGCCATTGAGAGCCCCTCCGTCGAGATCGAGAGCTGGAGTGGCACCGGAGCGGGCGGGGACGGCGGATGCGCTCGGGAACCGCACCGCCGGAGCCCAGCACCCGCCCCGGGCCATGCAGGCAGATTCGCGGCTGGCGGCAGGCAGCGGCATGACCGTCAACAGATGACCTACATACGCACATGAGGTGGCGAAACGCTTCGATATACACGCGACGTATACCGATCGCTCACGCAGCGGGTTGAATGGATAGGCTCAGCACAGACCACGACGGACGGAGCCGCCCGACCATGGCGAGGACGCCGGGAACCGACGCAACCTGCCCCCGCTGTGGTGGGCGGCTGGCCCGCGACAACACCAGCGGACGCTGCGGGCCGTGTCAGGCCGCCGAACGCGACCGGCTCACCTCACCACCCATCCTGACAGCCACTTTCTGGCACCACGAGCCAATCCAGCGAGCGCTTACCGAACGCCACTTGGGCCGGGTGATCCGGGCCTACCGATGTCACCCGTACCACGGCCGGCACCCACTGCCCCAGGAGACCGTGGCCCGCTGGCTCGGTATCACCCAGGCCCAGCTCAGCAGGGTCGAAAGCGGCCCCGCCATCGTCCACCTTGACCGCCTCACCCACTGGGCACAGCTCCTACGAATTCCCGCCCGCCTGCTGTGGTTCAAGCTGCCCGAGGGCCATGACGGCGAGAAGAAGACCAACTGCGCCGAGGTGACGCGCCCGAACATCAGGACGACCAGGGGCCGAGCTGTCGCCAATGTCCACGCGGCTTCCTCTACTACCGGAGACAGATGGCTACGTCAGACATCGCGGGAGGCCCACCTGCACTTCGTGCGGTCGCTACGGTCCGCTGACCGGCGGATCGGCGGGGGCCACCTGTATGCCACCGTCACTGCCTACCTCGCCGAGGGCGTCAACCATCCGGTCCCAGATCGCACCGCAGGGTCAGCGTCGAAACTGCTACTCGCGGCTGCCGCCTCGCTGAACGAGATGGCGGGGTGGATGGCACACGACGCTGGTGCCGCTTCTCCGGCTCAAAGACATATGAGCGAGGCCCTCGCGCTGGCCAACAGCAGCGGTGACCAGCAGCTCGTCGCGCAGGTATGTGCAGGTATCAGCCACCTCGCCTGCCATCGCGGCGACGCAAGCCATGCTGTGTTCCATGCACGAAACGGGTTGAAGCACCTGCGGCATGCTCCACCGCACGGCCGGCTCCAAGCCCGGCTCCTGGCAATGCAGGCACGGGGTCTCGCTATCGCCGGCCGACCACTCGAATGCACAAGGGCACTCGGCGATGCGGAGGCGGCTCTGCAAAGCCAGATCACTTCGGCCTCAGAGTGGCTGAGCCCCTTCGACACAAGCTCATTTGCCATCGAGGCCGCCCGCTGCCTTCTTCGCATCGGTGACCTATCCGAAGCCCAACGCCAGCTTCAGGACGTGCTTGCTAGCCGACCCGTTGACCGGGTCAGGAGTCGGGCGTTCGCCCAACTCATGCTGGTCACGGTGCTGGTCGGCAAGGGACGGATAGACGAGGCGTGCACGGTAACCCACCAGACCCTTGATGAGATCACCAGTCTCGGGTCGGGCGTCATCGTCGATCAACTGCAACACGCTTCGGTGCTCTTCATGTCCCACACCAAGGCATGCGTCGAGATTCCGCCGCTCCTTGACCGCCTCCACGAGACGATCCGCGAGCGATCATGGATCAGTACGGTGGGTGCTTTACGGGTAGGAGCAGTCGGTGCCGGACAACTCGATGGCGGATGACCGCCCGCTCTACGAGCGGGACCCCGATGCGTGGCAGGCATACCTTGCAGAAGGCAATGCAAAGCAGGCCCGCAAGCGGGTCGGCGCAGACGTCCTCATCAGGAACGAGGAAGGCCATGTGCTGCTCGTCAACCCCCGCTACAAGCCAGACTGGGATCTTCCGGGCGGCATGGCAGAGGCAAACGAGCCTCCCCATCAGGCGGCGGAACGCGAGCTACGTGAAGAGCTGGGCATCGAACTGGAAGTTGGACGCTTGCTGGTGGTGGACTGGATCGCCCCGCACGGCCCCTGGGACGACAGCCTCATGTTTCTCTTCGACGGCGGCACGCTTATTGATGACGAAGCGGAGGCCGTACGACTGTCCGACGACGAACTGCTGACGTACAGGTTCAGCCCACCCAGCGCTGCCCAAGCGCTACTTCGTCCCTACGTTTGGCATCGATTCACTGAAGCTCTTGCCGCTGCCACAACCGGTTCCTGTCGCTATCTCGTTAATGGGACCAGATACTGGAGATAGCATCGCGGTTGAGCGATTGTATCCTCGTCATGCACCGAGACGCCACCCAAGAACTCTTTCACCCTCGACGCCATGCTCAGAGGTGGCTACTCGGACCCTACGACCGGGAGCAGGTGCCGGAAGGAGCGGATCACAGCTTTCCCGAATCTTCGAGATCAATAACAGATTTAAGCACAGCGCGTATAAGTAGGCAGGCGTCTTTCGCCCAAAGCAACCCAGCTTGATACTTGCTTTCCTCGCCAACATTCCGAATGCGGTGGCGGCGCTCCGGGTCACGGTGCACCAACTCGCCGTAAAGCCAATCAACCGCTATCGCACGATCGCGCAAGAGCGGCTCGGACCCACCAATTAGCTCATCACTTCTGCCTCCGTTGGCAGAAAAGTAATGCATCTTGTCAAAGGTTTTCCAAGCGGCTCGAAGCGGATCTACGTAGGTACGGCGAGACTCCTCGTCAACAGACCGGCCGAGCGCGTTCAATAGTCCCCATGTAAACGGGCTCGTCCTTTGCAAGCATGATCGGCCGAAGTCTCATCGCCGCATGTTCGATCTCCTCCCTTGGAGGACGCTCCCACGATATCTTGTGTTTGCCTGGCTCCCGCACCAGTACATGCAGCCACGTCCCAAGCGTCGGCAGGTCTAGCCGCTTTGCCAGACTGCAATTTAGTACGGCTCGCCCTGCCGCCATGAACTCGCTTATTTCCTGGACCGGGGTCAGCGGTTCCCCCACTTTCTGACGCCGACTCATGCTTCCTTACCTTTGTCGAATGACGACTATTCTTCGGCTAGCTCGACAAAGAACGATTGTGGCGGGAGCCTTGACCTGGTGGTGGGGCAAGTGGGGTTTGGTAATGGATCCGCGTTTGGATGGCTGTGGCAATGGCGTCGTAACGGTCGAGGATGAGGCGCTTGGTTCGGTATTCGCCGTGGGCGGCCTTGTCTTTCTGACGGACGACCTTGAAGGTGTCCATGATGTAGTCAACGTCATTGCGGCCGATGCCATAGAGGTGAAAGTACGCCGCATCCAGCTCGGCGCGGAGCAGCTCTCGTCGCGCCGAATCCCACCGGAACGGCGGGCCGTCGTAGCCGAGATCACGGGCGAAGGGCGCCAGATCGTGGGCAGTGTAGGTGAGCTCAAGGTTCCGGGCGTCGACCCATGAGCCGAGACTCAAGGCAGGATCCCATGTTGGCGGAGCAGCAAAGACTTCTGGCGACAGCACTGGAATTTGCTTGATAAGGAAGTAGTTGAGGCTTGTACCCGAAGCCTTCTGCCGCAGACAGTAATCGACAATAAAGGAATTGGCCACAGATGCGAGCCTGGCTACGGCAACACCTTCACCGATCACCAGGTTAACCGAATCCCCGACAGCCGCCATTGGGAACGGCTCAAAGATCATGGTGCGGGCGTCAACGGCGCGTGAAATTTTGCGGCAGCCCGCGAGCCATTCCGAAGCCGACTTCCCCTGCAGGCGATCCTTAACCTCCGAATCCGCGACCCAGTACCGAGGCCGAGGAAGTCGATCAGGGTCATCATGGTCAGAATCACCGAGACGAGGAAGCGTCCCTTTATTGAGCTGTTCCTGGGTAGCGCCTTCATAAGTAGCATAGCGATGATCGAAATGGTGAGACATTTTGGCCTCATAGAGTGGAAGCATGCGCTTGTCGTTGCGCAAAAATACATTCCCAGCAAGGGTCCAGCCCTGAGCTACCAGCTCACCGGCCGACCGGAAGAGTCCGGAGTCTGTTGCCATGTCGAACATTCGCATGAACGATATGTCCCAGCGGTTTCCACCAGAGGCACGCTCGTCAACCAGCACGGGAACTCTTCGATATACCGCCAACGTGATCTCCGCGTCGCGGCGTGAGAGGAAAACAGGACAGGTGCCGGTGTTCGGGTTAAGTAAGGTAATCTCTTCCGGAGTGAGGGTGTAGGCACGGGCGGAGACCTGGTTCGCCTGGCGTACCCGGAAAACCAAGGACGCCCGTTGAACTCGCCGCATCGACCCGCTCACGACAAGCAGGGCAAATCGGAACTGATTGTGCACTCCTGGGAAGACCTTGTCTTCATTCTCGAAGTCATACAGCGACACGAGACTTTCGGTAACAACTAGGTCCTTGAAAAAATCCTGCGTAGTAGCATCAGTAGCGATGCCAGTCGGCACGATGATGCCTAGCTGACCTCGTGAGTTAAGCACCACGCGACCGACCTCGGTGAACACCGAGTATGTGTTGATGTCTCCCTTGCCGGTTAGCGGATACCGTCCGGACGCCCTCAGCAGGTGGCTGAAACCGTCCGCCTCGTGCAGGGCGGCAATCCACTCGGCGTACAGCATCTGCTTACTCGGCTCGTCGCTATCCGCGAGCGCGGCGATCGCCTTCTTGCGGGCGGCGGCGTTCTTCGCGCCGGCGATCTCCGTGTCGCGGGCGGCGAAGAACTCCTGCTCCTGGAGCTTGACCCGCTCCCAGGGCGGGTTGCCGAGGACGCAGGAAAAGCCGCCCTCCCAACCGGTGGCCTCGTCGACCGCGCCGTACTCGGGCACTCGGAAGATGTGCGGGAACTCGATGTGCCAGTGGAAGAAGCGGTACTGCCGCGTCCGCTCCTCCACCATCGACTCGACCCGGTGCATCTCCAGCGACGCTTCGCCCTTGTCCAGGCGTTCCAGCACGGCCTGCGTGATCGCGCCGTAGCGGGTTTCGTCGGTCTTCGGCTGGACGAAGGCGGCGCACCAGGCATCGGCAACCAACTTGGCGTGGCTGCGGCCCTCTTCCAGCGCCCGCGCCCTCTTGGCCTGCACGTGCACGTCGGCCAGCGAGCGCGGCTCCGCGTACACGATCTCTTCGACCTCGGCGGCGAGCGCGGCGTTGGCGACCTGGATACCCGCGACGCCGAAGAAGCTTCCCTGCCCGGACAGCTCCTTTGCGTTTTGCTTCTTGAGCGCGGTGGCGACCTTCTTGTCGTCACCGGTCAGTGCGGCGAAGGCGGCGTCCGGGATGCCCTCCTTGAGCAGCTTCGGGGTGACGCCGAGCAGCGAGTTGCCGACCCGGATGTTGGCGTCGAGGTACCCGAGCGGCCGGCCGGGCTCCATCGCCTCCAGCCAGAGCGACACCTTGGCTAGCTCGGCGGCCATCTCGTTGACGTCCACGCCGTAGATGCAGCGGCCGATCACCCGGCGCATCGCCGAGCGGACCGCGGCCGGTGCGGGCTCCAGCTCGTCGGTCTCCTCGGCAGCCACCCGCTTGGCGATTCGGCGGGCCGCCGCGATCAGGAAGTGCCCCGAACCACAGGCCGGGTCGCAGACGGTCAGGTCCAGCAGCGCCTTCACCCGCTCCTCAGGGCTGGACAGGTTAGTCGCCTCGTCCAGCAGCGGGTCGAGCGCCGAGTCGAGCAGGCACTCTACGAGGGAGGACGGAGTGTAGTAGGAGCCGGTGGTCTTGCGCTCGTTGCCGGCCAGCCGCTCGGCGTGGAAGCGACGGGCCGCCGGGTCCCAGCGGGGGCGCAGCTCCAGGAGCGACTCGTAGACGCTGCCCAACTCCTCCGCACCCAGGTGCTGGAAGTCGACCCGCTGCCGGGCGGCACCCTTGCGCCCGGGCAGCACGGCCAGGGCCTCGACCGCCCGCAGCAGCGCAGTGTTGCTCAGGCTGACCTCGGCGATTGGGGTGTCCAATGGGCCGGGCTCGTAGAGACCACCGATGCCGGGCAGGGCCAGCCTTGGATGCCCCGACTCGTCGCCTAGGATCGTGAAGACCAGCCGCACCGACTCCCACAGGTCGCCGTGGCCGGAGTGCCGGCGGCGCTGCGCCAGCTCCCGCACCCGGCGGGCGGAGAAGTAGGTGTCGTAGCGCTGCCGTGCCTCGGGTGCCGCCTCCGGATCGAGCAGCGCGTCCCGGTCCTCGGCGACGAACCAGAAGAGCAGCCGGTAGACCAGGCGCAGCAGGGAGCGCTTGTAGTCCTCCAGCGACAGGGTGACCTCGATCCGCTCCCGCAGCGCGGCGTTGTGCGGGTGGTCGAGGAAGCCGGTGCCGAGGATCTCCAGCGCCGCCTCCACCCCGTCGCGAAGCTGCTCCAGGGCCCGCTCGCCCTGCTTCGCCCCCTCCGTACGCCACTGCTCCAGCAGGCAGGACGACGGCGCGGCGTCCGCGTCGCGGACGGCGAGCCGGCTGGCGTGCGCCACCCGGTAGAGCAGCACGAAGTCGGGGAACAGGTCACCCTCGAAGATCGCCTCCAGGTCGAATTCGAGGTACGCGGTGCCGACCAGGCTGGTCGAGTCGCGCAGCAGCCGCAGCCGCTGCCCGTTGGAGACAACCCCCCACAGGTGCTTGTCGGAGCGGTTGAGCAACTGCTGCATCAGCGAGTGCGGGGCGGCGGCCGCGCCGCGCATCCCCGCCGTCCGCCGGTCCAGGTCGGTGCCCCAGCCGAGCAGATGCATCGGTACGGCGTCGAAGCAGTGGCTGACCGGGAACGCCCTCTCGTCCACGGTGATGCCGCCGGGCAGCGACTCGATGCCGTCGTAGCCCAGCTCGCGCAGCAGGATCAGCAGCCACCGATCCCGGGTCAGCCGCGCTGGGGCGGAATCGCCGGCGCGTTCCCGCTGCCGCTTGAAGTCGCGCCACTGTTCCTGCAGGTAGGCGAAGGCGCGGTTGGCGTAGCGGCGGACCGACTCGCCGGACTGGAGGCCGTAGGTGGACGCCTCGGCGCCGGGCAGGTCGGCCGCGCCGTCGCCGATCCGCTGGACCATGCCGGCGGGGAGTAGCCCGCCCTCGACCCGGACGGCGGGGTAGGTCACGGCCGTCATGAGGTGGCCTCCGGGAGGTAGACGTAGACGCCGAGCACGTCGGCGGGCTTCTGGGCGGTGACGGTGATGTGGCGGCGGACCCGCTGCCCGGCCGCCTCCCGCACCCGGATGTGCGAGGTACGCAGCGCCTCGGCCAGGCCGTCGGCGGTGACGTCCAGGTGGGCGGTGACCTCATCGAGCTTGCCGATCACCCGCTCTAGCAGCGGCGTGGCGGCCTCCGGCAGCACGTTGCCCGTCGGGGCGGCCGACAGCAGCGCGGCGACCTCCTCGTCGGGCAGCCACTCGGCGGCGGCCGGTGCGCCCCGAAACGCCAGCATCCGCGCCTCCTCGGCGACCATTCGGCGCGGCTCGGCGTCCGCGGTGCGGGTGGGCAGGGTCAGGTGCAGCCGGAACCGGACCAGCAGCAGCGTCGTCCGCTTGGTCACCGCCGAGGTGCGCATCACCCCGGCCCGGCGGGCCGGCCGCTGGTCGGCGTCGACCGTCCGGTCCAGCGCGCTCTCCAGGATGTGGCGGGCCAGCGCGGAGACGTACGGGTCGGTGCGGTCCAGGTGAGCGGCGCGCGGCGGAGTGGGCAGATCCTTATGCAGGGCGAGGGTCGCCGGGTAGCCGGCCGGGAAGGCGTCCCGGACCGGCAGCGGCAGCCCGCCGGTGGTGGCGTCGAAGCCGTAGCCCTTGGGGACCACGTCCGCGCCGAGCGCGGCGAAGCCGGCCTTGGCGAAGTCGGCGACCTCGTCTGGCGAGCCGAGGCTGGCCCGGATCTCGGCCAGTTCGGCGGCCACCTCGGCGGGCTGGATGCCCCGCTGGGCGTACTTCGTGCGGGACTCCCGCTCCTTCTTCGCCGCGCTCTCCCATTCCTCGTGCAGTTCCTCGCGGAGTTCGCTTCCGAAGCCCTCGATGGTGAGTTGCTCGGGCGCGTCCGGGGCGATCAGCAGCTCCTGGGCGATGGTCTGCAACACGTCGTCGCTGCGGTCCGGCACCGGCACCGACACACCAAGCGCCTTGCGGATCTGCTCGTGCTTGCGCAGCAGCACCTTGAGCACGATCTCGTCGATCCGGTTGTCGGTGCCGTAGATCATCACGGCGCGGACCTTGGGCGCCCGCTGGCCGAACCGGTCGACGCGCCCCTCCCGCTGCTCGTGCCGGGTCGGGTTCCAGGCCAGGTCGTAGTGCACCACCGCCTGGAAGTGTTCCTGAAGGTTGACGCCCTCGGAGAGGCAGTCGGTGGCGACCAGCACCGGGCGGCGCTTCGGGTCGGCGGTCAGCTCCTTGATCCGGTCCATCCGCTCTTCGGGGGGCAGCGCGCCGGTGACGCAGCCGACGGCGAAGTTCTTGCCCAGCGCGGCGGTGAGCCGGTCCGCGACGTACTCCGCTGTGTCGATGTAGCGGCAGAAGACGACCGGGTTGAACCCGTCGCCGAGCAGCGTCTTGACCTCCTTGACCAGCAGGTCCAGCTTGGCGTCGCCCTTGGCGGCGAGCGCCTCGGCGCGGCGGGCGAAGGCCAGCAGCTTGCGCCGCTCCGGGCTGCCCTTGTCCGCCTCGGTCTCGGCGCCGGGCACCAGGTCCACCGACTCCTGGGTCTCGTCGTCCGGCAGGTCCAGCACCGCCGCCCGGCCCAGCGCGTCGGCCTCGTCGGCGTCGGTGGCGTCGGCATTCGCCGCCCGGGTACGCAGCGTGGCGGCTGCCGCCTGCGGCGACGAGGCCATCGCCCGCAGGAGGGCCAGCGCCGACCAGTAGCGCACCCGCTGGCGCACCTGCCCGCCGATCGGGTCCCGTACGGTCTGCCGGGCGTAGGTGACCACGTCGTCGAAGAGGCTGCGGTAGTCGTCCTTCAGCCGGTAGGCACGCTCGGTCGACTCGCGGTCCTCCGGGAAGGGGGTGTCCTCCAAGAACCGGCGGATGTCGACCCGGCGGCGCTGCACGAAGTGCCGGGCAAGCAGCTCCCGGCCGTCGACGCGCTCCAGGTCGACGGTCTCGAGCCGCGGGTCGAGCAGGCCAACCAGGTTGCGGAAGCCAGCCTCCTTGCCGCTGTGCGGGGTAGCGGTGACCAGGATCAGGTGCCGGTCGTCGCGGGCGGCGAGCTTGCGAACCAGCTCGTGCCGGAGCATCCGGGACCGACCACCCTTGTTGCTGTCGTCCACCACGCAGGAGTGCGCCTCGTCGACGATGACCAGGTTGGGGGCGCCGCGCAGGAACTGGTCGCGCAGCTCCGGCCGCTTGATGTAGTCGGTGGAGACCACCACATGCCGGTACCGGTCGAAGATCGACTGAGCGCCGACCAAGTCCCGCTCCAACCGGCGTACGGTGCCGGGCAGCACCAGCTCGGCGGCGATGCCGAACTTTTCGGCCAGCTCCCGCTGCCACTGCTCGGCCAGCGCCGGACTGCACAGCACAGCCAGGCCGTCCGCGTCGCCCTGCGCCAGCAGCTCGGTGGCGATCAGGCCGGACTCGACGGTCTTACCGATACCCACATCGTCGGCGATCAGCAGTCGGACGGTGTCCTGCCGCAGCGCCATCAGCAGCGGCACCAGCTGGTAGGGCCGGGGCTCCACGGCCAGGCCGCCGAGGGACCGGAACGGGCCGCCGGTTGACCGGAAGCCGATCCGCAGCGCGGTACGCAGCAGTCCAGCTCGGCTGGCGTTGCCGGCATCGCCCGGGTCGGGATAGGCGAAGGTGGCCGACGTGACCTGCTCCAGGTCGGGTAGGACGGCGGCGCGCTCGTCGTCCGAGCCGCCCAGTGGGCGCAGCACCAGCAGGTCCGGGTCGGACTCGGGCAGCACCACCCACTCCCGGCCGCGTGCCTTGACCAGCGTGCCCGGCTCGAACCGCTCCGCGGTCACCGTCATCAGTTGCTCCCTGCCCTGTGCTGTCCGAACACGCTCGGATACCGCTCAACGGTCTTCTGCCAGTCACCGACGGTCAGCCGGATGGGTGTCCAGCCGGCGTCGTAGAGGCTTTCCTCGGCGTCGACGTCACGCCCCTCGCCATACGGCTCGCCTGGGCTGTCGACGAACACGGCCACCCGATCCTCCCGGTAAACCAGGTCGGCGACCGCGTCGGCGACCCGCTCCCCCGCGCCGTCCGGCGCACGGTAGCCGGCCTGCGCGAGCCAGGCCATGAACTCCCCGGCCGGCCCGTCTGCGCTCAGCCCGCCAGCGGCCCGCCGGCTGCCCGTCTTCGTGGTCGCCGCGTCCGCAAGGTCGAGCAGCAGGTCCACGATCAGGTGCCGGTCGATCAGCTTGTGAAGGGGCTGATTCGAGTACGACAGCAGACAGTCGTAGCAGCCCTGCACGCAGCGGTCCTCGTCGTCGGCGACCGCCTGGTCCGCCTCGTCACCGGTCTCCGGGTTGAAGTGCGCGATCTCCAGCGCCTTCGCGGCCACCGTGCGCAGCGCGTCCGGCTCCTCGATCAGCCGGCGCAGCACCCCGGCGCCGCCCTCGGCGCTCTCGATGAACAGCATCCGACCCTGGTCATCCGGGTCGGGCAGCAGCTCACCGGTCAGCTCCGAGTCCTCCAACTGGAAGGTCGCCTCGATGCCGCGTTCCAGCGCGTAGAGCAGCGACACCGCCTCCTCCCGCTTGGCCTTGCGACCGAGCCGCAGCACCAGGATGTTGCGCCGGTCCTCGACGTAAGGGATCACCCGCTGCTTGCGCCTGGTCTCGTCGGCGGTGTGGAGATCCTCCTCGTCGGTGGTCTTCTCGGCGGCCTTCGACTCCGACAGCCACTCTCCACTGGTGGTGTCCAGCCAGAAGCCACGGATGTTCTCGTCCTTGCGCCGGCTCAGGCCCAGGTTTGCCCTGCGTACCGTGGCCGCGTCCCCGTAGACCAGGGTTGCCACGGTCGGGCCGCCGCCAGCCGGGGCCACCGTAGCGGTCAGCTTGCCCGGCCGCCCGCCGTGGTGCTGGAAGCGGTACGACGTCTCGATCTGGAAGCCGGACCGGCGCCGTTCCTCCTCGTCGGAGGAGATCCGCTCCCGACGCTGGGTGCGGACGGTGTAGAGGCGCAGCAGGTTGCTGTCCGCCGCACCCAACTGTTGGCCACAGCTCTCGCAGAGATCCACGCCGACGGCGTCATCGTGCTGATGTCCGCAGGCACGGCAGCGCCGGGCCGACGTGGTGAGGACGCCTTCCTGACCGGGCGTGGCCGCCTGCTGCAGCTGCACGCTGCGCACCATGTACCGGGCGCCCTCGTGATAGATCAGCGCCCCCGGGCCGAACTCGCTGATGCCGATGAACCGCGGTCGGTGGATGTAGTCGCCCTGCCGCTGCCCGTTCAACCCCGGGATGTACGCCGCCAGCGGCAGTCGGGGGAACGAGTAACCGGGCAGGAAGCCCTCGGAGGCAAGATAGCGGTAGGTGTAGAAGTCGGTCTGGGGCTCGTCGGAATCCTCGTTGCGCAGCAGATTGAGCTGCACGCGGGCGTCGTCGGCGCGGCGGCGCGCTTCCTCCCGAGCCTTGTGCGAGACGTTTGTGTCCACGGCGCGGCGACCCTGCACCTCGTACTCCCTGAGGGCCGCCCGGTAGAGCCTGCGCCATCGCTCCAGGGCGTCCTCGAAGCTGCGCGGCGCCCGCTCGATGGCCTCGGCCACCCAGCTGGGCCGCCACCACGGCGCGTCGGGCAGCTCGCCGGCCAGGTCTGCGGCAAGCGTCGCCTCGGCCCGGGCCAGGGCCCGGCGGCGGGGTTCCGGATCCTCGATCGACCTTTTCAGTTTCGGCAGCAGTTCCAGGGACGGGCTCTCGCCCCCCGTCTCCATCACGCCTGCCAACGAGCTCGGCAGTTCCTCGCCCGTCTCGGCGAGCCAGATCGCCTGCAGGTGGGACAGGACGAGATCCTCGTTGGCCAGGTCTAGCCGGGGCGGCTGCACCGCGCCGCCGACCATTAGCGTCGGCCGCTTGAAGTAGTACTGGTCGTGGGCGCTGCCGGTGGAACAGTAGGTAACCACCAGTGCCGGCTGCCCGGAACGGCCGGCTCGGCCGGCGCGCTGGGCGTAGTTCGCCGGCGTAGGTGGGACGTTGCGCAACGCCACCGCGTTGAGCGCGTTGATGTCGACGCCCAGCTCCATCGTCGGCGAGCAGAACAGCAACGGCAGGTCCCCCTCCCGGAACTCCTCCTCCCGCTGCTGCCGCTCGGCCGGGGTCACCTGGGCGGTGTGCTCCTTGGCCTGCAAGCCGGTCAGCAGATGCGAGGTGTCGCGGTAGAGGTCGCGGAAAAAGGTGTTGACCCGGGCTCCCGTCTCGCCGGAGAGCTGCTTACGAACCCGGTCCTCCGCACCCACCTCGCCGTCGCCGGTCTGCCACAGCAGCGCGTCGGACCGGAGCCGGTACCCGCCGATCAGGTCGTCACCGTCACCGGGCATGGTCTCGATGACCAGGCCGGCCTCCGTCAGCACCGCCAATAGGTCGCGGATGATGTCCTGCGCGTCGGCGACGCCGCACGACTGGCCCGGCCGGTCGTATTGCCGCTTGAGGTACTTGCCGAGTGCGCCCCGCCCCGACAGGTGCAGGTAGGAGCGCGGCCGGCCCTTGCTGCTCGGCTTGGGGAAGGCAATCCCGGCGACGATGGCCCGCTCACGGATGCCCAGCGCCCAGGGCTCAGCAAGGTGCTGCGCCGACAGTCGGCGGATCTCGTCGAAGCCCTCCTCGGTGAGGCAGCGGACATCGATGGCCAGGTTGCGGCGCAACTCGTCGAGGAGGGTGGCGGCGATCTCGTACCGGTGCTCGGGGTTGTCGTCGCGCAGCAGGTGGTGGCTGCGGTCCCAGATCTCCTGGTCGGCGGCGACCTCGTGCAGGTAGCGGTAGCCCATGCGCAGCAGGCCGGTCTGTTCCAGGTTCGGCATGGTCACCCGCCAACCGCGCTCCAGGTCGAGGTAGAGGCGGTAGTTGACCACCTCGCGCAGCGCCCGCCAGATCTCTTCCTTGCCGTAGCGCACGTCGGGTCGGCGGGCGAACTCTCTCAGCTCCAGGCCAAGCGCCTCGGTGACCCGCTGAGCGACCCGCTCGTGAGTCAGGCCATCCGGCTCCTTTTCGGCCGCCCGGTAAAGCGCTCCCCGGAGCTGCACCACCTGGACGAAGTCGTTGAAATGCCCGGCCTGCAGCGAGGCGTCTTGCCGGTTGTCCACGAAGGACAGCAGTTTGCGGGCCGGCTTCTCGAGGCTTGGCGTGGCCCGGAGGGCGCGGACCACGCTGGCGCCGATGACGGAGAGCGCGGAACTGCGCCCCTCCGCCGAGAGCTTGGCCAACTGGGCGAAGTCCTTGCCCCGGCTGCGCTCGTAGGAGACCCGGCAACGCAGGCAGAACCGGAAGGGCGTGCTGACCCAGGCGGCAGCGATACCCTTGCCCGCCTGGACCTCGCCACCGGCGGTATCCACGTGCACCACCTCGGGCAGGTATTTGAGCTTGTCCTGCGCGGGCACGGTGGTGCCGTCGTCGGCCAGCACCGTCCACGAGTACGGCAGCCGACCGTCCTGTACGGCGATCTCCAGGCTCTCTGGCCAGGGCTGGTCGTCACTGAGGTAGAGGTAGCCGCCGTCCTCGCCGGTATCCGAGTCCTGCCGTGCCTCGAAGCCGTTCACCGAGCGCCGCACGCTGAGGTATTCCTGGCCGCACTCACGGCAGAACGCCAGTGGGACGAGGATCTTCCGCTCGGTCTCGCCGCCAGCCGGCGAGACGGTCTGGTAGCGGCTGGTGATGTGCCGCTGCGCCGGCGACTCGATGGTGACGTAGACGTTGTCACCCTTGGAGAGGAACTGGTGCAGCCGAAAGGCGAAGACCGGACGGTCCGTCTCCGGGTCGATGATCTGCGCACCCGCCTGGAGCACCGCCTGGATGGCGGCCTGGCAGTGCCCGGCCGCCTCGCCGGTGAGCTCCGCCAGGTCGTCGGCCGCTCTCGGCACGGTGAGCGGGACCCGTTTGCGGAGCAGCCGGCCGGTGCCTTCCTCCGGCTCGACGCCGAACGCGCTTTCCACCCAGTGGGCCAGTGGGTCTCGACGGAAGTCGTCGAGGTCGGGCGCGTGCCCGTCCCGATGCCAGTGTCGTACCCGTTCGGCGAGCGCGTTCCCGGCCGCGCCGCTGCCGGCGGTCGCCCGCCGCAACGACTCGCCGATGACGTGCTCGGCGTGGACCGGCTGGCCGAACAGACGGGTTGCCACCGTCGCGACTGCGGCCCGCTGGTGTGCCGCGTCACCCTCGGTGGTCATGGTGGCCGACGTGCCGATGCACTGGAGGTCTGGCGCCTCGCAGGCGTCCTTCGTTCGGCGAACAAGGAACGCCACATCGGCACCCTGCCGCCCCCGGTAGGTGTGCAGCTCGTCCAGGACCAAGAACCACAGTCCGCGTGCGGCGCGGATCAGGCGGTCCCGTTCCCGGCGCCGGGTCAGCACGAGTTCGAGCATCACGTAGTTGGTGAGCAGGATGTCCGGCGGGTCGGCGAGAATGCGTCGCCGGGCCTCGGCGTTCTCCTGGCCCGTGTAGCGGTCGAAGGTGACAAGCGGCCGGTTGTCCGGGAAGCCCCAGCACAGGAACTTTTCCAGCTCGTGCAGTTGACTGTTGGCCAGAGCGTTCATCGGATAGACGATGATCGCCTTAACCCCTGGCCGGTACGTCCCATCCGCCTTTGCTCGCAGCACGCGGTCGACGATCGGCACGATGTACGACAGGCTCTTACCCGACCCGGTGCCGGTGGTCAGGACGTAGCTGTGGCCGTCCCGCGCAGTCGCGATCGCGTCCCGCTGGTGCTGGTGCAGCCGGAGCACCTGGCTACCCGGATCCGACTTGTCGTGCTTGATGCGGAAGATCCGCTCACTGTCCGGATGCAGCAGTCCTTCGGCCACCAGGCCGTCGACGGTGCCGCCGGACGCGAAGTTCGGGTTCAGCGACAGGTACGGCGCCGGCCACTGGTAGCCGGACTCGGTCAGGCGCTGGACGTGGGCGCGGACCCGCTCATCGCGCGGGTCAACGAAGCTTGAGGTGAACTCTCGGTAGTCTCCGATGAGCCGATCACGTACATCGAAGACATCCACTTGTTCTCCCCGACACCACTGACGACCTGCAGGAACGATTCAATCATTTGACTTCCGCCAGGTAAGCACGCGAGTGCCGGTGACCGGAATCGCCTCTTCGGCTGCTTAGGCCCTGCCTGGCAGCAGTGGTCATATTCGCGCCCTTTGTCTTGCCAACAGCGCAACCACCCGACTGATTGGCTTCCCAGCCGTCCGGGAACTTGACCGGGACGTTGAGGTGCACCGTCTCGGTTGACGGGTGGGCGTCCAGCAGCTCGGCGATCCCCGCTCGCGCCACCAGGGTTGACTTGCCAACCCGAGGCAGCGAGTCGACCGCGACGCCGCGGTGGCCACCGGGGCGCAGGTCGGCCGGCACGGCCGTGATCACCCGCTCCGCTTCGACCGCGGGCGGCACTTCCAGCCCAGCAAGCATCGTCCCCACCTCCCCACAAGGCGTCCCCGGACACTACAGGCAGGAGTCCTATCAGCGGGACCCCCAAGCGCTCAGCCTTTCCGCGATTCCCGCTGACCCCACGACGATTGCGCGGTCAGGGGCACCCCGTCATTGCGGGCAGTTCACGGCGTCCACGCCGCCGCTATACCGAGACCGCCATCACCTCTACTGCCTCAGCCTTCGCCTGCTGGGGCTCTCGATCGAGTGGGTGGACACCGGCCTCAGCGATCCCAGCGTCGTCATAGCGGAGCCACAGCCTGCCAACGTCCGGCACCCCGGAGATGGACGCGATAACCACTCGGCCGTCGTAGAGGTCGAGATGATTGTTGGCCACGGGCTCGAACACCTCTCCCGGGGCCTCATCGAGCAGGAATCGCGTCTCGATGGCGCCGGCCTGGGGCAGCTCAGCCAGACTCAGCCGCAGCAGGCCAGCTGTGGCGGTAGGGGCTCTGCCGATGAGCCGGGCGAGAACATCGGCCGCGGCGCCGCGACGTAACCGCTCGTGGTGCTTCTCGTTGCGGAATACGCGAAGACACCGGTAGCAACTCGTTTCGGGTCCGCACTCGCAGTCACTGACGGTCTTCAGCGCCCGCGCCAGAGCAGCCGTGAGGTTCTGCGCGATCTTGCGGACGTGCCCAGCGCCACCGGGCACGGTGTCGAAGAGCATCAGGGCGGTGCCTCCGGTGTCAGTCACAAAGACCGTGCCATCGATGTCATCCCGGGAGATCTCCAGCTCCTCGCTGCTGCCCTGGACGATCGCGTACAGGACCGACCGCCAGGCGTCGGTGTCTAGTCCGACAACAGCGGCTCCCTCAACGCTCAGCTCCAGTACGTCGGTCTGGTACTTGTGGGCAAGCGACAGACTCTCAAATGGCCCCGTGCAAGGCTTGCCGTTGACGGGCTTCTCGTGCTTGCTCGGTGCCTTGTTCCCGTTCGGCAGGCCAAAGCCGCACCAGCTGCAGATGAGGAACCCGCTCCCACCCCGGCCGTCGCTGATGGCTATCAGTTCACCTCGGGTGCCGCTTCGAGCAGTAATCTTCCCCCCTGGCAAGTCGTGGATGCTCTCCTCCACCTCCGCACCTGGAGAGACGACATAGGTGCCGCCGTGCCAGGAACGTACCGGGGGTTTTCCACCAGGGGCGCGTGACGGCTCGCGACTTGCCACAAAGCCGAAGAGCGGCACCATGTAGCGGCGGGGTGCACCGGTCAGCTGCGCCCCACACGAGGGACACACCGAATCGAGTCGGTCGAGGTCTTCCCGGTAGTAGTTGCAGGTCCCACAGACCGCGTAGTACCGACGCTCGGGCTCGCGCTCTGGGAGGCGGTAGATTCCTCCCGAGCGCCAGAGCCGGCCGCCGGCGACAATCTCCGAACCCGGCGCGTACTCGTAGATCGCGCTGGTCAGGTCTCTCGACAACTCGAGTTTCTTGGCCTCCTCTGGATCGGCGAAGCCGAGCTTGAGCTCGACCGTATCGACGGGGAAGCCGTACTTCGGTAGCACGTTCCGGTTACCGAGGAAGCCGAGGAGCTCACGGGACGTGATCGTGTTCATCAGCCGCGTGAAAAGATCTGCCTGACGGTAATTCCGGGCGCTGACCGCCTCGTCGCGTTTGTCGGCGTAAATCGCGAAGTCGTGTTCGACCTCGATGCGGACGGTCTCGAGCAGGTCCACGAGGTGGTCGACCCACGCCCCGGAGTCCAGGCCGATTTCCCGCTGCACTGTCAGCGGCAGGACGTGGGCCAGTGCTTCGGTCACCGCGTCAGGGACTGGTCGTAGGTACTCGGCGACCACGCCGACCGGCGCAGGCTGCCCGTCAGAGGGTAGGAAGAACTCCCCGACCTGGCGCCAGACGGTCCCGACCATTCGGAACTGGTCCCGGAAGAACGCCGCCAGAGCCACTGAGTGCGCGTGCCGACGGTCGATGCGCACGTTCCCCGAGGGGATGTAGGGAGCCCGCACCTGCCCGGCGATCATCTGGTTAGGTTCCGCGAACCTCGACAGGTCGTGGGACCTTCGCTGGGCGTAGGTAGCCACCAGCGCGGCCGAGTCGGTTCGTCGCCCAGCGCGCCCAGCACGCTGTACGTAGTTGGCGGTAGCTGGCGGAACGTTTCGGAGCAGAACGGCCTGAAGCTCACCGACGTCCACGCCGAGCTCAAATGTCGTCGAGCACGACAGCGCGTTGATCTCGCCGCGGACAAACTGCTGCTGGATCTCCGCCGCCTGCTCGCCCCTCCACTGAGCGGTGTGCTCACGTACTGCGAGCGGGATTGGCTTCATCGACCGGTAGATGGCCCGGTAATGATCGCCGTCCGCCTCGACAGCCGGCAAGGTCCAGGGCAGCAACTCCCCGGTGCAGTTCATCGTCGGACATACCCCACGCACCCCGACGGGTACGAGTTTCCGGCACACCGTGCACTGCCACAGGGTTGCGCCCTCCGCCGACTCACACATCAGCAGACGCGGCTCTAGTTGGTGCACCACACCAAGCTCGGCGTCGTTGGTCGTGCGGAACCATGCCTTGGGAGGCCCCTGAGTGGCAAACCTCCAGGTGCCCTGGAGCAAGGCGGCCGCGTCGGTGGGTGACCCAAGCCGGGCGAGCAGCCGGGTCAGGTAGTTGAGTCGCCTATTCACGCCGCTGGTCGGACTCCAGCTGATCACCTTCCGCTTGGCTTCCGCCCCCGTCTCACGGATGTAGATGGGTCCCCGCCGCGGGTCGAAAGCCTCGTCACGTGGATCTACGCCTTCAAGGGGCGCCACGACGCCCTGCGTTCGGACGGAGCGCACCAACTCGTTCAGCAAGTCCCAGACTTCGTCCTCTGACAAACCAAGCGCCCGCAGAGGTGGCGGGGCTTGCCAGGCAGGATCCCGCCACATCCTCCAGCGGACAAGACCAGACCCTTCAAGGCTCAGCCGCTCATCAAGGCCGACGATCTCCTGTTGGGCCCAGAGCGCAACCTTCCGTTCCCGAGCCTGCTTGGAGTCGTACGTCTCAAAGACGCCGAACTGGTTGGCCTCAGCAGCGGCATGCGTCACCACGTCAGTGAGCCGAACGTCGCCGTCAACGGCGAGGCTTTTGAGGATGCCGCGGTACAGCAGCCGCCGTCGTTGCAGGCGACCATAGGACTGGTCGAGGTAAGGCGCGAAGTACGCCGCCGCTTGCCGGCTGTCGCTGAACAGCAGCAGCTTCCGACCACCACCTGGCCGGTTCGCCTGTTCCATCTCGGGTGCTGGTGGCAACAGTTGGTAAAGGGCGGTGGCCAGGACGGAGACCGCAGCCTCGTTGCCGGTCTGGAACAGCCGAACCAGCGATGAGGCCCGGCCGCCGCAGGTGAGGCAGGACGTCAGCTCTTCCTGTCCGTCCTTGATGAATCGCACCGACCGCATCTCGGCTCCGGTGCAGCCCTCGGCCGGACAGTTACCCGCCGGTCCCACCTTGAAGGTGCCGCATCGTGGGCAAAGCCCCCCTTCGTCCCCGGCGACCGCCTTGAGCGGGTTCAGGGTGAGGTCGTCCTCGTCAGCTCCCGCACTCAGCACGTCAGCCAGGGCCAGCCACACCCGGCGCTCATCGAAAGTGCGTCGGGACCTGAAGGTCCTATTCGCGCCTACTCGTTCCAGCGCTCCCGAGAGGTAGACCGTGCCGCAGCGGCGGCAGCATCCAAACTCAAAGCTGGCGTCGCCGCAGTCGCAGCGTTCACGTCGGTTCAAGCTGACGTGAGGGCCGTTGCCCCCGAGGCAGCTGAATGCTCCTTCTGTCGCACGGGCAAAGAGGTGGTACCGGGCGGACAACACGGGCGTCTCCGTCTTGTCCCGTGTTGAGTTCGCTAGCGCGACGAGGGCGGCCGTCACGGGGATGGCCTGCTCATCTCCGGGCAGCAGTGCCCGGGCGACGTCAGGCAGCGGCACCGGCCCTCGAGCCAACAGGCTGCGTAGGCGCATGACCCGCTGCTCGTGCGCCAGAGCTTCGCCAGGATCGCTGGTAGTGAAGCCGGCCTTGGCTGCATGGGCGAGAATCCCGGCCGCTGGATCGTCGGCATCGAGGAGGCGTGCATAGGCAGCGCTTGGCATCGGCCCCCAGTCTTGGCCCCGAGGGTGGTCGATTCTGGTGGCGCCGACGACGTCCTGGCGAGAGGCGTCCGTGTCGTCGTACTCAAACGGGACGTTGAACAGCGACGAGGCGAAGTGAGCAGCTGCACCCGGATCGCCTCCGACCGTGGCGCTGGTTGCGATGCATTGCATCACGCCACCTCGTGCCACGCGGTCTCGAACGCGGCGCAGCAGCATGGCGAGCTCGGCGCCCCGGGCACCGTCGTATACGTGCGCTTCGTCCACAACGATGAACCGCCACTTACCGGCGAAGTCCCCCTCAAACAGGTCCATGTCCAGCGGACGCAGCAGCAGGTACTCCAGCATCGCGTAGTTGGTCAGCAGGATGTGGGGCGGCGTCGCCCGCATCTCTTCGCGGCTGAGCAACTCGTTCGGGACCCGTGACTCTCCTGGGTTTTGCTGCTCGAAGACACTGGTGGCAGCCCGGATGGTGTGCTTCGTGTCCCCGGTATAACGGCCGAAGGTGATGTCGGGCAGGTCGCGGAGCAACACCCGGAGGCGCTTCATCTGGTCATTCGCCAGGGCGTTCATCGGGTAGAGCAGCAGCGCGCGAACTCCTGGCCCGAGGGTGCCCGCTGCCCGTTCAGCGATGAGCTGATTGAGGATTGGGATCAGGAAGCTCTCGGTCTTCCCCGAACCGGTACCAGTTGCCACGACGAGGTTACGGCCCTGGGTCGTCTTCCGAAGGGCCTGCTCCTGGTGGACGTACAGCGGCCGGTCCAGCGGAAGCCCGCCGGCCAAGCTGGCGAACTCCGGGTGGAGCACCCCTTCCCCAATCAGCTCACGGAGCGACCGTCCCTGCGCGTACGGCGGGGTTACCTCCAGGATCGGCCCTTTCGTGACGCCGTCCTGGATTGCTGCGGCGATCGCCGCGTCCAGCGCGCGGGCGAGCTTTGGGTCGCGAGGTTCGATCAGGGTGTGCAGGTACCGCTGGTAGGCGTCCACCATGGCTTTGGTCGTCGCGATGGGGTCGAGCTTGCTCATAGATCCAATCCCGTCACGAGGAGTTCGGCCAGTACGACATCGACAGTGGTCAGCCGGGGCGCGCGTCGGGCGAGTACGCCATGGCCCTTGACTAGCCGCGGCATGTCGCTCGTTAGCGGCTCGTGCCCTCGCGCGGCAAGCCTCGACGCGAGACACAGCGCGATCGACAGCGCGGGCAGCGAACGCCATCCCGGGCCCTGTTCACGAGCGCGTACGGCCGCCGCGAGTTCGGGCCCGCCGACGCGCTCGAGAGAGCGCACAAGCAGCCGCAGGTGTCCTTCCGTCTTACCTGCGAGGCTGACCAGGCCGGGCCGAAGTCGAGCGTCGAACAGCTCGCGCGCCGCACTCCAGCGCTCGTCACCGTCGAGAATTCCACCCGGCACGACCGGAGCGGCCGACCAGAGCGCATCCAACCGCTCCGGTTCCATCGCAGCAAGCTGCTCGGCCTCGGCACCGAACGCGCCGACACCGGCGTACGGATCCTGGTCGGCCATGAGCAAGGTATCGACCATTTGGGCGCCGCACACCGCTGCGATGCGCTCGTACAGCGCTGAGCGGACCGCCATCGTCCCGAGGTGATGAGCGGAGGCGATGGCAGCCGCGACCGGGCTAGGGCCCCACAACGCAATCTCATCGTCGTCAGGGAGGTAGCGCTGGGGCGCGAGCATGATGAGACCGGAGCTCACAAGCGGAGCCACCGTCACCGACGGTGACAGGCGCTCTTGAAGTATGGAGGCCAAGGCCGCACGAGGATCTGCGGCGAGAAGCGTTGCGGCAACGCTGCGGAGGTCTCCGTGGATTCCGATTCCCTTAACGTCGTCCGCGCGTTGATAGAGGTCGAACGCCAGCTTGATAACGCCCGACGAGGTAGGCAGCGGCCCAGCGTTCGCAAGGTATCGCGACAGCGCAGCCTCGTCGCTGTCGCCGCCGATGTCCCGCCACGCTCGGCCGCGAATGATGAACGTGTTGGACGCCTCGGGCCACTGGGGCCACTCCTGCGGGATCCACGGGTCCTCGATCCGCAGATGAACGACGACATTCCCTGCCGATGTGACGACGTCCGGCAACGGAGGCGTACGAAAGTCGTCCCCTACCGCAACAACGTGGGGCTCCCGCCAGGGGGCGGACGGCAGATAGATGCCGGCCGTCAAGCCCTCGGCAACGACGCCGCCCTCCACCACAAGGCAGCCACTCTCGTCGTCGACGCTCACGCCGCTGGCGAGGCAACGAGGTACGCACCTCGCCACAGGAAACCGCAGGCCATCAAGGTCAACTCTGAGTTCCGCGGTGCCGAGGCACTGGACCGTCTCGGCGATGCGCGCTAGTTCGAACCGGGCGATCCCGGGAGGGGCCTTAGCGCTGGTGCCGATCCGCTGGACCGGGTCGACGCCATCAAAAACAACGAGCTCAGCTCGCATCTCCCCCGGTAAGCGGACCATGAGTCGCGTCTCGCCGATGGTTTCGGTCTCCAGGCGGACTGGACGTACCGACCAGTCAGCCCTGGCGCCCCCAGCCGCGACCTGAACGGCTAGGTGAGGCGGGGCGACCTTGATGGCGCACTCCTCGCCGTGGGCACTCACGAGAAAGTTGGCGTATGGCTCATCGGACGTCAGTCGAACAGCGGTAGGGGTGACGTGGAGTTCGGGGTCAGCAACGTTGGGCGTGACGGTGCAAGGTTGCAGGCCGGTATAACGCAGCTCTCGCCACCTCGGCGTCCACGACGTAGTCAGGCCTTCCGCGAACTCAAACTTGTGCGAGACGCCACGGCCCAGCGGTCCTCGAACGGTTACTTCATACGCCCCGACGAGGGGACGTTTCACCTCCGTCCACGGGTCGATTCGTGTGTCCTCACCCACCTGGATGTCTCTGACCGAGAGGACTTGAGCAGAGCCGGGGCGGCGGACACGGATGGTCCAGCCCGTGATCATGCCGTGTTCGCCGGGCAGGAGCAGGTGCGGCGCCTCGGCCCAGATGGGGGCATCGAGCGAGCTGCGCACGTATGGGAGCGGACGCGAAACCTCGAGCTTCGGGCGCCTGCCGCCTTCGACGTTGCGCCAGGGTTTGTCGTCGAGCCGGAGCCGCGTCACCTCGGCCAGGTTGATCTGACGCAGCCGCCACTGCTCCCAGCCATACGGAGCGGGCGGCTCGTCCCCGAAGATCGGAGAACCAACGAACTCGACCGGCTCAGATCCGTCTCTGGCCGGGGGGTACATGAGCCAGACGGATGTGGGCGGCAGGGCAGCGGATGCGGGGACTCGACGTCCTTCATCCGTGAAGATCATCAGCGGGTCGTCCGGGTCAACGACCGGAAGGACGAGACTCACGTCGTATCCGCGCAGGTTGACGTCAACGTGCCGGACCGGCCGTGGCAGAGGCACGCTCACAGCCGGTGCGGTGTCCATGGTTCCTGGGTGCACGGAGCGGCTCCGTACCCGTTGTGGCTCAGCACCAACGACGAGGTCCCACGTCACCTCGCCGCTCTCGGTGTCGGGTATCGGGGGCAACCACAGCGTGAGCCCACGCCCGTACGGATCCAGCGCGAGGCGTGGACGAGTACCCATTCCTGCACCGGTCTCCCCGGTCTGCGACAGATTGAGCACTCCCGACGCAGCGAGCCCTACGGCCGCTCTGACCAAGCTTTCCGGCAACTGCAGGCCGTCGGATACGAACACCGGCTCCCGGAGCCGGTCCACGAGCTCCAGGCACCGGTCGACCAGATCCTCGACGTAAGCGCCGCCGTGCCGGAGCAGGTTCTGCAACGGCTTCCCCAGGTCATACAACCGGGACTCCCAGCCGGGACCGGTCGCCCACTCCATGAACTCGGCGGGCGTGAGAACGTCCGGGTCCCGCGCCTGCTGACGCAGCAGTGCGTTGAGAAAGTCGGCGAGGCAAGACAGGGGCACACCCGAGTGCATGAGGATCTCGTCGACGTTGACTCGGGAAAAGTCCGTGAACCGAGCCATGTCGAAACGGTCAAGGGCTCGCCGGAACGCTTCCCCGAGCAGTCTCTGATCACTGCCATCGAGCCGGACACCCATCTCCTGGCTGACGGCGCGCCAGAACGTTCCATGGCTATATTCGATAGCACCGATGCCCGATAGCCCGACCACCACGCATGCCGGCAGGCGGTCGAACAGCACAATTCGCCGCTCAGGGTTGCTCAGGTGCCTGTACAGCCTTCCGAGGTTCTGCAGGGCGGGACGAACTGCTTCCTCTGGTACGTCCAGCTCACAGGCCAGGGACACCGCTCGAAGCCGAGGCCTCCACGCCCGTTCCTGATCGGCTAGTGCCTCGCCCGCCCGTGACAAGTCTGCTCCTTCCGGGTCGATCCTCGCTGCAACACCTCTCTTGACGGGCCCTCAGCCCATCGGAGCCTCGGCTCGGCGAGGCAAGTAAGAATTGGGAGGATCTAGCGTGGCTCGAGGGAAATTCTCACGCTCGTCTGGATTGCGGCGTCGTTGGTCCGCGATGCCGATCATCGGCTCTCCGGCGGCCAGCTCGATGGCCGCGCGCAAGACGAGCGTCGGCTTGCCGGCCCCCGACGGCGAGTCGACCACCACGACGACCCAAGGCTCGCCGATGCGCAGGTCAGGCCCAACCGCCGAGATCATGCGCTCCATCTCAACCAGAGGCGGCAGTGCCAATTCGGTAAGCACCGTCACCCCCACTTCCCACTGACGGTTCCCGGACCCTACCGCCGGGAGTCCCAGCGGCGGGACCCCTGATCAGTCATCCGTTCAGCCGGACCGGGCTGGACTCATTGCCAAGTCAATAGCCCCGGATGTTGATAGTGCCCCGAGGCAACTACCGACCGTTGCCGGCCCATTCGGGCTGGTCACAGACGTCAAGGAATGCTCGTCGCGGCGCCCGTGCTGCTCACATCGGGGCAGCGCGTTGAACATCGGCTGGCTAGCCTTCCCGGCGTGACTGATCTTGGCCCGGGTATGTACGAGCACCTGATCACCCAGCAGCTCGCCGAGCGCCTCCAACACGTCGACCCTGCCCTGGTCCAGCAGGCCAAACTCGACCCGGCCGACGCGCACGACCTGCTCGCTCGGCACATCGCGGCGCTGGCCCGCCGGGCGCTGCTCGCCGTCGGCGGCGGCGACGAAAAGCTCGCCCGCCAGGTCGAGCTGGCCAACCGGATCGCCGAGAGCATCGCCCAGGCCGAGCCGCGCGCGGTCGGCACCGACGACCAAGTCGCCGACGCGCAGCGCCTGCTGCACGCCATCGCCGCCCCGCCCACTCCGCCCGCCGCACCCACCTTCCCGGTACGCCCCACCACCCCGCTCTCCACCGGCGCCCTGCTGGTTAACGGTCGCCACCAGCCGCGCATCGGCCACGAGGTCACCCACGAGATGGCCTCCGCCGACGAGGTCGACCTGCTCTGCGCATTCATCAAGTGGCACGGCCTGCGCATCGTCCAGCCCGCGATCCGTGACCTGATCGCCCGCGGCGGCCGGCTGCGCGTCATCACCACGACGTACATGGGCGCGACCGACCAGCGGGCTCTGGACCGGCTCGCCGAGCTAGGCGCCGAGATCAAGGTTTCGTACGAGACCAGGACGACCCGCCTGCACGCCAAGGCCTGGCTGTTCCGCCGCAACAACGGCACCACCACCGCGTACGTCGGCTCGTCGAACCTGTCCAAGGCCGCTCTGGTGGACGGCGTGGAGTGGAACGTCAGGATCTCCAACCTTGAGCAGCCGCACGTCATTGACACCTTCGATGCCACGTTCACCGACTACTGGAACGACTCGGCCTTCGAGGAGTACGACCCGGCGAAGGACGCCGACCGGCTGCGCATCGCGCTGCGCGGCGAGCGCCCTGACGAGGCGCCGACCGAGATCGCAAACCTGGACGTCCGGCCGTTTCCCTACCAGCAGGAGATCCTCGACGATCTGGATGCCGAGCGGCTGGTGCACGGCCGCTGGCGGAACCTGGTGGTGATGGCGACCGGCACGGGCAAGACCGTGGTGGCGGCGTTGGACTACCGGCGACTCCGCAAGGCCGGCCATGTCGACTCGCTGCTCTTCGTGGCCCATCAGGAGCAGATCCTGCGGCAGAGTCGATCGGTGTTCCGGCAGGTGATGGGGGACGGCAGCTTCGGCGAGACCCTCGTCGGCGGCGATAGGCCGAAGGACTGGAAGTACGTCTTCGCCTCGATCCAGTCGCTGCACCGGCAGGAGATCGACCCCGAGGCGTACGACATGGTGATTGTCGACGAGTTCCACCACGCCGAGGCGCCGACGTACGCCCGGCTGTTGGAGCGGCTGCGGCCGCGCGTACTCCTGGGGCTGACCGCGACTCCCGACCGGAGCGATGGCGGCGACGTGCGGCGGTGGTTCGACGGCCGCGCCTCCGTGGAGCTGCACCTGTGGGAGGCGTTGGAGCGGCAGCTGCTGGCGCCGTTCCAGTATTTCGGGCTGCACGACGACGTTGACCTGTCGCAGCTGCGCTGGAAGCGCGGGCAGGGGTACGACCCGGCCGAGCTGGACGGCGTCTACACCGGCAACCACGCCCGGGCCCGGATGATCCTGCGGGCGGTACGCGACACCGCCGACGTGGGGCGGATGCGGGCGCTCGGCTTCTGCGTGAGCATCGGGCACGCCGAGTTCATGGCGGACTGGTTCACCAAGGCGGGGGTCCCGTCGGCGGCGGTGACCTCGCGGGTTGACGCCGCCGGCCGACAGGCGCTGCTGACGGCGTTCCGGAACCGTGAGCTGCGTGTCCTGTTCACCGTCGACCTGTTCAACGAGGGCGTCGACCTGCCGATGGTCGACACGATCCTGATGCTGCGGCCCACCGAGAGCGCCACGATCTTCCTGCAGCAGCTCGGCCGCGGTCTGCGCCTGGACGACGACAAGCCCTGCCTGACCGTGCTCGACTTCATCGGCGGCCAGAACGCCAACTTCCGCTTCGACCTGCGCTGGCGGGCGCTGACCGGGGTCAGCCGGCGGGCCGTCGAGGCGGCCGTCCGGGACGGCTTCCCGTCGCTGCCGAGCGGCTGCCACGTTGAGCTGGACCGGGTGGCGAAGGAGGTCGTGCTCGCCAACCTGAAGTCGGCCCTGCCGACCTCGAAGAACGGCCTGGTGGCGGAGCTGCGGCAGCTCGGGGACGTGAGCTTGGCCGAGTTCCTGCGGGAGACCGGTCTGGAGATCGAGGACGTCTACCGGTCGGCGAGCATCGGCGGGTGGGCCGGGCTGCGGCGCCTGGCGGGCATCGACAACTCGACCGCCGGGCCGGACGACCGCGAGCTCGGCCGGGCTATCGGGCGGATGCTGCACATCGACGACGTGGACCGGCTGGACCTCCTGGCCCGGGTCGCGAGCGGCGAACACCCGGGCGGCGGACGGCTGCTGGACATGCTGCACTTCAGTCTCTGGGGGCCGTCGGTGCCGCTGACCGAGCGTGATGCCCGGCTGAAGCGGCTCTGGGCGGAGCCGGCGCGCTGCGCGGAGCTACGCCAGGTCACCGAGGTACTGCGGGACCGGATACACCGGGTCACGCCGGAGCCGGAGTCGGCGCGGGTGCCGCTGCGGGTGCACGCCCGCTACAGCCGCAACGAGGCGTGCGCGGCCTTCGGGATGACGAACCCGGGATCCCTGCGCGAGGGCGTGAAGTGGCTGCCGGACGAGCAGGCCGACCTCTTCTTCGTCACCCTGGTCAAGTCCGAGGAGCACTACTCCCCCACGACGATGTACGCCGACCGGGCCATCACCGACAGCCTGTTCCAGTGGGAGTCGCAGAGCACCACGTCCTCGGCCTCGACGACCGGGCAGCGCTACATCAACCACGCCGAGCGCGGGTCGACGGTGCACCTCTTCGTTCGGGAGAGCAAGGTGGCCGACCGCGACCTGGGCGTGCCACCGTACCTGTACGCCGGGTCGATGACGTACCAGGAGCACAGCGGCGACCGGCCGATGCGGATCCTTTGGCGCCTGCAGCATCCGCTGCCGGCCGACATGTACGCCGCCGCCCGGACGATCGCCGCATGACGTCAACTCGTCAAGAGGTGCTGGATCGACTTGCCTCGCTCCGCCTCCATCAACGCCACGGGCGGCGCGCGCCGCACAAGCCACTCCTGGTGCTGCTGGCTCTCGGGCGCCTCTCGGACACAGGGTCAAGCGAGCTGCCCTGGTCGGAAGCGGAGGCACGGCTGAGCAAGTTAATTGCCGATTTCGCCCCCGCCTCGAGGACGGCTCACGTGCAGCGTGCGGCCTATCCGTTTACGCGGCTGCGCAGCGACGGCGTCTGGACGCTCGACCATGACGTGCCGATGGATTCGGTTGGCCCCTTGACAGCGCACGACGTGGTGGGCCGGCTTGCTGGTCCCATCGAGGTGCCTTTGCGGCAGGATCCCGACCTGCTGAGGGCGGCCGCTCGCGCCCTAGTGGAGAGCCACTTTCCGCCGACGATCGCTCCGGATGCCCTCACTGCTGCAGGACTGGATCCCGACGAGATCCTGCATGTCCCGGGTGCGGCATCGGCCGCCGTCCGCCGACGGGACGCCACGTGGCGGCTTTCGGTCCTGCAGGCATGGGACCGGCAGTGCGCCTTTTGTGGGTACGACGGCCAGCTCCTTAGCGCTTCCGTGGGAGTGGAGGCAGCGCACGTGCGGTGGTGGGCCTTCGACGGCCCGGACACCCTCGACAACGGTCTTGCGCTGTGCGTACTGCACCACAAGCTGTTCGACTTTGGCGCCCTGGGTCTTGATTCAGATCTGCGGATTCACGTGTCGACCGCCTTCACCGCTCGGACGAACGTCGGGCGCACGGTGTACGACCTGCATGGTCGAATGCTGCGGCCGCGTCCGGGCACGCCTGTCCCGGCAGCCGACCACGTCTCCTGGCACCGGCGAGAGGTGTTCAAGGGCGAGCCGCTGAATGCTTAAGGGGCGATGCGTCCCTGCCGCCCTATCGATCTTGTTGGCCGTATGGTTTACGGTGCCGGCATGAGTGGGCGGACGTACGGAGAGATCTCGAGCTATCCCGTTGGGTCGACGTTTCCCAACCGAGCACAACTGGCCGCCTCAAAGGTCCACCGACCGCTTCAGGGTGGGATCTGCGGGGGCAAGGATGGCGCCGAGTCCATCGTCGTGTCAGGGGGCTACTTCGACGATGAAGACTACGGCGACGAGATCGTGTACACCGGGCAAGGAGGCAACGATCCCTCCACCAAGCGGCAAGTCGCTCACCAGGAACTCACCCTCGGCAACGCCGGCCTAGCCCGCAACCAGATTGAGGGCAACCCCGTACGCGTCATCCGCGGCGCCGGCGGGGACCCAGCCTTCTCGCCATCGACAGGCTTCCGCTATGACGGACTCTTCCGAGTAGTCGATCACTGGCACACGGACGGCAAAGACGGCTTCCGTATCTGGAGATTCCGACTCGTCAGCCTCGACAACGTCGACCGGCCACCGGCCAGGGACCAGCACCCCAGGTCCGGGCGGTGATCCAGCGTCTCGTGCGCAGCACCGCCCTCGCGCTCAAGGTCAAGCAGCTCTACGACTACCGCTGCCAGCTCTGCGACATCAGATTTGAAACCCCAGCCGGCCCCTACGCGGAGGTCGCGCACGTCCGCCCCCCACAACGGTCCCGATTCCTTCGGCAACATCCTCTGCCTCTGCCCTAACCACTACGTCCTCTTCGACGCAGGGGGCATCTGGATCGGCGAGCATCTTGAAGTGTTCGACACAGCCACAGGATGGCAGGTGGGCACGGTGCGAATGGCCGCGGAACACGGAACCGCCTGGGGCCACCTCGCCTACCGCACATCGCTGCACTCCGAGCAGCACAGACGAGGAGCGCTAGTGGGTCCAGAGGAGGCATTGCTTCGCCCCTCCCGGCTCTACCGGGCTGCGGAAGTGCGCGGACGAGACTGCCCGATACCTGCGGCTCCCGGTGTCTACGCCTGGTACTTCACGCCACCGCCACCCCTGGTACCGGTTGCCGGGTGCCATATGCAGGATGGGGCGGTGCTGCTCTACGTGGGCATCTCGCCGAAGGCGCCACCGGGCAACGGACGCCCTCCGAGCCGGCAGACGATCCGCAGCCGGATTCGCTATCACTACCGGGGCAACGCGGCCGGGTCGACGCTGCGCCTGACGCTTGGCTCGCTCCTTGCCGGCGAGCTTGGGATTGGCCTACGGCGGGTCGGTAGCGGCAATCGGCTGACGTTTGGCCGAGATGGCGAGGAACGGCTCACCGCCTGGATGGCCGAACATGCCCAGGTCGTGTGGACCGCGACGGATCAGCCGTGGAAGCTTGAGGAGGAACTGATCCTTTCGTGCGTGTTGCCGCTCAACCTCGACCAGAACCGCCATAGCTCGTTCCACGGCCAGCTCTCCGCACTCCGCGCCGCGCAACGGGCACACGCCCGATTGCTACCCGTGGAACGATGACCGCAGCTTTATAGGCGACCCAAGATCCCTTCGCCCCGAACGCGGGCACAGAATCTCAGCGCGATGCCGGTCCACGACAGTGTCAACGGGCCGGCGGCGAGTCGGGCGCAGCGCGTCGCCGGTCTCCGGTCGGGGACGTACTGGCTGTTTGCGGCCCTTGATCACGTGACGCCCGAGAGCGCCGTGCACCGCTCGGCATCGGCCTCCCCGAGCAGCTCACCGGGGTTACGGACCGATCAAGGTCTGACCGATGGTCGATTCGCGGAGAAAATCAAGATTCACGGAGAAGACCCAGTAAGTCCGGTTTCCCACTAAAGTGAGGACTGCTCGAACAATCCCCACCCTCCTCGCTGGGCGCGGCCTGGCGTGACTCGTCGAGCGAGGTGTCGGTGCTCTCCCCATCCGTGACATCCCGGTCCGGCGCGCGACCCCTGGTCGCGGTGTGCGTGATCTTCGCCGCCGCGTCGCTGGTCGCGGTGCCGGCCGGTCTCGACCTCGGCTGGGACGAGGTCGTCTATGTGAGCCAGCACGGCAACCATGCGCCGCCGGCGTTCATGAGCGCACCGCGCGCCCGGGGCGTGACCCTGCTGGTGTGGCCCGTGGCGTCCTGGCTCGATTCCACCGTCGTACTCCGGCTGTTCCTCACCGTCACCGCGGCGGCGTCGCTCGGGCTGGCGTTCTGGGTGTGGTCGCGGGTGTCCCGGCGGCCCGGCGCCACCGCGATCGCCGCCGGGCTGTACGCGAGCCTCTGGACCGCCCTGTTCTACGCGAACGCCGCAATGCCCAACCACTACACGGCGATGGCGGCGGTGGCAGCGGTCGGGTGTTTCCTGCTGGTCGTGGCCCAGCCGGCCCGGCCCGGGGCGTACCTCGGGCTCGTCGCCGCCCTCGCCGTGGCCGCCCTGATGCGTCCGGCTGACGCCTTCTGGCTCGGGCTCCCGCTGCTCGCCGCCACCGTCGCGGTGCCCGCGTTCCGGCGGTGGCGGCTGACCGCGGCAGTGGTCGCAGGCCTCGTGCTCGGCGGCGCACCGTGGGCGGTCGAGGCCGAGCTGCGCTACGGCGGGCTCCTGGAGCGCATCCGTCAGGCCGGTCACGTGCAGGGCGGCACGAAGCTGCAGTTCTCCCTCGGGCACGTGATCAGCACCCTGGACGGGCCGATCCTGTGCCGCCCGTGCGGCAGCCCCGTGCGGTGGCCGGCGGTGCTGTGGTGGCTGGCGCTGGCGGTGCTGGTGCCACTGGCGGTCCGGGCGGCCCACCGGGCGGGCATGGCACGGACGGCGTGGCTGCCATTGGTGGTCGCCGCCGCCGTGGCCTTTCCCTACCTGTTCCTGATCGGATACTCCGCACCCCGGTTCCTGCTGCCGACCTACGCCCTTGCTCTGGTTTGCGCCATCCCCGGGCTCGCCGCCTTGTTCTCCACGACCGTCGGTCAGCGGCGGCGGGTCGTCGCCGCCGTGGTGGCGTTGGGCTTCGCCGGCCACCTCGCCATCCAGGCCGGCATCCTGCACCACGTCGTGGCGGAGCAGGTCCGCAGCCGCGGCGACTGGACCCGCCTCGTCCAGACCCTGCGATCGCACGGGGTGCGGCCGCCGTGCGTGATCTCCGGCCACGAGGCCATCCCGATCGCCTATTACGCGGGGTGCCGGGCGCTGGAGGACCGGGGATACAACCGCAACGCGAGCACCGCGCAGCTGCGGCGGGCCGCGGCGACCGGACGCTTCGCCCTGGTGGTCAGGAACTCCGCCCCGCCCGGCTGGGCCAGGGACTGGCACCGGATTCCGGTGCCGGACCTCACCACCTCCGGCTGGGAGGTGTACCTGCCGTAGCCCCCAGCGGCAGCACGGAATTGAGACGGCTGCGCGGCGGGTGGGGCGCCCGGCACCGCGCTCGTTCGGGCATACGGCGGGTGCCGGCGGGTATGTGCGGCGGATGCGCACCGGCGAGGTGACCCGGCTCTACCACCACCAGACGAACCAGTGTCGCGGCGACCGGCCGCCGGGGGTCCCGGGGTTCGTCCCGATGGACCCGAGCAACCGTCCCCAGCCCTTCAAACGCCACCTCGGGGCGCCGGTGCACCCACTCCCCCGCGACCTGCCGCCGACCGGGGCGCCGGCCGCGGTGACCCTGTCCGGACGGGTACCGCCCAGCGACCCGACCATCGACGGCGAACTCCTCGCCCGGCTGCTGTTCTTCTCGGCCGGCGTCACCCGAACCGCCGGGGACGACCTCTGGTTCCGAGCCGCCGCCTCCGCCGGCAATCTCCACCCCCTTGAGGTGTACGCGGTGGCCGGCGAGGTGGCCGGGCTCGACGCCGGGCTGTACCACTTCGCGCCCGAGGTGTTCGGCTTGGAGGCACTCGCGGCCGGGGACCACCGCCCGGCGCTGGCCGACGCCACCGCCGACCCGGACGTCGCCGCCAGCCCGCTCGCCCTCGTCGTCACCGGCCTCCCGTGGCGCACCGCGTGGAAGTACGCCGAACGGGGCTGGCTGCACGTCTACTGGGACGCCGGGACGATGCTGGCGAATCTGCTCGCCGTCGCCGAAGGCCACGGGCTGCCCGTGCGGGTACGGCTGGGCTTCGTCGACGCCGCCGTGTCTCGCCTGCTCGGCGTCGACGGCGTGACGGAGTTCCCGGTGGCGGTGATCACCTGCGGTCGGCCCACCGCGAGCGGCGCCGCCGAACCGATCGAGCCACCTCCGCCGCAGTTCCCGCCGACGCCGCTCTCCCCCGCGCCGGTCGACTTCCCGCTGGTCATCCGGGTACAGCAGGCCGGTGAGCTCACCGCCGGCGACGATGTGACCGGCTGGCGGGCGTCCGCCGTAGCGGGCCTGCCACGCGCCACCGACACCGTCGACGCACCAGTTGCGGCCGGCAGCGAGCCGATCGAGTCGGTCATCCTGCGCCGCGGCTCCACCCGGCGCATGCGCCGCCAGGTCGCCCCCGCCGAACTGCTGCACTGGGCGATGGCTGCGGCGACCCGAGCGGTCCCCGCCGACGCAATCCCGACCGGGCGCACCCTGCTCTCCCACGAGGTCGCGGTCCACGCGGTGCACGGCACGGAGCCGGGCCTGTACCAGCAGGTCGACGGCCCGCCGCAACTGCGCCGGCCGGCACCGGAGCCCGAGGTACGAACGTTGAGCCAGGCGCTCTGCCTCGACCAGCCGCTCGGCGGGGACTCGGCGTACACCGACTTCGCCTGCGCCGATCTCGAGCAGGTGCTCGACGGGTACGGCGAGCGCGGGTACCGGGTCGCCCAGTTCGAGGCGGGGGTGGCCGCCGGCCGCCTGCAACTGGCCGCCTTCACCCTCGGTCACGGCGGCACCGGCCTGACGTTCTGCGACCAGGACGTCTCGGACGCGTTCGACACCCGTGCGGCCTGCATGCTCGCCATCGCCATCGGGCCACCCGCCTACCGGCCGAAGCCGGGCGGCCCGCCCGGCCGGCCCCGGCGGCTCACCCGCTGACGGGTCCCGCCGTGCGCCGGGTGAGCCGCGCCAGCACGAACCGCGCTACGCCTTCGCCACGCTCACCGGCTCCGGCGGGGCATGCCGACCCCTGGCCGGCCGCTCGTCGCCGTGCCCCGGCCACCACGCCTTGTGCCCGATCAGCGCGGTCAGCGCCGGGACGAAGAACATCGACATGACGAACGCCGACAGCACGATGCCGATCGCCACCGCGAAGCCCATCTGCTGCAGGAACGAGATCGGCGCGAGCATCAGCACCCCGAACGTCCCGGCCAGGATCAGCCCCGCCGCCGCAACCGTCGGCCCGGCGTGTTCCACGCCGATGGCGGCGGCCTCGTGCGGCTCGTTGCCCTCCCGTGCCTCCTCCCGCAATCGGGCGATCATCAGGATGTTGTAGTCGGTCCCGATCGCCACCACGAAGAGGTAGAGGATGATCGGCAGCTGGAAGGTGATCCCGGGCTTGTCCTGCAGCCCTTGGAAGAGGTAGACCGTCGCGCCCAGCGTGGCGGCGAAGTTGAGCAGGACCGCTATCACGAGGTAGATCGGCGCGACCAGGCTGCGCAGCAGCAGCGCGAGGATGAGCGCGATCAGGCCGGCCGCCACCGGCAGGATCACCGACAGGTCGCGGTTGTTCGCCGAGTTGATGTCCGCGAAGATCGCGGTCGGTCCGCCGACCACCGCCCGGGTGCCGGGCGGAGCCGCCGCGTGCAGGGCGTCGCGCAGGTCGTCCCGGACGAGCGTGATCGCCTCGTTGGAGACCGGGCTCTCGTCGAGCAGCAGGTCGACCCGGGCCACACTCGGGTCGTTGCTGCGCTCCGGCGGCTGCGCCCGGCCCACCCCCGGGGCGCCGGCCGCGGCCGCCGCGAAACCGCTGATCTGTTGCTCGGTCAGCGGCGACCCGTTGTCGGTGGTCAGGTAGACCTCGGTCGGGGCGAGCGCGCCGGCGGCGAACCCGCGCTGCAGGTCCGCGGCGGCCTTCGCCGACTCGGTGTCCTGGGGGAATCCGGAGCTGAAGTCGTAGTCGGCCTGGTAGGCCAGGGATCCGGCGGCGAGCGCGACCAGCAGGGCGCCGGATGCCGCCGCGACGAGCGCCGGGCGGCGACCGATGGCGGTCCCGAGGCGACGCGCCATGGTGGCCTTGGGGGTACGCTGCCACGCCTTGGACGGCCAGAAGACGTACTGGCCGAGCAGCGAGACGACCGCCGGGATGAGCGTGAGCGAGGTGACCAGCATGACGCCGACGGCGATCGCGAGCGCCGGGCCGAGCGAGCCGAAGAAGCCCAGGGAAGCGAGGAGCAGCACGAGGAACGCGACGATGACCGCTCCCGCGGCCGACGTGATGACCTCGCCGACCCGCTCGACGGACACCATCATCGCGGTGCGCTTGTCGTCCCCGGCACGCAGCCGCTCGCGATAGCGGAAGAGCAGGAACAGGATGTAGTCGGTGCCGATGCCGTACAGCACGATCAGCAGCACCGTCTGCAGATCCTGGCTGACGTTGAGGTCGAACGCCTTACCCGCCGCGGCGACCAGTCCGCTCGTGACGGCCATGACGACGCCGATGACCACCACGGGCAGCAGCGCGGCGATGGGGCTGCGGAAGATGATCAGGATCAGTCCGATGATCAGGATGATCGTCGCGATGCCGACCACGGCAAAGGCCTGGTTGAAGGTGTCCTCGTTGTCGACGAAGCTCGCCACGTCGCCGGCCACGCCCGCGGTCAGCCCGCTGCCCGCCAGCTCCGGACCGATGGCCTCCCGCAGATCGCGTACGGCGTCGAGCAGCGCCGGGTCGTCCGGGGCGACCGCGTCGAGCCCGACGTTCACCACCTGCACCGACTTGTCCGGCGCCACGGCCTGCGGGCCGGTCAGGTAGCCGGACGTGTGCGAGATGTTCTTGGCCTTGAGCGACTGGGCGAGCTGGCCCACCTTCGCCTCGTCGGCCGGCGTGAGCGGCTGCCCGTCGGCGCGCTTGACCACGACGGTCGCTGTCGCCGTGGCCTGCTGCGGAAACGCCTTCTTGGCGAGTTCGATGGCCTGCACCGACTCGTAGGAGCGGGGCAGGAAGCTGCCCTGGTCGGCGGAGGTGATGTCGCTCAGCGACGGCGTGGTGACGACGATGGCGACTGCCGCGAGCACCCAGCCGGCAATCACCCACCAGGCCCTGCGTACCACGAATCTGCCCAGCCGCTCGAACATGGTTTCCCCCGTTTGTTCGGCACCACCGACATCTGAGGCGTGGGGCACCGCTGGGCGCCCGCCCGTCACTCCGCTGGGCAGCCTCCGCTACCCCGTGTGCATCCTACCGACGGCAGGCAATCCTTTTCGGACGCGCGAAGACGCGGGGCGTGTCAGCCCGTAGCTGGTCGATACCCGTACACCGGCTCTTTCCTGCCGGCGCGGTCCGGACGCCGGCCGGCCTTGCCGCCCACCATGGCCGGAGAAGACGGAACCGGATCAGGCCACCAGGGCGTACGGCTCAGGCTCGGGTGACAGGCGGCGCTGGTCGTAGTCGGGGGCGAGGGTGCCGAAGAGCCGATCCCAGATCGACGTGTAGAAGCCGAGGTTGACCGACGGCTCGACGTGGTGCCCCGCGTGCAGCGTCGGGGTGGCAACCCAGCGGAACACCCGGCTGCGCCGGGCCGCCGGCGGGAGCACCTCCACGCCCAGGTGGCCAAAGATCCCGAAGACGAGGTTCACCATGGTGTAGGCGACGATCGCCCAGACCGAGAACGCGTGTGCGGCGAGCGCCGCCAGCCAGAGCCCGCCGAATCCGAGGATCTCCAGCGGGTGCAGCGCGTACAGCGTGGCGGGTTGGGCGTCGACGAAGCGGTGGTGCAGCGCGTGGGCCAGCGGGAAGAGCCGGGGCCGGTGCGCGACCGCGTGACCGGCGTACATCAGCAGGTCCATCAGCAGGAGCAGCAGGACGAAATCAGCCACGGCGCGGAGGCCCGGGTCCGCGTTCAGGTGGATGATCCCGGCCTTCCACAGCGCGCAGCCGGCGACGGTGACGAGGGAGTTCATCAGGATCGCCCCACCGGCGAGCCACACCTGCAGCCGGCTGATCCGGCCGGGGTCCGGCAGTAGCCGGACAACCGTCGGCAGCCGCAGCATGGCGTTGCCGGCGCCGACGGCGATCAGGAAGAGGATCACGTTCTCGAGCAGAGCGAGCCCGACCACCTGGCCGACATCGAGTCGCCACGCCCAGTCGAGCACACCATCCACGTCCTTCAGTATGGGTCCGTCACAGCGGCTCCGGGCCGACCTGATTCGCGGATCTCGCAACGGGCCGGCGCGAACGTCCATAGCCTGGCAGGCGGGAGCACTTCGAGACGTTGACGGAGGACACCGTGACCAAGGCCGTCAGGGAAGCGCTTGAGGGCGTCAGCGAGATCGAGCTGACCGTGACCGGCCGAAAGACCGGACGGCAGATCACCCACCCCGTCTGGTTCGTCCAGGAGGAGGAGAGCGCCTTCCTGGTCCCGATAACCGGCTCGGACAGCGACTGGTACAAGAACGTACGGCAGACACCGTTCGTGCAGCTGGCCGTCAACGGGACGGCGGTGAGCTCGACCGCGACACCGATCACCGAACCGGACCGGGTCGATCACGTGGTGGAGATGTTCCGCGAGAAGTACGGCTCGGATCAGGTGGACCAGCACTACCCGAAGCGTGACGTCGCCGTCCAGGTCTCACTCACGTAGCCGGTCGGGTCAGCCGGTGATCGTCAGCGCGACCGGCAGGCCCTGCTGCACCTCGAGCACCGCCCGCTCCCCCAACGGTCGTGCCAGCTCGGCGGTGGCGGTGCGACGTGCTCCGATGTCCCCGCACGACTCGCCGCCGGCGTGGCGGTGCTCGATGACGATCACGACGACGGCGTTGGCCGACTCGACGGCCTCCGCGCTGTAGTCGGCGCCGCACGCCTGGCTTCCGGGGGCCGGGTAGCCGGTGAAGGCCACGGTCAGCCGCCGGCTCGTCGTGCTCCCGGTCGCCGACTCGATCGCCAACCCGCCGTGCGGGTACTCGGGACCCCAGGCCGGTGGCGTCACCACGACGGCACCCGCGCTGGCGACCGCGACCCGGGTCAGCCGCACCGCCGTACCCTTGAGGGTGTATTCCCAGGCCGGGACCGCCGCCGGGCCGCGCGTGGTGGTAATCCGCACCGTGGTCAGGCGCGCGGCGGTGACCTCCAGGGGTACGCACCCGGAGCAGTCCCCGGCGCCCGCCCCGCTCAGCTGGGCGAGTGCCTCCTCGGCCGACGTCAGGGGAACGGGTTGGGTCGTGCCGTTCTCCCAGACCACCTTTCCCGTCGGTTGCCCGAGGGCGGGCAGCGCCGTGGCGGGGACGACCCGCCCGGTCAGCAACGCCTGCTTGTTGTTGTCGCCGTTCGCCTGTTCCCAGTCGCCGAGCTGGCCGGTCAGCTCCCCGACCGGCACGAAGGCTTGCGCCCCACCGGCGGCGAGGACCGCCTCGTCATACCGGGTCAGGGCGTCGCGCGCCTGCAGCCGCAACTGGTCCAGGTCATCCCCGCCGGGGCCGCTGCCGGTCCCGCAGCCACCGAGGACGGCCACTGCGGTCACCCACACCAGCCAGCGCCGTTCGGCCATCCCCGCTCACCTCCGCGCCCCTTCGACGTCCGCCGGCCCGTTGAGGTTCCCCCAACATGTCTCCCGGCACCAGGTGTTCAGGGGCGGGACGCGCGCCGGCGGAGAGCCATGCGACCGGCGCGCGACCGCAGCTCCCGCGCCGTCTGGCCCAGCTCGAACGCGATCCGGGCGGCCTCGTACGCCTCGGCGGCGCCCGGCTCCGCCATCGGACGTTCGCGCGGGTCGTCCGACTCAGCCCGATCATCCCTCACTGGGTCCCCCGCCCATGGTCGCCGCTCTGCGTGCTGTCATCGCTCCAGAGCCCAACGACGGTCGACGCACCGGGTAGCGGGACGTATTCGTCACGTCCAGTTCCTACACGCTGATCGATCGACTTCTACGATGCAGGTCGTGCGCGATGATGATGATCTACCCGCCGGCGAGGACGGTTCGGGTCGGCGGTGGCTGGGCCGTACCCGGCTGGTCCTGCTCCTGTGTGGGGCGGTCGTCGCCGTCGTGGCCGCCACCGCGGGTGTCAGGTGGTTCGTCGGCGAACCCGTTCCGGCCGCGGGTGGGAAGCGGCCGATCGGCTACGGCTGCCCCGTGTTCGGCGTGGACCCGGGCCCTCCCAAGGAGTGCGGTCCGCCCGCGGCCCTGGACCCGCGCCGCGCACCGGTGACCGAGGGGCAGCGGACGGCGGTCAGGGACCGGGCCGGGGCCATTCGCCTCGCCGCGTCGCACGCCGGCTGGTGCATGACCGGCAGCCAGCCCGAATGTGCCCGTCGGCCGGCGTCGCACGAACCGACGCAGCACGATGTCGACGCGGCTCGGCTGTGGCTGGACCGGACGGAGGCCTCGGCGAGCACGGCACGGCTGGCTCGTCCGGGCGATCCAGGTCATGTGGGCGCGCTGCTCTACGCGGCTCGCCTCGATGACGTCTGCGTCGTCGGCTACCTCGAGCAGGTGCCGGGCGGTATGGGCGGCGATGAGATCGTCGGCCTCCTGCCCGACGGGACCTGCCTGCCCGACTGACGAGCCGAGGCGTCGCCGCCGGTGCAGGAAGGCACCCGACCGGACCCGGCTCCGCTCCCGACAGCCGCCCGCCCTGACCGGCGTCCGCCGGCCCGACGCGGATGCCGACGTCAGCGTCGAGTACCCGTACCGGTTGGCGGGTGGGGCCGAACCGCCGATATCCACGCCTATCCCCGACCGTCCGCGCGGCGATAGCGTGCACGCACCGCGACGCCCCCGTGCGCGTCCCCACCTCGCACCACCGGATCGATCTCACGTCCGACGCCGGCGTAGTCGCCGGGAGAGAGGATCGAAGAGGATGCTCCCGACACCCACCACCTCCCGCTGGCGAGCGGCGAGAGTTACCCTCGCCGCCGCCATCGCACTTCTCAGCCTCGGCATTTTCGGCGCGCCCGTTCATGCCCAGGGACAGTCCAAAGTCACCGTGATGACCCGGAACCTGTTCCTGGGCGGCGATCTGACGCCGTCCATCGGCGCGCCGACCACGGGCGCGTTCCTGGCCGCGAACTCCGCGCTGTTCAGCCACGTCGGCCTGGTCAATTTTCCGGCCCGGGCGAAGCTGCTCGCTCGGGAGATCACCGAGAACAAGCCGGACCTGGTCGGCCTGCAGGAGGTCGCCCTGTGGCGCACCGGCACCTTCGCTGACCCCGCACCCGCCACCGAGATCCGGTACGACTACCTGGCGCTGCTCATGGGCGAGCTGAGCCGATCCGGTCACCCGTACGACGTCGCCGTCGTACAGGCTGAGGCGGATCTGGAGGCGCCGGCGGGCGCGCCGCACTTCCTGGACGTACGGCTCACGATGCGCGACGTCATCCTGGTGCGCCACGGCGGCCGGGTGAAGGTGACCGACTCCTCGTCCGGCACCTTCGCCAACAACCTCACCTTCACGCTTGCGGCAACGGGCGGGACCGTGACCAGCACCCGCGGTTGGACCGCGGTGGACGTGGTGCACGGGCAACGGTCGTTCCGGTTCGTGAACACCCACCTGGAGGCCTTCCACCCCGGTGTCCGGGTGCTGCAGGCGCGCGAACTGCTGGCCGGGCCGCTGGCCATCGCGCCGGGTGACGTCATCCTCGCCGGTGACCTCAACACGGGACCCGACCTGCCCGTCGCCGAGAACCGGCTCGCCTACGCGGCTCTCGTGGCCGGGGGGATGCGGGACACGTGGGAGATCCTGCACCCTGATGAACCCGGCTACACCGCGGGTCTGGGCGACGACCTGAACCAGCCCGCCGACGCCGTCGAGCACCGGATCGACATGGTCCTGTTCCGGGGGGAGGTCGTACCCGTCTCGGCCCTCATCTTCGGCAACGAGCGGCAGACCCCCGACGGCCGGTGGGCTTCGGACCACCTCGGCTACCTGGCCGTGCTGGCCCTGCGGTAAGGCGATGTTGCTCCGGGCTGGCGCCGACGCGCCAGCCCGGAGGGTGCCACTGGCGCAGGGCGCCACAGCGTGAGCGGCCCGGCTGTCAGTAGGTCCCGCCCCGCGCCACCTGCGCGGCCACCCGCTCGTGCAGCGCGGCGAGGGCCGGGCTGACGCTGGCGGTGAGCGGCGCCGGGCCCGCCAGCCGACGCGCCGGCTCCGGCAGCCAGGCGAGGTCCGCGTCGAACCGGCCGCGCGCGGCGCGTACCTCACCGGCCGGGTCGGCGGCGGCCAGGCGACGGCCGCCGCGCATGACCGGCACGAGCAGCGGTTCGCGGTCGCCCGACGGGGGTTCGTCGCGCAGCCCCACCACGTCGCCGTCGGCACCGGTGGGATCGCGGAAGACCTGCTTGGGACCGGGCAGGGTGGCCTTGCCGGGCGACAGCTTGAGCACCGGCCGGTCGCCGACGGCCACCAGCTTGTAGGCGCTGTCCAGGGACGGCGCGTCGAAGGAGACGCCCATGCGGGTGCCGACGCCGTACGCGTCGATCGGCGCGCCCGCGGCGACGAGCGCCGCGATGGCGTCCTCGTCGAGGCTGCCGCTGGCCACGATCTGGGCCCGGGTCAGCCCGGCCTCGTCGAGGATCGCGCGGGTCTGCACGGCCAGCGCGGCGAGGTCTCCGGAGTCGAGCCGCACGCCCACCGGGCCGGTCAGTCCCAGCTCCGCGATGACCTCGACGGCGGCGCGTACTCCGGCGGGCGTGTCGTAGGTGTCGACGAGGAACACCGGGTTCGTCGGGAAGTCGGTCGCGAACGCGCGGAACGCGGCGCGCTCGTCGGGAAACGCCTCGACGTACGAGTGGGCCATCGTCCCGGACGGCAGCAGCCCGTAGCGTCGAGCGGCCTCGACGTCGCTGGTCGCGGCGAAGCCGGCGATCGCGGACGCCCGCGCCACGCCCGCCCCGGCCTCGATCCCGTGCGTGCGGCGGAACGCGAAGTCGACCAACTGCGCGTCGCCGGCGGCGAGGCGGCAGCGGGCGGCCTTGCTGGCCACCGTGGTGTGGAAGGTGACCAGATTCAGCACGCCGGTCTCCACCAGCTGCGCCTCGGCGATCGGCGCGGTGACCTCCAGCAGCGGTTCGTCGGCGAACACCACCCGGCCCTCCGGTACGGCCCACACGTCACCGGTGAACCGCAGCCCCGCGAGCGCTGTCAGCGTCGCTTCGTCGAGCCCGACGGTGTCGCGCAGATAGCCGAGTTCGCCCTCGTCGAACGCGAAGCTCTCCAGGAACGCCAGCGCCTCGGCCAGCCCGGCGGCCACCAGGAAGCCACGCTGCGGCGGTAGGCGGCGGACGAACAGGCTGAACGTGGCGTGCTCCACCATGTCCCGGCGCAGGTAGCTGGCCGCCATCCGCAGCTCGTACAGGTCAGTACGCAACCCGGTCACAGTTCCTCCATCGGCACGGGCACCGCGACCACCCTGGCTGGCGGGATGTGTCGGGCGCGGGTACCCCTTCGGGTCGCTGCTACACCTACCGGCGGTGAACCCGCCGCCGACCGCTCGCCGGGGTCCGCTCACCCCTGACGGATCAGACTGTCGAGGGCGACGGTGGGATCGGCCAGGCGGTCGAGGTCGACAGGCCGGCGGGAGCGGATCAGCTGCCCGATCGGGCCGGTCACCTCCCAGACGTTGACGTTCATGCCCGCCAGCACCCGCCCCTGCGCGGTCCAGAACGCGATGAATTCGCCGCTGGTGAGCTCGCCGCGGACGACGACCCGGTCGTAGGAGCCGGGCGGGGCGTGGCCGGTGTACTCCATGCCCAGCTCGTACTGGTCGGTGGTAGAAGTAGGGCAGCCGGTCTTGACGATCTCTCCGCCCTAAAGGGCGGAGATTCCCTCCACGCTGCGCGTGGAACACGCGGCGTCCGGGCGGATTCCTGCTTCCTCGCGCGGTGCCGGCACGGGTGCTGGTCTTACCTGCGCTCCACAGGCGTTTGAGTTGTCCCAGCGTCCCTGGGCCAACACGTTGATCGCCGCGTTGACGTCTCGGTCGTGGACGGCCCCGCATGGACAGGTCCACGATCGGACGTTCAGCGGCTTGGGGCCGTCGAGCCGGCCGCACGCCGAGCACGTCTGCGACGTGGGCGCGAACCGGTCGATCTTTGCGAAGGTGCGCCCGTACCGGGCGGCTTTGTACTCCAACATGCCCGTGAACGCTGCCCAACCGGCGTCGTGCACGGACTTCGCCAGCCTGCTCCGGCCGAGACCGACGACGCACAGGTCCTCGACGTACACCGCTTGGTTGTCGCGGATGATCTGTGTCGAGAGCTTGTGCTGCCAGTCGCGCCGGGTGTCGGTGACTCGCGCATGAGCGCGGGCGACCTTCACGACAGCCTTCTTGCGGTTGTTCGACCCCTTGGTCTTGCGGGACAGGTCTTGCTGCAGCGGGCGCAGCTTGCGGGCCGCGCGGCGCAGGAACTTCGGGGCGGCCACCTTCGTACCGTCCGACAGCACCGCGAAGTGGGTCAACCCCAGGTCGATGCCCACCTCGGAATCCGAGGGCGGCAACGCCTCGTCGGTGCTCTGCACGACGAACGAGGCGAAGCATCGGCCCGCTGCGTCCTTGATGATCGTCACGCTGGACGGTGCGCAGGGCAACGTCCGGGACCAGCGCACCTCGACGTCGCCGATCTTCGGCAGCCGCAGCCGGCCATTGTCCAGCACCTTGAACCGGGCGTTGGCGGTGAACCGGATCGCCTGCCGGTTGTCCTTGCGCGAGCGGAACCGCGGCGGTGCCACCTTGCGACCCTTCCGCTTCCCGGACAGGGATGCGAAGAAGTTGCGGTACGCCACGTTCAGATCGGCCAGAGCTTGTTGCAGGACGACCGAGGAAACCTCGCCCAGCCAGGCTCGCTCGGGCGTGGCCTTGGCCGCGGTGACCCGCTTGGACAACTCGGCGTCCGACAGATACGGCAGGCCCTCGGCCCGGGCTTGCTGCCGTGCGCGCAGGCCGTCGTTGAACACCACCCGAGCGCACCCGAACGCCCGATCCAGCGCTTGCTGCTGACTCGACGTCGGGTAGACGCGGTAGTTGTAACGGAGCTGCACCCGTGCACCGTACCGTTGGTTTACGGCTGAACTCGAAAGTATCCGCACTGCTCCTCGCCGACGCGGTCGTCGACGACCCGGCCCACGCCGACGACGCCGCGCGTCGGCTCGCCGGGCAGCGCGGCCGCAGCCTGGGCGCCGGGCTGGCCGAGGACGGGTGCGACGTCCTGTCGGCGCTGGGCGGCCTCGGATTCGAGCCACGGCCCGACGCGCAGCGGCGGGTGCTCCTGCACAACTGCCCGTTCCACGCCCTGGCCACCCGGCACACCGCTCTGGTGTGCGGGTTGAACCACGCCTTCCTCACCGGCCTGCTCGAAGGGCTCGGCGCCGCCGATGTCGACGCCCGCCTGGCCCCCCGCCCCGGTGCCTGCTGCGTGGAGTTGAACCTGCCGTCGTGAGTGCTCGCTCCACCGCACCGGCGGCCGCGGTCATCCCGCGGTGGGTGTGGCCTTCAGGTTGAGCAGCCCGGCGTCGACGACGGCGCGGCTGAGCGGCCGCGCCGCTTCGGCGAGCCGCGCACACCCGTCCTCACCCAGCACCCGGTAGGCGGGTTCGGCGAGAGCGTCGGTCCGATCCTCGACCGACTGCCGCAGGTCCCGGCCGGCGTCGGTGAGGGCCAGGTCGTCGGCGTCACCGTCGGCCAGCAGGCCGCGAGCTCGCAGGCCGTCCACCGCCTCGACCCACTCGTCGCTGGTCCAGCCGCGACTGCGGCGCAGGAACCGCACCGGTACGTCACCGGTCGCCGCGTGCAGCACGAGCGCGTCGAGGCCGCTGATACCGGCGACGACGAGGGCGTTCACGTGCCCGTCGCCACGGAACTCGCGCAGCAGCGTCTGCGCGTGCCAGAGCACGAGGTGCGGCTCGTCCGGCCACGGCAGCGCCGCGTGGGCGGCGAACAGCGGACGCCCGGGCAGCTGCTCGCACGCCGACTCGGCGGCCCGGCGGGCCAACTCGGCCGCCTCGGCGACGGCATCCGTGGCGTCCTCCAGAGCCGAGAAGGCCCGGCTCAGGGCCGCGTCCGCGGCGTCCAGGCGGGCGCGGAGCACGGCCGGCGGGTCTGCCCGCTCCCACGCGGCGGGCAGCGCGGCGCGTACCAGTGCGGGCTTGAAGTTGAAGAACGTCGCGACGACCGGCTCGGCCGGCACCGCGCCGAACGCGGCCGACCGGGACGCGAAGTAGCCCGTCAGGCCGTCCAGGCCCAGCGCCTCGTACCGTTGCCGCGCCTCGGGGGCGAAATAGATCATGGCGTGGATCGGTTCGGCGCGGCGCCACGCGGCGCGGGCGACCGCGGGATCGAGGGGGGATCGGGCCACGGGAACTCCTTCCATCACTGGTCGACGACGGTCACGTGCGGGGTCTTCAGCGCGGGTCAGGGCGTCCGGTCCTGCGCGAAGCGCCACCGTAGCTCCCGCTTGAGGACCTTCATGCTCGGGCCCAGCGGGAACGCGTCGACGAACTCGACCCGCCGCGGGTACATGTGGCGGCCCACCTGCTCGCGCGCCCAGTCGATGATCTCGTCGGCGGTCACCTCCGCCGCCGGGATGACCACCGCGCAGACCTCCTCGCCGTGCGTCGGATGGGGTACGCCGACCACCGCCACCTGCCCGATCGCCGGGTGGCGCAGCAGCGCCTCCTCGACCTCCCGCGGGTAGACGTTGAATCCGCCCCGGATGATGAGGTCCGTCTTCCGGTCGACGATCGTGACGAACCCGGCCTCGTCCCGGGTGCCGATGTCGCCGGTGCGGAACCAGCCGTCCCGGAGGACCTCCGCGGTCGCCCGTGGCTGGCCGAGGTAGCCGGCGAAGACGTTGTGCCCGCGGATGACGATCTCGCCGATCTCGCCCGGTGGGAGCAGCTCGACGCGGTCCTCCCGGTCGGCCCGGGCCACCTCCACGTCGACGCCCCAGATCGGGCAGCCGACGGTTCCCGGCCGCGCGCCGAAGGTCGGCTGGTTGGTGGTGGCCACCGGGGAGGTCTCGGAGAGGCCGTAGCCTTCGTAGACGGTCGTCGTGAACGTCGCCGCGACCTCGTCCAGCACGCTGAGCGGCAGCGACGCGCCGCCGGAGACACACAGCCGCAACGACGGGCGCGGCGCGCCCCTGCGGGCCGCGTCGAGCAGCGCGATGTACATGGTGGGCACGCCGAGGAACGCCGTCACGCCGTGCGCGACCATCAGCTCCAGCGCCTGGACCGGGTCGAAGCGCGGCTGGAGGACGAGCGTGGCGGCGGCACGGAACGCGGTGTTCATCGCGGCGGTCTGCCCGAAGCTGTGGAACAGCGGCAGGCAGCCGAGGAGCACGTCGTCGCGGCGTACCCCGAGGTCGTCGAAGGCGTTGACGGTGGCGTTCATCGTCAGGTTGAAGTGGGTCAGCACCGCGCCCTTCGGTCGACCCGTGGTGCCGCTGGTGTAGAGCACCACGGCGGGGTCGTCCGGCGCGGTCGGCACCAGCCCGGGCCTCGGCGCCAGCCGGGCGGCCACCGCGGCCAGCGAGTCCGGATCGGCCGGATCCAGTCCGACCGCCGGTATTCCGGCCAGCTCCGCCGCCTTCACGGCCGTCGCCGGGTCGCCGCCGCCGTGCACCAGGGCACGGGCCTGGCTGTCGCGCAGGACGAACGCCACCTCCTCCGCGGTCAACAGCAGGTGGATCGGCACCACGACCGCGCCGAGCGAGAGGATCGCGTAGTAGGCGCGCGGAAAGTCCGGCACGTTCACGGCCATGAGCGCGACATGGTCGCCGGGGCGTACCCCCCGCTCGGCCAGCGCCGCGGCGTACCCCCGGGTCTGCGCCCACAGCTCCGCGTACGTGACGCGTTCGTCGCCGCAGACGATCGCGGGATGCGCGGGTCGGCGTCGGGCGGACTCGGCCAGGACGGAGGCCAGCGACAGTTGGGCCATGGTTCCTCGCTGTCGAAGGAGAGCGGACCGGACGCGGGTGGGTCCACTGATCGAAGACCGGCGGGCCGGTGAAATCAAAGACGAGCCGTCACCCGCCCCATAGGCGGCGGCTATGGGGGCGCGGCCCCGGCGTGGCCGGTCTACTCCGGCCCGGGCAGCAGGTCCAGCAGGGCCTGGGCGGCCGGCGACAGCCGCCCGGACCGGTGGACCAACGCGAACCGGCAGACCACCGGTGGGTCCAGCGCCCGCACGACGGCCCCGGCGCGGGCCGCCTCGTCGGCGTACCACCGGGTCAGGAACGCGGCGCCGGCCTGGGCCAGCACCATGGGTACGACGGCCTCGCGGTGCCGGGTCACCGCCGCGCGACGCATCCGCACACCGGCCGTGCCGAGCGCGGCCAGGACCGTCGCGCGCAGCGCGCTGTGCCCCTGGATGTCGATCACCGGGGTGCCCTGCAGCGCCCGCAGCGGCAGCGGCCCGTCGGGAGCGGGCGTGCCGGGCGGCAGCACCGCCCACACCTGCTGCGCGCCCAGCTCCCGCACGGGCAGCCGCAGGTCGGGGATGGGCAGGTACGTCAGGGCCAGCTCGCAGCTTCCGTCGCGGACGAGCCGGGCCAGGTCCTCGTCGTCGCGGGGCTCCAGCACGCGCACCGCGATGCCGGGGAAGCGTCGCCGCAGGGTGGCGATCGCCGGGGTGAGGGGATCGACGGTCAGTGCGGCGTGCGCGGCGATGTCGAGCCGTCCGGTGCGCAGGTCCACCACGTCGGCGACGGCGGCCCGGGCGGCGCTGGCGTCCTGCAGGACCTGCCGGGCCGGGGCGACCAGCGCCTCGCCGGCGACGGTGAGGACCAGGCCGCGCCCGGTGCGGTGAAACAGCTCGATGCCGAGTTCGCGTTCCAGCCCCCGGATCGCCTGGGACAGGGACGGCTGGGCGATGCGGATGGCCGCGGCCGCGCGGGTGACCCCGCCGTGGTCGACGACGGCGAGGAAGTACTCCAACTGGCGCAGGTCGACCGTCATCGCCCCACCCCGCACCGGGCGCGGGCGTGTGCCACGAACGCGCGGGCGGCCGGCGACAGTGGACCGGGCCGGTGCACCAGCCCGTACGCCTGCCGCAGCGGCGGGTCGACCGGGCGCACGACGGCGCCGAGCGAGGCGGCCGCGTGCGCGGTCTCCCGCACCAGGAAGGCGGCGCCGGCACCGCCGAGGACGAGCGGCGCGAGCGCCTCCGGGTGCGCCACCTCGACCACGAGCCGGGTGCGGACGCCCTGGTCGCGCAGCGCCCGCTCGACGTCGTCCCGTTGCCAGCTCCCGCGCGGCACCCCGAGGACGTCGGCGCCGTGCAGCCGGGCCAGCGGCACGGCGTCACCCGGACCGACATCGGTGCCGGGCGGGAACGCCAACCACAGCTCCTGTACGCCGAGTTCGACCACGTGCAGCCCGAGGTGCGGCAGGGGCAGGTGGGTCAGGCCCAGCTCGCTGTGCCCGTCCCGGACGAGGATGTGCAGGCCGTCGTCGGTCTCCGGCTCGTCGATGTGGACGACGATGTGCGGTTTCTCGCGCCGGAACGAGCCGACCAGGGACGCCCCCGGGTAGGCCGCCAGCACGGGCACGGCGACCAGGTCGAGGGCGGGCGTGGCTCGGGCGTGCGACCCGACCGCCTCGCGGGCGGCGGTGATGCCGCGCAGCATCTGGCGGGCCGGGCCGACGAAGGCCCTGCCCGCGTAGGAGAGCACCAACCCATGCGGGACCCGGTGGAACAGCTCGGCGCCGAGTTCGCGTTCGAGCGCGCGCACCGACTGCGACAGCGTCGGCTGGGCGACGTCGAGCGCCGAGGCCGCCCGACTGAAGCCACCGTGCTCGGCCACCGCGAGGAAGTAGGAGACCTGCCTGACGTCCAATGCGTTCCCGATGACTCAGTTAGGGCTCGGTCAGCACGGATGTTACCGGTTGGTTCGGCCCGGGCCGCCGGGCGTGGCGGGCAGCGTGTCGTACCGGCGTTCTAGCCTGACCCGGACCCGAGGCCGTGGAGGCAGCATGCTCGACCACCTGTCCATCCAGGCCCGTGACGTGGCGGCCAGCGCCGCCTTCTACGACGCCGTCCTGGCCCCGCTCGGCGGTCGCCGGGTGATGGAGTTCGGCCCGGTCATCGGGTACGGCACCGACAGCCCCGACTTCTGGCTCGGCCCGGTGAACACCGGCGGTGCGGCGCGCGAGGCGCACATCGCGTTCACCGCCCCCGATCGGGCCGCCGTGCAGGCGTTCCACGACGCCGCGGTCGCCGCCGGCGCCGAGGTGCTGCACGCGCCCCGGCTCTGGCCGGAGTACCACCCGACCTACTTCGGCGCGTTCGTCCGCGACCCGGACGGCAACAACGTCGAGGCCGTCTGCCACGCCCCCGAGTGACGAGGCCGGCGTCCTAGCCGGGGCCCCGCCTAAACCTCCACGGCTCATCCCCGCCCGAGCAGGGTGGCGGCCTGCGCCAGCCAGTGCGGCACGTCGGCCTCGTGGTACACCCGCTCGCTCGGCTCGATCGCGGCGAGGAAGGCCGCGTACACGGCCGCCGACCGCAGCGCCGCGACCGGCCGCAGCAGCTCTACGGCCCGTTCCGGCTCGCAGCCGGGCGCGTCGGCCCGCCAGCGGGCGCACCACGCGGCGACCAGCGCGTCCGAGGCGTCGGGCGGAAGCCCGCTGGTCAGCGTCAGGATGTCGAAGGCCGGGTGCCCGACGAAGGAGTCGCCCCAGTCGATGATGACCCGCCGGTCACCGTCACTGCGGACGTTGCCGGGGTGCAGGTCGCCGTGCACCAGGGTGTCCGGCACGCCGCACTGCCGGGCCTGCGCCAGCCGCTCCTCCAGCCCGTGCAGCACGGCGTCGGCCTGGTGCGGGGCGAGCGCGGCGCGGATCCAGCGGGCCAGTGCGGCGCCGCGCAGGTCGGGCACCCCGACCGCCACCAGCTCGTCGGCCAGCGGCAGCGCGCGCATCTGGAGGACGTGCTGGTCGGCGGCGATGGCGGCGCGTTCGGCGGGGTCCGCCCCGTAGCGGTCCTCCCCCGGCACGTGGTCGAGCAGCATCCGGCCGTCGTCGTCCGCGGCGAGCAGGGGCGGCACCAGGCCGGGCGTGACCGCGCCGAGCCGGCGCAGCACCGCCGCCTCGTGCCGGAAGAAGCCGGGTACCTGCTTGAGCCAGACCGGGCCGTGCGGACCGTCGAGTCGCCAGATCGCCGACAGGTTCCAGGTGCGCCGCTGCGCCACCTCCTTCGCCGGCCGGCCGAGGCGGTCGAGGGCGGCGGTGGCCCACCCGACGGTGGCGGCCGGTCCGCCGGGCTCGGCGTAGGGCGCGCGCAGCGGGTGCGGCGGGAGTTCCAGGTCCACCGGTCGCAGCGGTACGGCGGGTGGGGCGGCCACCTCGGCCAGGTACGTCACCGCGCCGCCGACCCCTGGCCGGTCGCTGACTCCGGACAGCAGCCGCAGCACCGCGACCTCGACGGGCGCACCGCAGACGACCGCGTCGACCTCCTGCCACCACGGCGTCGGCACCTCGTACGGAGGCAGTGCCCCGAGCAGCCGGCCGGCGGGGTCGACCAGGACGAGGGTCACGGTGCGGGTCACGGTCGCCGACCGTAGCGTCGGGGCGGGGTCAGCGGCGAGCGGTTATCGCACCGGGTCGTGGGTACCGCGCGGCACTCCGGGCCGGCAGCGGCGCAGCCGGTCCGCCGCCATCCGCCCGCCGACCGCCAGGCCGTACCGCTCGACGGCGGCGAGGCCGTACGCACTGCAGGTCGGGGTGAACCGGCACTGGCCCGGCCAGCGGTGCGACAGCCAGCGCCGGTAGCCGAGGATCGCGGCCCGGCCGGCCCGGTCGACGACCGGTGCCCGGCTGACCCGGGCGGTAGTGGCGCCGAGGGTGAGCAGGAAGGAGAAGAGCCCGAGGTCACAGCAGTTCGGACCGTCGCACTCGCAGGCGTCACAGCCGGCGTAGGCCCAGTCGCGCTTCTTCTTGTTCTTGGCGGTGCGCCGGCCCCACAGTCTGTTGATCACGCCGTACATGGTGCGACAGCCCCGCCACCCGGGTGCTGGTCAGGCCGGTCGGTCCGGCGGCGTGGTGAGAGCGAAGTGGACGGTACGGCCGGTGCGCCGCCGCCCGAGGCGGTGAGCCAGCGGGACGAGCACGCCGTGCAGCACGGGGTACTTGCGGACCAGCAGCCGGGCGGCGTGCCGCTCCTCGTCCCCGGTGAGCCGGCGCGCGGTCGCCTCGACGGCCGGGCCGGTCGGTCGGCCGCGAGCGGTGGACGCGGCGACGGTCACCCTGGGGTCGTTGCGGATGCGCCGGGTCTTGCCGGCCCGCTCGAAGCTGCGCACGTACGCCCGGTCGCCGTCGACGGCGATGCTCACCGCCGTGCCGACCGGGCTGCCGTCGCGGCGGAAGCTGGCCAGCAGCACGGTCTTCTGCCGGGTGAACGGCGCCCACCCCGGTGCCGCGCCGACCTCGACGGCGCCGAGCACCCCGCCCAGTTCGCGCCACCGGGCCAGCAGGGCCACCGCCGCCAGCGCGGCGGAGAGCCCGACCAGCCAGGTCTGGCCGGCGCTGCCGCCGAGGTGCCGGTCGGCGAGGTGGGTGCCGGTGTGGGCGAGCGCCCCGGCGAGGTAGCCGGCCAGGGCGACCGCCGGCGCGTCGGCCCAGATCGCGGCGAGCAGCAGGGTCACCCCGATGCCCAGTTGGAACGCGCCGACGTCGTGGACGAAGTGGTGGCTGCCGGGAAAGTCGACCGCCTCGGCGAAACCGCCTGGTCGGAGCAGTGCCCACCCTCCGACCAGCAGTGCGGTCAACCCGAGCAGGGCGCAGGCGGCGCGGACGAAACTCCTCATGCCCACCTGACGGAACGCCTTGCCGGAACGTGACGGTGCCCGGCGGTACGGTCCGGGGCATGGAACAGCGGATCAGCCTGATCACCCTCGGCGTCGCCGACCTCCCGCGCGCCCGGGCGTTCTACGAGCGCCTCGGCTGGCAGGGCCAGGAGGTCGAGGAGACGGTCTTCTTCCAGGCCGGTGGCCTCGCCCTGGTGTTGTGGGGCCGGGAGAAGCTGGCCGCCGACGCGGGCGTACCGGACACCGGCCCGGGCGGTCTGACGCTGGCGCAGAACGTCCGCTCCCGCGCCGAGGTCGATGCCGTGCTGGCCACGGCGGAGCGGGCCGGCGCGCGGATCACCCGCCCGGCGGCGGAGACCTTCTACGGCGGCTACGCCGGCTTCTTCACCGACCCCGACGGTCACGTCTGGGAGATCGCCTGGAACCCGGGTTTCCCGCTCGCCGACGACGGCACGCTCACCCTGCCCGACTTCAGCTGAACACGGTGCGCCGCACGCCCCGGTGCCCGGCGCAGGCGTCGCCCCGCCCACCGGTGAGGCTGACCGCCCCGTCCCTGCACTGCACCAGGTAGCCGCGCCCCGACCAGAAGGTCTGCGCGCAGTCGAAGTAGTCGCAGATCCGGTGGTCGGGCCGGCGGACGCGCTTGCCGCCGCAGAAGTCGTACCCCATGGGGTTGGTCGGGGCGCCGCAGCGTCGCTCGCCCGACGGCGCGGGCTTGGCCGGCGAGCGGCGGGGCTTCGGTGCGGCGGACGTCGGGGGCGCCGCGGCGCGGGGCGCGGCCACCGGGGTGGCGGCGGCGGCGACGTCGGAGCCGGGGCTGACCGGTGGGTCGGACTCGAAGAGGACCGCGGGCACGACCAGGGCGAGCGCGACGGCGACGGCGACGGTGCGCCGGCCGCCGGGGATGCGCCCGGCGAGCCGGGCCTGGCCGGGGGTGGCGATCGCCGGCCGAAAGGGCCGGGTCTGCTCGTGTTCGGCGATCAACTCGTCGAGTTGCGCGATCACCGCCGCGCGCTGCTCGATGGCGTCGGCGAAGGCCAGGGTGAGGGTGAACCGGAACTCGGCCGCCGCCGTGGGCGGCACCAGCAGGCCGCAGGTGCGCCGCCGGTCGAGGACCTGGATCAGCGACACCGGGGCCGCCGGGTCGTGGGACAGGCCGGTCATCTTCCCGTACGCCCAGTCGCGCCGGCCGCGTCCGCCGAGCAGCACCAGTCGGCGGTTGGTGATCACGGCCACGCCGGCGTCGGTGGCCCGCACGCCGTCGGGGAGCCGGTGGCGCAGCGGCGCCGGCAGCGGCTCGACAGTCAGGTCGGGTGCGGGCAGCACCGTGGTGTGCCGGACCTCGACCAGTTGCGCGGCGGGCAGCGCCCAGAAGACCACCTCGCCGGGGGCGAGTTCCAGGGGCAGGCCGTGGCCGGCCGTCACCGAGCCGTGCAGGTCGACGGCGAGGGTACGCAGTCGCCGCAGCTCGTCGTCGCGCTGCCGCCACGCCCGCTCGGCTTCGCGGTATGCCCGCTGCCGGCGCTCGTTCTGCTTGCGCGCCCAGGTGTAACGCCAGGTGGAACCCGTCGAATCAGTATCTGCCACGCCGACTCCTTCGCCGCGCGAGCCACCAACCGGGGTGTCATCCGGATCAACGGTGGCGGCGAGTCCGGCGGACACGCCGAAGCGCGCGAACCACCCGATCGGGGGACCAATCCGGACGATTGGTGGATGCGCTGCGTCGATTCACGTTCGGCGTCGGAACGGCGGTGCGGTCACCCCGCCTCGGCCCGGTACCGACGCAGCCGCTCCGCGGCCATGGCGAACGCCTCCGCCTCGCCCGCCAGGCACGGGGCGAGGATCCGATGGCCCTGTTCCCGCACGGCAGCGCCGTCCGGATGCCCGGGAAGCCATTGCTCCGGCTCGCCGATGGTCAACTCGACCCGGCCGCCGGGCAACCCCACCGCGCCCTCCGGCAGTCCGCCGAGCCGCTCCAGGTGGCCGGGCGAGAGGAGCTGATGCCACATGGCGTCGGGTACCAGGACGTCGGCCAGTGCCGCGACGTCCGGTCGCGACGGTCCGCGGTCGACTCGCGGCACCCAGTCGTGCCGCAGCACCAGCCGGGTGTCCGGCTCGGCGTCGACACCCGCCCAGACCAGCAGCTCGGCGTGGGCGCGGATGACGTCGCGCAGCTCCCGCATCCGGCGGGTCACCTCGGCCCGGTCGCCCTGTCCCGGTGCCATGGTCAGCGTGGCCGCGGGCAGGCCGTTGCGGTACGCGGCACCGACGCTCGCCGCCACCAACTCGGTGGCGAAGTCGCTGGCCACGACGGTCACCGTAGTGGCGCCGGCCGGGGTGGTGAGCACCGCCTCCGCCACCGGCCGCAGGGACCGCGCCGGTACCGGCGTCTCCACCCCGAGAACGACGGCGGCGACATCCGCCGCCGGGTCCCGGGCGACGTGCAGCCAGTCGAGCGCGATGTCGAGCAACGGCAACGGCGGGCGGGGCGGAGCCGGCCCGAACGGCGCCCCGACCGGTCCGGCCAGGTAGGCCCGGGCCGCCATGCTGAACTCCTGGAGCCGGTCCGTCCGGCCAGGCACGGCCAGCGAGACGACGGCGTCGCGTACGTCGCCGCCCCGCAGCTGCTCGGCGAGCAGCCGCGGCACGGCGAGCACCTGCTCGTCGGGGAGGGAACCGAGGTCGAGCAGCAGGAGGTGCGCCCCGGGCAGGGGCACCGGGGGCGGGAGGAAGCCGACGCGCTGCGGCTCGCCGTCCTGATCCGGACCGTCCAGCCGGAGCAGCGCCCCCCGCACTCTCGTCATGGCATCGGGAAGGTGGCCGTCGTCGGACCGGACCTCGATCAGCAGGCTCTGCGACTCCCGCAGCTCCCGGTCGATCTCGGGCAGTACGACGACGGCCATCAGGCTTTCCTTTCTCCGGCGGGAGGCGATCACCCCGTCGCCGCCGTTGAGCCAGTCCCATCATCCCGTGCGCCGTGCGGGGTGCCCGAACCCTCGGTAACGTCAGCCGCAGCCGGACGGCGACGGGGCCACCCGGCAGGTGGGCGCGGAGGTGGGCCGGTGAGCGACAGGGTCGTGCTCGGCGTCGACATCGGCACCACCAGCACCAAGGTGGTCGCCTACGACACCGAAGGCGAGCAGCTCGCGCACCATTCCGTGGGCTATCCGCTGGACGAGCCGCACCCGGGGTGGGCGGAACAGGATCCGTCGACCATCTTCGACGCGGTCGTCGAGTGCGTCCGTACCGTGGCCGGCGAGCTGCCCGGGCCGGTGGCGGGCCTGTCGTTCAGCACCGCCATGCACAGCCTGATCGGCCTGGACGCCGAGGGCGTCCCGTTGACCCCGTCGGTGACCTGGGCGGACTCCCGGGCCAGCGCGCAGGCCGAGCGGTTGCGGGCCGCCCCGCCCGGGCTCGCGCTGCACCGGCGTACCGGCACGCCGGTGCACCCGATGGCGCCGCTGCCGAAGCTGGTCTGGTTCGCCGAGCAGGAGCCGATGGTCTTCCAGCGGGTCGCGCACTGGGTCGGCATCAAGGACTACGTACTGCTGCGCCTGACCGACGCGCTGGTGACCGACCACTCGGTGGCCTCGGCCACCGGGCTGCTGGACATCCACCACCTGGTCTGGGACGCGGAGGCGTTGGGCATCGCCGGCATCGTCGACGAGCAGCTGCCCCAGCTCGTCGCAACCACCACGGTGCTGCCCGGCCTCACCGCCGAGGCGGCCGTGGCGACCGGGCTGCCCGCCGACACCCCGGTGGTGGTCGGCGCGGGCGACGGCCCGCTGGCCAACCTCGGCCTGGGTGCGGTCCGGCCGGGCGTGGTGGCCTGTTCGATCGGCACCTCCGGGGCGATGCGGGTGGCCGTGGAACGGCCGGCCGTCGACCCGCTCGGCGGGGTGTTCTGCTACGCGCTGACCGAGGACCGCTGGGTGGTCGGCGGCGCGATCAACAACGGCGGGATCGTGCTCCAGTGGGCCGGCGACGCGCTGGCCCCGGAGCTGGGCGAGGACTCCGAGGAGGAGCTGCTGGCGCTGGCCGAGCGGGCGCCGGTCGGCTCCGGTGGGCTGATCATGCTGCCGTACCTGCTCAGCGAGCGGGCGCCGCACTGGAGCGCGCTGCCGCGCGGGGCGTACGTGGGGCTGACCCACGGCCACCGCCGCGAGCATCTGATCCGGGCGGCGCTGGAGGGGGTGTGCCAACAGCTCGCCCTGGTGCTGGCCTCGGTGCGCGCCGCCGGCAACGAGGTACGCGAGATCCGGGCCAGCGGCGGCTTCGCGCGCAGCCCGCTGTGGCGGCAGATCCTCGCCGACGCGCTCGGCATGCCGGTGCGTTTCCCCGCCGGGCACGAGGGCTCCAGCTTCGGCGCGGCGCTGCTCGGCATGCAGGCGCTCGGGCTGATCCCGTCCATCGACGTCGCCGCCGACCTGGTGGAGATCGAGGAGACGGTACGCCCCGATCCTTCCGCCGCCGCCACCTACGCCGCGCTGCTCCCGCTCTTCTCCGAGCTGTACGACGCGCTGGTCCCGACCTTCGCGTCGCTGCGACGGCTGGCCCCGAGCCTGCCGCCGGAACCGTCACCCACTCCCGCACCCATGTGATCGCCCGCCCCGCAAGGGACCGGACGCCGTCCGAAGGTCGTGATTACCGTGACCGCTCTCCTCGCCGCACCGGCCGAGCCGCTCACCGACGCCGGTGACGCCCAACTGATCCTCGCGGCCCTGCTGGGCATCGCCGCGGTGGTGCTCCTGATCGCCTGGGGCAAGGTCCACCCGTTCCTGTCGCTGATCCTCGGCGCGGCGGTGCTCGGCGTGGTCGCCGGCGTGGCCCCGGACAAGATCGTCACCTCGTTCAGCGGCGGCGTCGGCTCCACGGTGGGCGGGGTCGGCCTGCTGATCGCACTCGGGGCCATGATCGGTGGCCTGCTCGCCGAATCCGGCGGCGCGGACGGCATCGTCGAACGGGTGGTCGGTCGGGTCTCCGGCACGGCGCTGCCCTGGGCGATGGCCGGGGTCGCCGCCCTCATCGGGCTGCCGCTCTTCTTCGAGGTCGGCGTCGTGCTGCTGGTGCCGATCGTGCTGCTGGTCTCGTTGCGCACCGACGTACCGCTGATGAAGATCGGCATCCCGGCGCTGGCCGGCCTGTCGGTGCTGCACGGCCTGGTGCCGCCGCACCCGGGCCCGCTGGTCGCGATCGACGCCCTCGGCGCCAACCTGGGCCAGACCCTCGCGCTGGGGCTGCTGGTCGCCATTCCGACGGTGATCGTCGCCGGTCCGATCTTCGGCAACTTCATCGCCCGGTACGTGCCCGCCACCGCCCCGGAGGAGTTGCTGCCCACCCGGCGACCGGTCGCGCTCGCCGGCGGGCGGGGGCCGGCGGCCACCGGTCGCGGCCCGCTCGACGCCCACGGCGACCTGGTCACCGAGGACGACCTGGCCAACCCCGGCGCCGGCCGCCCGGGTGAGCCGATCGACGAGGCGGCCACCGCGCGGGTACGGGCGCGCCGCGCGCCGGCCCTGTGGGCCGCGGTCATCACCGTCCTGCTGCCGGTGGTGCTGATGCTGCTGCGGGCGATCGGCGAGCTGACCCTCGACGAGGGCACCGCCGGCCGCAAGGCGCTGGACATCATCGGCACCCCGATCGTCGCCCTGCTCGCCGGCGTCATCTTCGCGATGATCTTCCTGGGCTACCGGACCGGTTTCAGTCGCGCGCAGGTCTCCGGCTTCCTCGGCGGGTCGCTGCCGCCGATCGCCGGCATCCTGCTGATCGTCGCCGCCGGCGGCGGTTTCAAGCAGGTGCTGGTCGACGCCGGCGTGGGGAACCTGGTCGCGGACGCGGCCGATGGCGCGAACCTCTCGCCGCTGCTGCTGGGCTGGCTGGTGGCCGTCGGCATCCGGGTGGCGACCGGCTCGGCCACGGTCGCCACCATCACCGCCGCCGGCATCGTCGCGCCGCTGGCGGAGACCCTCCAGGGACCGGAGGTGGCGCTGCTGGCGCTGGCCATCGGCTGCGGGTCGCTGTTCTTCTCGCACGTCAACGACGCGGGCTTCTGGCTGGTCAAGGAGTACTTCGGACTGACGGTCGGGCAGACCATCAAGAGCTGGTCGGTGATGGAGACGATCATCTCGGTGGTCGGCTTCCTCGGCGTCCTCGTCCTCGACCTCCTCCTCTAGCCCCCCGCCCCGCCCCGCCCCCACCCCCACCCCCGCCCCCGCCCGTCGCGAAGCCAGCCGGGTCGGCACTTTCGGAGAAAGAGGGCTCATCCAGCGCGGAACAGCCACTCTTTCCGAGAAAGTGCGGGGATCTTGGCGGGGGTGGCGGGTGGGGTCAGGGGGCTTCGACGGCGGAGATGCGGTAGCGGTGCACCTCGGCGCCGAGGATCGCCGCCACCTGCTCCTCCGCCGGGCCGGCACCGCGGAAGGCGAGCAGTTGGTCGTCGCTGTCCCAGCGCTCGTAGACGTTGATCCGGCCCGGCTCGACCAGGTCGGCGCTGATCGCGAAGTCGATGCAGCCGGGCGCGGAGCGCGCCTGCCGGACGACCTCGGCGCAGGACGCCAGGTAGGCGTCCCGGCCGGCCGGGTCGACGTAGAGACTGCCCGCGACGATGAGCACGGTGACCTCCGGTGGTGTGGTGGGGCGGTCCGCCTGACAGGCACCAATATGCCTGCCAGGCGGGACCCGCACCGCCCACACCGGCTCAGGCGCGCGTGATCGCGTTGGCGTGGATCGCCTCGTTCAGGTACGCGGCCATGCCCGGCGCGATCGCCTCGTAGTGCGCGGTGAACCTCGGGTCCGCCAGGTACATGTCGGCCAGCCCGGTGTGGATCTCGTAGGAGCAGTCGTAGAACCAGCGGCTGATCAACTGCCGGTGCTCCTCGGCCAGCGCCATCGCCGCCGGCGAGTCCGCCGCCGCACCGGACGCCATCACCTCGACGAACCGCCGCCCCCAGTCCTCGTTCTCCGCCTTGTTGCGCAGCCAGTCCTCCTTCGAGTAGCCGGCCGCCCGCCGGTTCGACTCCCGGTACGCGTCGGTGCCGCCCCAGCGCTGCTCGGCCTCCTCGGCGTGCGCGTCCGGGTCGAAGTCCCCGAAGACCTCGAACCGCTCCTCCGGGGTCAGATTGATGTTCATCCTTCTCGCCTCCATCGCGAGCTCGATCGCGGTGACCATCTCCTGGAGCTTCCCGATCCGCCCGCTGAGCAGCTCGTGCTGCCGGCGCAGGTGCGCCGCCGGGTCGGCGGTCGGGTCGTCGAGGATCGCCGCGATCTCCTCCAGCGGGAACCCCAGCTCCCGGTAGAACCGGATGTGCTGCAGGCGCTCCAAGTCCGCGTCGTCGTAGCGGCGATAGCCCGCCGCGGTGCGTCCGCTGGGCGACAGCAGCCCGATCTCGTCGTAGTGGTGCAGCGTCCGGACCGTCACCCGGGCCGCCTTCGCCACCTGACCCACCGTGTACGCCATGGTTTCCCTCCCTTCCGCGACCAAGGCTCCCGCCTGCCGTTGCGTGAGGGTCAAGCCCGATTCTGCGCGCCGCGTCACACCCTCGCCGGGGATCGGCGCGGCGGCACACGCGAACGCCCCCGGCCTCCGAGAGGGTGGAGAGGCCGGGGGCGTCCGGGGCGGGATCAGGCGGTGACCCGGTCCTTCGCCCGCTCCGGGGCGGCGAAGGCCTCGCTGGCCGGGGTGCGGAAGGCGTGCACCAGGCCGGCGATCGAGAGCAGCAGGAGCAGCCCCGCGCCGACGAAGGTCACCAGCGCCGCCTGCTCGGCCTTGCGGCCGAACTCGCTGAAGCCGTACGAGGTGAGCAGCAGGCCGCGCAGCGTCTCGCCCTTGAACACGGTGTCCCGCTGGCCGCTGACCTCGGCGAGCTGCTTCTGCAGGTCGGCCAGGGCCGGGTCGTTGGTCCTGGTGGCCTGCTCCACCTTGGCGCGCAGCTCGGTCTGCGGCTCACCGAGGTCGGCGTAGGTTTTGCCGCCGGCGATCGAGGTCAGGTGCAGCCCGATGAACTGGTTGGCGTAGCACTCCGCCTGCTTGCCGGTGGTCAGCTTCTGGCCGGCGTACTCGACCAGGCAGTCGGCCTTCTTCTCCTCGTCGGTCAGCTGGTCGGCCGGCTTGAAGCTGATGTGCTGGGCACCGAGCTGGTCGCGTACGTAGTCGTTGGCGAAGTTCGCGTTCGAGGTGAGGACGATGCCGGCCACCAGCAGCAGGACGGTGAGGCCCAGTCCGCCGATGCTGAACAGCAGGTCCAGGGTGCGCCGCTTCATGTCGTATCTCCCGGTGACGGTGGGGCGTCGTTGGTGTCGGCTCCCATCGTGCGGCGGCTCGGGCGGTCCCGGTCAGGGCCGAACCCCCCGTCCCTCCCGGGACCTTCGACTCCCGTCGTCGGGGGCCGTCCGGCCGGGTCGACCGGTCAGACCGGGGCGGAGACCGGGTGCAGGTCGGCCAGGTGGCCGGGCCGACCGTAGCGGTAGCCCTGCCCGTGCACGCAGCCGATCGCGGTGACCGCCGCATGCTGCTCCTCGGTCTCCACGCCCTCGGCCACCACCGCCAGGTCGAACGCGCCGGCCAGCCGGGTCACCATCTCCACTGTCGCGTACGCGCGGGTGTCGGTGTCGAGCCGGGAGACGAACGACCGGTCGATCTTCAGCTCGGTGGCCGGGATGCGGTGCAGGTAGCTCAGCGACGAGTAGCCGGTGCCGAAGTCGTCGATGGCGATCCGGATGCCCAGCTCGCGGAGCTGGCCCAGCCGCTCCAGCACCGCCTCGCTGCCGTCGATCAGCGCCGACTCGGTCAGCTCCAGGGTCAGCGCGCGGGGGGCCAGCCCGGCGCTCGCGGTGGCTGCGGTGACGGTGGCGATCAGGTCCGGCCGGCGCAGGTGCGCGGCGGCGATGTTCACCGCCACGGTGGCCTCCGGCGCCCGTTCCCGCCAGGTCGCGGCGGCCCGGCAGGCCTCGTGGATCACCCAGCGGTCGATCGGCACGATCAGGCCGGCCTCCTCGGCCAGCGGCAGGAACGCGGCCGGCCCGAGCAGCCCCAGCCGGGGATGCCGCCAGCGGACCAGCGCCTCCGCGCTGCGGACCGCGCCGGTGGCCAGGTCGACGATCGGCTGGTAGTCGAGGTGCAGCTGCTGCTCGTCGACCGCCCGGCGCAGGTCGGCGATCAGCTCCGCCCGGGTCACCGCCGACTCCCGCAGCCCCGGCGTGCAGGTCCGGTACGCCGACTTCCCGGCAGCCTTGGCCGCGTACATCGCGATGTCGGCGTCGCGCAGCAGGTCGGTGTGGGAGGCGTGCTGCGGGCCGTACTCGGCGATGCCGATGCTGGCCGACGGGTGGATGCCGACGTCCTCCTCGCCCGCCGAGGGTTGCAGGGCGGCGAGCAGCCGCTCGGCGAGCCGTTCCGGCGCGACCGGTCGGTCCCCGTCGACCAGCACGGCGAACTCGTCCCCACCGAGCCGGGCGATGGTCCCGTCGTCGCCGACCGCGTCCCGCATCCGGTCGGCGATGCTGGTCAGCAGGGTGTCCCCGGTGGCGTGCCCGAACCGGTCGTTGACCTGCTTGAACCCGTCCAGGTCCAGCAGCAGGACGGCGACCGGCGGCCCGTCGCGCAGCGCCCGGCGCAGCCGCCGGTTGAACATCAGCCGGTTGGGCAGGCCGGTGAGCTGGTCGGCGTAGGCGAGCCGGCGCAGCCGCGCCACCAGGCGGAGGTTCTCGTTGGCGGCCAGCCCCTGCCGCAGCGCCAGCACGCCGAGCAGCGCCATCATGCCGATGAAGACCAGGTGCGGGGTCTGCCCGGTGGGGTGCCGGGCGAGCACCACCGCGATGATCGCCCCGCCCACCGGCAGGTACGGCAGGGCGACCCGCCACCAGGGCGGCAGCGGCGACTCGACGCCCTCGTCGCCGCCCTCGCCGACCGGCGGCGGCGGGTACGTGGTGGCCACGCCGATCAGCAGGTAGCTCAGCGGCCAGCAGACGTCGATCACCTGCCCGGGGGCGTAGGTGCCGTCCGCGACGAGCGAGACGTAGACCGCGTCGGCGCCGGCCCGGGTGGCCAGGCTCGCGCCGATCAGGGTCAGCGGCCGCCAGATCGGGCGGGACGGGCCGGCCACCGCCACCAGGATGGTCAGCTGCATCAGGTCGAGCATCGGGTAGAGCAGGCCGAAGGTGCGCAGCGGGTCGGCCAGGTCGGCGGCGGCGATGTCCTGGAACACCACCACCCAGCCGATCGGGATCAGGGCCAGCGCGACGATCACCCCGTCGAGCAGGGTGCGGGCCCGGCCCACCGCGCTGCGCGGGGCGGCGAGCGAGCAGAGCAGGGCCGCGGTGCCGGTGAGGATGCCGGCGGTGAAGACGGCACCGATCAGCGGGGTGTGCGGCAGTGTCTCGCCGCCGAGGCGCTCGATGGTCCACAGGGTACGGCCGGCGGCGGCGAGGGCCATGGTGACGGCCAGCATCGTCCAGAACCGGCGCAGCGTCGCGGGGTGCCGGCGGGCCGCGCCGACGCAGGCGAGGGCCGACCACCCGGCCACCGAGATCGCGCCGACGTCACCGGCCAGGGCGGCACCGGGCAGCGCGGCCGTCAGCCAGACCGCCTCGACGAGGACGACCAGCGCCGCGACAACCGCGCCGACCCGCCGGGCGCGGGTCGGACGGGGCGGCGCGACGGCCTCTTGGCGGGCGTCATCGGGCAGCACGATGGTCGCTCCGACTCTCTCTCCTGTGCGCACCTCGACGGTGAGGACCGATCACGGGCGGCGAACCATCGAAGCCTAGTCAGCACCGGGGCGCCTCGCCAGGGCCGATGGACCCGGGCGGCACCGTCCGTCCAGGACGGTCCGACCGCCGACACGAGCCGCGCCCGTTCGGGAGGGTTCAGGCCCACTCCTCGGCGGCGTCGCTCGCGGCGGGCGCATCGTCGGCGCGGGTGGGCGGGGGGCCGCCGTGCGTCCACGGGGTCTCCTCCGGTGTCGGGAACGCCCCCGCAGGCAGGAACGCCTCGGACAGGGTGGTGTAGCAGAGCCGCTCCCCCACCTCCGGCACGCTGCCCGGCGGCGCGGTCAGCCCCCGGCCCATCGCGCCGGAGAGCTCCAGCACCACCTCGGTCTTGCCGTCCGCCGCCGGGGTCAGGAAGACCACTCTGGCCTTCTGGGTGGGCCGGGCCGGCGAGTAGAGCGTCGTGCCGACCGGCACCAGCACCGGTTCGGTGGTGACGAGCTGGATCCGGGGGCGCAGCACCGGCCGCTTCCCCGTGTCGTCGACCCGCTTCGGGTCGGCCAGCGTCACGTCCCCGACGAACGCCTCCCCGGTCAGCCGGTGCTCGGCCATCACCAGCGGGTCGTCGTAGGCGCGCTGCACCGCGTACGTGGTCAGGGCGCGCTCCAGCCGGTGCAGCCGCTGGGCGGCCACCACCGCGCCGTCGCGCCGGGGCTGCGGGCCGCCGCCCGCGTCGACGTGCTCGGCGTGGCCGGTGAAGGCGTCCTTGTCGCCGTCCCAGCGGCCGCCCACCCGGGCCCCGGGCGGCAGGGCCCGCAGCAGCCCGACGCCGCGCCACATCAGCTCCCAGGTGGGTGCCAGCTGGTCGCGAAGCACCCGCTCCAGCTCCGCGTACGCCGCGGCGCGCGCCACCGGGTCGTCCCCCGCGTCGGCGTACGCGGCGACGGCCGGGGCGAGCACCCGGTTGTCGAACTCCGGATCGGTGGCCGGGCCGGCGGGCGGACAGAGCGCCGGGTCCTCGGCCCGGGCGGCCGCCTGCGCCCCGGTCAGCCCGGCCGGCGGATCGATCCAGCCGAGCAGCGCCGGCAGGTGCAGGTCCTCCACCACGCTCTGGCCGGTGGCCCAGTGCAGGCTCAGCGCGTCGGTCATCGCCACCAGCGCCGACGAGCCGGGGTGCTCGGCCCGCTCGGCGAAGAAGGTCAGCCAGCGCCCGAGCAGCGGCACCGACGGGTGCACCGGATGATCGCCGTCCGGGCGGCGGAACCGGGTGGAGCGGCCCAGCAGCCGCAGGAAGGTGATCCCGGCCGGGTTCGGCACCAGCAACTGCGGCGCGTCGACGTACCGGTGCCGGACGTCCCGACCCCGGTCGATCGGCACCGCCTCGGTGCCGTCGCGGAACCCGTCGAGGTACGGCAGCACGATGGTGGCCAGCTCAGCGGCGAACCGGAAGCGCTGGTCCCGGTTGCGGGGCTGCGGCACGATCAGCAGCCGCGCCTCGTCGGGGGCCGCGCCGACCAGCATCGCCAGGGGCGCGTTCGCCTCGCCGGCCATGGCCAGCGGCACCAGCACCAGCGGGCGCGCGGACAGGTGCAGGTGCCGGACGGTGGCCACCGGCTGGGCCACCCCGGCGGCCAGCGCCTGCGCCCTGGCGAGAGCCCGGAGCGTACTCATGCGGGCCGCCGGATCGGGGCGGCCGGCGCGCGGCGGGCGCGGGGCGTACTCATGCGGGGTTCCCGGCGAGGGCGTCGGCGCGCAGCCGGGCGGCGGCCCGCAGCAGCGCGGCTGCCTCCTCCTGCTCGGGCTCGGGGGCGCGCTCGCCGGTCGCCAGCGCCAGCACCTCGGCGACGGTGGCGACGCCGCCCAGCGCCTCGCGGACCGGCCGACCCAGCGCCCCGGTGTGCCCGCCCGCCTCGCTGCGGCAGAAGTACGCCAGCTCGCAACTGGCCAGGCAATCCGGCGCGTAGCGGGCCGGCACCCGGCGCAGGCCGGCGGCCAGCGCCGCCGGGTCGGCGGTCGGGTCGGCGGTGAAGTCCGCCGGCACGGTGTCGAGCAGCGCGTCCAGCTTCGCCATCCGGTCGAGCTGCCGGCGCAGCACCAGCAGCTGCTTGCGAACGTCGAGCAGGCTGGCCACCGGCCGGTTGCCGAAGTCGCGCGGGCAGATCAGCACCACGTCGGGCGAGACCAGCTCCTCGGGGTGCCCCTCGGCGGCGAGCAGCTCGCGCAACGCCAGCACGTAGACGGCGGACTGGATGGCCGCGGCGGCCACCTTCGCCGGGTCGGCCTGCCCGTCGACCACCGGGAACGACTTGATCTCCACCACGTGGAACCGGCCGCCGAGCCGGGCGGCGACCAGGTCGGGCTCCAGGTGCACCCGCTGACCGGCGACGTCCAGACCGAGCAGCGGGTGGTCGAAGAGCGCCGCCTCGGGCCCCGGCGTGGTCAGCGCCCGGCGGGACCGCTCGTGCCGGTCCGGCAGGTCGTCCGCGCCGCCCAGATCCGTCCAGCCGGCCCGCTCCGGCACCGGTACGCCGAGCCGCTCGGCGACCAGCCGCAGCAGCTCCGCCCCGCCGTCGGCCTTCACCTGCGCCTCGAAGGCGTTGCCACGGGTGATGGCGAACCGCGACTGCCCGAAGCGGGCCGGGAAGCCGATCGCCTCCGCCAGCCTCGGCTTGTCCACCCCGGCGCCGTCCAGCACCGCCCGACGGGCGCAGCCCGGGTTGCCGGTGAGCGCGGCGATGGTCCGGGCGTTGTGCCGCTTCGGGGGCAGGTCGCCGCGGATCGCGGCCAGGCGCTGCGCGGTGCTCGTCACGATCCGCCAGGATAGGCGCTCAGCGCCGGTTCGGCCGGGACGCGGGCCCGGCGGACCAGCACGGCGGTCGCCACCGCCGCGAGCAGGGCCACGCCGGCCATCGCCCAGAGCACGGTACGCAGGCCGCCGGTGAAGCCGGGATCGGCGAGCCGGCCGGCGGTGGTGCTGGCCAGCACCGCGCCGACCACCGCGATGGCGACCGTCTCGCTGGCCAGCCGAGCCGTGTTGATCATCCCGGCGCCGGTGGCCGCCCGGTGCGCGGCGACGCTGCCGATCGCCATGGCGTCGAGCAGGCCGATCGACAACCCCACCCCCACGCCGATGGTCAGCAGCGGGCCGGCCAGGGCGGCGGTGCCGCTGTCCGGGGCGAGCACGGTGGCCCAGGCGGCGCCCACCGCGACCACCACCACCGAGGTGACGATCACCGCCGGGGCCGGCACCAGCCGGGTCAGGGCACCGCTGAGCAACGGCAGCACCAGCGTCGGCGCGGTCAGCAGGATGAGCGTGGCGCCGGCCGCGCCGGGGCTCATCCCGACCACCGTGGTCAGGTACGACGGCAGGTAGACCAGCAGCGGCACCAGCACCGCGACGATGGTGGCCGCCGCCAGGCAGATGCCGAGGAAGCGGGGGCTCGCCAGCAGGGCCAGGTCGAACATCGGCTCGGGCCGCCGGCGTTCCACCCGGACGAAGGCCACCAGCAGGGCCACCGCCGCGGTGAAGGCCGCCACGATCACCGGTGCCGACCAGCCCAGCTCGGGACCCTGCACGAAACCGAAGATGAGCAGCAGCAGTGCAGCGGTGAAGGTGACCGTCCCGGGCCAGTCGATCCGCCCGGCGTGGGGCTGGCGGGACTCGGGCAGCAGCGGGGTGAGCGCCAGCACCGCCACGGCGGCCAGCGCCGGCGCGGCGAAGACCGCCCGCCAGCCGAACGCGGAGATCAGCAGGCCGGCGATGGAGGGCCCGAAGGCCAGGCCGACGCCGATGGTCGTACCGAAGATGCTGAACACCCGGGCGCGGGCCCGGCCCGGGAAGGCGTGGGCCAGCAGGGCCGAGGCGCTGGTCGCGGCGGCGGCCGCGCCGACGCCGGCCAGCGCGCGCAGCAGGTCGAGCAGCACGATGTTCCCGGCGACCGAGGCGAGCAGCCCGGAGCCGGCGAAGATCGCGACGCCGGTGGCGAAGACCCGACGCCGGCCGAGCAGGTCCGCCAGCGCCCCGGTGGCCAGCATGAAGCTGGCGAAGGTGGCGTTGTAGCCGTTCACCACCCACTGCACGCCAGCCAGCCCGGCGTCGAGGTCCCGCCCGATGTCCGGCAGCGCGACCGACGCGCCGGTCAGCGAGACCGGCAGCGAGAGGGTGGACAGCAGGACGGCGACCAGCACGACGGCCGGGTGGTTACGCAAAGATTCTCCCCGTTCGGACGGCGGCCCCAGCCTAGAACGCGGAGGTGGGCAGGCATCCGGTACGGGCGGAAGATCACATGGTCAGCGCTCGGCGGACCGGTTCCAGGGTGAGCGGGGCGAACGGGCCCCGGCCAGCGGCCGGCTGCGGCGGCGGTGCCGGCGACGGCCCGGGGTGCAGGGCGGACGGGAGACGGTGTGCACCGGCGCGGGGGCCGGCACGACCGGTTGCCGGCCGATCAGCCAGCAGAGGAAGCGGGCCATCGCCGGGTCAGCCGACCGGGAGGCTGCGAGCCTCGTCCTTCGAGATGCCGTACTCGGCCCCGCAGAACGAGCACTGCTGCACGTAGCGGGTGCGGACCGGGAACAGCGGAATGAAGAAGAGGGTGAACTTCGTCGACCGGCGGGTGATCACCTGCGCGGCCCGGTTGCCGCAGTTGCGGCAGACCGCGGTGACCACGCCGGACCGGTTGACGGACGTGCGCAGTCCGAAGATGAAGAACATCGCCGGCCTGTACCCGCCGGAGGGCGCTCACACACCCGTTCTCAGGAAGTGGTTCGCCGCCACGGCCGACGGGCGTCGAGCTGGACGGCGAGCAGCTCCAGGAACTCCCGGAACCGCTCCTCGTCGTGCGGGGTGGGCAGCTCGTCGGTCAGCGGGCCACGGTGCCGCCGGGCCCGGGCGATCGCCGCGGCGTAGACGCGCGGACCGGCGCCGAACAACCGGCGCTCGACCATCGCCTCGGCCATCCGGACGGCGGCCACGTCGTCCAGCTCGGCGGTGAAGATCAACCCGTAGAGGATCTGGTTGACGACAGCCTTCCAGTCGTCGCGGGGCATCGCGGTCCTCCTCGGTCAGTCCGTCGCCGGTGAGCGGTGCCGATGACATGATCCACCCGGGTCCGGCCGCGACCCGGTGGACCCGCCGTACCGGTGCGTCGGCGAAGATTTCTCGCCCGGCGGTGTCCGGATCCGGGTCCGGCGTTCGTCACCCTGGTGAGACCACGACACCGAGGAGCGCCGACCGATGAAGTTCATGATGTTCGTCTGCGCCGACACCGAGCCCACTGGATCCAGCATGCGCGACGCGCGCCTCAGGCGGTGGATCCACCGGTGCGACAGTCGAGCTGTCAGGTACCCGCCGCCGTGACCCACGATTCGTCGTACCCGGCACGGCCCTGCACCGGGCAGGTCGTGAATCCAGCGTGATTGCCCGCGGAAGGTGCTAGGACTGCTCTGTGAGCTGCATCGACGGAACGACGCGCTGATCGTGGCAGCGAAGGCGACAAGACGCTTGGAGCCCATCGCCGGCGAATACGGCGGCGCGACGTTCCTGGAGTTGTTCTTCGACCTGGTCTTCGTGTTCGCCCTCACCCGCATCTCCACCCGCGCCTTCGAGGACCTCGCGCTGGAACCCGGCGGCGGCCAGGCGTGGATGGCCATCACCGGCGGCGGGAAGACACTTCTGCTGCTGCTCGCACTCTGGGGCGTGTGGCAAGGCACGGCGTGGACCACCAGCCGCTACGACCCGCAGCACATCTGGCTGCAGACGATAGTGATGACCGCGCTGGTGGCCAGCATGGTGATGGGCGTGGCCATCCCTCGGGCGTTCACCGAGACCGGTCTGATGTTCGCCATCGCCTACGTGATCGCCCAACTGTCCCGCCCGCTGATCCTGCTCGTCGCCCTCGGCCCGCACCCGTACCGCCGGCTGAAACTGCGCATGGCCATCACCTTCACCGCCACCGGCGTGCTCTGGATCGTCGGGGCACTGCTGCCGACCAACCCACGAGTGGTCTGCTGGGTCGGCGCGCTCGCCGTCGAGTACGCGGCGGTACGCCTCGGCTGGCCGGTGCCCGGGCTGGGCCGCTCCACCATGTCGAAGTGGGACATCGCCGGCGAACACCTGGCTGAGCGCTACCAACAGTTCTTCCTCGTCGCTCTCGGCGAGACGATCCTGGTCGCCGGCTTCGCCTACAGCACGGACCCGCACGGAGCCGGCCGCACCATCGCCTTCGCGCTGGCCCTGGCAACCGCGATCGCCATGTGGCGCATCTACGTCCAGCGGGCCGGGCAGATCCTCGGCGAGGCCGTCGCCAAGGCCCGACACCCGGCAACCATCGGCCGCTCCGCCGCCGACACCCACGCCGTCATGGTGATCGGCCTGACCGCCACGGCGATCGGCTACGAACTGGTCATCGAACACCCCAGCAGGCACCTCGAACCCGCCTGGCTCGCGATGGTGATCGGTGGACCCGTGCTGTTCCTCGCCGGACGGGCCCGCCTCGAATACGAGGTCTTCGCCCGGGTGTCCCCGTCACGCTGGATCGCCATCCTGGCCCTACTCGCCCTCACACCGGTCCTGCCCCACGCTCCCGCACTGCTGGCCGCCGCGGGCGCCCTGGTCGTGTTGGCCGCGGTGGGCGTCGCCGACACCCGACGCGCACGCGGCGACACCGCCGAGGCAGCGGCACCGCCCTTCTGACGCTGCCGTCCGAGCCGGTCGGCGCCGCGCAGACAGCTGGCGCGCTGGCAACAGGCCTCACGGCATGACGGCGTGACCCAGTTCCCCGTGGGCACGACTGCCGAAGCCCTTCCCCGCTACGCCCTTCAAGGCTGGGTTGACCAAAGTTCGGAGTCCCGGACAGGCGCGTCGTACCGGCTGCTATGCCTGTGAGGGTGACGAACCGGGCGAACAACGCGCAGCCCACGCCGGGCGGCCAGGGACCAGGAGAGGACGCTGGGTCCCAGCCATCGCCGGCGGGCCACCCGAAGGCGGGCCTGGGCCTGTTGCTGGGCGCGTTGGGGGTGGTGTACGGCGATATCGGCACGAGCCCGCTGTACGCGTTGAAGACAGTCTTCACTCTGGACCGCAGCCTGACGCCGGACGCTCCCGACGTGTTCGGTGTGATCTCGTGGGTTTTCTGGTCGATCATCCTGATCGTGTCGGTCAAGTACGTCATCTTCATCCTGCGGGCCGACAACGAGGGCGAGGGTGGGGTGATGGCCTTGGCCGCCCTCGCCCGAAGGGCGCTGCTCAACGTCAGTGAAAGGCGCGCCGCATCCGTGCTGGCGCTTGGGGCGCTCGGCGCCGCCTTGTTCTACGGCGACAGTGTGATCACCCCGGCGATCTCGGTGTTGTCGGCGGTGGAAGGGCTGGAGGTCATCTCCCCGGGATGGGAGGTGATCGTGCTGCCGGCGTCGGCGGTGATCATCACCCTGCTGTTCGCCATCCAGCGCTGGGGCACCGGACGGGTCGGGGCCGTCTTTGGGCCGATCATGCTGCTCTGGTTCGCCTCCCTGGGCGTCGCCGGCGCAGCCGAGGTGATACGTCACCCGAGCGTTCTGGCCGGACTGTCACCGACGTACGCGGCCCTGTTCGTCGTCGACCACCCGATCATCGCGTTCATCGCGATGGGCGCCGTGGTGCTGGCGATCACCGGCGCCGAAGCGCTCTACGCCGACATGGGGCACTTCGGCCGCGCCCCGATCCGCCGGGCCTGGTTCGTGATCGTCTTCCCCGCCCTGACCCTGAATTACCTCGGCCAGGGCGCACTGATCCTCCGGGCGCCAGAGAGCCGGGACAATCCGTTCTTCCTGCTGCTACCAGGCTGGGCGCAACTGCCGATGGTCGCCCTGGCCACCGTTGCCACCGTGATCGCGTCCCAGTCGGTGATCACCGGAGCGTTCTCGGTGTCCCGGGAGGCCATGCGGCTGGGCTTCCTGCCGCACCTGCGCATCCGGCAGACCTCCCGCCGCCAGTACGGACAGATTTACGCCCCAGGTGTGAACTGGAGCCTGTTCGCGGCAGTCCTCGTGGTGGTGTTCGCATTCGGCTCGTCCACGAACCTCGCCGCCGCGTACGGGGTCGCGGTTACCGGCACCTTCCTGATCACCACGACCCTTTTTCTGGTCGTCGCGCGAGCGCGATGGCGCTGGACGATCTGGCGGCTGGCGCTGTTCGGGCTCGTCTTCGGCAGCATTGAGCTGACCTTCTTCACCGCGAACCTGGCCAAGGTCACCCACGGCGGTTGGCTGACGCTGCTCATCGCGATCATTCTGTTCACGGTCCTGCTCACATGGCGACGCGGCGCCGAACTCGTCACCGCCCGGCGGATCGAACGCGAAGGCCCCCTCCCCGACTTCATCGACACCCTGCACGCCACGAACATCCCCTGGGTCCCGGGCACCGCGGTGTTTCCCCACCCGAACAAGGAGACCACGCCCCTGGCACTGCGCGCGAACGTCGCGTACTACCACGTCCGCCACGAAAGAATCGTGATCATTACGGGTCGCACTGCCAACGTCCCGCACATCCCCTGGAATCAGCGCCTCACCATCGATGACCTCGGCGACCCGAACGACGGCATCATCCACATCGACGCCCTCTTCGGCTTCCAGGATCCCACCGACTTCCCCGAGGTACTTCGCCGCGCCGCCGCTCACCCCCTCGCCGAGGGAATGCACCTCGACCTCGACCAGGTCTCGTACTTCGTCTCAAAGATCACTCTGCGTTGCACCCGCCGGCCCGGCATGGCCATTTGGCGTAAGCGCCTGTTCATCGCCCTCGCCCACAACGCCGCCAGCCACGCCGAGTTCCTCCACCTGCCCGAGGAACGCACCATCGTCCTCAGCGCCGAAATCGCGGTCTGAACCTGTCTCGATGCTGGTTCGAGGGCCTGGCGTTCAGGAGGGCGAGCAGCCCGCGCTCCCGTGGCCGCTGATCCCCACGCCCCGGCAGACCACGTCCGACAACACGGTCAGTTCGGTGGTCATCCGCACAGCGTAGGCGGGCCGGCGGACGATCTGCTCCGCCGGCACCCGGTGGCCGGGCAGAGCCGTCCGAAACAGGGCACCGCACAGGATTTGCCCGGCCGACAGCGGGTAGGCCCGGCCGTGGTCGGTGCGGGTCCGCCGGAAGAGCGCAGCGAGATGCGTGCCGACCACGAGCGCGCGACGGCCGCGCGGCTGTCCCGTCGCTGGGCCGGGGTCCTGCGCGACCGGCTGCGCCGGGTGCGGGCCGGTGCCGGCCTGGCCGCCCAGGCCGGGCTGGCAGCGGGCCTGTCCTGGTGGGCCGCCGACTCCCTGCTCAACATCCCGCAGCCGTTGTTCGCGCCCATCTCGGCGGTCGCCACATTGGCCGCGTCGGTCGGTCAGCGGCTGCGCCGGACGATCGAGCTGGTCATCGGCGTGGCGGTCGGCATCCTCATCGGCGACCTGCTGATCTACCTGCTCGGCGCGGGCCCATGGCAGCTCGGCCTGATCGTGGTGCTGGCCGTCCTGGTGGCCGCGTTCGTGGGTCGCAGCCCCGCGCTGGTGGTCCAGGCAGGGGCGACGGCGGTCCTGATCGGCACGTTGGCGCCTTCGGTACCGAACGTTGAGCTTCCCCGGTTCGGCAGTGCGTTGATCGGCGGCGCGGTGGCCCTGATGGTGACCACGGTGCTGTTGCCGCTGAACCCGCTCCGGACGATCAACCGGGCCGCCGGGCCGGCACTGGACCTGCTCATCGACCAACTCGACGCCACTGCCACCGCGCTGCGGCAGCGGGACGCCGCCCAGGCGCAGGAGGCCCTCGAGAGGCTCCGGAACAACAAGAAGGAACTCAGCTCCTTCGGCGAGGCGGCGCAGGCCGCCCGGGAGGCGACCACCCTCTCCCCGGTGTTCTGGAGCGCCCGGGAAGGACCACTCGGCCGGTACGCCCTAGCCGTGGATCCGATCGACCGGACCATGCGGAACAGCGGCACCCTGATTCGCCGGGCCATCACCCTGATCGAGGACGGCGAGCCGGTACCGGAGTCGATGCCGGCGGCGGTGTCGGCGCTCGCCGAGGCGACCCGGACGCTACGTCGTGAGTTCGCGCGCGGGGCGGCTGAGGCCGACCGGACCCGGGAGCGGGCGTTGCGGGCGGTGGCCGAGGCCGGGCGCGCCTACCGGAGCGGGGTGGGCTTCTCCGGATCGGTCGTGGTCGCCCAGGTCCGCACGGCGGTCAGTGACCTGCTGGTAGCCACCGACCTGGCGCAGGACGACGCGAACCAGCTGGTCCGGCAGGCCTTCGGCCCGCTCACTCCGCCTGGAGAACAACGTCCGGCATGAGCCGCATCTTCGGTCTCGCGCGGACGTTGCCGAGCTGACCGCCCGCCACGGCGACCCGGTACGCGCCGCCGCGCTGTTCCGCGCCGCCGCCGACCTGGTCGGCTCCGACCAGGAACGCCGGGCGCTGCTGCGCCGCGCGGGCGAGTTGGACCGCTGACGCCGCGCGACCGTCCCGCCGCCACCCACCGGGTTCGGGGTCGGTGGGTGGCGGCGGGACGGCCGGCGGTCCGACCAGCGCGGAGGCGCCTGCCGGCCGGGAGGCCGTCGGTGATCGACGAGCATCCGCCCAGGCACACCTGTCGAGCGACCTCAGGGGCAGACGTCACCAGGCCGCCGCCACCACGACATGGGTGTGCGAGCCCTTTCGAGCTGATGACGTGAACGAATCGGGGCTAGCGAGGCGACCGACGCGGTGGCCTCCACCATGGACGGCTTCAAGTACCCCGGGCCGCCGGGCGCCCCGGCCGGTGCCGGATGAATCGTTTGCGTCATCAGCTCGAAAGGGCACCGACAGCCCCTTGCCGCCCGGCCACACCCGATCAGCCCATCCCGCCCGAGGTGCTCGGGCGGGCACCGCGCACAAGCACGAGCAACCCGGAGCAGCCCCCGCCGGACCACCGCCGGTCGACGCGCCAGGGGTCACGCCGGAACCGGCTCAGGCTGCACGGACGGCGCGGGCGCACCTCCAGAGGTGCGGCCCGCGCCGGCGCAAGAGGGCGGGACGGGTCAGGCGCCGGTGGGCAGCTCCTCCATGACCCAGATCGGCTGCCAGTCGGCCATCTCGTGGTAACGGCGCAGCTCGGACAGGCCGGCCACCGACCCGCTCCAGGCCGCGTACGGCGGGTTGCCCTCGTCGAAGCCGCTCTGCACGAAGGTCAGCTTGGTCTTGCCGTCGGACTCGGCCAGCTCCCAGGTGCTGATGCCGGTCGGCCCCCAGTCGACGGACATCCGGTGGCCGGGTTCCAGGTCGACCACCTTGGCCGCGTACCCGGCCTCGAAGCCGCCCATGGCGTACCGGCCGCCGACCCAGGGCTCGATGCCGATCGGGTACCCGAACCAGGCGCTGGCCTGGGCGGAGTCGGTCAGCGACTGCCAGACCCGCTCGACCGGTGCGCCGATCAGCAGCTCGCCGCGCAGGTCGGCGGAGGTGAAGTCGGTCTTCGGCAGCAGCGGGCGCCCCTCCAGGTGCGCGGCGAGGTTGGCGATCGACAGGCTCCACCAGGTCTGGAGCACCCCGCGGATGGTGCTGCCGTCCATCGCCTCGGCGAAGGTGAAGTGGCTCTGGGTGAGGGTCAGCAGGGTGCTGCCCGGGCCCTCGGGCGTCAGGGCTATCTCGCTGGTGGTCTCCACCCCGTCGAGCAGCCAGGCGAAGCGCAGCGTGTCCTCGTCGGCGTGCAGCAGGCGCTGGTGCGGCGCGTCGCCCTCGGGCGTGAAGCGGCCCCAGAACTCGTACCGTCGGGGCAGCTCCACCTCGGCGTGCTCGGCGAACCAGACGCGCAGCTCGGCCGGGTCGGTCAGGGCGCGCCGGACGGCCTCGACCGGCGCGGCGAGACGGGCACCCAGCTTCAACGAATCACTCACGGTCGTCCCCCTTGGGGTAGCAGGCCACGGCGAGCTTGAAGGCGTCCCCCTCGGCGCCGCCGTAGCGTGTGAACAGGTCCCGCAGCGTGGACTGCAGGTCGTGCAGGAACTCCTGCCGGCGCTCGGCCGGCACCCGGATCTCGCCGGACACCCCGATGGAGGGCAGCTCCGGCGCGGACCGGTCGAGGGCGGCGACGTCCGCCTGGACCTCCTCCATCAGGTCGAGCAGGTAGCCCAGGCTGAGCTCGTCCCGGGCCCGGCGCACCCCGCCGACCCGCCCCACCAGGCGGGGCGAGAGCCAGTACGACCGGGCGGCGGCCTGGTAGATGCCCTCGCTGATGCCGCGCACCTTCCGGCTCGACACCTGCTCGACCAGGCCGGCCGCCACCAACTGCTTGACGTGGTAGTAGACGCGCTGCGGCGTCTGCTCCAGCCGGGTGGCGACCTCGGTGCAGGTGCGGGGCTCGGCCAACTGCCGCAGCACCTCGACGCGCTGCGGCTTGAGCAGGACCTCGGCCTGCTCGATCTGCTCCAGGTACATGACGTCTCTCATCGCACAAATGAGCTTGTACGTAAAAACTCTCTTTGTCAATAGGGTCGAGGAAAGCCGCGCCGACCCGGCGCGGCTTTCCTCGGCGGTTCCGCGGTCAGGGCGTCCAGTCGGGACGCAGCGGATACGACGTCTGCCCCGCCGGCCCGTTGCGGGTGGCCAGCACCTGGTGCAGCTGGATGCCGTTGGTCTCGAAGGCCAGCCGCGACCCGGCCATGTAGAGGCCCCACACCCGCGCGGTGCCCTGCCCCACCTCCGAGACGCAGAAATCCCAGTTCTCGACGAGGTTGCGGCACCAGGCGGCCAGGGTCAGCGCGTAGTGCTGCCGCAGGTTCTCCTCGTGGTGGACCTCCAGCCCCACGTCGTGGATCTCACTGATCAGCCGGCCCGGCCCGGCCAGCTCGCCGTCCGGGAAGACGTACCGGTCGATGAAGGCGCCGGAGCGGTGCGGGGCCCGGTTGTCGGCCCGGGTGATGCAGTGGTTGAGCAGCCGGCCGTCCGGCCGCAGCCGGTCGCGCAGCGCCCCGAAGTACGCCGGGTAGTTGCGCACCCCGATGTGCTCGGTCAGCCCGATCGAGGAGACCACGTCGAACTGCTGGCGCGGGGCGTCCCGGTAGTCCAGGTGGCGCACCTCGGCCAGCTCGGTCAGCCCCTCCCGCTCGATCGCCGCCTGCGCCCACCGCGCCTGCTCCCGGGACAGGGTGACGCCGAGCGCCTTCACGCCGTACTCCCGGGCGGCGTGCCGGACCATGCCGCCCCAGCCGCAGCCCACGTCGAGCAGCCGCATCCCCGGCTTGAGCGCCAGCTTGCCGGCGACCAGGTCGTACTTGGCCGCCTGGGCCTGCTCCAGCGTGTCGCCTGGACTGTGGAACACCGCGCAGGTGTACGTCATGGACGGGCCGAGCACCTTCTCGTAGAAGGCGTTCGAGACGTCGTAGTGGTGCGAGATGGCGGTGCTGTCCCGTAGGCGGGAGTGCCGCAGCCCGTTCATCACCCGCCGCCAGCGCGGCTGCGCCTCCTGCGGCGGGGGCGGCGGGGGCAGCAGCCGCTCCCAGCCCAGCCCGCGCACCAGCGCCAGCCCCTCGGCCAGCGACGGGGTACGCACCCGCAGCTCGTCCTTGAGCACCCGCAACGCCTCGTACGGGTCGCCGGGGTGCACGCCCGCCAACTGGAGGTCGCCGCTGACGTACGCCCGCGCCATGCCCAGGTCACCGGGGGCGGTGAGCAGGTACGTCAGACCACGCTCGGAGCAGATGGACAGGGTGATCCCGCTGTCGGCCGGGCCGATCGCGCTGCCGTCGTACCCGGTGATCCGCACCGGCAGCTCCCCGGTGGTCAGCGCCCGGACGACGTCGGCGACGGTGGGGCCGGTGCGCCGGCCCCCGGCCGGCGGTGGTGTGGCGGGGGAACCGCTCGCCCCCTGTTCTCGGTCGGTCAGGCTCATTTTCGTGCTACCGCCTTCTCGTAGAGTCCGGTGAGCCGGTGATCCGGGTCGTAGCGGTCCTTCACGGCGCGCCAGGTCTCCCCGCCGTAGAGCCGGTCGAAGGCCGCTCGGTCGTAGTACGCGTCCGAGTAGAGGGACTTGTGACCACCCATGTCGGACACCGCCCGCTCGATCGAGCGGTTCACGTCGCCGTCGGCCGCTCCCTCGGCGATCGGCACACTTCCCCAGAAACCGATGTTGACGTAGGTCTGCCCCGGCCGGAGCGGATACAGCGGCCAGGACCGCGCCGAGCCCGGCCCGGCCGGCTCGCGCAACCGCAGCGGGCAGAGCCAGACCGGGTTCATGCCCACGTTGGCGGCGAACCAGCGGAGGAAGTCGGCGGTGGCCTCCAGCGGGATCTCGACGTCCTGCACCACCCGCTCGCGGGCCGGACGCCCGCGCCAGCGGTCGACCCGCGCGGCGACCTGGTGCCGGTGTTCCAGCCGGACCAGCCGGTGGTAGAAGTCGCTGCGCCGCCACCGGGCCGGCCAGAGCCGACGGACGACCGGGTGCTGCACCCCGAACGCCGCCGAGCACCAGAACCAGTCGGTGTCCCAGCGCCAGAGGTAGTCGTGGGTGGTCAGCGCGTCGCGGGTGCGCCGGCGCAGCGACCGGTAGTAGATCTCCTGGCCGGTGTAGTCGCTGAGCTGCGGCGCGTCGTCGGTGAAGGTGCCCAGGGTCAGGTACGCCTCGCCGGGGCTGAACATCACCCCGTCCATCGCGTCGACGGGCTGCCCCTCCCACTCGCCCTTGACGACCACGTCACCGATCGCCTCGGTCAGCTCCTCCAGCCGGCTGAAGCGCACGTTGCGCAGCGCCACGGCGTGGCGTACGGGCTGGAGCTCGATACGCAGCCGGGTCGCGTAGCCGAGGCTGCCCAGCGAGTTGGGGAAGGCGGCGAAGAGGTCGGCGTGCTCGCCCTCCGGGCGGGCGGTGAGGATCTCGCCAGCCCCGGTGAGCACGTCCATCTCGGTCACCGACTCGTGCGGCAGGCCGTTGCGGAACGAGGTCGACTCGATGCCCAGCCCGGTGACCGCGCCGCCCAGGGTGATCGTGCGCAACTGCGGCACGACCAGCGGCATCAGTCCGTGCGGGAGGGTGGCGGCGACCAGGTCCTCGTACGTGCACATGCCCTGCACGTCGGCGGTGCGGGCCCTCGGGTCGACCGCCAGCACGCCGTCCAGCCCGGACACGTCCAGGCCTGGCGAGCTGGTGGTCGCCCGGGGGCGGAACAGATTCGAGGTGCGTTTGGCGAGGCGGACGGGTTCCCCGAGGGGTACCGCGGCGTACGACCGCCGCAACGTGTCGACCGCCTGTTCATGATCACGCAGCGCGCGCATGAGATCACCTTACGCGCCGAACCGCCCGCGCGTGGGAGGTCCACGGTGGCCTTTTCGCCACCACGATCGGACGATCCCGTTACCGTGGCGGACGTGCCGTCGCCCGCCCTCGCCGCCCTGGACGCCGCCGGTCTGCCGTACCGGGTGATCCGGCACGGGCCGGTACGCAGCCTCGCCGAGGCCGCCGCCGCCCGCGGCGTCGCGGTGCCGGACGTGGTGAAGACGATCGTGGTCCGCCGCGGCCCGGACGACCATCTCTTCGTGCTCACCCCGGGCGACCGGGTGATCTCCTGGCCCAAGCTGCGCGCGCTGCTCGGCGTCAACCGGCTCTCCATGCCGGACGCGGCAGCGGCCCGCGACGCCACCGGCTACGAGCGCGGCACCATCACCCCGTTCGGCGCGACCACCGCCTGGCCGGTCGTCGCCGACGAGCGGCTGCGCGGCCGGGAGATCACCCTCGGCGCGGGCGAGCACGGCGCGGCCGTCGCGCTGGACGCCGACGCGGCGATCACCACGCTCGGGGCGACGGTCGCCGACGTGACCGACCCGGAGCCCGCACGCTGACCCGCCGCCGATCGGTGGTCGGTACGGGGCGGACGGCATAGCGTGGAGCCATGCCGAAAGCCGTCTGGAACGACCTGGTGATCGCGGAGAGCGACGACACCGTCCTGGTGGAGGGCAACCACTACTTCCCCCGCGCCGCCCTGCGCGACGACCTGATCCGGGAGTCCGCCACCCACACGTTCTGCCCGTGGAAGGGCACCGCCTCCTACTACACGCTCGAGCACGACGGCCGGACCAGCGCCGACGCCGTCTGGTACTACCCGGACCCGAAGCCCGACGCCGAGATGGTGCGCGACCGGGTGGCGTTCTGGAAGGACGTCACGGTCGTCGACTGAGTCACCGCCGGCCGGGCCGGGTGGCCATCGACCGGTCCGGTGGGTCAGGATTCCCCCATGTCCGTCCCCGACGAACACCACGACCCGGCCGGCACCGTCTACGGCGCCCGCCGGGCCGCCCGCCCCGGGCTGCCCCGGGACCCGCTGATCCGGTTCGCGCTGGCCGCCGGGCTGGTCGGCGTACTGGTGGGGGTCTTCTTCGCCACCGGCGTGCTCGGCGGCGGCGACCAGCCGGTGGTGCCGGCGTCGGCCGCCTCCGCGCCCCCGGCGCAGCCGCCGTCGCCGGAGGTCACCGAACCGGCCGCGACCACCCCCGCCGCGCCCTCGCCGACCGCCGCGCCCACCACCCCGCCCGCCCCGGTGGCCGGGCCGAAGGTGTTCCGGGCGGTGGCCTCCGGCCTCTGCGTCGGCACCGACGGCGACGACGAGAAGGCCGTTGCCGAGCTGGCGGCCTGCACCGGTGGGCCGGAACAGCAGTGGGTCGCCAACCCGGTCGCCCCGGACCTGGTCACCCTCACCAACACGGCGTACGGCCAGTGCCTGGACGTCGAGGGCGGCAGCACCGACGACGACGCGAAGCTCCAGCAGTATCCGTGCCACGGCCAGGCCAACCAGCAGTGGCGGCTGACCCCGGTCGGTACCGGCCCGGTGCTGCTGGTGGCGGTGCACTCCGGCAAGTGCGCCGAGGTCGAGGACGGCGGCACCGAGGCCGGCGACGAGATCCGGCAGGTCCCTTGCACCGGCGCCGCCCAGCAGCAGTGGACGGTGGGCTGACCCCCTCAGCCCCGGTAGCTCCAGGCCCGGGCCGGCGGCGCCACCACGGGCACGGGTACCGGCACCGGTTCCCGGCGGCGCAGCAGCAGCGAGAGCCCGGCCGCGCCGATCGACAGCGCCCCGGCGACGTACCAGGCCAGCGCGTAGTCACCGAGGCGGTCGCGGACCAGGCCCGCCCCGGTCGCGGCGATCGCCGCGCCGAACTGGTGGGCGGCGAAGACCCAGCCGAAGACCACCGCGCCCGCCGCGCCGAAGTACTCCCGGCACAGCGCGACGGTCGGCGGCACGGTGGCCACCCAGTCCAGGCCGTAGAAGATGATGAAGACCAGCATGCTCGGCTCGGCCGTGCCGGCGAAGAGGCCGGGCAGCACCAGCAGCGACCCGCCGCGCAGCGCGTAGTAGGCGCCGAGCAGCAGCCGGCTGTCCACCCGGTCGGTGAGCCAGCCGGAGGCGATGGTGCCGACGATGTCGAAGAGCCCGACCAGGGCGAGCAGCCCCGCGGCGGTGGTCTCCGGCATGCCGTGGTCGTGCGCGGCGGGCACGAAGTGGGTGCCGACCAGCCCGTTGGTGGTCGCGCCGCAGATCGCGAACCCGCCGGCGAGCAGCCAGAACGGGCGGGTCCGGGCAGCCGCGGCCAGCGCGCCGACGGCCCGGGAGGCGGCGCCGCCCGTCGTCGGCGCGGGCGGCACGACCTCCGCCGCGCCGTAGGCGGGCAGGCCGAGATCCGCCGGGTGCTCCCGCAGCAGCCAGGCCACCAGGGGTACGACCGCCAGCGCCGCCCCGGCGACGACGAGTGCCGCCGTGCGCCACCCGTGGTCGCGGACCAGCACGGCGAGCAGCGGCAGGAAGACCAGTTGCCCGGCCGCCCCGCCGGCGGTCAGCACCCCGGTGACCAGCCCGCGACGGCGGACGAACCAGCGCCCGGTGACCGTGGCCACGAAGGCGAGCGCCATCGACCCGGTGCCCAGCCCGACGAGCACCCCCCAGCAGAGGATCAGCTGCCAGCTGGCCGTCATGAACACCGTCAGGCCGCTGCCGGCCGCCACCAGCGCCAGCGCGCCGGCCACCACCCGTCGGACGCCGAACCGGTCCATCAGCGCGGCGGCGAACGGCGCGGTCAGCCCGTAGAGCAGCAGGTTGACCGAGACGGCGGCGGAGACGGTGGCCAGCGGCCAGCCGAACTCGGCGTGCAGCGGGTGCAGCAGGACCGAGGGGGTGGCCCGGAAGCCGGCGGCGCCGACCAGCGCGACGAACGCGACGGCGGCGACCAGCCAGGCGGGGTGGAGACGGCGGGTTCGGTTCACGATACGAGTCTCGACGGCCGGCCGGCGGACGACGAGTGGCCGGAAAGCCATCATGCGCAATAATCGGGCCATGACGATCGTCCCGCACCGGGTGGCGGTGCTCGCCATCGACCAGGTGGTCGGCCTCGACCTCGGCACCCCCTCCCAGGTCTTCGGCACCGCCCGCACCAAGGACCTGCGGCCGCTCTACACGGTCGACGCCTGCACGCCGGGGGGCCGCCCGGTGCGCAGCACCGCCGGGTACCAGGTGCTGCCCGACCATGGGCTCGAACTGGTCGAGGCCGCCGACACGGTGGTCGTACCGGGCATCCACGGCGGTCCGGCGCTGACCGACGGCATCCTCGACCCGGAGGTGGCGGCGGCGCTGCGGGCGGCCCACGAGCGGGGCGCGCGGATCATGTCGATCTGCACCGGCGCGTTCGTGCTGGCCGCCGCCGGGCTGCTCGACGGCCGCCGGGCCACCACCCACTGGGCGTACGCGGAGGAGTTCCGCCGGCTGCACCCGGCGGTCGACCTGGACCCCGACGTGCTCTTCATCGACTCCGACGACGTGCTCACCTCGGCCGGGGTGGCCGCCGGCCTCGACCTGTGCCTGCACGTCATCCGCACCGACCACGGCAGCGAGGTGGCCAACCGCTCGGCGCGGCGCTGCGTGGTGCCGCCGTGGCGCGACGGCGGCCAGGCCCAGTACATCGAGCGGCCGGTGCCCCACCGGGCGGGGACCGGCACCGCCGGCACCCGGGAGTGGGCCCGGCAACGGCTGCACGAGCCGGTCACCCTGCGCGACCTGGCCGAACACGCGCGGATGAGTGTGCGCACCTTCACCCGGCACTTCCGTTCCGAGACCGGGCTGAGCCCCGCCCAGTGGCTGCTCCAGGAGCGCACCGACCACGCCCGGCTGCTGCTGGAGACGACCGACCTGACCGTCGACCAGGTGGCCCACCGCTGCGGCTTCGGCACCGCCGCCGCCCTGCGCCAGCAGCTCCGCCAGCGCATCGGCGTCGCGCCGAGCGCGTACCGCCGGGCGTTCCACCGGCACCCCTGATCCGTGAGCGAGCCGGGGTCGAGCGGACGAACTGGTCGCGATGTGGGGCCGGCGCCCGCGCACCCGTGCCCGGCGGTCGGGCATCGGGATCGGGGGTCGGGACGGGCTCGGTCGGCCGGATCAGGGTGAGGCGGCGCGGAGCCCGTGCAGGGCGGCGGTGGCGGCGGAGAACTCCGCCAGCCCACGTCGTGGCAGAGCGGGCCCGTCCCGCGTCGGCTCACCGCACCGGCTGGCTCACGACCCGACCGACCGGTCGACGGTCGGCCGGTCGACGACGGGCGCCCCCGGCGGCGTCCGCAGGACCCGGAGCTGCGCGAGGTGTTTCGGCAGGTGGACGCGGGCGTGCAGGTCCAGGGTGCGCGACCACGGCAGGGTGTCGTCGACGACCAGGTCGAAGCCCTCCCGCAGGTGGGTGTCGACCGCGGTGTCCGCCGCCGGGCCGAGCCGGTCCACCAGGGCGCAGAGCTTCTGGCTGGTGGCCCGCAGCAGGGTGGCCAGCCCGTCCAGGCCGCCGCAGTCGACGACCAGCGCGTCCACCTGGGGGCGGTGGATGGTCTCCAGGTCGTAGTAGGCGAAGGGCGAGCCGGCGAGGACCGCCTCGGTGGCCTCGCTCATCAGCTCGTCGTTGGCCGCCAGGTGGGCCACGATCTGCTCGGCGGTCAGCTGCCCGTGCGGCGGCTCGCCGAAGCCGCCCGCCTCCACCTCGGCGAGCAGTTCGTCGTAGATCCGCCGCAGCCCCGCGCTCTCCACGTCCCCAGTCAACCCCGCCGACCGGCGCGGACCGGGGCGTTACCGCACCGGGATCACCCGGACGGGCGGTTCCGCGCCGGCCCCGCCGGGTGGTTCAGCGCCGGCCCCGCCGGGTGGTTCAGCGCCGGCCCCGCCGGGCGCGCAGGTAGTCGGAGACGACGTACTCACCGAGGTCGTCGAGGTCGGGGGTGAACATCCGGCCCTTCGAGCGGCGGGCCACCGCGTCGACGAAGCGGCGCAGCCCCGGATCGTCGCCGAGCATGAAGAGGTTGAGCGTGGCGCCGTAGCGGGTCAGCTTGTCCACCTCGCGGATGGTCGCCTCGATCGTCTCCGGCAGCGGCGGCCAGTGGAACAGCGCCTCCCCGTCGTCGGGGTCGAGGTGGGCGGTCGGCTCGCCGTCGGTGACCACCAGCACCACCGGCTCCGCGCCCGGGTGCCGGCGCAGGTGCCGCCCGGCCAGCCGCAGCGCGTGCTGGAGGTTGGTGCCCTGCTGCATGTCCGGCTCCACCGCGGCCAGCTCCTGCTGGGTCAGCGTCAGCGCCTCCCGGCCGAAGCCGACGATCTCCAGGGCGTCCTGCGGGAAGCGGGTCGCCACCAGGTGCGACAACGCCAGCGCCGTCTGCTTCATCGGGCCCCAGCGCCCCTGCGAGATCATCGAGTACGACAGGTCGACGCAGAGCGCCACCGCCGCCGAGGCCCGGCGCTCGGTCTCCACCACCTCGAAGTCGGAGACGTCGAGCTGGACCGGCACCGTGGGGCCGGCCCGGCGGACCGCCCGGGTGAGGGTGCGGACCACGTCCAGCGGCTGCTCGTCGCCGTACTCCCAGGGCCGGGACGCCCCGCTGACCTCGCCGGCCGCGCCCGCCGAGCGCAGGTCGTGCTGACCGCGCGGCCCGGCCGTGAGGTCGGCGAAGACCCGCCGCAGCGCGGTGCCGGCGAGCCGGCGCAGCGCCTTCGGGCTCAGGGTGAGCCCGTCGGCGTCTCGGCTCACCCACCCCTGCCGGCGCAGTTCCCGCTCCAGCTCCCGCAGCCGGCGGACGTCGTCGGCGGCGTCGCGGCCCAGCGTCCGGGCCACCGCCTCGACGTCCACGTCGTCGAGGGTCGCGCCGGGGTGCTCCTGGTCGAGGGAGTCGAGCAGGTCGTCCAGCTCGCCGATCTCGTCGAGCGCGCCGGCCGCCTCGCCGTAGCCGAGCGGCTGGTCACCGCGGACCCGCTCGCCGCGGTGCCAGTTCAGGTCGGGGCGCAGCGCCCGCAGGTGCCCGTCCAGCGCGGACAGCTCGCCGGCCAGCCGGTCGCCGAGGGACTGCCGCATCAGCCCGGCCAGCTCCTCGCGCTGCCGGTCCGACAGCGACCGCATCAGCCGCTCCCCGGCGGCCGAGCGGCGGGCGAGCACGTCGACCAGCTCGTCGACGTCCTTCGGCTGCTCCGGGAAGAACTCGCCGTGCCGGCGCATGAACTCGGCGAACGCGTCGGTGGTGTCCTCGGCGCGGGCGTGCCGGGCCAGCAGGTCGTTGAGGTCCCGCATCATCTCGGCCAACTGCCGCTGCACCGCCGGGTCGGCGGCGGCCCGCGCCGCGTCGCGCAGCCCGGCGAAGCGCTGCTCCAGCACCTCGCCGCGCAGCCCGTCGAGGATCCGCTGGTACGTCCGCCGCGCCTCGTCGCTGGCCCACTCGTAGCCGGCCAGCTCCTGCACCGCGCGGGCGGTGGAGCGGGGCAGGTTGTCCAGCACCGCCTCGGCGAACCGCGCGTCGTCGTCGGCGCGCCCGCGCAGCTCGTCGCGTTCCGCCGCCAGCGCCTGGTCGAGCAGCGCCCGGGAGCGGGTCACCGCCCCGTCCAGGTCGCCCCGGCGCAGCGCCTCCCGGCGCAGCCGGCGGGCCCGGGCGGCCAGGTCGTCCAGGCCGCCGCGCCCCTGCGGGCCCCGCCGCAGCAGGTCGCGCAGCGCGTCCCGCAGGCTGCCGCCGGCCAGCACCTCCGCGCCGACGGCGTCCACCGCGGCCCGGACGTCGTACGGCGGGGCGAGCGGGTCGGGCCCGCCGCGCCACTGGCCGTACCGGAACCGGTTGCCGGCCACGCTCAGCCCCGGCCGCCGTAGACGGTACGGCCCGACTCGGTGACGTCCTTGCCGAGCCGGCGGGTCAGGTGCAGCCCCTCCAGGACGAACTCGATCCCGGCGGCGGCCTCCTCCGGGGTGGGCGCGTCACCCAGCCCGAGCCGGTCCAGCGCCTTGGCCAGCCCCGGCACGGTGCCGACCTGGCGCAGCAGCTCCGCCGAGGAGACCAGCTCGCCGGTCTCTATGGCGGTGCCCTCGGCCACCAGGCCGGTGAAGCCGGACAGGTCCAGCCCGGCCAGCCGGGCCCGGAACGTCTCGGCGGTGGCGGTGCGCAGCAGGTGGGCCAGGATCTCGATCTCGCGCCCCTCCTCGCCGCTCTCGAACTCGACCTTGCCGCGCAGGGTCGAGGTCACCGACACCGCGTCGCCGACCCGCGCGACCGGGGCTTCGGGGCGTACCCCCGGGGCGGCGGGACCGGCGGCGAGCAGGCCGGATCGGCGCAGCGCGGCGGCCGCGACCGTCTCGGCGGCGGCGATCGCGAAGCGGGCGGAGACGCCGGAGCGCGGGTCCACCGACGGCGACTCCCGCACGGCGCGCGCGAACCGGGCGAGCACCTCCAGCACATGCTCCGGCACCTCGGCGACCAGCTCGGCCTCCTGCCGGATCAGCGCCAGCTCCAGCTCCAGGTCGACCGGGTAGTGGGTGCGGACCTCCGCGCCGAACCGGTCCTTGAGCGGCGTGATGATCCGACCCCGGTTGGTGTAGTCCTCCGGGTTGGCGCTGGCCACCAGGAACAGGTCCAGCGGCAGCCGCAGCTGGTAGCCGCGGACCTGGATGTCCCGCTCCTCCAGCACGTTGAGCAGCGCCACCTGGATCCGCTCGGCCAGGTCGGGCAGCTCGTTCACCGCGAAGATCCCCCGGTTGGTGCGCGGCACCAGTCCGAAGTGGATGGTCTCCGGGTCGCCGAGGGTACGGCCCTGGGCCAGCCGGATCGGGTCGACGTCGCCGATCAGGTCGCCGACGCTGGTGTCCGGGGTGGCCAGCTTCTCGCCGTAGCGCATCGAGCGGTGCAGCCAGCCGACCGCCAGGTCGTCGCCCGCCTCGGCGACCAGCGCGCGGGAGGCCGGGGTGAGCGGGTGCATCGGATGCTCGTTGAGCACGGAGCCGGGAATCACCGGGGTCCACTCGTCGAGCAGCGCCACCAGCGAGCGGATCAGCCGGGTCTTGCCCTGGCCGCGCTCGCCGAGCAGCACCATGTCGTGGCCGGCGAGCAGGGCCCGCTCGACCTCGGGCAGGACGGTGTCGTCGTAGCCGACGATGCCGGGGAAGCGGTCGCCGCCGGAACGCATCCGGGCGAGGAGGTTGTCGCGGAGTTCCTGCTTGACGGTGCGGTGCCGGTGCCCGGCCGCGCGCAGCTCGCCGAGCGTGCCCGGCAGGTCGGCGGGCGGGACCGGGAGGACCTGGTTTGGCGCAGTCACCCGACCCACGCTAGCGCGGTGTCCGCTGAACCTGCGCCTGTCGCCCGTGAAGAAGTGAGGTACGGGTGTTGTCGGCTTCGGCTCAAGAAAGTTTGATCAAGAAGGAGATCACTGCGGTAGCTCCTCAGTCACCCAGAGACCGCGACCCTGTAGCCCGACCACCAACCCCTGGGTCTGAAGAACGATGATCGCTCTCTGCACGGTGGTCACGCTGACCTTGTAGAGGTCCGCGAGCTCTTTGTAGGTCGGCAGACGTTCGCCCGGCGCATACTCGCCGGTCCTGATGCGGGCCGCGAGGTCTTCGGCCACCTCGCGGTATCCGCCGGTTGGTATGGGCATGTGGGAGGTTCCTTCGCTCGGCCCATCCATCGGATCACGCTGCTTACCCCCCTTCAAGACCAACATTGCCTTAGGTACTAAAGGTCTCTAAGGTTGCTGGTGTGGCGAGGTTCCTTCGTTCGGCAAGCGGCGGACCGGGCCACGAAGCCGCCCAAGGGAGCACGGCGTACTGGCCCTGCCCCCTTGGGCGTGCCTACTCGTCTAGCGCGGAGGGTGCCCGACCATGCCGATGGATGACGGCGACATCACGTCGGCAGATGAACTGTTCGCGATGATGAGGATCATCGACGCTCACTGGATCCGGGCACTGGATGTCCCGTGGCGAGCAGGTGGCTGCCTGGAATGCCGAGATCGGAACAACTGCCCACAGCTTGATTGGGCTCTGGGGATGATGGCCGACATCGCCTCGGTGATGTTTCAAAAACGATGACCTGCTGCTCTCACTTTCGGGCGCAGGACCGGCAGGCGCCCCGCCGTCGCAGGTAATAGGCGAGCGCCGCCGCGCCGAGCGAGACGCCCCACAGCGGCCAGAGCAGCATCGGCGCGGTGGTCAGGCTGAACCCGCCCTCGATGGCCCAGAACTGCGGGCTGGTGACCAGCCCGAGCGAGGCCGCGGTGACCGAGAGCGCCACCAGCGTCGCCGGCACGACGGCCAACCCGATCGGCACCCGCCGGCCGGCCAGCCCGGGCATCCAGCGCGGGAACCGCTCGCCCCAGGGGCGGACCAGGCCGAGGGTGAGCAGCGCGCCGACGGTGGCGAAGGCGGCCAAGCCGGCGCCGGCCCAGACCAGCCCGGTCTCGCGCATCTCGGCGAGGAAGTCCGGGGTGATCCCCAGCGGGACGCCGGCCGCCCAGGCGAACCGGGTGACCGCGTAGGTCAGCGGGATGACCGCCGCCGTCCCGGCCGCCCAGCGGCCCCACCGGGCGGCCGCGTCCGGCGCGGTCCAGCCCCGCGCGCCGCCGCCGCGTCCGCAGGACAGGCCGGCCCCGGCGGTACGGCGTTGCCAGGCCAGCAGCGCCCCGGCGAGCAGCACGCCGCCGACCAGGGCCGCGCAGCGCGCGAAGAGCGCCCAGGTGAAGACGTCGGCGTAGTCGACCGGCGGCCAGCCGAACGGGGCGCCGAGGATCAGCATCGGCGCGTAGCCGAGCACGACCAGCACCCGGGCGTCCGGCACCACCACGGCGAGGACGAAGGCGAGCGCCCAGCCGTAGCCGAGCACCAGCGCCCGCAGCGGCCGGGGCGGGCGTACCGCGTCGGCGAGGACCAGGGCGGTGACCGCCCCGGCCAGCAGCAGCCCGGCGAGCAGCGGCGCGCCGACCGCGACCGGGACCAGCCGCAGCAGGTTCGCCCCGCCGCCGTGCGGGTCGTTGGCGCCGAACGGGTAGCCGGCGCCGGTGAGCGTGCCGACCAGGGCGAGCAGGCCCCAGCCGCCCAGCCAGGCGGCGGCGAGCGGCGGGGCCAGGTCGAGCCGGACCCGCCGGCGGGACGGGGTGGAGGTGGTGGTGGTCGTCGTCATGGCTCCAGCCTCGGCGGCGGTGCCGCCGCCGCCCTCCCGAGCGGTGACGAACCCGCTCCCCCGGCGGTGGGATCAGCCGGTGGGGACGACGAAACCCGACTCGTACGCCGCGATCACGGCCTGGGTGCGGTCCCGCACCCCGAGCTTGGCCAGCACGTTGCCGACGTGCGTCTTGACCGTCTCCACCCCGACCACGAGCTGCCCGGCGATCTCGGTGTTGGAGAGCCCGGTGGTCATCAGCCGCAACACCTCCGCCTCCCGCTCGGTCAGCCGGGCCGCGCGCAGCCGGTCCCCACCCGAGGACCCGTACGCCCCGGCGAGGCGGCGGATCGCGGCCGGGAAGAGCAGCGAGTCACCGGCCGCGACCGCCCGGACGGCGGCGACCACCTCCGCCGGGCGGGCCCGCTTGAGCAGGAAGCCGCTCGCGCCGGCGCGCAGCGCCTCGTAGACGTACTCGTCGTTCTCGAAGGTGGTGACCACGAGGACGCGGGGCGGGTCGGCGGAGGCGGCGAGCAGCAGCCGGGTGGCCTGGATGCCGTCGATGGCGGGCATCCGCACGTCCATCAGCACCACCCGGGGCCGCAGCTTCGCCACCAGCGGCGGCACCTCGGCGCCGTCGGCGGCCTCCCCCACCACCCGCAGGTCCGGCTGGGCGTCGATGATCGCCCGCAGCCCGACCCGGATCAGCTCGTCGTCGTCGACGATCAGCACGTCCGTGCTCACCGCGCCTCCCCCCTCGGCACCGGCAGCCGCACCCGGACCCGCCAGTGACCATCCTCCGGGCCGGCGGTGATCCGCCCGCCGAGCAGCAGCACCCGTTCCCGCATGCCGTCCAGGCCCCGGCCGCCGCGTCCCGGCCGGGCCGCGCCGCCCAGCAGGTTCGCCAGCTCGATCTCCAGCCACCGCCGGCTCGGCGCGTCCGACGGCCCGCGCGCAGCGGGCACCGTCGCCTCCCCGGGTACGTCCACCCGCAGGCGCACCGGCCCGCGCCCGTACCGGGCGGCGTTGGTCAGCCCCTCCTGCACGATCCGGTAGCCCTCCCGGGACACCGCCGGGGGCAGCTCCGCCAGCTCCCCGTCGACCCGCGCCTCGACCCGCAGCCCGGCCGCCCGGGTGTCCGCGACGAGCCGGTCGAGCTGGGCCAGGGTCCGCTGCGGCGCGGTGCCGGCCGGGGCCCGGGCGGCGTCCTCGGTCTCCCGGAGCAGGCCCAGCACGTGGTCCAGGTCGTCCATCGCGTGCCGGCTGGTCTCCTCGATCGCGGCGAGCGCCCGGCGGGCGAACTCCGGGTCGCCGTCCAGGAGCTGGCGGGCCGCACCGGCCTGGAGGGTGGCCACGGTCAGCGCGTGACCCACCGAGTCGTGCAGTTCCCGGGCCAGCCGGTTGCGCTCGGCAAGCCGGGCCGCCCGCGCCGCCAGGGCGGCGAGCTGCTCGGCCGCCGAGGGGCCGAGCAGCGCCGGCGCCATCGAGGCCGCGAGCGTGCCCAGCCCGGCGACCGCGTAGCCGAGGCCGAGCAGCACCAGCACCCCGGTGAGGGTGAGCCAGCCGGTGTCCCGCCCGTCGAGCGGCCCCCAGCTCTGCTGGGCGACCAGCTGGGTGCCGACGCCGAACTGCTGGGCGATGAACGACAGCGCCATCGGCAGGGCGCTGATCAGCGCGAACATCACCGTTCCGCCGACGGTCATGTGCAGGGCGATCCAGAGCGCCGCGCGCAGCCGGGTCTCCCGGTCGGCCGGGTGCCCAGCGGCGGGCTCCGGCAGCGGCACGCCGAGCAGGGCGCGGGCTGCGGCGATCTCCAGCGTCCGGCTGCCGTCGAGGAAGAACGGCACCGCGCCGATGACGGCGGCGACCGCCATCAGCGCGAAGACCAGCAGCCGGGGCACCTCGCCGCGGGTGAGGAGCTGGACGAAGGTGCCGGCCAGCAGCGCGTACGGCAGGGCCAGCACCCCGCCGAGCAGGAGGAACACGCCACGGCGACAGGTGCTCGCACGGACGAGCGGCGCGATCAGCGCCCGGGGAGTCACCGGACCATTCTCCCGCCCCGCCACGCCGGGCCGACTCCCCCGTGTCGGGGATTCCGGCGCCGCCTCGTCGCCCGCGCATCACCGGGCGCGGCGGTTTCCGGTCCGCCTCAGCGGTGCTCCTGCACGTACTTGTGCGGGTCCTTGTCGTCGAAGCGCAGGTTGCGGCCGTTCTTGTGCTCGCCGTAGAAGGTCAGCCAGCGGGCGCCCAGCTCGGCGCGGAGTTCGACGCTGGTGTGCCGGCGGAAGTCCGGCAGCGCCCCGTCCTCCTCCTCGGCGAGGTGTTCGCTGTTCTCCCGGCGGGCCTTCCACACCGCCGCCCACCACTCGTCGGAGCCCACCGGGTGCAGCTTGGACTCGGCGATGGCGTCGCGGATCTCGTTGTGGTCGCCGATGGCGTCGGTGGTCTCGTCCTCGCCGTCGTCGCCGTGCCGCACCAGGTGCGGATAGAGGATCGCCTCCTCCGCCTCGGCGTGGATGTCCAGGTGCAGGGCGAGCGCCTCCCAGACGGCGAGGAGTTCGGTCTCGTCGCGGGCGTCGTCGAGCCGGGCGAAGCCGCGCCGGAAGGCGGCGTGGTCGTCCAGGATCAGCGCGGTGATGTCGTCCATGTTGCTCACTTCCCCACTCGGGCGCGGATCAGCCTCGGCACCGCGGCCAGGCCGGTGACCGGCCGGAACTGCCGGGCGGCGGTGGCCAGGGCGGTGTACTCGTCGGCGCCGAGGTCGATCTCGGCGGCGGCCGCGTTGCGCTCCATCTGCTCCACACCGGACGCGCCGGGGATGGCCACCACGTTCGGGTGGTGCAGCAGATAGGCCAGCGCGATCTGGCTGGGGGCGGCGTCGTGCGCGTCGGCCACCTCGCGCAGCGTCGCGATCAGGGCGGTGCCGCGTTCCAGGTTCTCCGGCAGGAAGTACGGGTTGGCCCGGCGCACCGCCCCGCTCGGCGGATGCTTCGCGTCGTACCGCCCGGAGAGGAAGCCCTGCGCGAGCGGGCTGTACGCGATGACGACCCGGCCGGCCTGCTCCGCGTACGGGATCAGGTCCTCCTCCGGGCCCCGGTCGATCATGCTGTAGCGGACCTGGTTGCTCAGCACCCGCCGGCCCAGCGCGGCCTCGGCGAACCGCCAGCGGCGCAGGCTGTAGTTGCTGACGCCGACCTCGGCGACCAGGCCGACGTCCTGCAACGCGCGCATGCCGCGCATGGTGGTGGTGTCGGCGACCACCGGGTTGGGCTGGTGCACCTGGTAGAGGTCGATGCCCTGCACGCCGAGGCGGGCCGCCGAGGCGACCGCCCGCTGCTGCACCACCGGGGCGACCGGCAGGACCGGGAAGACCTTGCTGGCCACCACCACCTTCTCCCGGTCGGCGCCGAGGGCGGCCCCGAGGATCCGCTCGCTGCGGCCGAAGCCGTACAGCTCGGCGGTGTCGAACAGGGTGACCCCGAGGTCGAGCGCCCGCCGCACGATGTCCGCCGCCCGGCGCTCGTAGTCGGAGCCGTAACCCCACTCCTTCGAGCCGAACTGCCAGGTACCGAGACCGATCTTGGAAATCGGCTTGGGCGTGTCGAGCGGGACGAAGCGCATGGGCTCGAAGCTACCCCCGCGCACCGGGACGGCACGCCCGTTCTCCGACGCCGATAGGGTCGGCGTCGTGACCTACCTCGCCGCTGATCAGCGTTACGACTCGATGACCTACCGACGGACCGGACGCAGCGGGCTGCGGCTGCCCGCCATCTCGCTCGGCCTGTGGCACAACTTCGGGCCGGACCGGCCCTTCGACCGGCAGCGGGACATCGTCCGACGCGCGTTCGACCTCGGGGTCACCCACTTCGACCTGGCCAACAACTACGGCCCGCCGCCCGGCGCGGCGGAGGAGGCCTTCGGCCGGCTGCTGGCCACCGACCTCAAGCCCTACCGGGACGAGCTGGTCGTCTCCACCAAGGCCGGCTACCTGATGTGGCCCGGCCCGTACGGCGAGTGGGGCTCCCGCAAGTACCTGGTCTCCTCGCTGGACCAGTCGCTGCGCCGGATGGGGCTGGACTACGTCGACATCTTCTACTCGCACCGGTTCGACCCGGACACTCCGCTGGAGGAGACGATGGGCGCGCTCGACGCCGTCGTCCGCTCCGGCAAGGCGCTCTACGTCGGCATCTCCAACTACGACTCGGCGCAGACCGCCAGGGCGGCGGCGATCCTGCGTGACCTCGGCACGCCACTGCTGATCAACCAGCCGTCGTACTCGATGTTGAACCGGTGGACCGAGGACGACGGCCTGCTCGACACGCTGGCGGAGGCCGGCGCGGGCTGCATCGCGTACAGCCCGCTGGCCCAGGGCCTGCTCACCGACCGCTATCTCGCCGGCATCCCCGAGGACTCGCGGGTGCGCACCAGCGTCTTCCTCAACGAGAGCGACCTGACCGAGGAGAAGCTGGCCACCATCCGCGGCCTGGGCCGGGTGGCCGAGCGGCGGGGGCAGACCCTCGCCCAGCTCGCCCTCGCCTGGGCGCTGCGCGACCCGCGGATGACCAGCCTGATCATCGGCGCGAGCAGCGTGGCCCAGCTGGAGGGGAACGTCGCCGCGGTGGAGAACCTCGACTTCACCGCCGAGGAGCTGGCCGAGATCGACGGCCTGCTCGGCTGAGTCGCCGAGGCGTCCCGGCCGGCCACCTCAGGTGGCGCGGCCGGGGCACGGCGGCGCCCGGGGGTCACCAGATGCGGCGGCGGCCGGCGCGATGGTTGCGGACGTCGCAGGCGCGGCCGGGCGGAACGGTGCCGGCCCGGCGCAACCGCATGGCGACCAGCGCGGCGAGCAGCACGGTGACCGCCGCCGCCGCGCCGACCACCAGCCGGAGGCCGTCACCGCCGAGGCGGGTCACCGACGCCACGGGTACGCCCGGATCGCCCTGCACCGGCGCCGCGGTCAACCCGGGCACGGCGGTGCTGGCGGCGCGCGGCGCGACGGCCGGGCTGGCCGCCGCGGTGGGCGTGGCCTGGCCCGGCTTCCGGAACACCACGTCGGAGCAGGAGTAGTAGCTGTCCGGGGTGTCCGAGTTCTGCCACACGGTGTAGATGAGGTGCCGCCCGGTCAGTCCGGCCGGCAGCCGGCCCGCCAGCTGGTACGACCCGCTGCGCAGCGGCGGGTCGGTCATCGTCAGGAACGGGCGCGGCGCGAGGTCCGCCCAGGTCAGCGGGCTCTGCGGGTTGTAGCCGGGGCGCGTGGCGTAGAGCCGGAACGTGCCCTTGTGCGGAATGGTCCCCCGGTAGCGGAAGGTGAACTTCGTCCCGGCGGTCAGCTCCGTCGCCGGCCAGTCGGTGCGCGGCAGGTCCAACCCCCGGTACGCCGACAGCCCGCCGCTGCACAGCTCACCGTCCGGGATCCGGTCCCGGTCCCGGCCGTTGACGCCGAAGACCCGGATGTTGTCCCACTCGCGTACCGCCGCTCCGGCCCGGACGGCGGCCCGGCAGGCGGGCGTCTCGGCGTGCGGGCCTTCCGGGCCGCAGGCCGCGGACCGGCTCAGCGGGCTGGTGGGTGCGCCGTGCGCGGCGGCGGGGGTCGCGGTCGGCAGGACGCTCGCGGCGACGGCCGCGAGGACGGCGAGCACTCGGCGTACGGTCATGATGGACCTCCCGGGCACTGGTACGGCCGGGAGACCCCAAAGGTTCGATTGGCCACCCGGGGTGCCGGGCGACCGGACGCCGCTAGGCCACGAGGATCTTGGCCATGATGTGCTCCCGACGCACGCCGTCGGGCATGAGGTCGCCCAGCTCACCCGTGTCACGGAAGCCGTTGCGCCGGTAGAGCGCCCAGGCGTTCCGGTTGCCCTCCACCACGGCCAGGCGCAGGGTCTCCGCGCCCACCAGCCGCGCCCACTGCTCGACCGCCCGGACGAGGTGGTCGCCCACGCTCCGGCCACGTCCCGCCGGCGCCACGTACATCGAGATCAGCTCGACGACGCCGCGCTGATCGGTCGGCACCCCGCTGGCCATCCCGACGGGCTCCCCGTCGAGCATCGCGATGATGTTGTACGAGCCGGGGATGGCCAGCCGAGCGCGCCAGCGTTCCGCGCGGTCGCCCTCGCCCTGCCAGTCCGCCAGCTGGGAACCGAACGCGTACGCCGCCTCCGCCAGCGCGGCGAGCCGCAGCTCCCGCCACATCTTCCAGTCGCCCTCGCTGAGCACCCGCGTCTCGATCATGCGGGGAGGATGCCCGCGGGGTGGGGAGTGGGCAACCCGGTATCCGGTGACGAGGTGTGCCGAGCGGGTCCTGTCGGGCGGCGGCCACCTCCGTCAGCAGCGGTGCGGCATCATCCGCCGCTGATCGGGAAGAGCCGGGCGTGCGCCTTTCCGTCATCCGCATGCTGCTCGTCGCCGCGCTGGTGGGCTCACCCCCCATGGTCGGGGCAGCCCGTGAAGAAGTGACCCGCGACCGGTCGGCCGGCACCGTCACGTCGACGGCCCCGGCGGGAGCCCGGCAGGTCACCATCCTGGGTTCCGGCGACATCCTGGTGCACCCACCCACCTGGCAGCAGGCCGGCGCCGACGCCGTCAAGGCCGGTCGGCCCGGTTACGACTTCGACCCGATCTTCGCCCCCATCCGGCCCGCGGTCGAGTCCGCCGACCTGGCCATCTGCCACCTGGAGGCGCCGATGGGTCCCGGTGCGCCGGCGGACTTTCCCCGGTTCCGCGCTCCCACCGACCTGGGACCGGCCATCCGGACCGCCGGCTACGACACCTGTTCGACGGCCAGCAACCACTCCTTCGACCAGGGCGAGCAGGGCGTCTACGCCAACCTCGACGCCCTCGACGCCGCCGGACTGAACCACACCGGCACCTTCCGCAGCAGCGCCGCACAGGCCACCCCCACCATCTACCAGGTGAAGGGCGTCAAGATCGGCCACCTGTCCTGGGCTGCGCACTTCAACGGCCACCCGCCGCCACCGGACAAGCCGTGGCTGGCCAACCGCATCGACGTGCCCGCCATCAGGAAGGCCGCCGCAGCGACCCGCAGGGCGGGCGCGCAGATCATCGTCCTGTCCGCCCACTGGGGCACCGAGATGGAACACACGCCTGACGAGAACCAGCTCCGCTGGGCCAACGAGTTGATCGCCGACCCGGACATCGACCTGATCATCGGACACCACGCCCACGTCGTGCAGCCCTTCGAGAAGGTCGGCGGCAAGTGGATCGCCTACGGTGTCGGCAACACCCTCGCCCGCCACGACTTCCCCAAGGACGCCAACCGCGAAGGCGTCCTGGCGAAGTTCACCTTCACCGAACAGGCCGACGGCCGATGGACCGTCACCCGGGCAGAGGCCATCCCCATCTGGCTCTCCCTGAAGCCCACCATCCGGGTCCTCGACCTCGCCCGGCTCCCGGCCGCCGACCGGCGGCGAGAGACGTACCGGGCCGCCATGGACCGGATCAGCGGCTACCTCGACGCCCGCGGCGGCATCGACGACGGCCTGCACATCGCCCGCTGACCCCCTGCTGGACAGCCCCGGCCGGTAGGCCGAGCCGGTCCCCCGCCGGAGCAAGAGTTTGGGTGCCGGGGGTGGGGGAAGACACGGGCGCCGAGCGGGCCGGTCGGCTCGACCCGGCTGGACCGGCCCGTCCCGTCAGCGGCACCGTCGGTGCGGGCCTCGGCAGGACACCCCGAGGAGGAGCGACGATGGCCGACGCTCGACGGAGCACGACCGGGGCCACCAGCGCCCGGAAGGCCACCGGGGCCAGCAAGGCCCCGCTGAACCGCAAGGCGGCGGCGAAGAAGGTCGCGGCCGCCACCAAGCGAGCCACCGGGGCGAGCGCGGCCAAATCCCCGGGCGAGAAGCCCACCCCGACGACGGAGCGGGTGGCCCGGAAGAAGGCGACCTCCGCGACAGCCGCCCCGACCCGCACCCCGACCGCCAAGGCGGTTGCCGCCAAGAAGGCGCCCGCCGCCAAGAAGGCAGCCCCCGCCATGAAGGCGCCCGGGACGAGGGCGGCGACGAAGAAGGCTCCGGCGAAGAAGGCCGCGGCTGCCCGCGCGCGGACGACCACGGCCACCCGGGCGCCGGCGAAGAAGGCCACCACCATGGAGACCTTCGGCAACCGGCGCACGGCCCGCAAGACCAACCGCTGACGGTCCGCCGATCCCAGCGGTGATCCGACGAAGGGCGTTCGTCATCTCTGACGAACGCCCTCGTCTCTGTGGTGGAACCGAGGGACTCGAACCCCTGACCCCCACACTGTCAGGAGCGGGCAGGGGCCCGTCAGCCTCACCCAGCACTGCTCAGCGGTCCCGCCGAAGTACGGGTGGTTCGGCCGGCTACGCCGCCTTGGCTTCCTCGATGGCTACTCAGCCCGCCGACCCCGCTGGGCTCCGAGCCCCGTCCGGAGAGCCGGACGCAGGCTGTCGACACGTGTCGGTCGGTGCCGCGCAGCAAGGGTGCGGCGCCTACGGCCGCACCCCCTCCTACCAGGACATTCGCCCGACGACTCCCCCGCAATACACTTGATCATTCCAAGCATGTGCCGGTCCTTGTCTGCTGGGCCGGTAGATCCATCGATTGCCGGCGATCCGGACAGGGTCGGGCGGACGGCGTGCCGCTGCTAGTCTCGCGGGCTGATCACACGTTGCTTTCGGTGACCGGGCCACCGATCGACACCAGAAAGGGTCGTGGCATGTCCAGCGACCGTCTCATGCGCATCCACAGCGCCGAGTTCCAGGCCATGGCCGCGAGGGTCCTGCGGGTCACCGAGCTCACCTCCCGCCTCAACGTCCTGCCCTTCGAGGACGAAGCGGGCAAAGCGGAACTGTTCGAACAGATCCTCGGCAAGCCGCTGCCGACGAGAGTCACGATCTATCCGCCCTTCTACACCGATCACGGCCTCCACCTGGACCTCGCCGAACGCGTGTTCATCAACCAGAACTGCACGTTCCTGGACTACGCCGGCATCCGGCTCGGCGAGCGCGTGATGGTCGGCCCGAAGGTCACGTTCATCACCAGCGGCCACCCGGTCGATCCTGAGGATCGGCGGTCGTACCTCACCGGCGCGCCCATCGACGTGGCGGAGAACGTGTGGATCGGCGCCGGTGCCACGATCCTGCCCGGCGTCAGCATCGGCCGTGATGCCGTGGTCGCCGCCGGCGCGGTCGTGGCCGATGACGTTCCGCCGGCAAGCCTGGTCACCGGCACCAAGGCAACCGTCCACCGACGGTGGTGACGACCTCTCCGGGACCACACCGAGCCCTCGGCTACGGCCCCGCCGGGCCCACTCGTTGCACATCCATGCGCTGCGCCATGTGCCTACCCCCGATCACTGTTGCCGGTCACGGTGGCGTGGACAGCCGGGGCGTGGCTGATCATTGAGCGGTGATGAACCCTGCCGCGCTGCCGGCCGACCCCGGTGCGTTCTCGTTGGCCGTTCCGCCGCTGTTCGCCGCGCTGGCTCCGGCACGGAGCATCCTCATCGCCGGGGCGGGCGGGGGGTTCGACGTGTACGCCGGCCTGCCCTTGGCGTTCGCCCTGTGGCGCGGCGGCGCACAGGTGCACCTGGCCAGCCTGTCCTTCTCCGAGCTCGAGTTGATCGACCGGGACGCGTGGGTAGCGGAGCACGTCGCGGCGGTGCAGCCGGACACTGGCAGCCCAGACTGGTACTTCCCCGAGCGGACGCTCGCCCGGTGGCTGGCGGCTCAGGAGCTGCCGTCGACCGTGTACGCCTTTCCGCCACTCGGTGTCCAGCCGTTGCGGGCGGCGTACCGGTACCTGATCGAACAACTCGACATCGATGCGGTGGTGCTGGTCGATGGCGGCACCGATGTCCTGCTGCGCGGCGACGAAAGCGATCTCGGCACCCCGGTGGAGGACATCACCAGCCTGGCCGCCGTGGCCGCGCTGGACGTGCCGGTCAAGCTGGTGACCAGTCTCGGCTTCGGCATCGACGCCTACGACGGCGTCAACCACGTCCAGGTGCTGGAGAACCTCGCCGCACTCGACCGCGACGGCGGTTACCTCGGTGCCCTGTCCATCCCCGGTTCCAGCCGGGAGGCGGCGCTGTACCGCGATGCCGTCACCGACGCCCAGGCCGCCACCCCGGACCGGCCGAGCATCGTCCAAGGTCAGATCGCCGCCGCCACCAGCGGCGCGTTCGGAGACGTCCGGTTCACCCGGCGCACCGACGGCGGCGACCTGTTCGTCAACCCGCTGATGGCGATCTACTTCACGGTCGACCTCGACCAACTCGCCGCCCGATGCCTGTACCTCGACCGGATCGAGAACACCATCGGCAGGCGACAGGTCATCACCCGCATCCAAGCGTTCCGCGACGAACTCCTCAGCGCTCGCATCCCCCGCGCGTTTCCCCACTGAACGCCCGGACGGCGGCAGATCCGGTCATTCGGTCGAGGCCTGCCCGTTGTGCTGTGCCGCCTCCCGGCCACACTCAAGACCATGGAGGACATGGCATGCGCGAGGCCGCTGAGGTCGTCAAGCTACGTCGACCCCGGTGGGGCTGAATGATGAAAGACTGGTGGAACGACTCCACTGATCAGCTTGCGGTGTGCTTGCGTAGTGCCCTGGTGGGACTGGCGGCGGTGATACCGGCAACGGGCAGGTTCGTAGTTGCCCGGCTTGACGGAACGAGGATGACGGATGCGCACCACGCCTTCTACGAGTTCTCCGACGCGCTGCTCTTTCCTGGCTACTTCGGCTGGAACTGGGACGCGTTGTCCGACTGTCTCCGGGATCTGAACTGGTTGCCCGCAGACGGGTATCTGATCGTTGTCGAGAACGCGCCCCGGCTGCTGTCGAGCAGTGCCGAGGATCGGCACACGATGTTCCAGATCCTGTCTCGGGCCGTTCATCACTGGGCTAGCCCGCTCGGCAGGCCGGACGGCAAGGGCGTCCCGTTCAAGGTGTTGCTGTTGTGCGACTGCGATGAGGAGGCGGCACTGTTGCGGCAGGATATCGCCTACGCAATCCATAGCAGGCGGTGAAATCCTCGACATTCGTGACCGTCACCTGCCACCCGCACATCGGCAGCTCCTGCCGTCACGTTGCGTGCCGCGCGGATCGCGGCATGAGAGTGAGGCTGATCTTGGCTGGATTGATGTCGGCCGGCCCTGCGCCCGCTGCGCGACCCGGACGCGCCCGAGCTGGACGAGGACGACGAAGGCGTGGACTGAACGCCCACATCGGGTGACGCGGGCATGTCAGGTGGCCGGGTGCTCGGAAATCGCAAGCGCCGGTAGGGGAGCTGATGTCAGGCTGCCATGTCTAACTAAGCCTTGATTGGTGCGGCCGACCTGGCGGCCTGCTCGATCTTCGCGCAGTAGGCTGCACGGGCTTCCTCGTCGATCTGCTTCTCGTGTTCGGCGCGCAACCCGGTCCGGCCGTCGAGGCCCTCGCGCAGGATATCGGCGTGCCCGGCATGCCGGATGGACTCGCCGAGGACATGGACCATGATGGCGAACAGGTTCGTGTCGGCATAAGGCTCCGGCCACCACGGCACGTGGCCGGGGGCGTCGAGGGGAAGCTCGTTGATCGTCGCGTCCGAGTGTTCCCACGTGCGCCGGTAGAACGCGATGATCTGATCGCGGGTCTCGTCCTCGGTCGCCCACAGATCGCTGCCGTTGGAGTCCTGCCACCGGGGCAGCGGTTCCGGGGAAGGGCGGTCGAAGATCTCGCCGAAGTACCTGGCCTCGACGGTGGCCACGTGTTTGACCAGGCCGAGGAGGTTGGTCCCGGTCGCTGTCAAAGGTCGGCGGGCGTCGTATTCGGACAAGCCGTCGAGTTTCCAGAGCAGCGCCTTGCGGTCCCGCCGCAGTCTCCCGTGCAGGTTGGCTTTCGCGAATTCATCGTTCATGCGGCATGAGCCTGCCATGGGCTACTCGTGGTCTCAAGATCCCGTACGTGGTCCGCAACGACTGGCAGAGCCGAGGCCTGAGGTCTATTCGGCAGTGGGTTCGCCGTGCCCGTGTCCTCCGTCGACTGATGCGCGACACTCGTCCGCCAACTGATCTGCGACACCTCCGCGCGCTGATTGCGGCTAGATCCGGATACTCGATCACCCGCCGATCGAGGCCTACGAGCCCAACCCATCCAGCGCCACTTCTGCCCGACCGGGGTCAGCCAGGTCAGGATCCTGAGCCGCGAACGCCTGCTCCAGCGTCCCCCACCCGAACTTCTGGGCTACCTCAGCTTCACCCGTGGTGATCGGAACCAACCACGTGAAGACCACCGGCGCGGGTTCGGTGTGACAGACGGCGAAGGACTCCGGCAAATATCTCGGGCTGATCGCCACGATGGCTGTGGTCTGGCTGCCCGGGAAGAGAGGCCCCCGCGGACCAATCACCTGCCCATGCGACAAGCCGGCCCTGCGGCGCACCATCTCACCGGCCACCTGGAACAACAGACCAGCCGCCCGAGCCGGGTAGTCGCCGGTTGGAACGTGCATCACCAACTCTTGGTGCAAGGCCCCGTCAGTCGGCAGGTTGAGATGACGCCGCGACAGCCCGACGGTCACCAGCGTCGTGACCCCAGCGAACGGGACGTCCGGGCCAAACCACGCCACCTGAACGCCCTCCGGCGTCGTATCGTCGCCTCGGCTACCACCCGCGATGAGCCCGAGGAACGACTCCAAGTGTTCAATCAACCCAGCCACTCGATGATCATCTCCGATCGAGCCACGTCAGGGTTGGCCGGTCAGGCGGTGCACAGACAGTTGGCCGGTATCGCCACCACAGGCGAGCAGGGTGCCGTCGGCGGAGAAGACGATTCGGTGGGTGCGGCCGGTGTGCGACGGCGCGATCGTCACTGGTGAGGGTTCGCCGGTCGGCAGGTGCAGGGTGGCGCCGAGTCGGCCGCCGATGGCAAGCAGCTCCCCCTGAGGGGAGTACTGCCAGCTGAAGCAGGTGCCGTAGCGGTCGGTGCGGTGCGGGTCCGCCACGGCCCAGGCGAGGGTGTCGCCCTCGATGGGCAGGGCGAACGGTCCCTCGGCGAACCCGCCGGCGGCGAGGACGAACCTCTCGGTGGGGTCGAAGCCCAGGTGGCTGATCCCGGTGCGGCCGGTCGTGCTGGCGAACGGGAACGGGAATCGGGTGCTGTGCAGCAGCCGACCGGTGTCGACGTGCCACAGCTGCACGGTGGCGTCGTGCACGCCATAGGTGAGGGCAAGCAGCCGCCCGGAGGGCGACAGGGCTCCAGCGCGACACTCGGGTTGGTCGGCGACGTGCAAGACCAGTACGTCATCGCCGGTGCTGGTAGTACGGACACGGACCCGATCGTCAGCATCGAACAGCAGCAGCCGCTGTCGGGTGGCGTCCTGGGCGGGCCGGGCGGAGAAGGGGTTGAACCGGGCAGTGCTGAACTGTTCGTAGGCTGCGAGGATGCGGGTGGCACCGGTGGTGAGGTCGAGGTGACGGGTCTCGCCGTTGAGCGCGTAGACCAGGCCGGTGCCGTCGGCGTCGAACAGCACCCTGTGGATGAACGTCTGCCTCGCTGGGCCGCTGCCGGGTGTCTCGGTGTGCACGAGTCGGCGCCGGCCGGTCGTGACATCGATGAGATGTAGGTCGGCACCGCAGGCGCCACGGTGCAGCGAGGCAACGGCGAGGGTGTGGCCCTGCGGATGCAGGTCGAAGGTCTGGTCCCCGCCGCGGTTCGGCGGGGCGCAGCGCAGGACGGGTTCACCAGGTGGGGTGCCGGCTGAGTCGCGGACAAAGACGAAGCCCTCGCGCATGCGAGCGGCGGCCTCACGTGCGAGGGCGTCGCGGGCGGCCTGCGGGTTGGGAAGATCGCGGCTACTGTGCCGCTCCTTGGCGGTGCCTCGCCACGAGCGGCGCAGCAGGCGGGCACCGTCGACCGCGAGGTGCAGGTGTTTGGGTGCGGGCAGGTCGGGATGGGTAAGCAGCACCTCGTCGGTCGGCACGGACGGACTGTAGCGAACCACCGGCCGCGTTCAGGCCAGGACCGGTAGGCCGTCGAACCGGGGTAACGCGCTCGCACATCGAACATCCGCTTCTCGGCACGCCCGGACGGCAACCCGGGCCAGCTCGGCGTGACGCTGCGTAGCGCGCGGATCGCGGCTACCTGTTAGCTGGTGGTACGACCGCAGCCCGGCCAGGCTTGGTCGAGGTGACCGG